>CAWEAQ010000001.1:0-622616 GCA_963807205.1 uncultured Solibacteraceae bacterium | reverse complement strand
ACGCGATCAAGTATCGTTACCGGTTTCATGCCGTGCTGCCCGCACCCATCCCAGGGGAGCCACCGGGCATCAATCTGTCGAACGTGGAATGGTGGCAGTACGTCGGACTGAATGAGCGCCACAACCTCGCGATGGCCATCAAGCCGTACCTCGAAGATAGACAGGCTCATTGGCAGTCCGTCTGTGCGTTGGGCAAGTCTGCCGATGCGAACAACGGCACGGGCGCATCACGAAAATCGGAGCCTGCACGCGACGCTGTCGCTAAGCCCGATGCACACGTGCCTAAGGAATTCGGCAAGCCGAAGAAACGCGTGAGGCGGAACCCAAAGTATGAAGTGATCGACAAAGCACTCCAAGAGATCGCAGAGAGCCGGCCCAGTTCGCAAGAGGAGATTTTGCAGTCGCTCGATGGACGCCGAGTGGTGACTCCTCCTGCCGAACCCTTCGTGACCGCCCGCGGATGGATGCCTGGGTTCAAGCGGGACGCACCAGCCGCCCGTGCGTGGCTTTCAAAACGGTGGGCAGAGTTAGACTTGCCATCTTTGCCGCGAGGCCCGAAGAAGTAGTTGCAGTAACTACTCTGGGTAATTACTCCAGCACTCCCGTAAGTCGCTGTAAATAAGCGGCTTGCTGGGTCGGCCCAGATCGGGCACCACTCCACAACTCGACGTTTTCTACATAAAGCTCCAAAATCCAATCAGAAACTGCAATTCGGGTTTCTCCCCTCGCCCTGGGGTCATCGGGAGAGCAAAGGCCGGAGGAGTCCCCAAACATGCTGTTTGATGGTGCAGAACTACGCGATATTATCGACCGCACTCCGGACGTGATAGAGCTTCGCAATGAGTATGGCCGCTGTTGCCGGATTCTTTCCAGTGCTGAGGCGCTCTCTTTGGATCTGGACCTTTTCGTGGGCATCGGAAACCGGCGCCGCATTCGATTTCTCCGCTGGCGCACCCGGAAGTTCACACTAAACGCCGGAAGCCATACAACGCAGCGACTGAAAGGCGAGGCCGAACAAAACATCGCTCATCCGCTGGTCCGGGAACACCGGCCTGCTTGGAGTAAATGATGACCAAGTTGATTACCATTCCGAAATTCGCGGAAGCCACAGGCCTGCCGTACCGGCTCTGTCTTCACCTGGTTGGGACAGGCCAGATTCCGTCTGTTGCCGTCGGACGCCGGCACCGAATCGATGTGCGCTGGGTGGAGCAATGGCTGGCGACCGGCGGGTATCTCTCTTCGGGGCAAGAAGCGCCGACGCAACATCGAGAGGCCGCACGCATTTTCCATGCTGAACCAAGGAGCGCAGCCCGCTAGGATTAGCCGCTGGCCACGCGAACTTCTTTTTCCAACCGCTATGCACGCACAGAGCAATTGCGCCGACCGAAGTCGAGGGCAGATAGATGCTGCCGCGCGCGCCGCAATCGAACTGCGCGCGGGCCGGGCGCTCACCGATGCCGAATGGGCGGCGGCGCGCGCCAGGCTCCTGGAGTTCGCGGGTATTCTGCGCGGTTGGGACCGAAAGACGACGGCGTCGCGGCGAGGTAATGTTGAGGTGCTATGCCAGCCAGAACCTTAACATTGACGCCAGCCTCCAAGAACGGGACGGCGGCGCGTGCCATCCAAGTCGTGCTGTATGCCAGGGTGTCTAGCAAAGATCAGGAGAAGGAGGGCTTCAGCATCCCAGCGCAACTACGTCTCCTGCGAGATTACGCCACGAACAAAGGCTTTGTGATTGCGCAGGAGTTCACCGACGTTGAAACCGCCAAGGCGAGCGGTCGAACGAACTTCAACGAAATGATGCTGTATCTGAAAAAGCACCAGACCAAGTGCCGGACGATCCTGGTGGAGAAGACTGATCGCCTTTACCGGAACATCAAGGATTACGCGACCGTAGACGAGTTCGACGTTGAGGTCCACTTCGTCAAAGAGAACGAAATCATCAGCCGCTCATCACGGTCGAACGAACAGTTCGTGCACGGGATAAAGGTCTTGATGGCCCGCAATTACAGCCAGAACTTGGGTGAGGAGACCGTGAAGGGGATGACCGAGAAAGCGTGTGCTGGCATCTACCCAAGCTGCGCCCCGGTTGGATATCGGAATGCGGACGGTCCCAACGGCAAGCGTGTGATTATCTCGGACCCGGAGGTTGCGCCGACAATAACCGAATTGTTCGGCCGGTTCGCCAGCGGCCGATATTCGCTGAAGGCACTCGTGAAGGAAGCTAACGGTGAAGGTCTCAAGCTGCGCGGTCGCAAGCTCTACAGCAGTGTCGTTCACCAGATCCTGAGGAAGCGGTTGTACACCGGCGATTTTGATTGGGACGGCACTACGTACACGGGCTCTCACGAGCCTCTGGTCACTCGCGAATGTTGGCAGCGTGTTCAGACGTTGCTGGATGCTCGCGCCGAGAACAGGACCCGGAAAGTGAAGCACGACTTCGCGTACACCGGACTGGTCCACTGCGGCCATTGCGGCTGCCTGTTTGTCGGCGAGCTGAAGAAGCGGAAGTACGTGTACTACCACTGCACTGGCAACCGGGGAAAATGCGAGGAGCCATACACCCGTCAGGAAATTCTCGCACGGGAGTTCGCCGAAATTCTGCAGGAGCTGGTCATTC
The DNA here is from genome assembly GCA_963807205.1 of uncultured Solibacteraceae bacterium. Lineage (GTDB taxonomy): Bacteria > Acidobacteriota > Terriglobia > Bryobacterales > Bryobacteraceae > CAWCVR01. Next base: position 619,996 of record CAWEAQ010000001.1, on the reverse strand, counting down.
CGCAAGCCATCCTCGAATGGCTCGGTAGCGATGTGCTCACCTCCGACCAGACCGAGCAGGCGGCCCGCGCGCAGGCGATCAAGAAGTTGCAGGCCCGGCACGAGCAAATCCAGGCACGCATCGAGACGATGTACATGGACAAGCTCGATGGGCGGATCACGCAGGAGTTTTTCGACAAGCAATCGGCGACTTGGCGCTCCGAACAGGACGGGCTGCAGCGCAAGATCCAAGAGACCCTGAAGGCCACGCCGGCCCCAATCGATCAGGCACTCGACATGCTGCGCCTGACGAGCCGGGCGAGCGAGTTATTCCTGCAGCAGACCGCCGCCGAGCAACGCCGATTGCTCCAGGTGGTTGTTGAAAAGGCGGCGTGGCAGGACGGCGCGTTGCGAACGACCCTGTTCGAACCGTTCGAGATCTTGCGCCATTCGAACCAGGAAAGTTATAGAAAAGAAAAGGAAAACGGCGGGTCAGGACGCGATATGGGAATTTGGCTCCCCGGCATGGATTCGAACCACGATTCACGGCTCCAAAGGCCGCTGTCCTACCATTAGACGACCGGGGAATCTGAAGACTCATTCCAGTGTAACCGCCCGAGGAGTCAGCCGCAACGCCCGCATAAAGCCCGCATAAAGCTTGGGCTCCTATGACCCGCCAGAATCCTCATGTGTGACACTGGGAGATCATGCTCGACCACGAGTTCTTTGCCCGGATGCCCGAGGCATTCAGGGAACTGGAACGCTCCTTCGCCGCGCTGCCCGAGTGGAATGCCGGCGTTCCCGGCGCTGGCCGCATGGCGGATGTGCTTGCCGAAACCGCGCGCCGCCTGGGCGACAACTGTCCCTACTTCCATCCCCTGTACGCCGGCCAGATGTTGAAGCCGCCGCACCCGCTGGCGCGCATGGCGCACGCCCTGGCCATGTGGATCAACCCCAATAACCACGCGCTCGATGGCGGGCGGGCCACCTCTCGGATGGAGAAGGAGGCCGTGGCGGCGCTGGCTTCCATGTGCGGTTTCGCCACCCACTTGGGGCACCTCACCAGCGGCGGCACCATGGCCAACCTGGAAGCGCTATGGGTGGCCGGCACGCTCGATCCGGGGAAGAAGATCGTAGCGTCGGCGCAGGCCCACTACACTCACCAGCGGATCACCGGCGTCTTGCGGATCCCTTTCGCCGAGGTGGGCTGCGATGCCCGCGGCCGCATGGAACCGGACGCCCTCGAGCGTTTGCTGCGTGCGGGCGACGTGGGGTGCGTGGTGGCAACCGCAGGATCCACGGCCGTGGGAGCCGTCGACCCGTTGCCCGAGATTCTGCAACTGCGGCGCCGCTATCCCTTCCGCCTGCACATCGATGCGGCTTACGGCGGATATTTCACGCTGGCCGGAAACCTGGCGCCTGAAACCCGCGCGGCCCTCGACCTGCTGCCCGAGGCCGACTCGCTGGTGATCGACCCGCATAAACACGGACTGCAGCCCTACGGTTGCGGCGCGGTCCTGTTCCGCGACCCCGCCGTGGGCGCGCTGTACCGGCACGATTCGCCATACACCTACTTCACTTCGGGCGAGCTACACCTGGGAGAAATCAGCCTGGAGTGCTCGCGCCCGGGTGCGGCAGCCGCGGCTCTATGGGCCACCCAGCGGCTGCTGCCGCTGACTCGCGGTGGCGAGTTTGCACAGGGCCTGGAGGCTTGCAGGCGGGCGGCGGTGCGGTTGCACGCGAAACTGCGGGAGGATGCCGATGTCATGACTCCGTTCGAGCCGCAACTCGACATTGTGGTGTGGGCTCCACGCGGCGCCACCACCACGGAGGTGTCGCGGCGGTCCCGCGAAGTCTTCGACCGCGCAGCGGCCCACGGACTGCACTTGGCGGTTGCCCAGCTCCCGTCGGCGTTCTTGGCCGCGAAATATTCCGAGTTGCGGATCGAGCAGGACCGCGTGGCCTGCCTGCGCAGCGTGTTGATGAAGCCCGAGCACGAGGCATGGGTCGAGCGCATCTGGGAAATACTGAAGCAGTCGAAAGCGTGAAATTGGCCTGCCCGCCAGGTCTAATGGAATTCGCCGAGCCCGCCGATTATAGGGGTAACACGCCATGGCGGGATTGAACATCATCCACTGGGACCGGGGGACACCCCGGCCCCCTCTTTCCGGGATTCCGTTGCGGTTTGGTTATCGCTGGGATGGCACGGAATGCCTGGGATCCGGGCGAGTCTCCGACCTGAGTTGCGGCGGGGTCCGCTTTCAGACCGATAGCCCACCGCCGAGCGGCGCGGAAGTGGAGCTCAGGCTCGCGTGGCCGTTCGATTGCCGCATGGTCTCGCCGCCGGAACTGGTGATACGGGGTGCGGTGCTGCGGACGGGTTCCGGGGGCACGGTGGTGCGGATGCGCTCCTTCGAGTTCCGCGATTAGGCCGCGGCTAAGGCCGGACCGCGCGGCAACATCGTCTGAAATGCTGGCGTGGGGCAGGCAGGCATGCCAGGCATCCCTATGCCCCAAGGCTTCGAACGAGGGCTCTCTCGCTGCAGCAAGCAGCGCTCGCTACCGCTCATGCCTTCCACGCGAGTACTATCCCGGCGCCGCTCTACGCGGAAGACCGCCGTGGCGCCATATTCGGCGCTTAGGGCAGGCAGGGTCCACCCGGCGGCGTCCATCAAGCGAATTCCGCCCTGGCGGCCGATCACGATGACCAAATCTTGATCGCCTCCACCATCGATGGCCGTATTCAGGACGTCCTCTGCCTGCTGTAAGAACGCGCTCACAAGAAACTTATCGGCGCGGAACGGAAGATCTTCGGCGCCATCTCGTTGACGTGGGAACCGCGCCGCGTCAATGGATTGACGCCCATCCGGTTCTTGACGGCGCCGCAGTCACCGGAACCTCCGCCTGAGTCCTGCGCCTCGACTCGGCCTCTTCCCATAACCCCATGTAAATCAGTGCCTTGTGGGGCTGTCCAAAACCTTACGCCGCTGTACGAAACGCATGGCACGGCAAATGCCAACTACTGGCCGATGGCCTCCGCATCATACGCTTACAGAGACACCGTCAACGCCGATGCCGCGCGCCAACGCGAAGCCCTGGTACTACGGCATCTGCCTCAAGTGAACCTGATTGCCAACCGCATCCACGACCGCATGCCCAGCCACGTCTGCCTCGATGACCTGGTTTCCAGCGGCGTGATGGGATTGCTGGCCGCGGTCGACCACTTCGATCCCTCGCTCAACGTCCAGCTCAACACCTATGCCGAGCGGAAGATCCGCGGCGCCATCCTGGACGGCCTGCGGGAGTTGGACTGGGCGCCGCGGGAAACCCGGAAGCGGTCGCGGTCCATCGAGGCCGCCATGCACCGGGCCAGCCAGCGCGCAGGCCAGGATCCATCGGAGGAACAGATCGCCGCCGAACTCGGCATCCCAGTGGCCGAATACCTGAAGTGGCTAGCCGAGGTACAGTCCCTCGAGCTGGAACCGCTGGAGTCGGTCCCGGGGTGCCGTCCCGGCGGCGACCTATTGAACCTGGTTTCGGGCGACCCCGACCAGTTGCCGTCGCGCGTGCTGGAGCGCAGCGAACTGACTCGCATTTTGGCCCTCGCCATCGAGCGCATGCCCAGGATGGAGCGCACCGTACTGAGCCTGTATTACTACCAGGAACTCAGCCTGCGCGAGATCGCCGCGGCGCTGGGGGTACACCTCTCGCGCGTGGGGCAAATCCGCGCCCAGGCGATCCTGCGTTTGCGCTGCCATCTTGAGAGAGTTTGGCTATCTCAGCCGAAGAGGAAAGTGTAGGCCCGATTGACCCAATGCCGGACGCGGTACCTGGTCCGGGGATAGGGTCCGGGGAACGGCACTTTCATGCAATCCCGACTGACCCTCGAAGAGCTTCTGCACTTCATCCCGCTGGCCATCGGCTACGCCATCATACTGATCCTATTCCTCAAGAGCCGCCGCGACGTGAAGCGTTCGCGTTCGCGGGCGGCGGAGGTCATGGCCAGCGAGGCCTTCGCGCTGGAAGAGCAGGGGATTCGCGACGGCATGCTGCGGAGAGAGGCCGCGGCGGCGGCGGCGGCAGCGGCGCAACGGAGCCAACTCCTGGCGGAGCGCGCGGAGTTGCTGCGGACGTATCGCCGGGCCGAGTCCTCGCCGCGCGTCGCTGCCGCGTGGGCGGCCGGCCAGCGGCGGTAGCCGCGACTTCTCACAGCCGAGGCCTCTCTTCCGTGTGGAGCGTCGCGAAAACGCGGGGACTGACGGCTCCGTCCCAAGGCGGTGGGATTGCTCGCGAGAACACTCTGCGGCACGTCGCCGCGTGGACGGAGATGTCTGTCCCCAGGTGTTTTCGCCCCGTCCGAGGACTTCCGCCAGTCGCGTGTGAGAAACGGCGGTTCCCAAGCGCGAGGCGAGACGAACTTGTTCCCACTTGGAAGAGACCGGGAGCCCGGGTTTGCCGCGCCTCATCTGTTAGCGTTCCCCCTGCTGAGCCACCTGGCCCCCGGCGACCCTGGCGCCGGCCGCATCCCCTGGGGCCGCGGACCCGGCTTCGGAGCAAGCCGCCTTCGATGCCAGCCAACATCCCGGGTCGGCCCGGAACGGCGTCCCGGTCACCGCGTACGAAAGACATCGCAGCCCGCCCCGGCAGTGCCGCTCGAATTTGCAGGCTTTGCAGCCCTCGCTGACCCGCGCGCGGTCGCGCAACCCCAGCAGGATCTCGCTCTCGAAATACAGCTTCGAGAGACCGTCCGTCAGCACGTTTCCCACATGGGTCGGCATCCGCCGGCACGGCACCAGATCCCCGTTGGGCAGGATGGTGATCAGCGCGTCCCCCGCCTTGCACTGGTAAGGACGCCCGCCCGCGAGGAATTGCAGCCCGCGGATCATCGAGATCTTGGTGTTGCCGAACCAAGCCCCTTCGGCCTCCAGGCGCGCCGTGCGCATCAGGCCGAGGTACTCGCGGGTTTCTTCGGGCGTCAGGGTTTCAAGCCCGCATCCGCTCCCCATGGGAATATGCCGGTCCGACCACACGCGCAGGGCGTGCAGTCTGCGCCCCAGCCGCGCCACCTCGGGAAACTCGCGGTAGTTCAGCCGGTGCGCGGTGAAAGAAATCGACGCCGGGACTTCGTGGCGGACCAGGCTCCGCACGGCCGCCACGGTGCGGCGCAGATTCCCGGCTCCGCGGATGCGGTCGTGGGTGGCTTCGGTGCCCTCGACGCTGACTTGGACGGCGGTAGGGCCGAGCTTCCTCAGGGCCTTAGCCAGCTTGCCGTCGATGAACGTGCCGTTGGTGAGAATGCCGAAGGTGATGCGCGGTTTTTCGGCGGCGAGGGCTTTCAGTAGATCGGGGAAGTCGGGACGGACGAACGGCTCTCCTCCGGTGACGTTGATGTGGCCGCGCACGGGAACGCCCCACCGCGCTTCGACTTGATCGAGGAGCGTTTTGTATTGGCCGAGGATGCCGAGCAGTTCGGGGAGCGGCAACTCAGCGCCAGCCGCTCCCTCCTGGTAGCAGTGCGCGCAACGCAGGTTGCAGCGCTCGGTTATGTGCCACTGGAGGAGGAAACGGGCGGCGCGCGCGTGCGGCGCTCCGCTCGCGGCGACTGGGCAACCTCGCTGGTCTCTCATGGATAAAGGCGGGTCACACCACCGTCTCGCCGCAGGCGCAGCGCCCGCAGCGGGCCGCGACTCCTACGGGCAGGCGCAGGTGCCGCTGCTGGTCGTCACAGTGTTACTCGCAACGTCCGGGGAACAGGACGTCTGGCCAAAGAAGTAAAATTGGCCGGGAAGAAACGCTGCGCCCATAAAGGTACCTAATCCAACGACATACGCTTCCTGGCACACCTCGCCAGCCATGGCGCATCCGTTGTCGGTGCCAGTCCACGTAAACCCCGGACCAAGGCCGAAGAAACACCCGGCGTCGTTACCGCTCTGAGCACTTGCAGTCATGTAGAAGGCCCAGTTCCAGTCGCCGTTCTGGAAGGTCGTGGGACATACCGCAGACCCGAACGTGGTCCCAGTCCAGGGAATGTTGTTGACGACGGATCCGGCCCCACACGACCCGCCGAAGCTAAACGACACATTGACGACCGCCGAGCCGCCAGCGGTATAGGTCGTCGCGCACGGGCCCTGATAGATCGTCGATGTCCCAGACGCGGTGCTTTGTGCGGCTACCGATACCGGAAGCACCAACACGGCAAGGGCTAGTAGGACTTTGGCACGCACGCTAGTCTCCCCCTTTCAAAACGGAATGCTTCATCAGTAGGTCGCGGACGGACCTGTAGCCCGCCAATGCGCGTTCGAGGGTCTCAGGTTGGTCGAGCAGGGGCACGAGCTGAAGGACCATTATTCCGCCCTCGCCCGCCTTGGAGTGCCTTGCATCCACTGCCTGCATTGCGGCTTTTGGATCCGGCGCGTTGCGCGCGGCCTGGATCTCGTCCAGCATCGCGCTCATCATCGCCGCCATCGAACGTCGCCTGCCCGACATCCGAAGGACGGCCTGCGAATCGCCCGTTGCCGACCCGTCTTCGAATGCGACCATCTCCAGCCGCGCGCTTGCCGTTACGGGAATGTCGCCGAGCTTACCCAGCGGCAGCATCGCGGTAAAGGCGTGGGAGGTTCCACTGCGAAAGCCGCTGTTAGTCTCTGGCGTTAGCAAGGCCGTTACATTATCTACCGTCGCAGTGGTTCTCGCTACCGAGCCGTCGGCGTAGGTGCCCTCAACAACGTAGGACCACGCCGTCGCCGTCTTTCCGGAGTTGTTGGCTAGTTCGATGTCGACTGCGGCTCGATTTCTAGATGCCCTGTCGAAGCGTGCGGTGGAGCGCGTGACACTGACGCCAACCACGGGCCCGGCCGCTTGAGCCACATAAAAGGCGCCTGTGCTTAGCGCAACTACCGACGCAAGATAGATCGTTCTCATTAGCTGTCCCTTTCGAGTTCCACAATTGGGCCGGCCCTAAAGCGTACCGCCGGTCTTGATCGCAGCCAACTTCGCGGCCGCAAATTTGCTGTACGGCGCCGCCAAGCTCAACCACTTGGTTGCCTGGGTCATGTCCTTCTGAACCCCGAGACCCTTGGCATAGCACATCCCCAGCGCGGACTGGGCCGGCACGTACCCGGCAGTAGCGGCTTGCGTGTATAGGGCAATCGCCTTCTGGGGATTGTGCGCCGTCCCGGTCGAATTGCGGTAGTAGTACCCAAGCTGAAAAACGGCAGCCACATCGCCGAGTTTCACAGCTTGATCGAGCCAGGCTTTCGCGAATGTCCGATTCTGCGGAACCCCGTTCCCTTGAGCGAACATCCCGGCCAAATCCACCATCGCGGTGGTCTCGTTCTGGTAGGCAGCCTGGAATAGCAGCTTCGCCGCCGCCGCCGAGTCGGCCCTGGTCTTGCGGCGGAGATATGACTCACCAAGGTAGGTCTGGGCCAGCGCGAACTTCGGGGCTGCGGCCTCAAAGAGGGTTATGGCAGCGGCATAGTTGGTGGGCATCCCAATGCCCCAGTCCTGAAGGTGTCCAAGCAGCGTTTTGGCAACCGGATCCCCGGCGCCCGCCGCGTTCTGGATTAGGTTCAGGCCCTCCGTCGCTGAATGCCCCGGCGTGTGCATCGTGATGTAGGTGTAGCCGAGGAATGCCGAAGCGGCCAACGACCCGGTCTGTGCGACGGCTTGAAAGTGCTGCCTGGCTTGCTCTGCGTCGATTGCGCCGGCCGAGCCGCGCAGGAACTCGTATCCCAGCCGCATGTGCGCCGACAGGTTCCCCTGCGCCGCCAACTGCTGGTCGTGAGAAACCGAAGCGTTGTAGAAGATAGCGTTGGGCTGCTGGGCGTGGGCTGCGAGGCAACACAAGGCAGCGGCGGTACCCGTCAAAAGATACCCGAATACTCGCATCAGCCGACTCCTTTCAGAGTGTCCAAGCCTCATCAGTAGCACCCATCTTCCGTGCAGCCGCAACCGCAGCCACAGCTACCGCCGCCACCACCGCTGCTTCCGCCGCCATCCCCAGGGTCTACGCAGGCCACGCAGCTACAGTCGGCGTTCTGCCCGCAATAATTGCTGCAGTCCGAGGGGTTACAGGGCGCAGGACCTTGGGAGCAGGAATTCTGTGCCCGAAGCAATCTCGAATGAAGATAGATCTCCGCGCCGACCGGCAGAAGCGCGACCATTAGTAAGCGTGACAGGCGTTTCATTCGTTCCCGTACCCCCCTCATTGGGATGTGAAACGGTAGAATAACGTTTCGGAAGTAAAACGGTCAAGAAGATTCGATAGTCCGATTTTGCTATTCTTCAATCGGCCGCTCCAGTCGCAAGCCAACGCCCACCGCCAATGGTCTTCCCGGCTCCGGGCGGGGGGGGTACGGATTCAAGCTCGGCTGGGTTCCGGCGGAATTCCAAAGGCGTCGTGCCGAACGTCTTCTTGAATGCGCGGGCGAAACCCCCTGAGGTCCGGAACCCGGCCTGCCAAGCTATCTCCTTGATAGACAATTGGGTTTCCCTCAGCAACCGTCCGCACTTTTGCAGCCGGATCGATTGCAGCATCTCCAGCGGGGCCATGCCCGTCTGTTGGCGGAACAGGTGAGCGAAGCGAGATACCGACAGGTTCACCGAGGCAGCGAACTCCGCTTCGGTGGTCTGCGCCGCGTCTCGACCGGAGATCTCCATTATCTCAATGGCCCGGTTCACTCTTTTGTCAGTAACGCGACTGGTCATCTGCAACCTGTGGAATTCGATTTGTTGACCGAAGATCTAGCGAGGTCTTCGACCTCAAACCGACAAGACGCTAAACCCCGTGGCTTCACTGGTCTTCTTGGCGTCCTTGCGGCTTCGCGTGAGACTCTTCTTCCAGTCCATTGACGATCCGGGAAATGCCGTCCTTGATCAGCGCCGCGTTGAAGTTGATCAGCAGGCCAAGCCGCTTGTCGGCCAACCGCAGATACGTCAGAAGTTGCTTCCGGTGGACCGGCGCGAGGACCTCGACCGACTTGATCTCGACGATCACCCGATCCTCGACAATCAGGTCCGCGCGAAACCCGATGTCGATCCGAATCGTTCCGTAGACCACCGGGATTGCCTGCTGGCTGACCGTTCGGAGTCCACGCTGAGCGAGCTCATAGGCGAGCACGGCGTGGTAGACCGATTCCAGTAAGCCCGGTCCGAGGGTGGTGTGGACGCGAAAGGCGGCGTCCACGATCTCTTTGGCGATGGCATTTTCCGTCATGGCGGCTTTCTATAGTCTCTCGCCAAGCCGCCAAGACGCCAAGAACGCAACGCGGGTCCGGGCATAAAATCGAGGACATGGCGAGCATCCCGGAACTGCTGGATGGACATGTGACGTTGGAAGTGGAATGCCTGGACCGGTTGTACCTGAACGGTTACATCGGACCGCTGGCAACGTCGGGCGGGTTGGTGACCTTTATGCGGGAGCAACTGGGCAAACCCATTCCTTCGCCGGCCGTGCTGGGGCAGGTGACGGAGAAGTTCCGCGAGGCCGTGAAGACAATGGCGGAACGGGAGCGCATTCCCCTCTATCGGTTCGACCACAAAGAACGTAAGGATGACGTCGCCAACGATTTCCGGCGGAGGCGTGGGACCCGCGACGGGGTGGTTTTCGTGGGCGTGGCGCAGGAGAAGGCGCAGGCCTTCCAAGGCAAGAAGATCGACGGGCAGTTCCGGTTCACGCGCGATAAGACGGTCTACGTCAATCACTACTACTTCTACATTGACGATGCCGAATTCGGCCCGCTGTTCCTCAAAGTGTGCAGCTACGCGCCCTGGTCCACCAAGCTGTGTCTGAACGGGCACGAATGGGCCAAGCGCCAACTGGAGAGGAAGGGGATCGCCTATGAGGCCCTGGATAATGGCTTCTTATCGTGCGCCGAGCCGGAACGGTTGCAGCAGATCTGCGATTCGCTGGGGCCGGAGGACATCGATCGGGTGTTCCGAAAATGGCTGGCGCGGGTTCCGTTGCCGTTGCGGGGGGAAGATCGAGAGGCCGGCTTCGATTGGAACTTATCCATCTGGCAGATGGAAGTGAGCCTTACGCAAATCTTCGATCGGCCCCTACGGGGGCGCGAGTTCTTCGAAGAAATTATCCGCGACAACCTGGATCTGGGCCGGCCGGACCGGGTGCAGTTGGTGTTCGATCGGGTGGTGACCAAGAAAACACCCGGAGAATTCCGCACGCGCGTGATTCAGGACGGCGTACATCCGAGCCTGCATATCAACTACAAGAACTTCGATCTGAAGCAGTATTTCAAAGAAGGCCGCGGTTGCCGGACGGAGGGGACCTTCCGCAACCCGAAGGACTTCGATGTGAACAAGGGGTTATCCAACCTGCCCTATCTACAAAAGATCGGCCGTGAGATCAACCGGCGCTTGCTGGATGTCGAACGCGTCAGCCATAACAGCGGCTTGAGCGGCGACAGCATCCAACGCGTGGTGCAACCGACCGTTACCGAAAGCGGTGAGAAGGCGCCGGCACTGAAGTTCGGCCAACCCCGAGTCATGGCGTTGCTCCTGGCCTTGACCCTGTTTCAGCACTTGATCGACGGCTTCCATAATCGCGACCTGCGCGGCCTGGTCGCCGACCTTCTCGGCGTTACCATCGCCGAATACACCGGCGCTCAGATGACCTACGACCTGCGCCGTCTGCGGCTCAAGGGCCTCATTTTCCGGCCGCCCCGCACCCACCGCTATTTCGTCACACCCTACGGCTGGAAGGTCGCGCGGCTGTTCTCGCGTCTGGAGGCGAGGGTCTTCCGACCCGCCGTGGCGATGTTCACCGGCAACGATGCCGTCTTGCCGTTCCCGCTCCGCGCCTCTCTGGATCGCCTGGATGCACAACTCGATGAACTGATCTATCAGGCTTTCCCGCGGATAAAGGCTGCCTGAAACCCGCAAAATCCTGCTACATTCATTAAGATCTGATTTAGATCAGACGGCTAGATCCGCCTTATACTAACAGATCTGAAACACCGATTCGCATAGGGTGTTCACCGGATCGCAATCTCGCATATAACCGGCGGGCCGCCGACGTCGTTGTGGCCCGGAGCAATACAGAGGAGAGGTAGATGGCAAGAGCCGTGCGCGTCCTGAATGTTTCCGTGAAGATAGCCTTCGTGCTGGCTTGCGCTGCCGTAGCCGTGAATGCATCGCTGGATATCTACCAGCGCGTTCACAGTCCGGCACCTTCGAGGCCGGAGCCAGCCGTCGCGTTCCGGCCGGGATCGAAAGCGCCCACCGTGCCCGGCATTGACTTCTCCAGTTCCGAGCGCACCCTGCTCCTATTTGTGAGCACGCACTGCACGCATTGCGAAAAGAGTACGCCGTTCTACGACAAGTTGGCCAAGGTAGTTGCCAGGGCGGCGCGGAGCGAAGGCAAGCTGAGGACGGTCGCCGTGTTTCCGCAAACGGCGGAGGATGTGGACACGTTCAAGGCCAAGGTGAACTTGACTATCGAGGCCGTCCCCGGAGTCCCGCTGCACACCGTGGGCGTCACCGCCACTCCTACCGTGCTGTTGGTGTCGCAAGCGGGAGTGGTTACGCAAGCCTGGGTGGGAAGCGAGGGAAAGCCGACTCAGGATGCCATCTACGCCGCGTTTTTCGGGAGCCGCTAGTCTGGCGCTGCCGGCGCTTCTCGGAGCGGCCATCGTTCTCGCTTATCTTCAGTGGCCCTTCCTCGGCTGGTTGCTGATCGTGGCCTTGGCGGTCACGGCGTTTGCACTGCTGCGGCGGCCGGCTCCTGCCCTGACAGCGCTCGATCTGGCTGTCGTGCTGGTGTTGGCGTATGAAGTGCCGTCGATTGCGGCATCGATCTATCCGGCCAACGGCTGGCCATTTCTCGATAACATCGTCTCCGCGGCATTGGTGTACTGTTGCGTTCGGGCGATGCGGCCCCCCAACAACCAACTTACACTCGCTGCGTGGATAGTAACCGGCCTAGGCGTGGTTCTCTCGGTGGGCGGTTTGCGGAACTTAGACGCTGGCTTGCGCCTGCAGGAGACGGCCGGTTTCTTCGGCATTGCGCCCTTTAGGGAAAGGCTGAACCCCGGGCCTCCCGCGTACATAGCGGGCGAGTGGTATACCATCCTACTTCTCACGCTTCCGTTTGCCATGATTCTGCTTTGCGATTCGATTCGCAACCGGCACTGGGTTATGCGCGCGCTGGCGGTGTGTGCGTTTCTCGCAATCTCGGCCGAGTTGATGGCAACCTGCTCGCGAGCGGTGGTGTGGGCCGTGGTTGGAGGACTTTCGGTCTTCTGCGCTGGCGCCGCGGTCTACCGGCTCGTTAGTTTCCGGACCGGAGTGAAGTATCTGGCGGCTGGGGCTGCGCTCATGGCTTCGGCGGCACTTATCGAGGAAACTGCCTTTCCAGGCCTGTCAGCTTGCTACTTGGATTCAGACGCTTCCCAATCCCGCAGCGTTCAGGGAAGAGTGGGTGCCTGGCGGAACGGCCTGGCGGGTGCGTCCGGGCATTTGTTGTGGGGCATCGGGTCTGGCAACTCGGCGATGGCGGCCGCAGCGGCCAGCCCCATGAACTTCGACACGGCGTTCGCGGTACAAGTCTTCAGCCTGCCGGTGCAGATGGTCGTGGAAAAAGGCGTGGCCGGCACGGCGTGCTACGTCCTGCTGTTGTGCGCGGCTGTATGGGGGGCTCACCGAAGATTCCGAGGCTCCGGCTGCCCGCATCGTAAGTTGCTTTGTCTTGCCGCGGCTTCCGGCGTCTGCATGGGCTGCATCCGCGACCTCGTGTACTGCTCGCTCTTTTCGCACAAGGTAACAACCATCCTACTCTTCATGTTGGCAGGAATAGCGGTTTCCCCGGAGCCCGCATGACGCACCGCCGGCTTTGGCTTGCCACCGCGTTCGTGCTTGCGGGAGTTTTCGCGGCCGTACAATTCGCCTTGTGGAGACGCAGCCAAGCCGAAGACCGGCTGCAGGAGTTCTATACGGCGATGCTGGATGAGCGGCCGGCGGACGCCCGGCGCCTGATCGCTACGGCGATCGAACTCTGCCCCGATGACGCACGCTTCCATGCCTGGAAAGGGTTTGCCGAGGTAGCGGACCTGCGGCTGGACTGCGGAGGCGTTCGAAGCAGCGATGAGACGGCAGCCCTTCAGCGGGGGATCGCGGCATATTCACGAGCCGCGGCCCTGAACGATCGAGATCCCGTTTTTCCGTTCGACTTGGCCTGGCTGTATCACCTGTTGGGACAAAATGACCTGGCGTCGAGAGAATTCCAAAAGGCCGCCGAATCGAACGAAGACGACGCCTTGTTTCATGTGAGTCTCGCGATGTTCCTCGAGGAGTCGGGGAATTGGGACCAGGCCCGCGTCGAGTATCGGAACGCCATCGCGCTGTCTCCGGAACTCGCCGCCTCGCACCTGTTCCACGACTTGTCCAATCGAAGGGGTGCGGAGGCCCGCGAGATCGTCACCGACGCGATCCGGACACTCGAAGCATCACTGAAGGAGCCTCGCAGCCCGGTCATCCTGGCCCGCCTGGGTAGTCTGTACAGCCAGATCGGAGAACCGGAAAATGCCCGGCGGGATTTGCTCGCCGCTCTGGCGGCCCTGCCAGCCCTGCCTCTCGCGTGGACGAATCTCGGCGACCTTTATTTATCCGCCGGCGACCGCACGGCCGCGCTGCACTGCTACCAGCGTGCCGTGTATCTGGATAGAAGGTTGGTATTGCCCAATCTCAGGCTTGGCGAATGGTACTCCGCGGAAGGAAGTCAGAGAGCCGCGTTGTCCTTTTTTGGCGCCGCAGTTCGGAACTGGGACCGGGCCGTGCCGGTTGGAGGGGTGGCCGCGCGGAACTTCCGGATGTACCGGCGTTCGCGGCAACCCTTGAGCAACCTGCTGCCTCAGTCACTCAACCGCTATGCCGGAATCTGCGAAATTACGAAAGCCTTTGCGGCCATGTCCAGCGGCACGGCCGAAGATCCCTCGCCTTCGGGGTGCGAAGCGACTCCGTCTCCCCATACCCCCCTGCGAAGCGGCTTACAATAGCGGATCACATGCGATCCTTAGCCCTGTTCCTCATGGCCACCGCTGCCCTGGCACAGGAGGCCGCGCCGCCGCCCGCTCTCCCCGACGGCCTCTACGCCGTCTTCTCCACGTCCATGGGGAACTTCACCGCCCGGCTCTACGAAAAGGACACGCCCATCTCCGTGACCAACTTCGTGGCGCTGGCGCAAGGCACACGGCCATGGCGCGACCCGAAAACCCGCGCCATGGTGAAACGCCCGCTTTACGACAACCTCACTTTTCACCGCGTGCTTAAGGGCACCATGATCCAGTCGGGCAGCGCCACGGGAACCGCGGCGTTCAACTGCGGCATCGCCATACGCGACGAGTTCCTCCCAGGCCTGAGGTTCGATCACGCAGGGATGCTGGCGGTGGCCAACGCTGGCGAGCCGGATTCCGGCGGCTGCCAGTTCTTCATCACCGCCGAGCCCATGCCTACGTGGAACGGCAAGTACGCCATCTTCGGGGTGGTGGTTGAGGGACTCCCTGTGGTGGAGAAAATCGCCGACGCACCCTGCCATGGGGATCAGCCGGTCAACCCGGTGAAGCTTGTCAACGTGACCATCCAGCGGGTCGGGCCGGAGCCCGTCAAGAAGCCCAAGAAGAAGTAGCGGCGCCGGCCGTTAGCCATCACGCTTCGGCGACAATGGGGTTGGTCAACTCCCCGAGTCCTTCCACCCGCACCGTGACCACGTCGCCGGGCCGCAGCCAGCGCGGCGGCTTGCGCGCGAAACCCACGCCGGGCGGCGTGCCGGTAGCGATCACGTCCCCGGGCTCCAGGGTGCAAATGCTCGAGAGGAAACCTATGAGCCGCGCCACGGGGAAGATCATTTCGCCAGTGTTGGCGCTTTGCATCGTCTCGCCCGAGAGCACCAGCGAAATCGCCAGGTTCTGCGGGTCGGCGATTTCGTCCGCGGTTACGATAGCCGGGCCCAACGGCGCGAAGGTGTCGAAGCTCTTGCCCATGATCCACTGGCTGGTTTCCGTTTGCACGTCGCGCGCGCTCACGTCGTTGATCAGCGTGTAGCCAAAAACGTGTTCGCGCCAGCGGTCTTCGGGAATATGTCGGCCGCCCTTCCCGATGACCACGGCGAGCTCCGCTTCGTAGTCCGGCTTGGCGGAGTTCTTCGGCAACACGATGGGCTCGCCGGGGCCGATCACAGCGGTCGAGAACTTGCAGAATACGGTCGGGACCGCGGCCACTTCCTTCTTCGACTCGGCGGCGTGCTCGCGATAGTTCAGCCCGATGCAGATGATCTTGCCGGGACGCGGAATGGGCGCCAGTAACCGCACCTGATTCGGATTCCAGCGGCACGAAGCCGGCGCGCTCTTGCTCCACTCCGACGCGCGTTCGAGCGCTGCGGCGCCGCCGGCTACGAGGGAGAGCATGGAATCGAACCCGGCTTCGCGCAGGCCGACGATCTCGTCCGCCACCTGCATCGCCGGGCGGGGCTGTCCGTCTTGTTGAATGGTGATGAATCGCAAGGGTTTCTCCGCTGTTTTGAATCCGTATTGTATCAGGGACCTTGTGGCCAGGGGGCTGGACTCCGAAATTAACAAGGTTGGGCGAGGGGAACTGTTACGATAGGTACGGAGTATGAATGAATCCGTTCTGGATGTGCGTAATTACCCTGGCGACTCTGCAGGTCTCGATTCTCTTCACCACAATCTATCTGCATCGTGCGAAAACCCATCGCGGTCTTGAGTTGCATCCGGCAGTTGGATTTCTGATGCACTTGGAGCTCACCCTGTTCACCGGCGTGTTGCCGCGCCACTGGGCCGCCGTGCACCGCAAGCATCACCACTTCTCGGATGAGGTGGGCGACCCACATAGCCCCTACTTATACGGCATGTGGACCGTGTTGTTCGGCAACTATTTCCTGTATCGCAGGGAAGCCCGCAATCCAGCGGTGGTCCGCAAGTACACGCCCGATTGGAAGAACGACTTCATCGACAAGATCCCCGGCGCCGAGTACGGCGTCTTAGGTGGCCTGGTGATCTTCATGCTGCTGTTCGGCGTGTGGTGGGGCGTGGCGGCGTGGGTGGCTCACATGCTGTTGTATGTGTTGCTGAACTCGTCCATCAACAGTATTTGCCACATGGTGGGTTATCGCAATTTCGATAACAAGGCGACTAACCTGCAATCCATCGCACTGGTGACGGCGGGCGAAGGGCTGCATAACAACCATCATCAGTACCCTACTTCGGCGTGCATGGCCGTGCTGCGAGGCGAGATCGACCCTGCGTGGCCGGTGATCCGATTGCTGGAAATGTGCGGCCTGGCGCATGTGAAGCGCCTGGCGATGGCCAAAGCGGCGTAGCGGAACCCGGTGGCGCTGGGCTTACTTCTCCCCCGTCCCCAGGATCGTTTCGAAGTGCGGCGGCTCCGGTTCGCGATGCACGATGGCGGTCTCGGCGTTCTTAAATCCGCCGCCCTTGAGGTAGCGCTCGATCTCAAGTTCGGTGAATCCCAGCCACAGGTCGGCGTACATTTCGCGCGCCTCCTCCACGTGATGACGGTTCAGGTCGAGCACCGCAATCCGTCCGCCTGGCTTCAGGATGCGCCACGCCTCGGCCACGGCGCGCTCCGGATGCGCGGCGTGGTGCAGCGCCTGGCTGAGAAACGCCAGGTCCACGGTGCCCGCGCGAATGGGAACGTCTTCGAGGTCTCCCAGGCGAAACTCGAGATTGGCGATACCGTGCTTGCGGGCCAGTTCCGAACCGAATTCCACCATCTTCTCCGAGTTGTCGATGGCGATCACCCTCTTGGCGCGTTGCGCCATCAACTGCGAAATGGTGCCTTCGCCCGCGCCCAGGTCCGCAATCACCATGGGCGGCATGAGCTTCAACAGCGCCTCGGCGATGCCCTTCCAGGAACGCCCCGGCACGTACTGGCGCCCGAACTTGCCGGCCAACTCGTCGAAATAGCGGCGCATCTTGTCCTGGCGGCGGCGCAAAACGAGGCGCAGCGCGGCCCGGTCCTCGGCCGCTTCGGGGACTTCGCCGGAGGCCTGGCGCAGCAGACTCATCAATTCCGCGGGCGCCGTGAGACGATAGAAGGAGTTCTTGCCGGTGCGGCGGTCCTCCACCAGTCCGGCGTGTTTGAGCTGCGAAAGGTGCGTGGAGATGTGGCTCTGGCCGCGCGACAGGATCTCCTGCAATTCCGCTACCGATAGTTCGTCCTGTTCCAGCAGCAGGAGCAGCCGCAAGCGGCTGGGATCCGCCGCCAGCCGCAGAGATTTTAGGGTTGACGCCATGGCTGGAATCTTATAATATCAGCATATCAAGATTTCTTGATACGAGGAATACGAAAAATGCCCACCGCCATTCTCCCTCAGGCCGGCTACAAAGTGGCCGACCTTTCGCTCGCCGATTGGGGCCGGAAAGAGATCTCGATCGCCGAGAGCGAGATGCCCGGCCTGATGGCCATCCGCCGCAAGTATGCCAAGGAAAAACCGCTCGACGGCGTGCGCGTCACCGGGTCGCTGCACATGACCATCCAGACCGCCGTGCTGATCGAGACGCTGGCCGATCTGGGCGCGTCGGTGCGCTGGGCGAGTTGCAACATCTTCTCCACTCAGGACCATGCCGCGGCAGCCATCGCCGCCGCCGGAGTGCCGGTCTTCGCCTGGAAGGGCGAATCGCTGGAAGACTACTGGTGGTGCACCTACGAGGCGCTGAGCCATCCAGGCGGGTTGGGGCCGCAGTTGATCGTGGACGATGGCGGCGACGCCACGTTGCTCATCCATAAGGGATACGAACTGGAAAACGGCAGCGGCTGGGTGAATACCCCTTCGGGCAGCCATGAGGAAGACGTAATCAAAGCCCTGCTGAAGCGGGTTTACGCGGAGAACAAGACGCTCTGGCACGACATGGTGAAGGCGTGGCGCGGCGTCTCGGAAGAGACCACCACCGGCGTGCACCGTCTATATAAAATGCAGGAAGCCGGCACGCTGCTGATTCCGGCCATCAATGTAAACGACTCGGTCACCAAGTCGAAGTTCGACAACCTGTACGGCTGCCGCGAGTCGCTGGCCGACGGCATCAAGCGCGCCACCGACGTGATGGTGGCCGGCAAGGTCGCCGTGGTGTGCGGCTACGGCGACGTGGGCAAGGGTTCGGCGCATTCGCTGCGCGGCATGGGTGCGCGCGTGATCGTCACCGAGATCGATCCCATCAACGCTCTGCAGGCTGCCATGGAGGGTTTCGAGGTGACCACCATCGAGGACACCCTGGGCCGCGGCGATATCTACGTCACCTGCACCGGCAACTGCGACATCATCACGCTGGAATACATGGAGAAGATGAAGGACCAGGCGATCGTCTGCAACATCGGGCATTTCGACAACGAGATCCAGGTTGACCGCCTCAACCAGTCGGGCGCCCGCAAGATCAACATCAAGCCGCAGGTGGACATGTACACCTTCCCCGGCGGCAACAGCATTTTCATCCTGGCCGAAGGCCGCCTGGTGAACCTGGGCTGCGCCACCGGACACCCGAGTTTCGTGATGAGCAACAGCTTCAGCAACCAGACGCTGGCCCAACTGGACCTGTGGAAGAATCGCGACACGTACAAGCCCGGCGTCTACACGCTTCCCAAGAAACTGGACGAGGAAGTGGCGCGTCTACACCTGGAGAAGATCGGCGTCAAACTGACCACGCTCACCGCCCGGCAGGCCGAGTATCTGGGCGTGGCCGTGGAAGGGCCATATAAGCCCGATCATTACCGGTACTAAGTTAGAGTTATCGAAGTTGAATACATCGCAGGAGGCAGTTTTGTCGAACAGCAGAAAATACCTTTTCACGTCGGAATCCGTCACGGAAGGTCATCCGGATAAGATCGCCGACCAGATTTCAGACGCCGTACTGGACGCCGTCCTTACGGACGATCCCACGGGGCGCGTGGCCTGCGAAGTTCTGGTCACCACCGGAACGTGCATCGTGGCCGGCGAAATCACCACGTCAACTTACGTGGACGTCCAGCGCATCGCGCGCGGCACCATCGACTATGTCGGCTACAACGACGCCACGTACGGTTTCGATTGCCATACCTGCGGCGTGCACAACCTGATTCAGTCGCAATCGCCCGATATCGCCATGGGCGTGGACACCGGCGGCGCCGGCGACCAGGGCCTGATGTTCGGCTTCGCCTGCGACGAGACGCCCGAGCTGATGCCGCTGCCCATCATGATGGCGCACAAACTGGTGCAGCAACTCTCCACGGTCCGCCGCCAGGGCGGCCTGGATTTCCTCCGTCCCGACGGCAAGAGCCAGGTCAGCGTTGAGTACGTCGGCAACACCCCCAAGCGCATCGAAGCCGTGGTCATCTCCACCCAGCACAGCCCCGAGGTTTCCACCGAAGAGCTGCGCCGCGAGGTGAAGAAGCACATCATCGACCCCATCGTTCCCTCGGGCATGGTGGATTCGCAGACCAAGTACCACATCAATCCCACCGGCCGTTTCGTGGTGGGCGGCCCGCACGGCGACACCGGCCTCACCGGCCGCAAGATCATCGTGGACACCTACGGCGGCATGGGCCGTCATGGCGGCGGCGCGTTCTCCGGCAAGGACCCTTCAAAGGTGGACCGTTCAGCCTGCTACATGGCGCGCTACATCGCCAAGAACCTGGTCGCGGCCAAGTTGGCGACGCGCGTGGAAGTGCAACTCGCCTACGCCATCGGCGTGGCGGACCCGGTCTCGGTGACGGTGGACACGTTCGGCACCGGCGTGATCCCCGACGAGCGGTTCACGGAACTGGTTCGCGAGAACTTCCTGCTAACCCCGCGCGGCATCATCGACACGCTGAAACTGCGCCGTCCCATCTACCGCCAGACCGCCGCGTTCGGCCATTTCGGCCGCAGCGGAGATGGCTTCACCTGGGAAGTGGCGGACAAGGCCGCGGCCCTGAAGGAACAGGCCGGCGTGGCGCAGACCGCCACGAAGTGAGGCGGCTTAGTCCGCGATCGGAATGGATGATGCGGCCGGACGACCTGCCCGGCCGCATCGAGTTTGCCTCCAGGTCCACGGACGCCCGACGAGCAAGTGAGTGCTACGGCGCGGCTTTCCACAGCACCTCGATGTTCCGTTGGTGGATGATCGAGACCTCGTCGGGATTCCCGCGGCTCTTCACATCGCCCAGATCCGCGAATTCCGCGAAACTCCCCGCAAGCCGCAGTTCCGCTTTCGCTTGTTCCAGCGTCTTCCCTGCCGCTTCTGTCCGCCGCACTTCGTTCCAGAGTTTCTCCAGATACGCGGCCTCGTGCGCGCACTGTGTCTTGGTCATCACCGCCCGGCCATGACAGCCCACGAATTGCGTCTTCCCGTCGGCTTGGCCCAGAACCTCATGGAGCACGGCAAACCAGTTATTCACCATCTCAGCCGTCAACATCCCGGCCGTCAACCCTTCCTCGCTTCCATACGGAAAACTGATGTAGGGCAGATCGCTGGGATTAAACACGGCCTCGGTGAGTACCACATTCTCCTCGGGGACGCTGATGATGACGTCCGCCATCGAGTGGAAGAGATCGAACGAGAAGAGCCGTACGGAAACGTCGCCCAGGTTCAAAGTCATCCGGCGATCGAATGTGATGGCCGGCAGGATCAGGCTGGCCGCGGTGGGATTGTCGGCCTCCGCCGTCTTCCAGAAGAGCTCCACCTAGGCGAACTGCCGAGCATCGATCGCCTTGGGATCGTTCTTGAGAAGATACTGTCGCATCCATGTCAAATTCTTCTCCGGCCACTCCATGAACCGGGCGACGATGGAGGGGTCGGACTTCATCTTGAGGATGGACGCCCGCAGGGTCTCGCTGCCGACCAGCGGGACATCGGAATAGGCGCTGTCGCCGAACATGTGGTCGCCATGTTCATGCGAGTTGATCAGATAAGCGAAGTCACTGCGATTGAACTCCGCCTGGATCGCTTGGCGATGGGAATTGGCGATGGTCATCGAGAAGCCGTAATCGACGACGACGATTCCTTTCCGAGTGGCGATCGCCACAACCGCGTTATCCCACGGGCCGGCGTTGAACACGGCGGTGCGAGGGCTGAGCCGTCGCACCGTAATGCCGATATCCGGAGTGGCCTCAGCACCAACCGCGGCGGACGCGCCGCCGAGAAGCAGAGCAGCCAAGAACAACGAGGAAAGAGAAAAACGATTAGTCATATTCTCACCGTTAAGCGACTCCAAAATTCTTCGCGCGATGGCGACGTGCGCAACCGATTTGCTGGGCGTGTCAGCGAGAAAGAACCTTCCAGAAGAAATCGACATTGTCCCAATGAATGTCACGAATCTCCCATTCAGTTCCAACGAACGCCTGGTTCGACAACTGGGCGGCCATAGGAAAGTCCTTTAGCGGCAGTGCGGCTCGGGCTTGTTCCAGGGTCTTCCCATCGGCTTTGGCGCGCCGCACGCCTGCCCACGTCTTGTCGAGATAGCCGAGGAATTGCTCGACATTCCCTTTGTTCATGAACCCCCGCCCGGCGCAGGCCATAACCCTCGTGTTCTCGTTGGAATCGTCGAACACCTCGCGCAGCGCGACCAGCCAGTTGTCCACCATCGCAGGCGTCGTGGTGTCGGCCAAGCGGGCGTTCGCACGGGGAATCCATTGAGGGGAGAACAACCGTCCGACCATCACCAGGTTCTCCTCGGGCACACCGATAATCGTGTCGCCCATCGAACTGAAGCCCCCGAAGACGAGCTGAACGGTGAGATCGCCCAGATGCAAGGTGAGACGCCGGTCAAAGGTGACGGTCGGCAGCGCCAATACCGGCCCGGCGTGATAATCGTGCCCTACAGGTTCAATGCCTCGTACCACGGTGGCATAGGCGGGCGTATCGAGATAGGGGGGATAGTTCTTGCCGTACCAGTCGCGCATCTTGGCGATTTCCTTGGCTGCCTGGTAATCATGCCACATGGCCAAAGTCTTGGGATCGGCCAGCCACTTGATCATCTCGCTGCGGGCCGACTCGTGCGCAATCGGGAGGTCGCCATAGGCCGCGTTGCCGCCGGTGTGATCGTCGGCTGCGCTCGAATTGATGAGGTAGACGAAATCCCTACGCTTGAATTCCGTCGCAATGGCTTGACGGTACCCGAGTGCGATCGACTGCACATTGCCGGAACCCACGACGACCAGTCCCTTGGAGGAAGCCAGGGCCAGAATTGCATCGGGCTCCGCACCGCCGTAAACAACGGCCACACGTGGACTGACCCGGAGCACGTCGAGGCCGAAGTCGTTGGTCGCGGCGTTCGCGTTACTGGTAGGTGCCGCCACAGCCGCGGCGGCGGACAAGTTACCGGCGATGAAAGCTGCGGCCACTAACAACGAGGATAAGCAGAACCTATTGGCCATATTTCATCAGTCTAAGTGCGCTGGCGGCGTGACCAGCCGGAAAAGCGACGAGTGGCGGACTCGCTCGCCCAGCGGCGCCTGGCGTCGCCAAACGGCGTAGACCGCATGTGCGGCGCGGCCTGCCGTGGTCAGATCCCAAACCGCTGGCGGAAACTCGCGGACTGCCGGCGGCTCATCACGAGCGGCTCATCGACATGCCTGAGATGAACCCGATAGGCGTCGTTGAACCACTTCTCGACTCGGAGCACGTGCTCGCAATTGATGATCGTGGACCGGTGGATGCGGCAGAAATGCCTGGCAGGGAGCAGGCACTCCCACTCCCGCATGGACGTCGGGAGCAAGCCGAGCGGCCCCGACGTCCCAAGCACGGACGTGTAGTCCCCTTCGGCCTGGATTGAAACCAGCGAGCTTAGTTTCACGAAGCGGGGTGACTCCTTCGCCTGGAGAAAGATCGAATCCGAGTACTCGAGTTGCCGCGGAGCGGCGGCCGGCTTCTCGTGCGCCAGGAATCTGCTCACGGTCCTTGCCAACCGCTCCGGGTCGACAGGTTTCATCAGGTAGTCCAAAGCGTTCACCTCGAACGCCCGCACCGCGAACTCATCGAAGGCAGTAACAAAGACGACGTGCGCGTCAACCGTGGTTCGCTCAAACAGGTCGAAGCCGCTCTCGCCCGGCATCTTCACATCGAGAAAGATCAGGTCGGGCGCCGTTTGCCGAATCAGAGCGGACGCCTGCGCGACCGATTCCGCTTCGCCCGAAACCTCAATCCGCGGATGTTCCTTCAATAGACAGCGGATTTCGAAGCGCGCCAGCCTCTCATCGTCGACGATCAATGCGCGGTAGCTTTTCACGCCGGCTGCGCCTCAAGCTTCAAGTTGATCTCGGCGTTGACCCACCCGTCCCCTTCATAGATCTTGAAGGAGTATCTGTCCGGGAAGCCCAGCTCCAGCCGTTGAACGATATTGCGGAGCCCGGTTCCGGTCCCGGCCACAGCGTCGGCGGCGGCTGCGTCTGTGGCGACCAGCCTGCCGCTATTACGGACTCGGATTTGCATCCAGCCATCTTCCATTGAAACCTGGATCAGCACCTGCAACGGCATTGCGCTCGTGTCCATACCGTATTTGATCGCGTTCTCCACCAGCCCATGAATCACGAAGCTCGGAATCGCGACGTCTTCCGCTCGCGGGTCGATCTCGGTCGCGATTTCGAGCTTCCCTTCGAAGCGAATGCGCTGGATCTCGAGGTAGCCATGAAGCGCGGAAATCTCGCCGCCGACGGTCGTCTCTCTCCCCTCGCCATCCAGCGAATAGCGCAGGAAGTCGGCGAGCCTGGTGATCATCTGGCGGGACTTTGCAGGGTCCTCGATCACCATTGCCCGGATCGAGTTCAGCGTGTTGAACAGAAAATGCGGATTGAGCTGGTGACGCAGCATCTGCAACTGTGCCTGGTGAGCCAGAGCGGTCGCGCGAAGAGTCTCTTCCCGTTGGTCCTGCAGTTCGATCCAGTAGCGGACCATAAAGTACAACCCCGAGCACAAACCAAGTTGCCCGGACCCCCAAAGTGCGTTTGCACAGACTGCCTGCCAGCGCAGGTGAGGTTCGCTCATGAATATGGGTATTCCGACGTGCCGGAGAAGAACGGCGAACAAAGACCGCGCAGCCGACGCAACCAGGCACGCTGTTCCGGCCGCTCCCACCAGACGCACGCCCCGAAGGGTCCGTTCCAGTTTCCCAAACAGCCAGAAGAGCAACAGACAAAACACGAAGCCCGACATCGTCATGACCGCAACGGCCTGCAAAAGTCGGGGATTCACTCTGTCCCCGCTGACCGCGCCTGCCATGAGCTCAAGCAAACCCAGCACGAGCCATGCGGAACCGGATGCGAGCGCGAGGAGACGGGGCCGGGCGGAAGCCATTGGAACTGTGCCTATCATAACTCCGTTCGTCGAAGTTCCAGGCCTTACAATCGCGTTGCACGATGCGAGGCGAGCGCAGCCCCGCCGGCCTTCCCCGAGTGGGGAGTGCCGTTCGGCGAACGCTGCCGCCGCTTGGCGGTTCAAGGCGCCGTCTGCCGCTTTTCAACTGTTTCAGATCCGTAACTCCTCTAGACTTGACTTCATATGAAGAACCAGTTCATGGTTGCATCGTTCCTATTGGCCGCCGGCGCGATGTGCCCGCCGGTTGGAGCGCAGCCGCCGTCGCCGCTTCCCGAGATCGTGGTGCACCGGCTCAGTCCCCGCACGGCCGTGTTCAACCTGGGATCCCACGATGGCGCCGTGGCCGTGGTGGCCTTGGCAACGCAGAAGGGAATCGTCGTGGCCGACGCGCCGTGGAACGTGGATGTCGCCAAAGCGTTTCGCGACGCGATCCAGGCGGAGTTCAAGCGCAGCGATTTCATCTATCTCATCAATTCGCACGGTCACGGCGACCACACGGGCGGCAACGGCGCGT
Source organism: uncultured Solibacteraceae bacterium (assembly GCA_963807205.1). GTDB lineage: Bacteria > Acidobacteriota > Terriglobia > Bryobacterales > Bryobacteraceae > CAWCVR01. Next base: position 595,193 of record CAWEAQ010000001.1, on the reverse strand, counting down.
ACACCGATGTGCCGGTAGTGGGGCACGAGTTGGAGCGCGCCAGGATGCTCAATGAGATCGCGTTCATGCGGGCATACTTTCTCAAAAACGACACCAAGGTACTGGAGACGCCTCAGTTCGCCCTGTATGAGAAGGCGATACCCAAGACCATCGAGCCGGCCTGGTTTGCCCAAAACGAAGAGGCCATGAAGCAGGCAGTGGCGCGTTACCGCGGCGGCCTGGTCACGGTGCCTCCCACAATCACCTTCGACGGCCGTTTGACGCTGAGCCTGGGCGACATGACGGTGGAAATGATCTACTGCGGTCAAGCGCACTCGCCCACGGATACCATCATCTACGTTCCCGAAGAGAACCTGGCAGTGACCGGAGGCCTGTTCTCACCGGGACAGGTGCCAATGCTCGGGGTTCGGGGCAAGCCGGTGGCCACGGGCTTCGCGGCGCCACCTCCCTTTCCGCAACCGCAGGTCATCGACAACTGGCTGGTGGTGCTGCGCAAGCTGGTTGCCGAAGCCAACGAGAACACCCGGTTCATTCCCGTTCACGGCAACGTCCTCATGAACAAGGCGGACTTCCAGCGGTTCCTCTCCTATCTGGAGAGACTCCTGAGCGAAGTGCGGCGCCTGAAAGCCGAAGGAAAGACGCTGGAGCGGGCGACCGCGGCCCTAACGTTAAAGGAGCATTTTCCCGAAATCGCCAACCTGCAAGATGAATCCGCTCGCGGCACGACCTACGAGACTCTGGGAGTCCACCAATACAACATCGAGTTTCTGTGGAGAGCGCTCGACAAGTGATTCCCCGGAGATCGTATGTCGCGTAAACCGGGCGCCCGATTCAACGTGCGCATCCAGCCGCCGCGGCAGGGAGCCGTCACTCCCCAAGTGCTTTCGCTCCGTCCCGGAGATTCCGCTTGTCCGGTTCTGAAAGCCCGCCCTTACCGCGCGTAGTATCCCGTCTTGGTCCGCACCGCCAAGTCAGGTTGTTTCGCCCGGATGACGAGCTTGTGGAATGACCCGTCGTTCGCCGGATTCGTGCTGTGGTAGGCGATCTCGTAGGACGACCGCAACTGTTCCGCGATCCGCCGGAAGTTCTCGTCCAAACTGACCGCCTGGGCATCGAACTCCTCGCCCCCCGTGTCTCTCGCCATCCGCTGCATCACGCTCGTGCCGTACTTGTTGCGGGCCGTCAGTTTTCCAGCCAGGGTTTCGGTGTAGCGCAGACAGTAGAGCACCGTGTTGGCGTTCTGGGCCGTCTCAACCGCGTCGAACTCGGTCTTGGCGCTATCGTTGTCCTCGCCGTCGCTGAAGATCAGCAGTGCGCGCCGTCCTTGCTCCAGCGGCTCCAACACTTGCGCGATCGAATAGTGAACGGCATCATAGAACGCCGTGCCGCCACAGCCTGCGCGTGTTTCGCTGGGACCCAGCAAGGGAAACGCCCCACGGTTCTTGGAATGCTCGAAGTTTTGAAGGGCGGCCGTGATCTCTTTGGACGATGCGGTAAGTTCCGTGAGCTGGTGGGGACTTCTGGTGAACCCGACCAGGAAGGCGCGATCCCGCGGCGTGAGCACCGTCTTCATGAACTGGGCCAGGGCTTCGTGATGGGCCTTGATCGAACTGCCCTGGCTCCCGCTGAAATCCACGAGGAAACCCACGTCCAGCGGCACGTCGGTCGAGTGCGCGAAAAACGAAATCGCCTGCGGCACGCCGTCTTCGGTGACATCGAAGTCGTCCCGGCCGAGATTGGTGACCAGGTTCCCAGCCGCATCGCGCACCGAGAACGCCACGTTCACCAGGCGAACATCCACGCGAATCTGGGTTTGCGCGGTGGCGACGCCGGACGGCAGCCACGCCCCGCATGCCAGCCACACTGCCGCTGTCGCGCTGAGCCGCCGTATCGCCAGTGGAAGTGGCGCAATCGGCGTGTTCAGGCGCTCTGAAGCGGGTGCCGCGGCCGCGAATCCGCCGGCTTGGACCGGAGTGTTCTCAAAATCGTACATAGCTCTCCTGAAATTATACGTCCGAGACCAATTCCCGGATTCAGAAGTTTTCCATCTTCCGGCCCTCCACGGACGGGACTGCGGCAACGGCTGACCGCAGGCTCCCGGTCGCCGTGCCCCGTGGGAATTGCGGGTGCGCTTGCCAGTATACTGGATGAATGGCATGCGCTATCTGTGCGCGCCGCCGGGCGCGGCGCTTCTGCCCGGGGGTTCAAGGAGAGATCTGCACAACCTGCTGCGGCGAAGGACGCGAGATTACGGTTTCGTGTCCCCTGGATTGCGAGTACTTGCGGGAAGCCCGCCGGCACGAGAAGGGCGGTACCGCGTTACCCAGCCCGCTTCCAAACCTGGACGTTCGGGTGACCGACGAGTTTCTGGAATCGCGGAAGGAACTGCTGGAGGCGATGACCCTGACCCTGGTCCGAAGGGCTTTGCAGACCGAAGGCTTGGTCGATCTGGATGCGCGCGACGCCCTGGCGGCGCTGATTCGCACGTATCGCACGCTGGCCACTGGGATCGAGTATGAGACCCGTCCCGAGAATCGGCTGGCGGCAGGCCTCTATGACGCAGTGCGCGGGGCCATCGCCGAATTCCGCAGCCGGGAGACCGCCGAACTGGGTATGCCCAGAACTCGCGACAGCGACGTGCTGGGGCTGCTGGTATTTGTCCAGCACTACGAATTCGACCTCAACAACGGACGCAGGCGCGGGCGGGCGTTCCTCGACACGCTGCGCGAGCTCTATGCCGAACCGCTCCGTGCGGCGCCGCCTTCGGCTTCGCCGCTGATTTTCACTTGAATCGGCCTGACCCGCTCGATCAGGCACCCGCGTTTTCGCCCCGTGTTGACCACCTGGCCGGCGAACTTGTGCTCGTCGTTCACCAGTAGCTCCACCGGGCGGTCCACCGGAAAATCGAAGGTGAGCAGGTGACCTTCGGATAGCTCCAGCAGGTCGCGGACGGTCAGCGTGGGGCCTTCCAGACGCGCCTCCAGCGTGAGCGACGCGTCGCGCAGCAGGCGCAGCACGCGTGCCTGCTCGCCGGCGCTCGCATGGGTCTTCCGCACCGACCACTGCTGGTCGAACTTCTGCCGCATCATCTTAATGACGATCGACGGCATGGCGATGTTCATCATGCCCACGGTCTCGCCGATGCGGATTTCCACTCCCACGGCCACCACCGCTTCGTTGGGGGCGAGGATGTGCAGCAACTGCGGCTCGGTTTCCAGGCTTTCGATGGTGAAATCGACGTCGGTGACGCCTTTCCAGGCCTCCCGCAAGTCGTGGAGGATGATGCGGAACAGACCGTCCAGCAGCTTCTGCTCGATTTCCGTAATGTCGCGCTGAATGCCGGCCGAGCTCTTCCCCGAACCACCCATAAGCATCTCCAGAATGGGGAAGACCAGGGATGGATTGATTTCCAGTACGCCGTTGCCGTCGTATGGGCTTAATCCCAGCGAGACCATGCACGTGGGCGAAGGCAGGCCGTCCAGGAATTCGGCGTAGGAGAGTTGCTCCACACTAACAAGGTTGACGGTCAGGTAAGAACGCAGATAGGCGGAGAGACTGGACACCAGGTTGCGGACGAAGGTGTCGTGCAGCAGGTGGATCGCGCGGACCTGGGACTTGGGGATACGGTCCGGACGGCGGAAGTCGAACTTGGCCGCCGGAGTATCCTTCCGGTGGTCCTGCATGGTTTCGAAGACGGCGTCGATCTCTTGCTGGCTGAGCTGGCGGTTCACACAGTCTCCGGGAAGAGTATCGGCAGTACCGCGGGAAACTTTAGGCCGCTACCGGGCCTCCAGGTCCACCGCCTGGTGCCGCCCTCCCGCAACGGTCCATTACGCTCCGGCTACCACCCTGTTTAGGGAAGCCACTGGGATTCTGCGAATTTTACCCGTTACCCTCTAATGCTTTTTCGGTTCCTTCCGATAAATGAAATGTAAGGAGTCGAATGGAATCAGACGTCTTGGTTGTGGATGATTCCGCTGCGATCCGGAAGATCCTGAATCGGGTGCTGCGTCAGACAGGCATGGCCATTGGCAGCGTGCACGAGGCCGGAGACGGCCAGGAAGCTTTGGACCTGTTGAGGGCACACAAGATTGACCTCGTGCTCACGGACATCAACATGCCCAAAATGGACGGTCTCCAGCTCCTCAGCGCCATGAAGGCTTCTCCGCAGTGGAACAGTATACCGGTGATGATGATTACCACCGAAGGCGGCGAGACAAAGGTGGGCGAGGCTGTCAGGCTGGGCGCCGCCGGTTATGTCCGGAAACCCTTCACCGCAGATCAAATAAAGGAGAAGCTGGCCGGAATCGTCGAGCTGGCGCTGCCGATATGAACCTAAAGGAAACGCTTATTGACTCGATGAGCCAGGCTACCAGCCAAGTCTTCTCCACCATGTTGGGTCTGGAGGTCGAGAAGATCGAGTCGGCGGTGGAAAAAGGCATGCCCGAGGCCACCGATGGGCTGGTGTCATTCATCGGCCTGGCGGGCACCTGGGCCGGGACCGGGAGCCTGGCCTGCTCCAAGGACCTGGGATGCCGCATTTGTTCCCAGATGCTCATGACTGAGACGTCCAGCATTGACGAGGATGTGCTCGATTGCGTGGCGGAAATCACCAACATGGTCATCGGCAGCGTCAAGACGGACCTCGAGGCCATCGTGGGGCCCTTGGGGTTGAGCATCCCGACAGTGGTCTTCGGAAGGAATTTCACCACCAAGAGCGCCGGCAGCACGGACTGGATCGTGGTGCGCTTCCGGTGCGGGGGCGAAATCATGAGCGTGAAGATGTGCCTCGCCCCAAGCGAAAAGGTCAGCCATGTCGTCCCTCACTCGCTGGGACAGACATGTGCAGTGGATGGTTAGGTTGCGGGAAGGAAGTGGCCGGCTGGGTTGTCCCGGGCTGGCGCCAACGCCGGATCGAGGGGTTCGGGGACGTGCCGCGCGTAGGTTGCGCTCTCGCACGCAACCTGCCGGGTGCAACAAAACGGGATAGGGAGAAACATGCCGCCAACAATGCTATCTGTCAATGAACCGGCCGCCGCGACGCAGATCGACGCGCGCGCGGGCAAGTACCTGACCTTTCAACTGGCTCAGGAAGAGTTCGGAATTCGCGTTCTCAAGGTCCGCGAGATCATGGGATTGCAGGATATCACCGCCGTTCCGCAAACCCCCAGCCACGTCAAGGGTGTCATCAACCTGCGCGGCAAGGTGGTCCCGGTGATCGACCTGCGGCTCAAGTTCGGACTTCCGGCGGCCGAGTACACCCAGCGCACCTGCATCATCGTGACGCAGGTCCAGGGAGAATCCACGTCGGTGATGATGGGCATCGTGGTCGATGGCGTCTCCGAAGTGCTGAACCTGTCGGGTCCGGAGATCGAAGACACCCCCGATTTCGGGGACTCCGGCGGCAGCCAGTACCTGCTCGGTATGGCCAAAGTCAAGGGCAAGGTCAAGATCCTGCTGGACATCGACCGGGTGCTCTCAACCGCCGAGATCCACAACCTCAGCGTGGCATTGCACTAGAAAGAGAAGCCTCATGAAGAAGCGGACTTTTCGATTCGACACCCGCATTGTGTACGGAACCGCCACGCTAGGCGGCTTTCTCGTCCTTACCGCTTTGGCGGGATTGTACGCGATCGGCTCCATAGACGACTCATACGAGATTACTGCCACCAAGACCGCCCGGAAGCTGGTGCTTGCGGGCAACATAGCGTCGGCCGTCGACGAGGTGAGAATGGGGCAACGAGGGGAGGCTGTGTATGCCTACGCCAAGGATCCCGCCAAAGTGGCCGCGTCGCAACAATTGGTCGAAGCGGGAAATTCCAAAGTGCGGCAAGCCATCGCGGAGATCGGCCCCCTCATCGAGACCGACCGCGGCAAGGAACTAGTGGCCGCAATCGAGTCCTCGATAGGGTCATTGCGTCCGGTCAGTGCGGAGTTCGACCGTGCGGTCGCCAGCGGTGACGCCGATGGCGCCGTCCAACTCATCTCCCAGAAAGGAACGCCGATCTACACGGCGCTTGGCAAGCAGATCGACGAACTGACCGAACTGGTGAGCCAGGTGTTGCAGGCAGACCGGCAGGCCACGGCGGACAAGGTCTCGACCATCCGTTGGATCCTGGGGCTCCTGGCGGCGGCGGGCGTGGCAGTGGTCGGCTTCTGTCTGATTCAGGTTCGCAAGGCGATCGGGGAACTGCGTCACAGCGCCGCGGAGATTCTGGAAGGCTCGCGCCAGTTGGCAGGCGCTTCCGGTCAAATCGCTTCTTCCAGCCAGTCGGTGGCCCAAGGAGCTTCCGAGCAGGCCGCCACACTCGAGGAGACTTCCTCTTCGGCTACCGAGATCACCGCCGTCACCCGCAAAAACGCGGAAAACACCCGGGCCATGGCGGGCCTGATGACCGAAACAGCCCGCCTCGTAGAGCACGCCAATCACAGTCTGGACGAGATGGTCCAATCCATGAAAGAGATCAACGGGAGCAGCGAGAAGATCTCGCGGATCATCAAAGTGATCGACGAAATCGCGTTCCAGACCAACATCCTGGCGCTGAATGCGGCCGTGGAGGCGGCCCGCGCCGGAGAGGCCGGCATGGGTTTCGCGGTGGTCGCCGACGAGGTACGGAACCTCGCGCAGAGAAGCGCACAGGCAGCCCGCGACACGGCCTTGCTCATCGAGGAGTCCATCGCCAAGTCCAATGGCGGCAGCGCACGTCTGGACCAGGTGGCGGCTTCCATCCGGCAAATCACCGCCAGCGCCTCTCAGGTCAAGACGCTGGTGGACGAAGTCGACGTGGGCAGTCAGGAGCAGGCTCGCGGCATCGAGCAGATCGCCACCGCCGTGGGCCAGATGCAGCAGGTTACGCAACGCGTCGCGGCCAACTCCGAGGAAAGCGCGGCGGCCGGAGAGGAGCTCTCGGCGCAGGCGCAGAGCCTCCACTCGATTGTGGAGCGGCTGCGGGGCTTGTTGGGAGCCATATCGGACGGAGAAGCCCGTCCGTCAGCGGCTAGCCGGCAGACTGCGGCCCCGGCGTTCGAGATGGCCGCTGTCTCCAGCCGGCGGGCCGTAACGAGGGAACCCGCTCCCTCTTTACCTCCGGCCAAGTCGGCGTCCAGCGGCCGGAACGAGTTTCCGCTGGATGATCACGAACTTGGGTCCTGAGGAGTGATCTAGTGCCCGAACAGAAGGAATTACGTCGTCAGATCGATGACTTGGCCGTTCAGTCGGTAGTCGGTGGAATGGATGCCGGCGAAGGGTGGCCGTCGTCCTGCATCCCGACCCTGGAACAGATCCGAGACACTGCCAAGCAGACGGATGCCGGGCAAGTGGCAGCCGTCGCTGCCTCGGTTCTGGATGCCATCAAGGGAGGGGGCGGGGCCTCGGTGTCAGGCCCTATGGATGCTCTAGCCGCCTTGCAGGAGGGCATTGCCCGGCTTCAGGAAGCCGTGGAACGGGATGGACAGGCAAGCGGTTCAAGTACCGCTCCCAGCGGGCCAACTAGAGGCGGAACGTCGGCGTCCAAAGTGTCTCTCGGCCAGGATCCCGAGCTGTTGTCGGATTTCGTCTTGGAAAGCCGCGAGTATCTGACCGCTATCGAGGCGCAGGTCCTCACCCTGGAACGGGACCCATGCAATTCCGAAGCGCTGCACTCCGTATTCCGCGGCTTTCACACCATCAAAGGGCTGGCGGGCTTCCTGGAACTCTGGGATGTCCAGAAGCTTTCCCATGAAGTGGAGGCGATTCTCGACCGCGCGCGGAACTTTCAGATGACGCTCAACGGAGCCGCCATCGATGCCATCCTGCAAAGTGCCGACCACCTGCAACGGTGGCTGGTTCACCTGGAAACCGCTCTCAGGAATCAGCCCACGACTCCGCCGGAATGGGACGAGGCGCTGTTCTCCCGGGTTCGCGCGCTGTCGGCAACTCCGTCTGCGCAGGATCCCCCGCCGGAGTGCGTGCCGGCGCCGGAACCCGCTCCCGAGTTCAAACCGGAACCCACGCCGGAGGGGCTTTCGGCCATGGCCTCGGCCGTGGCGAGTGGCGGCCCCGCTCCGGAAGCGGCGGTGGCCTCCGCAGCCGAGGCAACGCCTGCTCCGGCCGAAAAAGCGCAAACCGAGCGGCGGGGCGAAGCCCTGGCAATCAAGGTCGACACCGCCAAGCTCGACTACCTGGCCGATATGGCCGGGGAGATGGTCATTGCCGAATCCCTGGTCCGTCACGATCCGGAAATCAGCGCGAGCAAGAACCCCCGCCTACAGCGCAACTTGGCGCAACTGAAGCGCATCACCACGGAGTTGCAGAAAACCGCCATGGCGATGCGGCTGGTGCCCATCGGGCCCATGTTCCGGCGCATGGCGCGCCTGGTACGCGACCTGTCGCTGCAGTTCGACAAACAGGTCGGGATGGAAACGGAAGGCGACGATATCGAACTGGACCGGACCATCGTGGAGGCGCTGGCGGATCCGCTGATGCACATGGTGCGAAACGCGCTGGATCATGGAATCGAGACTCCCAAGGAGCGGCTGGCCCGGGGCAAGAGCGCTTCCGCCCGCCTGCTGCTGCGAGCCCAACACCAGGCCGGCCATGTGGTCATCGAGATCGCCGACGACGGCCGCGGGCTGGACCGCGAAAAGATCGTCGCCAAGGCCATGCAGAAAGGTCTGATTGCGTCGGCCGAGGGCATGACCGAGAACGAGGTCTTCAACCTGATCTTCGAGCCGGGCTTCTCTACCGCAGCCCAGGTGACCAACGTCAGCGGCCGCGGCGTGGGGATGGACGTTGTGCGCCGCCATGTCGAGAAGTTACGGGGCCGCATCGAGATCCGCTCGGCCGCCGGAGCCGGTTCGTCCTTCCAGTTGAAGCTGCCCCTGACACTGGCCATGATCGACGGGCTGGTGGTGGGGGTGGGGGCCGAGCAGTACATCGTTCCCTTGTTCGCGGTGCGGGAGATGTTCCGTCCCACCGAGGACACCATCTGGACCGTACAACAGCGGTCGGAAATGGCGCTGGTGCGCGACGCTCTCCTGCCGGTTATCCGGCTGTATCGCAGGTTCAACGTTAAGCCGAAATCCGAGGATCCCAAGCAATCGGTGCTGATCGTGGCGGAATCCGAATCCCGGCGCTTCTGCCTGCTGGTGGACGATCTGATAGGCAAGCAGGAAGTCGTTATCAAGAGTCTGGGGGAGACTTTCAAAAACATACCCGGCATCGCCGGGGGAGCCATTATGGGCGACGGCCGGGTTGGTTTGATTCTGGAACTCGACCGTCTATTTAAGGACCGGACGTGTGACGCAAGCCACTGACATGACAGGCTGGGACGCCGTACGGCCTCTCAGCCCGAGGGAATTCGAAGAGATCCGCAAGCTGGCCTACCGGACTTTCGGCCTGGATCTGAAGTCGGGCAAGGAAGAGCTGGTATCGGCGCGGCTGCGGAAGTTAGTCCGCAACGGAGGGTTCCGCTCGTTTCAGGACTACTACCAGCACATCGTCGAAGACCGGACCGGGGTGGCGTTGGCCAGCATGATCGACGCGCTGGCCACCAACCACACCGCCTTCCTGAGGGAACCGGACCACTTCCGGTTCCTCCGCGAACAGATTGTGCCGCATCTGGCGAAGCGCGAGATGGTGGAAGTCTGGAGTGCGGCCTGCTCCACGGGTGAAGAGGTATGGACACTTGCCTGCCTGTTGACCGAGGCTTTGCAGGGACGAAAGATCCATATCCTGGCTACCGATATCTCCCACAAGGCGCTACGCCTCGCTTCCGCCGCCTGCTACCCGAAGGAGCGTTGCCAAGACCTGCCGGCGGCCTGGCTCTCGCGTTACTTCGTGTCCGAGGGACATCCGCCGCAATCGTACCGCGTGGCGGCGGCGCTCCGTGCCCAGGTTCAATTCCAGCGGATCAATTTGGTGGAGCACGTGCCTTGGCCGCACCGCTTCCCGGTGGTCTTCTGCCGCAACGTGATGATCTACTTCGACCGGCCTACCCAGGAGCGAGTGGTACAGCAACTCGCCGAGCACCTGGAACCCGGCGGGTACCTATTTGTCGGCCACGCCGAGAGCCTGGCGCGGGTTTCTCATGGCCTCGAGTACGTGCAGCCGGCGGTCTACCGGAATCCTTCCAAAAGAGAGCGACCATGGACCAAATCGTAGTAGGCATGGCGGATTGCCGGATTGCGGACGGCGACGGGCAGGTGCTGGCCACCTTCGCCCTGGGTTCGTGCATCGGCCTGGCGATCTACGACCCGCAGACCAAGGTCGGGGGACTGCTGCATTTCATGCTGCCGGATTCCGGCATCGATCCGGCGCGCGCCAAAGCCAATCCCTTCATGTTTGCCGATACCGGCATCCCCCTGCTTCTCGAAAAGATGTGCACACGCGGGGCCATGAAGCGGCGGCTGGTGGTACGCGCGGCCGGGGGGGCCCAGATGATGGATCAGGAGAACGTGTTCGAGATCGGCAAGAGGAACTACCTCGCCTTGCGCAAGATCTTATGGAAGTCGGGAATCCTGCTGCACGCCGAAGCCGTGGGCGGGATCCGCAGCCGCACCGTGCGTCTGGACACTTCCAACGGAAAGATGTGGCTGCTGGAAGGCGGCGAGCAGAGGGAATTGGCCGCGGGTGCGCCGCGGTTGGGAGGCAACTGATGGCATACCGTGTCCTGATCGTGGACGATTCACCGGCCATGCGCTCCTTCGTGCGGCGCGTCATGGAGCTTTCCGGTTTCGACCTGTCGGAGTGCTTCGAGGCCGGCGACGGCGGCGAGGCGTTGAAAGTACTGAGCTCGGAGTGGGTGGACGCGATTCTCACCGACATCAACATGCCCGGGATGGACGGCGAGGAGTTGCTGCGGCGTCTCTCGGCGGACGAGCTGTTACGCGGGATCCCCGCCATCGTGATCTCCACCGACGCAACCGTCAATCGCATGGACCGGCTGACCACGCTGGGGGCCCGCGGCTACATCACCAAGCCCTTCGTTCCGGAAGACTTGCGGGCCGTTCTAGAGCGCACACTGGGGGATCCAAATGCTTGAAACGCAATTAAACCGCGCATTGCGCGACTCCGTCCAGGAGGTGCTGGAAAAGATGTTCTTCGTCGAGCCGGTCGAGGAACCGCCCAGCGATGCCGATGCGCACGAGGGCGAGATGGTGGTAGGGCTCGCATTCGAAGGCGTGCCCCCAGGTGAGCTGACCCTGCGCGTGACCACCTCGGCCGCTCTCCAGATCGCCGCCGATTTTCTCGGGGAGGATGCTTCGGATCTCCCTCCCGCCAAGGTCGAGGAGGTCGTCCGCGAATTGACGAACATGATCTGCGGATCCGTCTTGAGCCGCGTCGAAAGCAGCGCCACGTTCCGTCTGGCCTCGCCCCGGATTCTTACGGGCGAGGCACGGTCGAACCGCCAGGAATCCGCCGATTTCCGGGCCGTCCATGCCGTCTCCATTGGCAGCGGCACGGTCACCGTATCGGTGGAAACGAGAGACCCAGCATGTCTATCGGTCGAAGAATCCGTGTCCTGATTGTCGACGATTCCGCCATAGTCCGCAAGATTCTCACCGAAGCTCTGGCCGACGAAGCCGATCTCGAGGTGGTGGGGACAGCCCCGGACCCATACGTGGCGCGCGACAAGATCGTCGCCCTCCGGCCCGACGTCCTCACCCTTGACATCGAAATGCCTCGCATGGACGGGCTCACTTTTCTGAAGAAACTGATGCGGTTCCACCCGCTGCCCACGGTGGTCATCAGTTCGCTGGCACAGCCGTCCTGCCGCGCCGCCCTGGAAGCGCTGGAATTCGGCGCCGTCGAGGTGCTGGCTAAACCCGGTGGGCCCTACTCGGTCGGCGAGCTTCGCCACAATTTGGCCGCCAAGATACGGGCCGCCGCCGTTTCCCGTGTGCGCGCCCCCGCTCCCGTTCCCGCGCCCACCTCCGCGCCCACATCCGCGCTCACACCGGCAGCCTCTCCCGCCGCCCATCCCGTTCCGGCGCCCGCCCTCGAACGCTCTCTCCTGCCGCCCGAAACCGTCATCGCCATTGGTGCCTCAACTGGCGGCACCGAGGCTATCGCGTCGGTGCTCACCAAGCTGCCTGCCAACACGCCGGGCATTGTGGTCACTCAGCACATCCCTTCCGGCTTTTCGCGGGCCTTCGCCGAACGCCTGAACGCCAACTGCCGTATCGAAGTCAGAGAAGCGGTGGATGGCGACACCCTCCACGACGGCCTGGCGCTGGTGGCCCCGGGCGACTTCCACATGGTCTTGCGGCGCAGCGCGGGCCGCTACTTCGTGAGCGTCCGAACCGGGCCGCGCGTCTGCTACCAGCGCCCGTCGGTGGATGTGTTGTTCCACTCGGTCAGCGAGGCGGCGGCCGCCCGCGCCGTTGGGGTTCTGCTAACCGGAATGGGCTGCGATGGTGCGCAGGGTCTGCTGCGGATGCGTCAGGCCGGCGCCTACACCATCGCACAGGACGAAGCTTCCTGCGTGGTGTTCGGCATGCCCCGCGAAGCGATCGCCCTGGGCGGCGCCGTGCAGGTAATGCCCCTGTCCGCCGTCCCCGCCGCCATCCTGTCTCCACGCCATCCGCGCAACGTTCCCGAACCCGCCGTCCCAGCCACAGGTTGACGGTCGGCTATCGGCAACGCTACAGTAGAAGTGTCCTTCCTTATTTCCGGCCAGCAAGTCCCCATCGTCTAGCCCGGCCTAGGACATCGCCCTTTCACGGCGGTAACGGGGGTTCGAATCCCCCTGGGGACGCCATCCCTATCCGCGCTTGGCCAGCCCGGCCGGGCACCCCGCCTACCGCGTCTCGACCGTGTAATCCACCGTCACGCTGCCGGCGGGCGGCACCGAGAGTCTGAATTCCATCTCGTGGTCGCCCAGCTTCCGTTGCGGGTGCGAGCTTTGCGTGACAGTCCACTGGCTGAAGCCCCAACTCTCCACGCCCTCCCGGACAACCGCCGCCGAAGCCACGGAACCGCGGTTGCTGATGACCACCTCCACCCTGGTCACCAACTTCCGCTGGTTGCGGGCGGTAGGGTCCGGCACCTCGCTCCGGTCAATCACGCGGCGCGTTCCCTGCAGCACCGTGGACCGGCCCTGGCTGACGCTGAAATCGGCGCCCACGGGTGTCAAGGGGATCGCGTCCTGTCCAACCGCCTGCGAGACCTCGCCATCCATCGTGTAGACTGTCACCGTCCCCGCGGGAAGCGGCGATGGAGAACTGTTCTTGCCGACCAGCCGGACTTCCAAACCACGCGGCTGCAAGGTGAAGCCGCCGCGGCCGAGGGTTTGCGCCCGGGCCTCGTTCTCAAAAACGTGGCGCTCCTCGATGGGCAGTTTGAGCCGCTGGAACAAGGGGAAGCGACCCATCACGGCGTTGGCCGTCATGGCCACGTTGCGCGCCAGCCGCAGACGGCTGAAGACGCTCACGCCGGTCACCTCGGCGAAGGGGTCCACAGTCGTGTCGGCGATCGTGATGCCGGTGTCGAAGCCCTGCTGGGATGTGGCCTGGTAGCTCGCGGGCCTGCTGCCGCCCACCAGTAGCCGGACCTCGCCGGCCACCAGGTCGACCGTGTCCGCGCACACGTCCGTTCCCGTGTCGTTTTGCACCGTGACCCAGCCGTCGAGCACGGCCTCGGTGGGCGGGCCGCCATTAACGGATGGCCCCAGCACCATGGCGTAGTCTCCCTTCCAGCTAAGGTTGGGAGCGAGGTAATCCACTTGCACCTTGTGCGGGCCGGTGGCGCCGGTATTCTGCAGGGTCAGGTGCAGCACGGGGGCCTTCTGGCCTTTCAATTCGGGGCCGTCGTAGGTGAGATCCTGACGGACCACCAGTATCCCTTCGCCGGTCACGCGGATGGTGCGGACGTAGGCTTGGGGCATCAGGCTGCGCCATTCGATGGTATTCGGACCCGCTTGCAAGTCGAGCGTCCGTTGTTCCAGGAACTCGGCGACATTGGCGTCGAAGACCGCCAGGTGGGACACACGGCAAGGGGCCTGCCCGTAGGCCAGTCCTGCAAGCGTGAAGAAGAGAACCGGGTAGAAGAATCGGCGCATGCTTCAAATCATACGCCCGCCGCCGCGCGAATGCCGCCGGGTCCGGGGCGTGCGCCGCGACCCCGAAACGTCCTACCTGTGAGCCAGCGCGTAAATGACCACGATCAGACACAGAATGCCGAACACCAGGAACGCGATCTTCCACGCGCTATAAGGCCGCTCGCCCTGCACTTCGCCGGTGCGCGCGTTCACCACCACCTGGTACGGCTTGCTGCGAAACCGGTACGCGCCCATCCAGACGGGTAGCATCAGGTGGCGGAAGCGGGTGTTGGAGTAAGCGGTTTCGACGGAATCTACGATTTGCTCGTCGCCGCCGATATCGTGACGTATGTCGCCATCAATGACCTTCGCCATCACCGACTTGGCTTCCTGGAAACCGTCGGGGAGTTCCACCTGGTAATGCTGCGCCTTGAAGCCGGCCAGGTAGGCGGGCTCGTAGGGGCTGAGGGCTTCCAGGTCCCAGGGAGCCAGCCCGTTGAGTTTCTTTTCGGGCACCGAGCGCGACGCCGCGATAAGCACGTCCTGAAAAGAGCGGGACACCTCGCCCGCCGTGGGCCACCACCTGGTGCGCTGCTCTTCGCTCGTTTGTATGTTGCCGTCGCTATCGGTGTAGGTCTTGGTCTCGGTATAGTTCTCGCCGCGCTGACCGGTATATTGGCTCACGGTGTCGGCGTCGTACGCCCAGAAGGGAAGATACAGGCCCGCGATGCCCTCCTGCCGCGCCAGACGTTTCAGGGCGTTGGGTGCGAACCAGCGGCTTTGAAGCCAGGCGCGGACCTGCGTCTGAGCCTGCTCCTTTGGCACTTTGAAGGGCAGCAGGCCATCGGGAGCCACCAGCGGATCGGCGGCCTTGGGCTGGGTGACCACGTTGGCGCCGCAGAAGGGGCACGTACCAGCGACCTCGGGCGGTTCGAAGGCCACCACGCTGCCGCAGCCGGTGCATTGCACCTGAAGCGCCTGCGCAGTGAGGGGGCGAAGATGGGCATCGCCGGCCAGGGCCAGGAACTGCTCCAGCGGGTGGGAGGAAAGCGCGGATTCAGCCGCGGCGGGCACGGCTTCGGTAAGCCCGCAGTGGCCGCACTTCAGCAGGCCCTGTACGGGATCGAAAGCCATTACGGCGCCGCAGCCGGAACACTGGAATTGCTTGGGCCGCGCCGCGGGCGGCGGTTGGGGCGTCATGCTATTGTTGCGCCCCACCGCATTCGGAGCAGAACTTGGCGGCGCGCGGGATGGATTGGCCGCAACTAATGCAGAACTTGCTGGCAGCGCCCCCCGCGGCCGGCGGTGCCGATGGTGCCCCGGCCGGTGCGGGCGGGTGTGCGGGAGGCCGTGCCGCGGCCGGCCCTCCGCCAAAATTGGTGGCGTTCATCATCTGTTGCGCCATGGTCATTCCGGCGCCCAATCCCACGCCGATGCCCGCGGCGCCGCCGCCCTCATTGGCTGCAGCCATGGGAATCGCCTGCGCCACCTGAAACTGGGTGTACCGGCCCATGTCGCCGATCATGTTCATGCCGATGCGCTGATCGAGGATCTTCTGCAACTCCTCGGGCAGGGAAATGTTCTCTACCACGAAGCTGACAATCTCCAGGCCGAGATCGGCGAACACCGGCTTTAGCGCCTCCGTCATGGTCTGGGCAAGCTGCAACTGGCTGGCGGCCATGTCGAGGAAGCTGACGGCGCAGGTGGCGAATGCCGAGGTCATGCGGCCCACGATGGTATCGCGGAGTTGGCCCTCGAGATCGCTCACCAGGTAGCTTTCCACCGTGCCGCTGACCTTCTGGTAGAAGACCTTGGGGTCGGCCACGCGGAAGGTGTAGATGCCGTATGCGCGGATGCGCACGGCGCCGAACTCCTTGTCGCGAATGGTGATGGGCGTGGCGGTGCCCCACTTCTGGTCGGTCTGCAGGCGCGTCGAAAAGAAGTAGACGTCGCTCTTGAACGGCGATTTGAAGGCCTTGTCCCAGTTGCGCAGGTAGGTGAGGATGGGCAGCGTCTGGGTGGTCAGGGTGTACAGGCCGGGGCCGAAAACATCGGCGATCTGGCCCTCATTGACGAACACGGCCGCCTGGGAATCGCGCACCGTAAGCTGGCCGCCGTTCTGAATTTCCATGTCCTCCATAGGGTAGCGGTACGCCAGCACGCCCGTGCCCGGTTCGGTCCAGTGGATGACGTCGATGAATTGCTTTGAGAAAAAACTCATAGTTCCTCGGCTCTCCAAAGTATACGCCAGGAACGGGCCGCGAGTTCCAGGGCGGGCGGTCCAGGACGGCGAGTACCGCGACGGGCCGGCAGCGGGCAGGCAGACCGCGAGTTTTGGGGGTGAGCATACCGGACGCGGCGCACTTCCGAGGGGCGCTCGTCCCGCCCGGCGCTCGATCACCCGCCCCGGCCCTTGTTTCGCATGGGTTTAGAATTGAGACAGCATGGCTGCCGCCCTCAGTGCCGTCCAGGCGTTGCTCTGGTTCTGGTTCGAGATTGTCCTCATCACCCGGCTCCTGCGCGGGGACTGGCTGAAGTTCCCTCTAGTGTTCGCCTTCGCCACCGCGGAGTTTCTGTTGGCCGTGGCCCAACTCCCCACCATCTGGGCGATCACATTCCACGCCACCCCCGCTTCGCTGTCCTGGAGCGCACGCGTCTACCAATGGGGTGAACTTTTCATGGAGTTCTTCACCTTCGTCCTGGTGATCAGCCTGATTTTCCGCGCCAGCGCCTTCCTTCAGTCCCGCGGAGTGATGCGGGTCGCTTGCGTGCTGGGCGCGGTCCTCTTCGTGGGGATCTCGTTCTGGGCGCACTACGGCCCCCATCTCAGGGTGGGCTTGTGGATGGCTCCCTGGACGCGCGACCTGAACCTTGGCACGTCTATCCTGGACATTGCCCTTTGGTCCCTGCTGCTGGCGCAGCGCCGCGAGAGCAATCGTCTCCTGCTTCTGAGCGGCGCGCTGGGGATTCAATTCGCGGGATCGGCGATTGGGCATTCCATGCGGTCGATGGCCACCCACTACCACGCCTGGCCGGCGATGGCCGGCGGCAAGGTGGTGGTGATCGCCGGCATCATTCGGGTATACATTTGGGCGCGGGCGTTCCGGCCGCTGCCCCAGGCGGTACGCAAGGGCCTTGCGGTGGATTCTCCGCCGGCGCCCGGCGAGTAGCGTGCGGCGCCTGGCCGGTCGGGACCTCGCGCCGACGCGGTTCACCATGGGATTCGGCTTTCCCGTCGCGGTATTCTCGCAATTCGCGACATCGAAGCGCACGGCGAGTAGAGCGCGGCGGTTGTGCACCCGAAGACGGGCGCTCCTCTGTCTGCCCGGAGCTTCGACACCCGAATTCTCTCCCGAACACTCTCCTTGCACGTCTAGGAGAGATCGTGTATACTCCTAGAATCACTAGGAGTGCAAGATGTCAGACGGCGTTGAGCTTCTGCAAGGTACGCTTGACATGCTGATCCTGAAGGCGGTGGCGCTCGGACCGCTGCACGGATATGGCGTTCTGCTGAGAATCCGGCAGATTTCGAATTCGGCCCTGCAGGTTCCGCAAGGCTCCCTCTACCCGGCCCTTTATCGTTTGGAACACAAGGGCTGGATTGCCAGTGAGTGGGGTGAATCCGAAAACAAGCGAAAGGCCAAGTATTACCAGCTAACCGCGAGTGGGAAGCGGCAACTGCGAAACGAGACCGAACAATGGAGCCGGTTAACCGATGCGATCGCTTCGGTGCCGAATGCCCGTCCCGAGGCGGTTTAGCTATATGCTTGCACGGCTCCGGTCAATATTAGTAGGGCTTCTCCGGCGGTCGGATATGGAGCGAGGGATGGCTGCGGAATTGAAGGCACACATCGATAGCTACACGGAGGATTTGATCCGGTCCGGGGTCTCCCCAGCCGAGGCCGAACGGCTCGCGCGCGTGGAGTTTGGCGGACTGGAGTCGGTCAAAGAGGAATGCCGCGAGGCGAAGGGGCTGCGCTGGCCCGATGAACTGCGTCAAAACCTCTGCTACGCTTTCCGGACCCTTCGCAAGGCACCCGGTTTCACGGCCGCCGCGGTTGCGTCCCTGGCGCTGGGCATTGGCGTCAATACGGCGATCTTCAGTGTCATCGACGCCGCGTTGCTCCGGCCGCTCCCGTACTCGGACCCGGACCGCCATCTCCCAGCCGCACGAAATCGCGGGAGGCCGCGGCTCCGCCTTGCGGTCCGCACCTTTCATAACTCGGGCCACCCGGAATGCGCCATCAAGGAGCGCGCCGCCCCGGGGCACGCCGCACGCCATCGGCAAGCTCCCACATCACAACTTAGCGAAGAAGTACCGCGTCAAGTGAAAGAAGATCGGCGCCGAGAAGGCCACCGAATCCAGCCGGTCCAGCATGCCGCCGTGGCCCTCGATCAGGTGGCCCCAGTCCTTCACGCCGCGGTCGCGCTTGATCGCCGACATCGTCAGGCCGCCCAGGAAACCCATCATGGTAACGATCAGCGCCATGCCCGCCGCCTGCCAGGGGCTAAACGGCGTGGATCTCCATAGGCACGCGCCCAAAGCCGTGGCACACGCCACGCCGCCGATCATCCCCTCGACCGTTTTCGATGGCGACAAGGTGGGCGCGATCTTGTGGCGTCCCAGCAGCTTACCCCACACGTATTGCAGGACGTCGCTCGATTGCGAAACGATCAGTAGGAAGAGCACCAGCATGGCGTTGCGGCCGCCGTAACCGGGGATATCCAGCTTCAGCAAAGCGGGAACGTGCGAGATGCAATAGACGCTGATCATCAAGCCCCACTGCGTTTCCGCCGTCCGCGCCAGGAAGTTATTGGCGTCGCCGGACACGGCCGCGGCGACGGCCAGAACCAGGAAGGCATACACCGGGATCAGGATGGTAAAGAAGCCGTACCAATCCACCCAGATGAGCCAATACTGCATGGGCAGAACCACGAAGAAGCTGATGGCCAGCGCCACATGGTCGGCGCGGTGCGTGGGCGTCAGCGTGATGAACTCGCGCAGCGCGGCGAAAGATACGAACGCGAACAGCAGGATCAAGGCATGATGGCCCGCCAGAAACGCCGCTCCCAGCAGGATGACCATCACCCGCCAGGCTTTGATGCGGGCGTTCATGTTAGTGAGCACCGCGTTGGGCCGAGGTCCGGCGCGGAGCCGGAGGATCCCGGAGACCACGCTCGCGACCGACAGCACTCCCACCAACGCCAATAGAACCCGGTACTCTTCGCGCATGGTCAAGCCCTCCCCGTTTCGATCAGCGATTGGCGCAGGCGCTCCAGAAACTCGGGCTTATCCTCGCCGGCCCCGAGCCGCAGCGGCGTTCCGAACGCCACCGAGCAAAGCAGCGGAACCGGCAGCAGCACTCCCTTCGGCAGCACGCGGTAGGCGTTGTCGATCCACACCGGCACAAGCTCCAGGTTGGCATATGTCTTGGCCAGATGATACACGCCGGCCTTGAACCGCTGCACGTCCCAGCCCGGCCCGCGTGTGCCCTCGGGGAAGAGAATCAGCGACGCTCCACCATCCAGTGCGTGGCACATCTCGGTGACCGGGTTGTGCTCGCGCTCGATCCTGGCTCTCGAGATCGTCACGCCGCGGAATACCCGATGAATCAGGAACCGCCGCACCGCGCCGCGGCTCCAATAATCGGCCGCCGCCACCGGCCGGGTTCGCCTGCGAATGTCGTGAGGCAGCACGGACCAGATGAGGATGAAATCCACGTGACTGGCGTGGTTGGCGAAGTAGACGCGCTGGCCGGCGCCCGGCTCGCACCCCATCCACCTGGCTTGCACTCCGGTGAGGAGCCGGGTTCCTCCGGTAATCAGCGCTGCGACGAGCCATTCAATCATCTGCTATCCCCTGGACGCGCCTTTCCTTTCCGCCAGTCCGTTGCGGACGCGGTTGAAAATGGTAACCACCAGTAGCAGGACGATGAGCCTGAAGAACAGCCAGCCAACCCACGAGGAAACGGTGCCACCGAAGCCAATCCATGCCGCCATGGCGCCCAACGCGAACGCCCGGTCGCTCTTGCCCATGGGGCCGTCGTACCTGCGGTTAGCCCCGGTCATCACCGCAACCGTTCCCGCCATTTCCGAAACCGCCGCCAGCCAGATCGCCACCCCGACCCACAGCCCTTCGAAGGGTGCCAGCCAGGCGAACGGCAAATAGAGAAAGGCGTCGGAGACCACGTCCGTCAGCTCGTTGAGATAAGCTCCCAAATCCGACTTCTGGTGAAACTCCCGCGCCAGCATGCCGTCGATAGCGTTCAACGCCATCCGCACGAAGAGAAACACCGGGAGCACCAGCAGCAGCGCGTGATCGTGAATCCGCGCGGTCAGCAGTAGACCAACCGCGACCGACAGCGCGCAGGCGGCGACAGTGACATGGTTGGCTCTCACTCCGGCGCGTTCGAGCGTTCGCGCCGGCGGGCGAAGGACGCCTTGGAATGCGGGTTTGAGCGAGTAAATGCTCGGCACTGCCTAAGTGTACCGAACCGCCCGCCTCACCTCCAGCGGCGTCACCGGGACGAGCGCCAGCCGGCCTCACTCGTCCGCTGCGGGCCGGTCGAACCGGTCGATTCGGACCGTCCCCTGGGGAACCACGGCCCGGATCTCAAGCTCGCCTCCCAGCCATCGAGCCCCGCTCGAAAAAGTGGCGACGTGGTGGAAACTCGCCTATCTCCGCGTAGAATGAATCGGAACTCCGCTCCGGCTATTGGTGAATCCCTACGGTCACCAGATCCTGCCACACGAACTCGGTCAACTCAGCGTCGTGAGGGACGGTGAATACGTATTCCACCACCGCCTTGGGCTGGACCGGGACCATGGCGCTCCGATTGCCGCCGGGCCGGGATTCGAAGTATGTGCCGAAATCCGTCCCCGCGCCAACCCAATTGTAGACAGCGCCGGCTGCGTCCTTCACCTGCGCCTTCACCAGGAACCCCTGGTTAATCCCCTTTCCGTCCAAGCGTTCCAGTTCCACCTTCACCCGCAGCAAGGTGACGTTAGGATCGGTGGTGTTGAAGAGATATTTCTGCATCCCAACCTGTTTCGAGATCGAGGACCCCTCCTTGGTGGAGGAGAGCACATTCACGGCCCAACCGCCGCTCTCAAACCGCTGGTTCATCTGGTTGTTGAGGACCACGACCCGCGGGATGCGCTTGATGAAATCGGCCATGGCGTCGCCCGCACCGCGGTTGATCAGACTGATGTTGACAGTCGTCTCTTTTGCTTTGGCCTGCTTGTCGAAGGGGAACAGCACGGTGAGCGTCAACTTGTCCCGGTTGTAGTTCATGATTCCCCAGAGCGCCTTGTTGCCCAGCCTGCCGCCCTCGGAGGGAGCGTGCATGGCAACATCCCGCGTCCAACCGTCCTGCTCCAGATGCCCGGTGTAGAAATCGAACACCTGTTTCTTGGACGCCGCGGCGGAGAGGATGGCGTTGCAGTTGGCGGAGAGCGCGGGGCAGTCTCCTCCCGAGACCAGAGACGCTCCCGGGTACCGGGGAGCCACGCTGAAGAGACCGCCGCTCTGCGCCACGGCAGTCGACGCGGTTTCCACCTCGCCCAACCGCTGTAAGTTGCCCCTGGCCGCCTGGTTGCCGGACGCCGCCGCTTTGCGATACCACTTCACCGCTTCGGCCCGGTCCGCGCTCACGCCCCTGCCGTTCTCGTAGAGCGAGCCCACCGAGTTCGTCGCATCGGAGTTGCCGGCTTCGGAGGCCTTGCGGTACCACTGCATCGCTTCGGCGTAGTCCTGGGTCACGCCCCAGCCGTTTTGGTAGAGCCACCCGACATTGTTGAGTCCAAGAGCATTGCCGGCTTCCGCGGATTTGCGGTACCACTTCATCGCTTCGGCGTAGTCCTGGGTCACGCCCCAGCCGTTCTGGTAGAGCCACCCGGCATTGTTCAGTCCGAGGCCGTTGCCGGCGTCGGCGGCCTTGCGATACCATTTCATCGCTTCGGCGTAGTCCTGGGTCACCCCCCAGCCGTTCTGGTAGAGCCACCCGATATTGTTCATGCCAGTGCTATTGCCGGCGTCGGCGGCCTTTCGGTACCACCTCATCGCCTCGCCGTAATCCTGCTTCACTCCCCAGCCGTTCTGGATCATCCAGCCGACCTGGTTCATGCTCGTCGCGTAGCCCCCGTCGGCGGCCTTGCGATGCCATTTCATGGCCTCCGCGTAGTCCTGGGCCACGCCGCGGCCGTTGAGATAAAGCTCTCCCAGGTTGTGCATCGCCGTGGTCTTCCCCACATCGGCCGCTTTGCGGTACCACCTCTCCGCCTCTTTGTAATCCTGCGGTACGCCTAATCCATCCTCGTATAGCGTGCCGATGTTGTTCATGGAGGCGCCATGCCCGGCGTCGGCCGCCTTGCGATACCATTTCATGGCCTCGGCGTAGTCGCGCTGCACGCCTTCCCCTCGCGAATACGCCCGGGCCATGTCGTACATGCCGTCGTTATTGCCGGCTTCGGAGGCCTTCTTGTACCACTGAAACGCTTCCGCAAAATCCTGCCGCACGCCCCGGCCTTGCGCGTACATATATCCAACCTGGTCCATCGAAATGCGGTTCCCCATATCGGCGGCTTTGCGGTACCACTTCATCGCCTCGGCGTCATCCTGCTTGACGCCATAGCCGTTCTCGTAAAGCCAGCCAATGTTGTTCGTTGCCTGGTTGTCACCGCGCTCTGCCCCCCGGCGGTACCACTTGAGTGCCTCGACGTAATCCCGGGTGACGCCGCGGCCGAAGGCGTAGAGCTGACCGGCGTCGTTGCAGGCGTCGGGGGCGCCCGCATCGGCCGCTTTGCGGTACCACTTGAGGGCCTCCGCGAAATCCTGCGCTACGCCGAGAGCTCGTTCATACATGTCGCCGATCGAATCCATGGCGGGGCCATAGCCGAGATCCGCGGCCCTGCGGTACCAGCTCATGGCTTCTGCGTAGTCCCGCGGAGTTCCCGCCGCGCTGGCGGACATGCCGCCCAGCCGCGCCATCGCCTCGGCGCTACCCGCCTGGGCCGCTTCCCGGAAGGAAGCCGCCGCACCCGAGTAGTCGCGAGCCTTGTACAGTTCCTTGGCCTTGGCCACCGCGGCTTCGGCGGCGGGGCCGCCGTTGGCGCCGTCCTTCCTGCCTAACTGGAAATCGGCCGGCGCACCGCCCGGGTCGAAGGGAACCTGCACCCGGTTCTGTTGGAACCCATGGGCGCTGGCCGCGTCGCGCACATAGTCCGCCAGACCGCGGAACATGACGCTCCCGTCGGCACCGCCCGCTTCTCCGTGGAGGCCGCGCACCAGGAAGTGGGCGAACACGCCGCTCTCCAGCGCGTCGTCCTCGTAGCTCACGCGCTTCGGTTTGGTCGAGAACAGGACTCGCGTTCCAGCCATCGGCAGGATCTGATCGAACGTCCGGGGCGTTGGCGCTCCGTCGCGTGAGGCGTCGATGAAAAGCGCCCTACGCGCCGCGCCCGCCGCGGATACCATCTCGTCGACGGTGCGTAGCGCTAGACCGGTGGAGGGGAGGTTAGCCGCGTTGGCGTCGAAGGTCGCGAGGAGATTCGAGCCCATAACGCTGAATCCACGGCCGGAAAAGAAGAACAGCGCGGTTCCCTTGCCATGTTCGGTTAGGTCGGAAGCGTTCCGCAGCGCCTGGATGACGGCCTTCTTCGTCGCATCCTGGTCCTTGAGCGCCACCACTTTGTAGCCCTGGCGCAGGAGTTCGATCTCCAACCGCTCGACATCCCGCGCGGGATATTTCAGCTCCTCGAACCCACTAGCCGCCGGGTACCGGCCGACCCCTACCAACACGGCGATCCGTGCTTCCTTCTCGAAGCTCTGCGCCCAGGTGCCCGCGACGGAGCACACCGACAAAATGGCGATGGAAAGCTGTCTCATTGGCGAGTGATTATAACGCAACGCGCGATCGGGCAAATCAAGAACTTCCCCGCAAGTCGGATACCTTCGACTGGCCGTAGATCGCTGGTCTTAACGTCTGAGGTCACCCGGGGTTGGACGGCTTTTCTGTTGTTCTGAAACATACATTTTGGGTTCCGAATAACATAACGCTGTACTTGCACAAGAGACCCGGTTCCGGTCTTGTCGCCGCCGATTAGTAAGATCGCGGTTTGACGGGAATGAAGGAGCACAGAACAAAACGCTGGCGCCTTGCGTGCAGCACCCGCGGGTCACGGTCGATGTCGATGCGAACAATGCGCTGCGTCCCGGAGCACGCTCCGAAACCCGATCAAAGCAACGCAATGAACTCGTCGATTGAGAGATTCGCGTCGCGCACAATCGCGCGCAGAAGTGGCTCTTTGATCCTCCGGCCAGGATGCACGGGCACCACCGTTCGAGCCTTCGTCCCGGGGTGAATCAATATCAGGTGGCTTCCTGCTTGCCGGTCCTCGACGAATCCCGCCTGTTTCAGCCCCCGTATCACCTTCCGCGCGGTCAGAGATGGAAGCTTGGGCATGCACTAGGCGGGAACAGTCACCCGGCCCTGAAAGGATCGCCCCTCTTCGGGTATCGCCTCGCAATGGGCTGTGAAGCTTTCCAAATACAGCGCGATGGCTTCCTTGACGTTGCGCTCCGTTTCTTCCAGGGTTTCTCCCTGGGTGTGACAACCGGGCAGAGACGGAACGAACGCTACGTAGCCCCCTTCGGGGGCTTGTTCGTAGAAAACCGAATAGGAAAACGTCTTCGGGTGCCGGCCCTTCATCAACTTCATTGTAGGAGGTCACAGTCAAATCGGCAAAGGGATCGTCTCGCTGGCAACGCAGTTGACGGCCAAGCCCGCTCTTTAACAGGCTGGCGCGGTCTGCGCCTCCAGCGGCGTCACCGGGTCCAGTGCCAGCCAGCAGAACACGCCCAGCAGGTAAATGGCGGCCGACGCGTAAAGAACCAGGTTCCAGTTGTCGTGGCTCCAGTGCAGGATGTAGCCGGCTGCCAGCGGAGCCAGCGCGCCGCCCAGGTTGCCCCACGTGTTCATGGCCCCGGACACGGTGCCGGTGTACTTGCCGCCGATGTCCATGGCCGCGGCCCAGGCGCCGGGCATGATCAGGTCGTTCGAGAAACTCGCCATGGCCATGGCCAACATGGCGAATAGCGGGTCTTGGATGGTGGTGGAGTAGATCAGGAAACCGGAGGCCCCGATGAACCCCGTGCAGCCCATGATGCGCCGCGCGCGCGTCACGCTGCTCCGGCGCGCGATGAACGAGCCAATGTACGCGCTCACCGGATTACCCAGGCCGCCCGCGAAAAGCGGCAGCACGCTCAACCACTCCGAGGACCCCATCGCCATGTGGCGGCCCTCCACCAGGTAAGTGGGCAGCCAGGTGATGTAAAACCACCAGCCGTAACTCAGGAAGAAATACTGCCAGCACAGCAACCACACTTGCCGCGAGCGCAACAGCCTGCCCCACGGGACGTCGCCGTGGCCCTTGGCCCTGGAGGCACTCTCGCGCACCAGTTCGCGCTCGGCGGCGTTGAGCCGCGGGTTGTCGCGCGGGTCGTCGCGGTACCACCACCAAAAGACCGCCGCCCAGATGACGCCCAGGCACCCGAAAAGTCCGAAGGCGCGGCGCCAGCCCACCTGGCGCATCACGAACCCCACCAGCGGCGGCGTGAAGGCCCCGCCCCAGCGGGCGCTCAACCACATGAAGCCCTGCGCACGCGCCCGCTCCTTCCGCGGCAGCCAGGTGGAGAAGCTCTTCGACAGGTTGGGGAAGCAGCCCGCCTCGCCCGCGCCGAAAAGTCCCTGCGTGACCACCAGCGACGCGGCGTTCCACACCCACCCGGTGGCGGCCGTGAAGAACGACCACCACAGCACCACGCGCATCAACACCCGCCGCGGCCCCATCCAATCGCCCAGGAATCCGCCGGGGATCTCGAACACCGCGTAGGCGCACGCGAAGGCGAACCACCCCCAGCTCATCGCCCTCTTGTCGAGGCCGAGATCGTGCATGATGGAAGGAGCGGCGCGCGAAATGGCCACTCGGTCTATATAAGTGACCACCGCCAGTGCAACCGCAAACACGACCACCCAGTGGCGGACGCGAGTGGGGCGTTCAGGTAGGGAGGGAGTCATGGACGTGCGGGGCGAACCACGAAATGATAGACCAGCGCGCCTGCGCCCACCGTTCCGAAGGCCGCCAGTGAGGCGACGGTCCAGCCGATCAAGCCGAAGACCATCATCGCCACGCCCACCAATATGTACAGCGCGGGAATGAGCGGCCAGCCCACCTGCACGGCGCGCAGCCGCTGCCAATCCGGGCGCCGCGCGCGGAACACGAAGAGCGAGGCCACCGCCAGCACGGAGAAGAACGTCAGGCTGATGCCGATATACGTGAGCAGCGAGCGGAAGGGCGTGAGCGTCATCGCCATGGCACAAAGCCCCTGGCTGAGGATGGCGATCACCGGCGTGTGCCAGCGCGGATTAACGGTCGCCGCCGCCTTGAAAAACGCCTTGTTCTTTGCCATGGCATAGTACACGCGCGGGCCGATGGTGACCATGGCATTCACCGTCGATACTATGCAGATGGCCAGCAGCGCGGTGAAGACCCCGGCCACGCGCGGTCCGAACAGGTTGGATGCCGCCAGGTCGCCCACCGCGATCTGGCCTTTCATTTTCTCGAGCGGCGTCGAGTAGATGTACACCACGTTGAGGGCCAGATACATGACCGCGACCAGCACCGCCCCAACCGCCGCCGCACCGGGCAGGTTCCGCTCCGGCCGCCGGACTTCCTCCGCGATGTAAGTCGCCGCGTTCCACCCGCTATAACCGAACATGACCCAGATCAGGCTGATGACGAATTGCATGGGCAGGCCGGTCGTAGCCGTGCGCACCGCGGGTTGGGAGAAGTGGCCCCAGTCGCCCGAGCCGAAAAGAAACGCCGCCAGCACGAATCCCACGATCACCAGCAGCTTCGTCGAGGTCAGCACGTTCTGCACCTTAGCTGCGCGGCCCACGCCGAAGCAGTTCAGAATGGTGAATGCCGCGATCAGCATCGACGCCACCGCCTGGCCCGGCCCCAGGTGCAGGGAGAAAGTCCCCGAGCCGATCACCAGCGGCGCGTTGTCCTGCTTTAGGGCGGGGATGAAATGCCCCAGGTAATCGGAGAAGGTCAGCGCCGCTGCCGCGATGGGCGCGCTGAACCCGGCGAAGAATGAAACCCAGCCGGTCATAAATCCCCACTCCGGACCGTAGGCGTGTGTGAGGTAGACGTACTCGCCGCCGGAGCTGGGGAAGTTGATGCCCAGTTCGGAGTAGCTCAAGGCGCCGGCAATGGCGACCAGCGCGCCCACGGCCCAGCAGCCCAGGATGAGGCCGGCGCTTCCCAGATCGCCCGCCATAAACCCGGTGGTGCCGAAAATGGCTGTGCCCACCATGTTGGAGATCACCAGTGCCGTGGCGCTGAAGAAGCCGAGCTGGCGCAACAGCCCGGCGGTGGGAATTTTCGCGGAAGACGAACTGAGTGGATTGGGCATTTCGGCCTAAGAGCCATTCTATGCTACGGCGCGGTGCATGAAGGGGAAAAGTTGGACTCCCCCGACAAACTGAGGCCCCGATCGGGAGCCGCAGAATCGGCAAACGCCGCGCGACAAGTCGGGAGGCATCACCCGGCCGGCCTATGCTTGACGGAGTTCCGCAAGGCTACCATTCAGAAAATCCGCGATGCTCGGGCCTTGCCCAAGAATGAGGTGACCAGCTTCGTCGAGGTACTTAACTTTGCCGTTACTCAGCAGTGTTTCGATCCGATGCCGGGTGTCCGCGGAGTCCAGCAGCGCGTCCTTCGCCCCGACGATCATCAGCACGGGCATGGTCAACCCGCTGAGCGCCGCGTCGCTAAAGATTGGCAACCTCTCCGTGCGCGGCCGGGTGTTCCTGTGAATCGACGCCATAAAATCCCAGAACTTGCGCAGCGCAGGGGACACATCGTCCCCAGTCATGCGACCGAGAATCGCCTCCCGTAGTTTGCGCCTGCCCCACGATCCCAATAGAGCGAAAACCGCGACCTTGAAGAGTATTCCAATCTTCTGGCGGCCAATGCCGCCGGGACAAACCAGCGCCATGCGATCCACCCGCTCCGGCCGGCGCATGGCGTAGTCCAGCGCCAGCCAACCGCCGAGCGATACTCCAACGAACGATGCCTGCGTGAGGCTCAGCGCGTCCATCACTTCATCAATCCACAAAGCATACGCGTCCGAATTGAGCGGGGGCCGCGAGGGAGCGCTCAAACCTGGCTCGCCAATGATATCGATGGCGAACACGCGGAACCCCTGTGCCCATAGCGTCACATCCCCCATCCACGATGCGGAGTTGGCGAGCGAGCCGTGCAGCAACACAACCGGTGGTGCCGATTCGTCCCCGCACGCGATCACGAATGTTTCGCCCTGCGTGGTCGGCACGCGAAACTGTCGATTGGCTACCGGCCAATTAGTCAATATCCGGCGGTACTGCTCCTCGACCAGCCGTTGCCCTTCGGGCGTCTTGTAGATCCCCGTCATTTCTCAACCTCCACCATCGCCTTGATCACTTTCAGAAGCGCGCCCGTTGTGTCAATGCTTCCGATCAGGATCAGTTTGAGCCGTCCCCGAGGGGCGTCGTAAATCGCCTGCACTTGCAAACGTTCTTCCTGCGCATTGTCGCGGCTGTTGGCGGCGCCCAATAACATGTTCGTCAGGCGTTCGGAGAGTTCCGGGCTCACGGCATCGACCTCCACAACGCTATAAACTTCCACGTGCCGGGTCCTGCTGACGGGCTGAGGATCGAGAGTCGAAACCGGTCTGCCCATCATGGCCGCCAAGTCGGCAGCCGCGATTCGGTACTGTTTTCCAATGCGCACAGCCTTGAGCCGGCCTTCCCTGACATAGCTTCGGACCGTCTTGACGTGTAGCCCCAGATGCTCCGCAACCTGCTCAATCGAGAAGACGACATCATGCATAAAGAGACTATATGGGGAATTAATGTGCCTGTCAATACGGACTTATAGGGAATTATATAGTACTATGCGCCCGCACCTCCTAACAGTGAGAGGGCCTCTACCGTATCCGTCCGGCCAACCCCATCCGTCCAATTCCCGCTGGCGGCGCCGTGAGCCCGGCCCGCGGTTCCGGGCGCACTGCCGCCACGGTATATTGAACCCATGCGAATCGTTTGGGCCCTGTTAGCGGCGGGATGCGCCTGGGCGCAGCAACCGCCCTTCACCCTGGAGCAAGTTATGGGGGCTGCGTTCCCCACTTCGCTGGCCGCGTCACCCGCGGGCGGCAAGGTGGCCTGGGTTTCGAATGTCCGCGGCGTGCGCAACATCCTGGCCGCCGCACCGCCGGATTACCAGGCGCGCGCGGTAACCGCTTACACCGCGGACGACGGCCAGGAGCTCGACGACCTGCGGTGGATGCCGGACGGTTCAGCCATCGTCTACACGCGCGGCGGCGACGCCAATCGCGCGGGCGAATACCCTAACCCCGCGCTTGACCCGCTGGGCGCGGAGCAGGCCGTTTGGATCGTCACCCTGGACGGCGCCGCGCCGCGGCGGATCGGCGAAGGCGACTCGCCCGCCGTCTCGCCCCGCGGCGATTGGATCCTGTTCCTGCGCCACGGCCAGCTCTGGTGGGTGCCCGCGGACGGCAAGGCCCAGCCATCGCAGATCTTCAAAGCCCGCGGCACGTGCCAGCGCCCGGTGTGGTCGCCCGATGGCAAGCGCATCGCCTTCGAGAGCCTCCGCGGCGACCACGCATTCGTCGGTGTTTACGACATCGCCGCCGCCGCGCTTCAGTACCTGGACCCCGGCACCGACACCGACCAGTACCCCACATGGTCGCCCGACAGCGCCAGCGTCGCATTCATCCGCACGCCTTCGAGCGGGCTGCGGCAGGTGCGCGAGGCCCAGCGCGAGGGCGAGCCTTGGAGTATCCGCGTGGCCTCGGCCGAAACCGGCGAGGGGCGCGAGGTCCGGCGCGCCCTGCCTGGCCCCGGTAGCGTTTTTCGCGGCATCGCCGGCGACCATCAACTGTGGTGGACCGGGCGAGGCACCCTGGTGTTTCCGTGGGAGCATGACGGCTGGACGCATCTCTACTCCGTGCCCGCCGCCGGAGGCGCGCCTGCCGCGCTGCTCACGCCCGGCGAATTCGAAGTGGAACATGCCGCCCTAGTGCCGGGCGGCGGCGAGATGGTGTTCTCTTCCAATCAGGGCGACCCCGACCGCCGTCATCTTTGGAGGGTGAAGCTGTCCCTAACCGGCGGACCGGCGCTGGCGTTCACCTCCGGCACTGGTATCGAGGTGCGCCCCATGCCCACCAGCGACCCCAACGTGGTGGCCTACCTGCAGAGCGACGCGCGAACGCCTTTGCAGGTGGCCATCCGCATCGGCGGCGAAACGCGCTACCCCGACCCGCGCGCAACGCCCGCGGACTTCCCGCTGAAGACCCTGGTTGAGCCACAGCAGGTCATCTTCCCCGCCGCCGACGGGCTGCCCATTCACGGCCAGTTGTTCCTTCCGCCCGCGCCCGCCAAAGGCCCCATGCGCGCCGTGGTTTTCTTTCACGGCGGCCCGCAACGCCAGATGCTACTGGGCTGGCACTCCATGTACTACTACTGGAACGCCTACGCCATGAACCAATACCTGGCGTCGCGCGGCTACGTGGTGCTCAGCGTGAACTACCGCGGCGGCATCGGCTACGGTCTGAATTTCCGCGAAGCGCTGCGCGCCGGCCCGGCGGGCGCCAGCGAAGTCCACGACGTTCAGGGCGCCGCGCTGTATCTGCGATCGCGCGCCGATGTGGACCCCAACCAGATTTCCGCCTGGGGCGGCTCCTATGGCGGATACCTCACCGCCATGGCGCTGGCGCGCTTTCCGGAGTTGTTCCACGGCGGCGTGGACCTGCACGGCGTCCACGACTGGGCGCGCGAGATCGCCATACCCGCCACCGAACCGGATCGCAAGACGGCCTTCGAGTCGTCGCCCATGGCCGACCTGAGCGGCTGGAAATCGCCCGTGCTCCTGATACAGGGCGATGACGACCGCAACGTCCAGTTCAACCAAACCGTTATGCTGGCCGACGCTCTGCGGCGCAAACACGTGCCCGTGGAAGTAATGGTGCTTCCCGACGAGACCCACGACTTTCTTCTCTACGGCTCCTGGCTGGCGGCCTACCGGGCGGCCGCGCGGTTCCTCGGGCTGAAGTGAATTAGCCGCGCCTCGTTCCATGGTAAGATCAAGCGTACCCACCTCCCGATCTCAGTCGCGGGAACCTTACGAACAAACCATAGCTATGCTAAAGCAGGATCCGAAGACAGTTCTGGCGGTCGTCAGCGATTTGTTTTTTGCGGTGAAGCTCACCGAAGCCGCCAAACGCAATGGCTTGGCGATCGAATTCGTCAAGGAGCCGCAGGCAGTGCTCGACCGCGCGGCCGACGCCCATCCCTCGCTGATCGTTTTCGACCTGAACCTGGAGGACGCCGAACCCCTGCGCCTCATTTCCACGTTGAAGAAGGGAAGCGGTACCAAGGGCATCAGCTTGATCGGGTATCTTTCGCACGTGCAGGGCGAACTGAAGCTCCAGGCCCAGGACGCCGGCTGCGACATGGTAATGGCGCGCTCGGCGTTCTCCCAGAACCTGCCGCTGATCTTCAAGCGCCACGCCGGTTTGGGCTAGACCTTAGCCGCGCCCGCCGCAGCCACAATGGCCTCGATCTGTCCCAGGTGATTCAGATCGTGCCCCGCCGCCGTCTCCAGCAACACCTGAAACGTGCCCTGGCCGCGCTCGGGATGCGAAACCGGCTTGGAGTAAGCGCTCTCCGGCACCGCGTTCAGAAACAGCAGGTTCCACCGCCGCGCGGCTGAGAACGCAGCCAGCGCGGAGGCGGCATCGTACCCGGCATACGCCGCGGCCCACTTCTCCTGATCGAAAGGCTGAATCGTGTGATGATCCTCGGCGATGGTCTGCCGGAATCGGACGGCGAAGGCCATCTCGCAGTCCGCCAGGTGGCAGAGGATCTCGCTCACACTCCACTTTCCAGGCGCAGGCGCCCGGTCAGCCCCCGCGGGACCGATCGAATCGAGCAGCGCACTCAAGCGCTCCGGGGTTTCCCGAAGCACTTCCAGCGGACGCCGCTGGCCGAGATACTTCGCGTAAGGGTTCTGCATACCGATCCACAATATCACGGCCCCGGGCCGGGCTGCGTCAGTTACGCGGGAATCCAGATGCTGTCCGAGCGCACCACTTCCACGCTCCCCGCGAGCGTCAGCGGCTCGCCAGACTTGCAGTAGAAGGCCAGCCCCTTGTAGCTCATCAGGTATTCGTACTTGGTGCTGAAGATCCCGCACTCGGCCGTGACCACCAGCGAGTCCTTGGCGCGGGCCAGAATCTTCGCGAACTCCTCCGGCTCCACGCACACCACTACGCCCGAAGCCTTGATGGCATTGACCGCCGCGGCGGCCGCTGCCGCGCCTGCGCCTGCTGCGCCTGCTGCCATGGTTCACCTCGTCTCGATTGTAGGCGATTGGCGGACCTCTTTGATTTGCCGGACCAGGCGGTGGACGCCAGTCGATGGGTTCGCGCCGCCATTGCCGCGCGTGGCTTGCCAATCGTCCAATTGAGCCGCTCGCGCGAGCGCCTCTGTCTGGCGCGGTGTAAGCAACTCGCAGCGAGGTTCCTTTTTGTAGCCAGGCATGTGTTCGCGGCACAAGTGCGCCACGCGGTCGCGCTCGATGTGCGCGGTCTGGTCCTGGAAGTGAAGAAGAAGCCACAACTCGAAGCACGGGTTCGACACCGCGACATCGATGCCGTTGTCCCGAGCCTGTTGCCTGGCTTCGGGCACGAACGGGTGCTCGTCGATGTCGAAGACGCACCAGACGTGGTCGTACCGCAGGTTGTCGTCCTTGCGGCGCTTGGCCTCGACTTCCGACTCCTTCTTGAGCCTCGCCGCCAACTCGACCACCGTCTTTGGAACGCCGCCGGGAACAATCTTAATTTCGATCAACCCGCGCTCCTGCACCCGCAGGTCCTTGAAGTGGCGTGGCTCGGTGACCGTGCCTTCGCAGACGATCAGGAACCGCGCGAGCGGCTCCCGGAAGCCTGGGCGCCGGCGTAGACTATCGCTCTTCTTCATGGCCGAGGAAACCATCCGGGTTGAGAAACGGAATCGCCCCGTAACGCCCTTGCAGGTAGCCCGTTTCCAGATTTTCTTCGCGGCGGGGCTTGAAGTTCGTGAGCGGGTAGAGTTGACTCGCGCCGTCCCGGCCCTTCTC
This sequence comes from uncultured Solibacteraceae bacterium, assembly GCA_963807205.1. GTDB lineage: Bacteria > Acidobacteriota > Terriglobia > Bryobacterales > Bryobacteraceae > CAWCVR01. The sequence continues at coordinate 561,933 of CAWEAQ010000001.1, read as the reverse complement.
GGTGAACCAGATCTGATCCCGGCGCAGTAAGTCGGCACTCAGAAGGTTCGTGTCGTGGGTGTTGAAGATGAGCTGGGCGCCTTTCGGATTCCTCTTCGGATCGCTGAAGAGGCGGATCACCTCGATGGCGAGAAGCGGATGCAGGCTGTGGTCCAACTCGTCGATGCACAACAAGCCGCCGCCATCGAGGGCGCGGAGAACCGGAGCCAGCAGGGATAGGAATGCGATCGTACCTTTCGACTCCTGCCATTCACCGAACGGCAGCACCGAGGTACCGATTCGGTGTAAGAACAGCATTTCCTTCAGCTCCTTTTCCGGGGCCGGTACCCCAGCGGAGTGAAGTGCCCCTCCCAAATCCATCACGTTCAGCGCGGCGATGCCCAGGTCCGCGAGCGAGAGCAATCCGGACACCGTGTCCTGAGTTCTCGCGTTCTCGCAAACGGCGATTGTCCGGCGACTGACATTCGACCGTCCGCCCAATACGAAGGCCAGCGACTGCGAGAACCACTTAAAGACGGGCGACAGCACTTCGTGATTGTTCTGAGCCGCGGCGGACAGGAACAGGCTGTTAGGACGTGTAAGGCGCCCGATCGTCCTGTTGTCCCCCGGCATCTTAGCGCTGAACAAGATTGGCTGGTCCTTCTCTCGCGCGAACCAGGTTTGTTTGTGGCCAGCCGGATAGGCATGCATCCACTCTTCGAGGACGACCGCCGGGCTCATGGAGAACCCGTACTGATAGCGCACGCCGTTCAGCAAAAAGTCCGCTGCGAGCGTAGTCGGCAGTTCCGATTCAGAAGCGAACGGCTCAAGCCCGATTGGCGCGTCCGGCTCCCATCGCGCGTGAGAGTTCTTGACCGCATCCCTCATGAATCGCAACGCGAGAAGGACGTTTGTCTTCCCTGACGCGTTTGCGCCGTAGATGGCCGCAACCGGCAGCACGCCCTCGTCCACCCCGCGTGGATGGAATACGGTCTCTGGACGGTCCTTGAGCGAGCCGGCAACCATCGAAAGCGTCTGCTCAGTCTGAAAAGACCGAAAGTTCGTCACCTCAAATCGCAGCAGCATGAAAGAGCCTGGAATCCATTATATAGGCAAAACACGCGGAGTTCCTACGTAATCTGACCCAAAAATGGCATGATTCCTGAGTTTTCGTCCAGGTGCGGGCGCCTACCCCTCGGCGTGTCCGCGCTCGGCGGCGCGTGTAGAATCGTTCGAGGAGGTACATCATGAACGCACTGGAGGGGAAAGTCGGGCTCATTACCGGCGCCAGCGGCGGCCTCGGCCGCTTCATCACCGAAGCGTTCCTGGCGGCCGGAGCCGCTGTGGTGGGAGTGTCGCGGTCGATCCGGGCGGGCGACTTCCAGCACCCCGGATTCACCGCGCTGCCCGCCGAGCTTTCGAGCGGCGCGGCGGCGCGTCAGATCGCGAGCGACGTCGCGACCCGGTTCGGGTGCGTGGACTTCCTGGTCCATTCGATGGGCGGCTTCGCCGGCGGCCAGAGCGTCGCCGATACCGACGATGCGACGCTCGACCGGATGCTGGACCTGAACTACCGTTCGGCATTCTTCATTGTGAGGGCCGTGCTGCCGCACATGCGCCAGCAGGGAAGCGGGCGAATCCTGGCAGTCGCCAGCCGCCAGGCCGTGGAGCCCACCGCCATGGTGGGGGCCTACAGCGCTTCGAAAGCCGCGCTGGTGGCGCTGATCCGCACCGTCGCGCTGGAGAATAAGGACCGCAACATCTCGGCGAACACCGTACTGCCGGCCACCATGGATACGCCGGCGAACCGGGCCGCCTCTCCCGAAGCCGACCCGGCGCGATGGGTGCAGCCCGCACAGGTGGCGGCGCTGCTGGTGCACCTGGCGTCCGATGCGACCGCCCAGGTGACCGGCGCGGCCATTCCCGTCTACGGCAGTCAAGTGTGAGGCGCGCGCGGCGCAAGAATCGGTGTGCCAGTTTGGTTGTGCCCCGTGGTGGCAGGTGCCATGCTTCGGTGGGCGTAGCTCGGCGCTGCCCGCCCGGCCCGGTCACATCGGAAGATTGGGCGTCTTCCGGCCTCTCGATCTCTGCTGATCGTTGCCGTTCGTTTCGTATTCCAGCAGCCCCAGCGTGCGGGTGCGCCAATGGGCTGGAATTCGCACTATGCGCACAACTCTGCTCTTGGCAGCGTGCATGCTGATGGCGCCGCCGATCCACGCACAAGCGCCCGCGCCAGTGATAGATCGCGAGATACACCGCCTGTCTATGCATTTTCTCGGAAGAGAGGTCACGTTCTCCATCGGCGAGCATGACCTCGACGACAGCCCTATATGGCTTCATCCGGAAAACGACCCGCCTCCCTTTGCCATCGCAGATGGCATTCGGGTCGCTAGCGGTGAACTCAAGAGGTACGTGGCCGACCCCGGGGAATGGCGGCTTTGCGGCGTGGCCATAAAGACCTTTGAAAGGCAGGCCAAGTGGTACTACGTGGTCGAGTGGAGGCCCCGCCAAGCAGACTATCTCGGTGACGGAGTGAGCATCCCGGTCCTGATGACCGGAAGGGCCGTACAAGGGAGAATCGAGAACGAGTAGGCGACCACTTGGGATTAATCCATGTGGCCGAAACGTCGCCATATCGGGCTCATTCCGCTTTTGGTTGCCTGGGTCGGGGATCGCGCGTCGCTCCGGGCCGGCGCCGTCACAAATCTGCTGGCCGAACCCCCGTCTTCTTTGAGACCATCGCAAGCATGGCGGGCCCCAGTTCCTCGGAATCGTGGAATGAGAATGGATAGTCAGCCCACCCATCCCTCTTCACGATCTTGTGCGATCCCACCGTGCGGTCATGATGCCACCCGATCCGCTGCAACGCGGCGAACACGCGGCGCGCCTTCGCCGAAGGCCACGCGCTCATGCGGCAATGTCGAACGCGGTGTTCGCCGAATCGGGAGGCAGCTCGCCGTGGGCAATCCGGTCAAGGACAATCTCCCGCGCGGCCGATTCCGCTCGTTGGATGGCGTCCTGCCTTGACTCCCCATACAGGAGAACGTTCAATTCAGGCACCTCGGCAATCCACCGGCCGTCCACTTCACGGTCGAGCTCGATGGTGAGCTTCATAGCTACAGATTAGCACCGCTGCCCGCTGCCCTGTGCCCTCAACAAGCGCTGTCGTGTGTCTGGCCTCCACACCCACGCCCGCCCGCAATGCTATGTTGGAACATCGGTCCCCCATGAATCTCAAGTTCGTAATCGCAATGGCAACCTACGCCGCAATGTCCGCCCTGGCCACTTTCACCCTCACTGGAAAGCTCCGCATAGCCGTCTGGATCCTCATGGGCGGCCTCGCCCTCAAGACCCTAATCGCCTATTTCGCCCACCGTTGACGATTCTGAAACACCTCCCTGTTTCAGGTTGAAACACGTTCCAAATCGGAACATTCCCCGCGCCCGCTTCAGGCTGAAAACAGGATACTTAGGTCTAAATACCGACTGGAACTAAGGTTGCACTCCTATATCGCGTCGGGCAACCAGCCCGGATCCTTAAAGAAGCGGAAAAAAGGGGAATTACGATGCGGTTGCGAAGTGTGTCTATACGCCGGGCGAAGATTTCGCGGGAACGCCGGGACCAGATCGTTCTGGATCATCTTCCGTTGGTGAAGGCGATTGCCATTCGGGTGCACGAGAATCTCCCGGTCCATGTGGACCTCGACGATCTCATCCACGCCGGTGTCCTCGGGTTGTTCGATGCGGTGGCCAAGTACGATTCCACCAAGAACGTCGCTTTCCCCAGCTACGCCAAGCATCGCGTTAAGGGCGCCATTCTGGACAGCCTGCGCGAAATGGACTGGGCCTCGCGCGACCTCCGCAAGCGCCAGAAACAGGTGGACACGGTGACCCGCGACCTCTCCGCGAAACTCGGGCGCACCCCCACCGAGACCGAAGTGGCCGGCGAGATGGGCCTCTCGATCGAGCGGTGGCGCCGCATGTTGATGGAGTTGCGCACTGTTAGCGTAGTGTCGGGAAGCACCGGCACCGATCCCGAACGCGACCGCACCCAGGAATTCGTGGCCGCGCCGGACTACCGGCCCGACCGCATGTGCGAGCAGGACGAGCTCAAGAGCACCCTCGAGCGCGCCATCAATACGCTGCCCGAGCGCTATCAGAAGGTGGTCTTCCTGTACTACACCAACGACATGACCATGCGCGAAATCGGCGAAATGCTGGGCGTCAACGAAAGCCGCGTCTCGCAGATCCACAAGACCGCGCTGAAGAAGATGGCGGTGGTGTTGCAGTCCGAAGGAATCCAGTCCCCCGCGGCGCTGTAGATCTGGAGCGGGAACGGCCTCATGAGCGGGGTTGGAAGCCCGTGGTTGCGGGCCTTCGCATGAGGTAATCCCCGATGTTCTAGGAACGTCATCGGTGACCTGCGCGTGCGCATCGACGATCCGTCGAATATCGATCGAGCCTGCGGCATGCTGTGCGCGCGCGCTTGTTTCGCCTGCAATCTGGCGACCGGCAGGCGGGCGCACTGCCGTGCTATTCAAGTAGAGTGCCCCAGGCAACCACGCCCATCCCGCGGGTCTCGCTCGAAGACTTCGAAACCGCGTACCGCGACCGCCACCTGATCCACGCGGCCATCGACTGGTGGGCCGCGCGCCGGCCCGGCGACGCCGCCATCGTGAACTCGACGCGCGGCACTACGCTCACCTGGCAGGACCTGCGCGTCGGTTCGCTCGCCGTCGCCGGCGAACTGGCCCACCTCGGGTTCCGCTACGGCGACTACCTGGCGGCCTCGCTGCCATTGCTCAACGAGCACATCCTGCTCGAATTGGCGTGCTTCAGGCTGGGCGTTATCCACGCGCCGCTCGACTTGCGCCTGCCGCCCACCGAGGTCATCCGCTGCCTGAACCTGCTCCAGCCCAAGGGCTACTTCTTCCTCGGCAAGACGCCCGCGGCCGATTTCGCGGCCCTGGGAGAGGCCGTCCGCGCAGCCTGCCCGTCCATAGAACATCTGGTGCAGTTCTCGCCCGCTGCCCAATGCATCGCGGGAGCGCAAAGCATGCTCGACCTGCTGGCGCGCGCGCGTCCCGGCGCGGTGGAATCGCCCGTTGTGGAAGGCGACGGCGCGCAAGTGATCTTCACCACCGGGAGCACCGGCTCGCCCAAACCGGCGCTGCTCTCCCACCGCGGCATCACCTGCCAGAACCTGTGCCTGGGCACGGCGTTCGGGTTCGGGCCGGGGCAGCGGGTGCTGTGCAACCTGCCGGCATCGCACGTCGGCGGCCAGGCCGAGGTGCTGCTCACTTCGCTGTTCATGGGCGCCACGGCCGTTACCATGGAGATCTTCGATGCCGCCGCAAGCCTGGACGCCATGGAACGGCACGGGGTGACGCTAATCGGCCAGATCCCCGCCATGTTCAACCTGGAGTGGCGCACGGCGGACTTTGCCCGGCGCAACCTGGTGGCCCTCCAGACCGCGGTCTACGGCGGCCAGGCGGTGCCGCGCGCCTTTCTGGAGCGCATGCTGCAGATGGCGCCGCGCATCGCCACCGGCCTGGGGCTGACCGAGTCCTCCGGCTTCTGCACCTATTCCCGGCTCACGCCCGACGCCGCGGAACTGGAAACCGGCTTGGGCTGGGCCATGCCGGCCTACCGCCTGTCGATCCGCGAACCCATGGACTCCACGGGCGAGGCCGGCGCCGAAAAGCCGGCCGGCGAGGTGGGGCACATCTGTTTCCACGGCCCGCAGACGTTTCTGGGCTACGTCAACGACCCCGAAGCCACCTCGGCCGCGGTGTCTCGCGACGGTTGGCTCTACACCGGAGACCTGGGCTTCGCCGGCGAAGGCGGCCTGCACTTCTCCGGCCGCGCCAAGTGGGTGTTGAAGCCCGCCGGTCACCAGGTGTTCCCGGGCGACATCGAGAACCACTTCACCGCGCTCACTGGCCAGGTGGCCAACGCCGGCGTGGTGGGCCACGAGCATCGTCTGTGGAGCGAGGGCTTGGTGGCTTTCATCGAGCGCCAGACCGGTGCCGACCTCACCGAAGCCGAGTTGCGCAAACACGCCCGCAACCTGGCCGGCTACATGCGTCCGCTACACTACGTAATTCTAGAGCCGGGCACAATGCCGCTAAACCGCAGTGCGAAGGTTGACGTGATGCGCTTGCGCGACATGGCGCGGGTTGAAGTTGCGAAGCTGCGCGAACGAGGGCGGTGGGACGGGTGACCGCTAAGCGGTCGCTTCCAGGCTGTCCTTGCGCTGCTTGGCCTCGAGCAGCGAGGAATGCGTGCGGCGGAACTCTTCCTCAAATTTCCGCTCGACGCGGATCTCGTTTTGAATCTCTTCGATGTGGTCGAAGTAGTAGGCTAGGGCGACACGAATGTCGGATCGGGAGAGGGTGGGGTAGCGGGCGACAATTTGTTCGGGCGTAAGGCCCTGGTGCTCATAGCAGATTACTACGTCGAGCACTCGAACACGTTGGCCCGTTATCCAGGTCTGACCGTCAACGCCGGGACTTCTGCTGATACGATCTTCACTGGGCATGAGCATCGATTTAAGTATAAGCCGAGTGTCAAGGGTATGGAAGCTATCGACGGATAGGGTGCGCGGCCTCGATGGCTAGCCCGACGGTGCGGAATAGTACCCTCGGGTTGCGCAAACTCGCTGATAAAATAAGGGTTTTGAGGCCTCAATATCGGCCACTGGCGTGCTGCCCATTTGTGGGGAGAGGCAGGGCACGATGCGGTGATGGGATTGCGAACGGCAGTACTATAGTGGTACTAGAAGATACAATTGACCGAGCTGCTAGGATTAATCCGAGGGGCAACGGGGCTCGCAGGCGCCACTCCCGGACCAATTCCGCCGTCTATTCAGCCCTGAGAGCCTCGACCGGATTCAGCGTGGAAGCCCGGTGGGCCGGCAGGTAACTGGCGGCTGCCGCGGCAGCAAGCACGCATAGCGAAACCGCGGCATAGGTCAACGAGTCGAGCGGCCTGATGCCGTAAAGCCAGGAGGCCATGAAGCGGGTTAGACCGCAGGCAGCGGCCAATCCCACTGCCGCGCCAATGCCGGCCAACCAGATTCCTTCGCGAACCACCATGGCCTTCAGGCTAAACTGCGGGGCGCCAAGCGCCAGGCGTATGCCGAATTCGCGGGTACGCTGGGAGACGGAATACGACATAACGCCGTAAATGCCGATCAAGCCCAGCAACAGCGCCATAGCCCCCGCGATGGCGAGCATCACCAGGGTGAAGGCGCTTCGCGCCATCGAGGCGCGGTAAGTGTGTTCCAGGGTCTCGACGCGCGCCAGCGGGAGGTCCGGGTTGATGGACCAGACCGCCTGCCGGACCTGATCGAGGAAGCTCTGCGAGCCCGCCCTGGAATTGCGGACGGCATAGGCTACGCCGCGTTGCACGAAGGTCTCGTTGCCCCAGAACTGCTGCATCAGGACCGGCCAGTACACTACCGACGGCGGTTTTTGGTCGGCGCCGTCGTGGTGGACGTCGGCGGCCACGCCGATGATCTCGCGCCAGTCATCCTTCATGCCTTCGCGGATGCGCTTGCCGAGCGCGGTGGACGGGCTGCGCCACAACTCCCGCGCCATATTCTCCGACACAATGGCGTACTTTCTCTGTTCGTAAACATCGGTCCAGGTGTAATCGCGCCCCGCGACCAGCGGGGTTCCGAGGGCTGCAAGGAATCCCGGCGCCACAAACTTGAAGCGTCGCAGCGGCGGAAGCTGGCCTTCGGCATATGCGCGGTCTTCGGCATATACCAGGTCGGTGCTGTTGTAGCCATCGGTGGGCACGGAGTTGGCGAACGCCACGGCAGTGACGCCGGGAATCGCGGCGAGCTTATCCTGAATGTCCTGTTCCATGCGTATGACTCGCAACGGCTCCTTCACTTGTGTATCGGGAATAAAGATGCGCAGTGTCTGCACCTGGGCCGGATCGCGGAAACCGGGTTGGACGTTGCGAAGGGCTTGAAAGGTGCGAATCATCAGGCCGGAGCCGATCAGCATCACGACCGCGAGCGCGGTTTGCAGTACGACCAGGGAATTCCGGGCGCGATGCGCTTCACGGCTTTGGCTCATGGTCCGGCCGCCGCCGCGCAAAGCCAGGGTAACGGCAGGCGCGGCGTATTTCAGCGCGGGCAGGATGCCGAACAGCAGACCCGATCCGAGCGAGAGCGCGAAGGTGAACAGGAGCACGCTTGGGTCGATTGCAATGCTATCCACGCGGGGTAGATACTCCGGAGCCAGCTTTACGAGCAGAGCCACCGCGCCGCGGGCCACGCCGAGCCCTACCACGCCGCCGAGCAGGCCCAGCAGCATGCTCTCCGTGAGCAGGACCCCGGCGATTTGCGTCCAAGTTGCGCCGAGCGCGGTCCGCACCGCGATCTCCTGCTGGCGGCCTTCGGCCCTCACCAGCAGGAGGTTGGCAACATTGGCACAGGCAATCAGCAGGACCACACCGATGCTGCCCATGAGCACCCACAGGACTTTGCCGAGACTGCCGATTACATCCTCTTTCAGAGGCCGGATCTCGGACTGGAAGTGGGCCTGTTCAAAGATCTTCACGCTGAATCCGGGGGGCGGTTGGAAGCGGGTCAGTTCAGCCTGAAGCATGCGGCCGGCATCGGCATTGGCCTGCTGCACGGTCACACCGGGCTTCAGGCGGGCGATGCCGCGGAAGCTGTAATTGCCCAGCGTGGTCTTGGCGCGATCGAACCCAAACGGCACCATGAGGTCCACCTTTTCGTCGAGCAACCGGAAACCGGCCGGCATGACGCCGATGATTTCGTGGAGATTGCCGTCGACGTGGAGGTTGCGGCCTATGGCGGACGGGGCGCCGTTGAATTTCCGCTTCCAGTACTGGTGGCTCAGGATGACCGTCCGGGCGGCTTTGGGAGCATCGTCCTTCTCGCTGAACCAGCGGCCGAGGGCTGGCCGGACGCCCAGCGCGAGAAGCGTATCCGAGGTGACGTTTACGGACGGAACCTGTTCCGGCGCACCGAGGCCGGTCACGCTGACCTGGTTGTTGGTCCAGAGCCCGAATTGTTCGAAGGTGCGGTTGTCCTCGCGGAAGGTGAAATAGTCGGCCGCCGAGAGGCCCAGGTCTTTGAGATCGAGCGCGGCGGAAGTCTCCCGGACGGCGACCAGACGATCCGGTTTAGGGTACGGGAGAGGCTTCAGCAGAACGCCATTGACGACGCTGAATATGGCCGCGTTGGCGCCGATGCCGATGGCAATCGTTACAACTGAAACGATTGTGAACATCGGGGAGCGCGATAAGGTGCGGAGCCCGTGGCGGAGTTGCTGGATGAGTGATCCCACAAACCGGAATACGCTGAGGGCAAGTGATCGTTCGCAAAACTCGGGGAAGTTTACGCGGAACCGCGCCGACTGGGGCGGCAAACCGGATCGCTCCGTCCCGGACTCGAAGTACATACCCCGTATGTATACTGGTGTCGGTGGTGGATGAACTGCCACACGCACCGGCTTCGAGTGCTGGTCATCGTTTGCACCATGCGCGGCGTCGCGACGCGCACGATATTGATAGCGAAGGGATTCTAACTATGGCGGACAAGATCGAAGGGCTAATGGTTCCGAAATTCGAGACGGAGGCGCAGGAAGCGCAGTGGTGGTTCGAGAACCGGGACAAGGTCGAAGGTGCCCTGATGGGCGCAATGGATAACGGGACCGTCCAGCGCGGCACGGCGCAACGGCTGACGGCCGAGCGGCGCGCTTCCCGGAATATCACCATCCGCATGGCGGAAGCCGATCTCGACCTGGCGCGCGGGCAAGCGGAGGAAAAGGGGCTGCCCTACCAGACCTACATCAAGAGCGTGCTGCATGAGGCGCTGATGAAGCGCCAGCGGCGCCGGGCGAGTTGAGCCGCCTCAGCCGCTCTCCGGGGACGCGCAAAGCAGCACGAGAGCGATCCACAGCACATCCGCCAGCAGCAGGTGGACCATCTGCATCCACACCGGCGCCAGCAGCGCCATGTTGAGCACCCCGGCGCCTACCTGTGCCACTACCGCCAGCACCACACCGTAGCCCAGCACCTTCAGCCGCGGATTCCCGGCCACCCGTGCGATGGCGTATAGGAGCACGCAGGCGGCCGCCAATGCCGCCAGCGCCGGGTGCAGTCCGCGCAGACGGAGGATCACGTTCGACGCCGGGTCGAAATCCTGCGCCAGACCGGCGGCCAGCGATGGGGCAGGGAAGAGCGTGTCGCCCAGCGCCGCAATCGCCCCGGTGATGCCCACTGCCACGAAGACCAGGATGGTTGCGGCGGAAATCCCCAGCGCCCGGCCGCGCAATCGCACCAGCGCGTGGCCGTCCGCCCACCGTGCTGTCAGCGCCAGGCATGCCAGCAGGGTCAGCGTGTTGGTCAGGTGCAGGGAGAGCGAGTAGACCCGCGAGACCGAGGCGTTGTTGGCCACATGGTGCAGCAGAACCAGCGACGCGCCCAGGAGCGCCTCGGTCACCAGGAACACCGCCGAGAGCACCGCGCCGCGGCGCGCCACATGGCGGCGGGGGAAGACGCGGAACGCCCAGTAGACCAGCACGGCAACCAGCAGCACGTCCACTAGGCTCGAAGCCCGGTGAGTGAATTCGACCAGGGTCTTGATGGACGCGGAATGCGGCGTGACCTCGCCATTGCACAGCGGCCAGTGATTCCCGCAGCCGGCGCCGGCTCCTGTTGCTCGCACGTAGGCGCCCCACAGTACAACCGCGACGTTGTAGGCCAGCACACCCCAGGCGTATCGGGCGAAGCGCATGACGCTCCATTGTACTGCGGGAGCGCGGGGCGAGCGGCAGGCCGCGCGGGCGCGGCGAGTCTCCACCGATTTCCTCGTTTTGTGGCAAAATACAACGGCGAATCTATTGCGCCCGCCCGACAATCCGATTATCTTGAAGATTCCATTATGCCCACCAAGACTCCCATCACTGTCGCCCATGGAGACGGCATCGGTCCCGAAATCATGGACGCCACGCTTCGGATTCTGGAGGCCGCCGGGGCGGCTCTCGAGATCGAAACCATCGAAATCGGAGAGAAGGTCTATCTGCGCGGCAACTCCGCCGGCATAGAACCGAGCGCCTGGGAGTCGCTGCTGCGGACCCAGGTGTTCCTCAAGGCTCCCATCACCACGCCGCAGGGCGGCGGGTTCAAGAGCCTCAATGTCACTACCCGCAAGACCCTGGGGCAGTATGCCAACGTGCGCCCCTGCGTCTCCTACCACCCGTTCGTGCGACACCAAGCATCCCAACATGGACCTGGTGATCGTGCGCGAAAACGAAGAGGACCTCTACGCGGGCATCGAGTACCAGCTCAGCCCGGAGGTCACTTCCTGCATCAAGCTGATCTCCCGGCCGGGGTCGGAGAAGATCGTGCGCTACGCCTTCGAATACGCGCGCCGCCACAACCGCAAGAAGGTCACGGTCTTCATGAAGGACAACATCATGAAGATGACCGACGGCCTGTTCCACAAGGTTTTCGACGAGATCGCCGCGGGCTATCCGGATATTGAAAAGGAAGCCTGGATCGTGGATATCGGCGCGGCAAAGATGGCCGACACGCCGACCGCCTTCGACGTGATCGTGATGCCGAATCTGTATGGCGACATTCTCTCCGACGTGGCGGCGCAGATTGCCGGGTCGGTGGGGCTGGCCGGGTCGGCGAATATCGGCGAGAAGTGCGCCATGTTCGAGGCCATCCACGGGTCGGCGCCGCGGCGGGCCAATCAGAACCTGGCGAACCCGTCGGGCCTGCTGCTGGGCGCGGTGCTGATGCTGGTGCATATCGACCAGCCGGAGGTGGCCGGGCGCGTGCACAACGCCTGGCTGCGAACCATGGAGGATGGCATCCACACCTACGACATCTTCACGGCGGGACTCAGCGTGGAGAAGGTGGGCACCAGGGAATTCGCAACGGCGGTGATCGCCCGGCTGGGACAGAAGCCCGAGCGTTTGAAGGCGGTGGAGTACGCGCCACGCCCCGCCGCCAGTGCGGCACGCGCGGCCGTGGACCATTCCGGAACCGCGGTCAAACTTCAGGGCATCGACGTGTTCGTCTACTGGCCGTCGCGCAATCCCGATGCGTTGGCCGCCGTCATGAGCAAGCTGGCGGGCGACGGGCTCAACCTGCAGATGATCGACAACCGCGGGGTGAAAGTCTGGCCCGCCGGCCGAGCGGAGACTTTCTGCACCGACAGCTTCCGCTGCCGCTTCGTGTCCGATGGGGTAACCGACATGGGCAAGTGCCTGGCCCTGCTGGGCCGCGTGGCCCAGGCCGGAATCGACATCGCCATGACCGAATCGCTCTGCACTTTCGACGGCCAGGCGGGGTACACGCTGGCCCAGGGACAATAGACCGCCATGACCGCCAACAATGCCGCTCCCCTTGTTTCAGTGATTATGGGCAGCAAGTCGGACTGGGAAGTGATGCGCCAGACCGCCGCGATGCTGGCCAAATTCGGCGTGCCGCACGAGTGCCGGGTGCTCTCCGCCCACCGCACCCCCGCCGAAACCGCGCAGTACGTTTCCGAAGCCGAAGCGCGCGGTACGGAAGTGATCATTGCGGCGGCCGGCGGCGCGGCGCACCTGGCGGGAGTATGCGCCGCCCACACCCTGTTGCCGGTGCTGGGCGTTCCCATGGAAAGCGCCGCGCTGAAGGGCATGGACTCGCTTCTGTCCACGGTGCAGATGCCCGCCGGAATCCCGGTGGGGACGCTCGCCATTGGCGTGCCGGGCGCGCGCAACGCCGCGCTGCTGGCCGTCGCCATCCTGGCCAACAGCCGGCCGGAACTGCGGGAGAAGCTGCGGGTTTTTCGCGCCGAACAACGCGAAACGGTGCTCGGCGAAAGCTGCGAGTGAGGCGGCCGGGGGCTCCGTGCGCCGCCCAGGATAGCGCAAATTGGCCGCATGCTATCATGACTACGTAGATCATGATGGAGGACCAGTAAGATGTTCGGAACCATTGGGACTCAGGAAGTGTTCGTCATCTTCCTGTTGGCGCTGGTTCTGTTCGGTCCCAAGAAATTGCCGGAGATCGGACGGACGGTGGGCAAGGCACTGAGTGAGTTCCGCCGCGCGTCGAACGAACTGAAGGCCACATTCGATCGTGAATTAAGCAATCTGGAAGCGGAAACCAAAGAGCTGAAGGAAATCGGGACCTCGATTCAGCAGGAAACCCACACTTACAACTACGATTACTCTTCCTCCTACGAGTCGGCCTACGAAAGCTCGTATGCCCCGGAAGAAACCCAAACCCAGGTTGAAGCAGCAACCACCGTAAGCGCATCCGCACCTCAGGGCGCTGAATTAACGCCGGCCGTTCCACCAGAAGGCGTCATAGCCCAGGGCAGCGATTTGTCGGCCCTGGAGCCGGGCGTCGGAGGTGCTTTGGAACTCACCGCCGCGGAGCCTCTTCCGGACACCCATCCGGATTCGGTTCCCGCCGTGGCTGCCGAGCGCAACACATAGATAAGATAGAGGTTTCGAGATCTAGCCAGGGCGCCTCCGCCCGGCTAGCGGAGTGTGCCCGTGGACGCAATCGATAAGCTCCGGCACCGCCTGGGGGGGGCTCACCCGGTCTCCCCCGTGCCGCCCGAGGACGATCATTCGGAAGAAGAAGAGGGCATGGTGCGCATGTCGTTCCTCCAGCACCTGGAGGAGTTGCGTTCGCGCATCATCCGTTGTCTTTGGGGCTTCGGGGTGGCGTTCACCCTCAGCCTGTTTTACAGCGAACAACTTTGGACGGCCGTCTGCCAACCCGCCGCCGCCGCTCTGAAGTCTCTCCACTACGAACCCACTCTGTATGCTACCGACCCCATGGAAGGGTTCATGATCATCTGGTTCAAGTTGCCGCTGGTCTGTTCCATCTTCGTGGCTTCTCCATGGGTGCTCTATCAGGTATGGGCTTTCGTCTCTCCGGGGCTGTACAAACGGGAGCGGCGCTGGGCCATCCCATTCATTCTCACTTCCGCCGGCCTTTTCATCATCGGGGGGCTGTTCGCCTATTTCGTGATTTTCCGCTTCGGCCTCACCTTCCTGCTGGGAGTCGGCCAGAATAATTATGTCAAGGCGATTTGTACAGTTACTCACTATTTCGATTTGTTCGTAAACGTGATCCTGGGAGTCGGGCTGGTTTTCGAACTGCCAGTGCTGATCTTTTTCCTCGTCCTGTTGCGCATCGTAACGCCCAAATTCCTTTTAAACCACAGCCGTTACGCGATTCTGATCATCTTCATCCTGGCGGCCGTGGTCACCCCCACGCCGGACGCCTTCAACATGCTGCTCTTCGCTCTGCCGATGTGCCTGTTATTTTATGTGGGTATCTTCGCGGGCTATCTTCTAGTACTAAACCGTGAGAAGCGCCGGTTCCCCTGGAAGAAGACACTTCTGATCGCGCTGATCGTGTTGATAGTATTGGCATTAGGACTACATTTTCTACTCCCCCGGTACGGAATAAAACTAGTACTACATTGGCCATTTTTCAAACATTGGCGGTGATTTAGGTAGAAATCGAGGGGGCGTTCGATGTAACATCATGTTGTCTGGAGCAGGTATGCCAGACACATGAAATGTTCTTAATGCGATGGACCTATACAAGACGATTCAAGACCTATACGCCGAGAAAGAGAAACTCGAGCGTGTCATAGCCTCACTCGAGGAATTGCACCGGACGTCCGGCTCTCTTCCATCACTGCCTCCAGGCGCCAAACGGAGGGGTAGAAAATCGATGGGGTCGAAGGAACGGGAGGAAGTTTCGCTGCGCATGAAAAGGTACTGGGCGAGCCGCCGTAAAGCGAAGGTGGAGACCCAGCAGGAACAACAAGCCTCTACCCAGGTTGTGTGATCCGCACGGCTCACGAATCTGGTATATTGAGTATGGAGATGGGCGGCTAGCTCAGTTGGGAGAGCACGGCGTTCGCAATGCCGGGGTCGGGGGTTCGAGCCCCCCGCCGTCCACCATCCTTACTCCCTTCCAATTGTATACAATGACGTATTAACTAACGTCGTATACCCTCAGATAACCATTAACAACTCTAGTACTCCCAGGTATTTTCATGGTACTCTTCAATTGCGAGACGAGTATCGAGGCCACTATGCAAGCCTTCGACATCAGATTCCTATTGGATGACCGCGGCCAGGACTTGGTAGAGTACACGCTGATCATCTCGTTCCTCATGTTTGCCGTGATTGGTCTGGCGATTGGGTTTAAGACCTCGATCGCGGGGATCACCTCGACCACGAACAGCAATCTGTCTCTAGCAAACTCTATCAGTCAGTAACGTCGGCCAGCGCCCTCTAGCGCTCATCTCAATAGGCAGTACCACTTCGACCTCTAGATACTCTCCCTGAGAGACCCGTGTTGGCGGATACCCCCATTTCGCCTCCGTGATCCTCTCTTACGTTTCCATTCCGCAGTGGTGATACCATTGCCCTTTGCGGAATTCCCGCGGATTTCGTCAGGGGTGAATCTGTCATGAAAGTTACGTTTTGGGGCGCGGCCGGCGCCGTTACCGGTTCCATGCACCTGGTCGAGTCCGGTGGGAAGCGCATACTCTTGGATTGCGGCCTGAACCAGGGCCGCCGCAAGGATTCCGACGCCAAGAACCGCAACCTCCCGTTCCCCGGCTCCTCGATTGATTCCGTGGTCCTCTCCCACGCCCACATCGACCACGCCGGCAACCTGCCGACCCTGGTCAAGAACGGCTTCTCCGGCCCCATCTACGCCACGCCTGCCACTATAGACCTCTGCAACTGGATGCTGCGCGATACCGCCCACATTCAGGAGCACGACGCCGAGTACCTCAACCGGCGTCGCGACCACCGGAAGCAAGCTGGCCTGGTGAATGGCCACGTGGTTCCCCTATACACCACGCCGGACGCCGAGCGGACTCTGCCCCTATTTCAGCCGGTGGGCTACCGCACGCCCCAGGAACTGGCGCCAGGGCTGGTGTATGAGAGCCGCGACGCCGGCCACATCCTGGGCTCCTCCTGGGTGATTCTGCGCGAGGAGTCCGCGGGCGCCCCGTTGCGCCTGGGTTTCTCGGGCGATCTTGGCCGGCCCGGCCTGCCCATCATCCGCGACCCCGAGCCGCTCGAACCGTTGGATTACCTGATTCTCGAAAGCACTTACGGCGGCCGCCTGCACAAGAGCGTGGACCATGTGGTGAACAAGTTGGCCGACGTGATCAACCGCACCGCGCGCCGCGGCGGCCACGTCATCGTGCCGGCCTTTGCCGTGGGCCGCACCCAGCAACTGGTGTTGCTGCTGCACGAGCTGGCCGACCAGAACCGCATCCCCAATATCCCCATCTTCGCCGACAGCCCCCTGGCCCTGAACATCACCCAGGTGCACCGCGACCATCCCGAGTGTTTCGACGAAGAGGCCCTTCAGTTCATCAACCATCACCAGGACCCCTTCGGATTTGCCCGGCTGAAGTACATCCGAGAAGCCGAGGACTCCAAGAAACTGAACGACTTGCACGGCCCCTTCGTGGTCATCTCCGCCTCCGGGATGTGCGAGCAGGGGCGCATCCTGCACCACCTGCGCAACGGCATCGAAGACCCCCGCAACACCGTGCTCATCACCGGTTTTCAAGCCGCCGACACGCTGGGGCGGAAGTTGATCGATAAGTGGCCCGAGGTGCTGGTCTTCGGCGAACCCATGCGCGTGCGCGCGGAGGTTTCCAGCCTGGACGAGCTCAGCGGCCACGCCGATCAGCGTGAGCTGCTGGAATGGGTGGCGCCTCTGGCACGCTCCATCAAAAAGGTGTTTCTGGTGCACGGCGAGCCGGAGCAATCGGCCACCCTCGCCAAGCTGCTCCATTCCGAACACGGGCTGGATGCGGAACCGGTCCGGCCGGGCCAATCCTTCGATCTGACTTGATTGAAACCCGGCGAGCCCGGCAAGCGGTCTATACTATTCAGTATCAGAGATTTTTGAAGGAGCATCGTTTTTCGTGAGCCCAATGTCCAATTACTCCGAACCTCAAGGCAGGTCCGGTCTGCCAACCGCCATCGTGCTTGGCGCCCTGATAGCCCTGGTGGCCGCCAACATCTACCTTTACGTCCAGATTGACGGCTTGAAAACCGAACTGGCCAAGACCAACGAGACCCTGCACTCGGGGATAATCAATCTCAACGCATCCTCGGTGACAATCGCCGCCCAGCAGCACCACCTGGAGACCCTGAAGGCGGACCTGGAAGCCACGCGCCGCGCGGCTGCCAGTATGAGCGCCGAAGCCGCGGCCAAGGAAAACGCCCACGCCGATCAGCTTGTCAAGCAGATCGAGGCTGAACAGGCCAAAATGCAGGCGGCCCTAGGCAGCGAGATCAACGACGTGAAGCAGACCTCCGCTGCCAGCGTGGCCGCGGCCAATACCAAGATCGATACCGTAGCCACCGACGTGGGCAGCGTGCACACACAGGTGTCCCAAACCCAGGAGCAGCTCAACAAGACCATCGCCGATCTGAAGAGCGTCACCGGCGACCTGGGCGTGCAGAGCGGCCTGGTTGCCACCAACGGCAAGGAACTGGCGGCGCTGCGCCTTAAGGGCGAACGCAACTACACCGATATCAAGCTCGGCAAGACCAAGCAGCCGCAGCGGTTCGGCGACATTGCCCTGCGCCTGGATAGCGTCACCCCCAAGAAGAACATGTACTCGGTGTATATCCTCGCCGACGACAAGCTCACCTTCAAGCAGAACAAGAGCATCAACGAGCCGGTGCAGTTCTACACCGCCAAGGGCGGACACACCCCCTACGAACTGGTCATCAACCAGGTGAACAAGGACACCATCGTCGGCTACCTCTCCACGCCCAAGGACGCTACTGCGCGGTAGCGCGGTGGCCTCGATCCGACGTTTCGCCGCTTCGGGCCGCTCCCTAACGGCCGCGGTTCCGTGTGGCCTGCCCCGGAACCGCGGCCGTTAGGGAGCGGCCCGAGGTTAGAGCACCAAGTTCTCAAGCGGTCTCCTCGACCAGCTTGTCGAGGTGAATCCTGTAGATGGCCGGCTTGCCGTGGCGGTCGCTCTGGAAATAGACGTTCTGGCTGTTCGGCGAGAAGACCGGGCACACCGCGGCCGCATCCGAGGCGTGGTGCTCGCATATGGTCCTCTCGGTCCCGGTGACGCGCAGCAGCAGCAGCACGTGCGGCGAAGCGCGGTTCTCGCTCGCTCCCACGAAAACCGAGGTATCGCGGTTGGCCGAGAAACTGGCGAACTGGCTCGTCTTTGCGACCAGTTTGTCGGTGCCGGTATCGGGCGAGTGCTCGCGAATGGCGTGCAGTTGCGCAGGGTTGTCGGGATACACAAGGTAGAGCAGCGTTTGTCCGCCTGGAGCCCAGAACGCGGTGCCGATCCGGCCCGCCGCCAGTTTGAGCTGCCGGTTCTCGCGCCCATCCTGGCGCACCAGCCATAAACCCCGGCCGCCAGCGCGGTACAGGATTTGCGCGCGGCGCGGACGGGGCAGGAAATCGGCCATCTCTCCCGCCACCTCGATCGCCGTTCGCGCTTCGCCCGACCCCAGCGGAATGGCCAGCAGCCGCGACGTGCCCGCGCGGGTTTCGACCAGCGTGGCGTGCGAGCCATCGGGCGCCACCGCCATGCCGCGCCCCCGCTCCCAACCCTCCGCAATGCGGTACAGTTCGCGTTCCTTCCCTTCGAACACCTTATGGAACACCGACCGCCCGGCGCAATAGCAGAATCCCCGGTTATCCGGCGTCAGCGCGATCGAGGCGCCGTCCAGGCCGCTGACATCGGTGAGTTGCTGCGTGGCGTTGGATTTCAGATCGAGGTGGAAGACCTGCGGCGATCCCGTGCGCCCGCACGCGAACAGCAAGTATGCGCCGCTCGCCTCGATGGAGCGGTTGTAGTATGCCGGCAGCGTGCTGGAGTACGCCGGATCGGTGAGGCGGACGACTTCGAGGCCGGTGCTGGGATCCGGATATCGCCGCGCGTCGGATGGGAAGGTGGGGAGCGTGCCAGGCTTGTGGCCTTCGGAAGCCACGCCGGCCGCGGCGAACCCGGTCAGAAGGAATCCCCGGCGCGTCCACCGGTGCCCCGCATGAGACATAGTTCGATAGTAGCAAGGGAGGCGGTTTCGCCGAGGTACGCTGGACGGACCTGGCGGGCATGGCTAGCGTCGCGACTGCGAGGAGACGATCCTTTGACCCCGGCCGCTCGCTCACGCTAGCGGTCCCGTGTGCCAAGCCCCGCGAGCGTAAGCGAGTGCCCCTGAGCCCGCGGCCCGCCAAATCCCATGAAAGCCGCCGCGCTTCGGCCGGTCTTGCGTCGCGGGACGGGGGATGACTTTCGACGGAGCGGCCCGAGGCAGGGGACATTACCTCGCGGTGACGGCAGGGCGGCTAAATCGCCCGCGCCACTATCTCGCGCAGTTCCTCCGCGGTCAGCGCGATGGGGTTGCCCTTCATGCTGCCGGCGCGGACGGCGCGCTCCACCAGCGAGGGGATCGCGGATTCCTCCACCCCATAAGCGCGCAGCGGCGGGATCTGCATGGCGGCGCACAACCGCGCTACCCATCGGAAGCCATCCTCGGGCGCGGCGTGCGCGTCGCCGGTGAGAATCCGCGCCACCTCGGCGTAGCGCCGCAGTCCGTCGCCCGAGGGCAGGCGCTGGCGCAACGCCCGGATGTTGACCTCCATGGCGTAGGGCAGCACGGCCGCGCAGGCCGCTCCGTGGGGCGCCGGGAACATGCCACCCAGCGGAGCCGCGAAGCCATGTACCGCTCCCAACCCGGCGTTGGCCAGGGACAGGCCGCCCAGCAGGCTGGCCCACGCCATATCGGTGCGCGCGTCCAGGTCTTCCGGCCGCTCCCAGGCGCGCGGCAAGGCTCGGGCGGCGCGGCGCATTCCCTCCACGCAGAACATGTCGGTCATGCGATTGGCCCGCACCGAAACGTACGGTTCAATGAGCTGCGTGAGCGCGTCCAAACCGCACGATGCGGTGATCGAGCGCGGCAGGCCGAGTGTCAGTTCGGGATCGACAACCGCCAGGCGCGGCAACAGCCCGAGCGAGCGCAAACTGGCCTTCACGCGGTGCTCGGGCGAAGCCAGCACGGCATTACGGGTGACCTCGCTGCCGGTGCCCGCCGTGGTAGGCACGGCGATCATGGGCACGGAAGGCTCGGTGAGGGGCTGTCCGCGGCCGACGATCTCCAGGAAGTCAAGCGGGTCGCCCGGATGGGCCAGCAGTGCGGCCACGGCCTTGCCGGCGTCCAGCGCGCTGCCGCCGCCGATGGCGATCACAACGTCGCAGCGCGCCTCGCGGGCCCGGGCCACTCCATCGCGGATGGTCTCGATAGTGGGCTCGCCCGCAACCGCCATCTGTAGCGGCGTCACCCCGGCGGCCGCCATCGCGTTCACCACGGGCGTCGCGCGGTCCGCCGACGCACCGGTCACCACAAGGGCGCGCGAACCCATGGACGCCGCCGCGGCGGGGATCTCCTGCCGCGTACCTGCGCCGAAGCGGATGCGCGTGGCGGTGGCGAATTCGAACGGCATGGCCTACCAGTCCTTGTCGGCGGGGTCGACGTTGACGCAGGTAGAGCGGGTGCGCGGTTCGGCCAGCCAATCGCCCTCGGCGGCCGCGGCGGCCCACTTTTTGTAGTGCGGGGTCTCGCGGTGCTGCGCGTGGGCGTCGCGGCCGCGGTAGACCTCGACCAGAGTGAAGCGCGTGGGATCGTCGGTTTCCTGGAGGAAATCGAAGCGCACGACGCCGGGTTCCAAACGGCTGGCGCGGGCGTTCTCGGTGGTGGCCAGGCGGAACGCATCGACGCATTCCGGTTTGACGTGGAGGTACACGAAAAGAACGAGCATGGCTCTACCATTATGGCGCGCCCGCGGCGGCCTGCTAGGGCAAAGCGGGGCGCGTTCGCGGCGGGCCGCCAGGCAAGGCGGGCACTCCCCCCGGCCAGGCCGCTCAACCTGAGCGGACAGCCCTGTTTAGAATCAATTGGTTAGCGCGAAAAGTCCCGCTCCACTTGAGCGGGATTGCTAGGTCGCGTAATACCCTTCGCGCGCCACCACCGTCATGTTTTTCTTCTTGGCGGTGAGGTGCACATGCCGGTAGATGCCGCCCTCGGAGGGCGGATCGGGCGTGAAGCCGATGCTGTACTGGCTGCGCAAATCCTCCTGGATCTCGGCGTAGATTTTGTCGAGCGTGTGGCTGTGGGAAACCTGGAAGAAGCGGCCGCCGGTTTCGCGGGCGATCTGTTCCAGCACCTTCTTGCCGTCGGGGCGGTCGTAACTGCCGCCACCGGGCATCGGCCGGCCCATGCCGCCCATCCGCGGGCCGCCAAAGCCCGCCTGCTGATAGGCGTCGGCGTCGGCAAACAGCACGGAGTACACCAGCGAATCGGACTTCTGGGCTTTTGCAACCGCCTCAAACTGGGTGTATTTGCTGCCCGTATCCACGCCATCGGTGAGCAGGATGAGCGCTTTCCGCCCCTTCTGCTTGGCCATCAATTCGTCGGAAGCTAGCGATATGGCATCGTACATATCGGTGCCGCCGCCCGCGCGTCCGCGGCCTTGACCACCGCTGGGATATCCGCCTCCTCCGCGCGGGTAGCCGCCACCGCCGCCCGGGTATCCACCGCCGCCGCCGGGGTAGCCGCCACCGCTGCCGCCCTGCCCCTGTCCCTGCGCCTGGCGCTGCTGCAACTGCTGCTGGTTCACGTGGAGCAGGTCCAGCGACTTATCGAGGTCGGCGCGGGACGACGTGAAATCCTGCAACAATTCCACTTCGCTGTCGAAATGCAGGACAAACGCCAGGTCGCGGTCCGGGCGCAGCACCTGGTCGATGAACTGGATGCTGGCGCTACGCTCGTCGTTCAATACGTTGCGCTGGCTGAGGCTGGTATCCACCAGCAGCCCGAGATAGAGCGGCAGGTTGGATTCCTGCGAGAAGTACTTGATGGTCTGCGGCTTGCCCTCCTCGTCCAGCAGGAAATCGTCCTTGGTCAGGTCCTTGACGATCTTCCCCTTGTTGTCGCGGACGGTGGCGAAGAGGTTGACGACGTCCACCTTGCCGGTGAACTTGGGCTGATCGCCATCGGGCCGCGGGGCGAGTTGGGCCGGAGCGGGCGGAGGCGGAGCGCTGGGAGCCGGGGCGGTGCCCTGGTCCTGGCCGGCCAACAGGCGGGCCGCGGGAAGCAGGGCGAGGGCGGAAAGCAGATTCCTCCGGGATATGTTCATTGGTAGTGGCACGGTTGTTACCTACAGATGCGCCCGCGCGGGTTTGCGTTACACTCTCCCAGTCCGGTTGGCGGAGCGCCGCTAGTCCGGTGCCGCCCGCGACCCAGTCGTGTTCCGTTCGCGGCGCGAAGCAATCCCACTTGGGGGTGGTCGGCGCCCCTCGCACCGGTTCGGGGCGGCCGGCACCACCGTCATCGCTCGTGAGAAAGTGGTGGGCGCCGCCCGCAACTGGGAGATCGATCCGGTACGGGTTTGCCGGCCGGACGGCTAGGGCCACTCGGCAACGGATCTGCCGGCAACACGCCCAGGACCGGGGCATCCGGGCGTCAGATTCGTTTTCTTGACCGAGGCACTGGACTTGGCCGCCCCAGCCGGATCATCGGCCTTCCCGATAGTCCGGTCTTTCCAGCCGCGCCAGGGAAATGCGGTTGAACGCGCTCGCCGGCCCCGGGCGCATCAGGCGCCGGTCACTAGGAAAGCGGCAGTTCTATGGTGCGTTCCGGGGTATGGACTACTCTGCGTGGTGGCCGCCCAACGGCACGCCGAATTGCAGCCAAAGCGCATTCCCGCTAGCCCTGTTCTGCGTCAGAAAATCCTTGTGCCATTTTAGGATCACGGACAAATGCTTAAGGTGACAGCGGACCTCCGGCCCGAACGCCAGGTTGCGCCCACGGTTTCCATCCAGATACGCGATGCCGTTTTGCAGGTCATCGGCGGTTTGCCGGTAATAGAAACCGTTTCCGCCAACCGCCACCGCGCGGGTAATGTTCCTCATGCCCGCGTATTCCCAAACGAATTCGCTTCCGGAACGGTAATTCGTGGCGCCGTTCGTGGCATTCACGATGTACTGGAACTTGGAGCTGAATTCGGCACGGCCGCGGTCCGGCATGTAAGTGAAGGCGGCCGCCGGGGCCGCGGCGATGTTATGTTGGCCGATATTGACCATTGCGTCCCTTTTGTACGCGAAGCCGGGGGGATAGAATTCGACCCCATACCACCAGCTCACGGGCCCCTTGGAATACGCAACGGCGGCCTCGACATCGCCGTTCCCGATTCCGATCTTGCTCTGTGTCGCCCCTGGGACGCTAAGACTTATGTCTACCAAAGGTAAAGCCGCGCTGGTGACCAGCGCGCCTCCAAGAACGTGAACGCCCCAGTTGTGCATGATCTTGCCCGCGACTGCGCGGACCTTCAGATGAAAGCCGGGAAGCAAAGCCTGGCCGTGAGCCCCCGCCAGTTCGTTTGCCGAGTAGAAATAGGTAAATTCGACGAGCATGGTCTGGCCCGAGCCAGGCATTCTGCCGGGCATGATGGTCTCCGCTCCCAGTGGGTAGACGCTCCCTCCGCCGTCGCTCGCGCAAGCCGCTCCCGTGGCCAGCAACGCCAGGGCCAGCGGGGCCGCCGCACGCCCGAATGCCCTTCGCCAGTCCGCCATCGCCGCCTGACCATTCGATCGCACAATCATCTTTCGCTCCGGTATAGAGATAGTCGCCGTCCGGACGGGTTCCGGTTTGACTGAACTACTTATCGCCCGCCGCGCGGAATAACTTAACCAATGGCGGGCGCAAACGCGCTTCCGGGCCGCTTTACAGTTTCAGCAGCCCGGCGCCCCTACCAGCGCGCTTGGTGAAGCGGAGGGCGTGATAGAATGCGAATCGTCAGGACAATCCGCGGGTGATCTTTGCCTCGGGCGGCTTGCCGGGTGAACGGCGTGTTCATTCGCGGCTGATTCGTGTTCTGCCCGCAGCATGAAGCAATCGCACATCGCGGTGATCGGCGCGCCACTCGACCTCGGCCAGGGGCGGCGCGGCGTGGATATGGGGCCCTCGGCCTTGCGCGTCGCCAGCCTCAACTCCCGCGTGGCCTCGCTGGGTTACGTGGTGGAGGACCTGGGGAACGTGCCAGTGGATCAGGCCGAAGCCTCTCCCGAAGGCGAGCCGCGCGCCAAGTACCTGCCGCAGATCGCGGCCGCATGCCAGCGGTTGGCGGGCGCGGTGGAAGGCGCCCTGGGGCGCGGCAGCCTGCCCCTGGTGCTGGGCGGCGACCATTCCGTGGCCGTGGGCACCGTCAGCGGCGTTTCGCACTACCACCGCGCGCGCGGCGAGCGCATCGGCCTCATCTGGCTGGATGCCCACGCCGACATGAACACGCCCGAGACCAGCCCCAGCGGCAACGTCCACGGCATGCCGCTGGCGTGCATCCTGGGGATGGGCCCAGCCGGTTTGGCGGACATGTTCGAGTACCGGCCCAAGGTGGCCCCCGAGCGCACCGTCATCGTGGGCCTGCGCGACGTGGACAGCGAGGAGAAGCGCAGGGTTCGCGATTCCGGCGTGCACGCCTTCACCATGCGGGAGATCGACGAGGGCGGGCTGCGGCGGGTGATGGAAGAGGCCATCCGCCTGGCCACCGAGGGCGCCGCGGGCTTCCACCTCTCGCTCGACATGGACTTCGTCGACCCCCTGGACGCCCCCGGCGTGGGCACCCCGGTGCGCGGCGGCGCCACTTACCGGGAAGCGCATTTGGCAATGGAAATGATATCCGATTGCGGCGTGATGCTCTCCATGGAAGTGGTCGAGGTGAATCCCGTAATCGACGAGGCCAACCGCACCGCCAGCCTGGGCGTCGAACTGATCATGTCCGCATTGGGTAAACGAATTCTATGAGCCTACGAGTAGCCGTGGTTTACGGCGGCCGCAGCGGGGAGCACGAAGTATCGCTACGCAGCGCGCGCGCCGTGCTGGACGCGCTGGACCCCGCCAAGTACGAGAAAACAGAATACCTTATCGACCCCCAAGGCAAGTGGTCGCCGAACCCGATCATGCCCCAGCCGGGCGCCAACCCGGGCATCGACGTGGTGTTCCCGGTGCTCCACGGCACCTTCGGCGAGGATGGCACCATGCAGGGCCTACTGGAGTTGGCGGACCTGCCCTACGTGGGCGCCGGCGTGCTGGGGTCTTCCCTGGCCATGGACAAGGACATGACCAAACGTGTCTGTGCGGCACGTTTGTTGCCGGTGGTAGAGTACGTGGTCCTGAAGTCCGGCCAGGCGGACGGCGTAGCGGCCTGCGCCGGGTTGCCCTTCCCGGTGTTTGTGAAGCCCGCCAACCTGGGCTCGTCGGTGGGCATCTCGAAGGCGCGCGACGCGCGAGAACTGGCGGCGGCCATCGAGCTGGCCGGCCAGTTCGACCGCAAGATCATCGTGGAACGCGGCATCACCGGCCGCGAATTTGAATGCTCCGTGCTGGGCAACGAGAACCCCGAGGCTTCCCTGCCGTGCGAGATTCTGCCCTCGCGCGAGTTTTACGATTACGACGACAAGTACCTGCTGGATACGGCCGGCGTGGTGCTGCCCGCAGATCTTCCCGCGGCGCAGACCGCCGAACTGCGGCGCCTGGCGGTCGAATGTTACAAGGCTGTCGGGTGCGAAGGCATGGCGCGCGTGGACTTCCTGCTGGAAGCCGCCACCGGCAAGCTCTACATCAACGAGATCAACACCATCCCCGGTTTCACCTCCATCAGCATGTTCCCCAAAATGTGGGAACACTGCGGCATCCCCTTCGCCGCGCTGGTGGACCGGCTCATCGAGCTCGCGCTGGAGCGGCACGCGCGCAAAAAGGCGATGCGGTTCGCGCGGTAGAATACCCTTGAGACCCATGACTACCGGCCGCGCCGCGACGCTCGCCCTAACCGCGCTCCTCGTGGCGGCGGCCGCCCCGCGGGCGGAGGACGGCGGCGCGCTGGACGCCGGCATGAAGAGCGTGCTCGATGCCTTCGCCATCGTCGAGCGCAACGCCGCCGACGCGGTGCCATCGGAGCAGGCCTTCTATCAGGGCGCCATCCCCGGCCTGTTGCAGCGCCTGGATCCGCATTCCACCTTCTTCGACCCCGGACAGTTCGAGCAACTGCGCAAGATGGAATCGTCCACCCAAAAGGGTTTCGGCACGGTGGTGTCGATCCTGCCGGGGCGCGTGATTGTGCTGCAAACGCTGCCGGGGACGCCGTCGGCCAAGGCCGGCCTCACGCCCGGCGACGACATCATGGCCATCAACGGGTACGTCATCAGCCAGCTCGATCTGGAGCAGCTTGCCGAGCTGCTGGGGCAGTCGCGGCAGGCGCGGGCGCAACTCGACGTGATGCATCCGGGCTCCGGCCGCATCATGCGGCTGGTTTTGGATCCCGAGGATCTGCAGGCGCCCAGCGTGGATCGCGCCTTCTTCGTGGGCCCCGGGATCGGCTACATCCGCGTGTCCAGTTTCGACGAGAACACCGGCAAGGACCTCAAGGCGGCTATCGGGAAGCTGGGCGGCGACCATCTGGCGGGCCTGGTGCTGGACCTGCGCGACAACCCCGGCGGCATGGTGACGGCGGCCATCGATACCGCGTCGCTGTTCCTCAAGCCGGGGCAGACCATCTTCACGGTGCGCGGACGGGTGGTGCCGGAGAAGCCCGAAACCGTGCCAGCCGAGGCCAAACCGTACACGTTCAAACTGGCGGTTCTGACCGACTCGAAGACCGCCAGCGCTTCCGAGATCGTCGCCGGCGCCTTGCAGGACCATGACCGCGCCACGGTGATCGGCGAGACCACTTTCGGCAAGGGACTGGTGCAGAACATTTTCAATCTGCATGAAGGCGCCGGCCTGGCGCTCACCACCGCGCTCTACTACACACCCAGCGGACGGAGCATTCAGAAGCCGCTGGACGCCCAGCGGCCCCTGGACGCCGCGCAGTTCGAGCTCTCGGCCGCCACGGCGCACGCCAACCGGCAGACCGAGTTCCACACCGATGGCGGCCGCAAGGTGTCTGGCGGTGGCGGCATCCAGCCGGATGACGCCGTTTTTCCCCCGGCCATGAACCGGTTCCGCGCGGTGCTGGATGCCAGCGCCTCGTTCACCAACTTCGCCACCCAGTATCTGGCGGCCAACAAGATCGACGAGGATTTCGAAGTGACCGGGCAGACCCTGGACGAGTTCCAGGCCTTTCTGGCGGCGCGCGGCATACAGCCGGGGATTCGGCAATGGTCGGCGGAGCGCGATTTCATCGTGAACCGCCTGAAGACCGAGTTGTTCAACCAGGCGTTCGGCGTGGCGAGAGGCGATCAGGTGGAAGCCCAGCGGGACCCGGTGATCCAGCGGGCGGTGGAGGCAGTGGGAAGCTAGGCGAGGGCGCGGTGCCGCTTGAATCCGCCGCCCGCGTGCGCCAGAATGAGATCTTGCGGAAGCGCGTAGCCATCGCCGGCATTTGTCTGTTGGGCCTCGCGCTCATGGGCGTCGCGTTCCAGTACCGGCCAACTACCGAAGCCTTCGACGATTTTCTGCCAATCTACCGCGCCAGCCACCTGCTCGGCTCGCCGGACTTGTTCGCACAGACCAGCCTCAACGCGCAAGGCCACATGTATCTGCGGACGCCGTTCTACGCGTGGCTGCTGAGTCCTCTGTGTGCGCTGGAATACCGGCACGCGCGCCTGGTTTGGCTCGGCCTGATGGCGGCCGCCTTCGCCCTGGCGGCATGGCTCTGGCCGGGGACGCGGTGGAGAACCGCGCTGGCGATGTGTTGGGCGTTTCCGGTGCTCTCCGCCCTGGGCGTGGGGCAGGATACCGCGTTGATGATGCTTTCGGTGGCGGTCGCCGCGCGCCTGTGGATGACCGGCCGCGAGTTCGCCGCCGGCCTGGCGGCATCGGTGCTGGCCTGTAAACTGTCGTTCCTGTTGCCCGTGGGACTGGTTTTTCTGATCCGCTCGCGGCGGGGGGCCGGCGGTCTGGCCGCGGGCGTCGCGGCGCAGTGCGCCATTTCGCTGGGGATACAGGGGACGGCCTGGATTCCGCAGTACCTGGCCGCCGTGCGGAGCCCCATGCTGGACCACTTCCCCGCGCGCATGCCGTCGGTGCGGGCGCTCCTTTCGGGCGTGCCATTCGTGGTGGCCGCGGTGGCGATCTACGGTTGGCTGATTTGGGTAGTGCGGCGGGTCACTCCGGCGCAGGCGCTGACGGTGGCGCTGCCGCTGGCGGTGGTGGCCGCGCCGCACTGCTACTCCTACGATATGGCCGTGGCCGTGCCGCTGCTAGCGGGCGTGGCATCTCTCGGAACGGCACGCGGCGTGCTGGCGCTGGTGGCGCTGACTCCCGCGCCGTACCTGTTCATGGCTACCACGAACCCGAGCCCGGCGGGCGCCGCGATCCTGGTGGCGGCGGTTCTGGCAGCGAGCACCGCGATCGCGACGAACTCTGCCCTCGCGTCGGGCCGCTCGCTCACGCTCGCGGTTCCGGGTCCGGACGCACGGAGCGGCGAGCGTTAGCGACTGCCCGGCGCACGCGCCGCTCACCTGGCCTTGCGGGCGGCTTCTCCCATGGAGCGCACCTGCTCGATCCAATCGAGTTGGGACTCGCGGAAGTGATCGTGCACGGCGAACTCCTGCCCTATTTCAAGCAGACGGTCTTCCGCGGCGCGATACGCGGGCCAAGCCGGCAGGCCGGGTCCGTTAGGGTCGCCGGACTTGGCGAAATTCACCCAGAGGCTGCTCACGCGATCCGCTACCAAGCGGTCGGCAGCGGTAAACGGTGGCGCCAGCAGGCCGCCTTCGTTGCCGAAAACGAAGCGAATCTCGCCGCCATGCGGCGCGCCTTGGGAGCCGTCGCGGCGCCGCTCCGCCACGTAGGAGAAGTAGTAGAGATAGGCCGGCGCCGCGGTCTTCTCCATGCGGGCGGCGAAGAAACGCGTGGGCTCGAGGAATGCGGCGTCGGTGAAAATCCGCGGGCTGGTGGCGTCCAGGCTACCGGCGTAGAGTTGCTGCGCCGTTTCGCCGCCGCGCGCGGCCAGTTGCTGGAAGCGGCCGCCGGCCGCGCCGTACAGCCCCATCAGGCTGGCTTCGAAGCTATTGGCGCCCAGCAGGAACGGAATGGGCGCCTGGCGGCCCGCGGCGAAAGCCTCGCGCGGGCCTTCGGGCACGTACTTCCCGTCGATGGCGGGACCGGCTTCGCGCAGGCTGCTGTGGGTGAAGGTTTGCGCGGGCAGCGCACGAAGCGCCTCCAGAGTGGCCGCGCCCCAGGTGCGCGCCCGTTCCACGCCGCCGTTCTCCAACTCCGCCAGCGTGCGCATGGGGCCGAAAACCGGGCCGCTCTCGGCAATGGCGCGGGCGAAGAGGCCGCGGGCCGGCGGGGAGATCATCAGCAGGTAAACCGACACGGCGCCGGCCGACTCGCCGAAAACGGTCACCTTCGCCGGATCGCCGCCGAAGGCCGCTACGTTACCGCGGACCCAGCGCAGCGCGGCGATCTGGTCCATGAGTCCGAAATTCGCCGCCGGCTCGCCGTGCGATTCCCGGGTCAACTCGGGGTGGGCGAAGAAGCCCAGATCGCCCAAACGGTAATTGATGGTCACCAACACCACGCCCTTGCGCGCGAGAGCGGCGCCGTCGAAAATGGGCGACCCGCCGCTGCCGGTGACGAACCCGCCGCCGTGGATCCACACCATCACGGCCGCCTGGCGCGCGTTCTTCGGCGCCCAGACGTTGAGGGTGAGGCAGTCTTCGCTCTGCGCCATCTGGGCCGCCGCCATTCCCCCGCCGGTTCCCTGGATGCAGGCGGCGCCCACCCGCTCCATGGCGCGGACGCCTTCCCACCTGGCGGGCGCTTGTGGCGGACGCCAACGCAGGGCGCCAACGGGGGGCGCGGCGTAGGGAATGCCGAGCCAGGCGCGCACGCCCCCGGCCTCTTTGCCGGCGATCGGACCGGTGTCAATTCGAATAGCCGTCTGGCTCTGGGCGAAACCGCAGGCGGCGCATAGGATGAATAGAAGAGAGCGCATGGAGGAATCTCCATCCCAGTCTAGTCAGGCATGGGCAGGTTAGCTAGAACCAGTACCCTGAAATGAGTTACAGTTTGGAGTACTGTCCGTCGATAGAACGTTTGTGGTACCACATCACTCCAGAGCGGCGCGTACGCGGCCACCCTACGGGAGGCTGGACGCCGGAATCCGGTCGCCGGTGCGCATCCTGTTTGAGAACGGGATTGAGACCTTTGAATCGTGCGAAGGCGGCGGCGGGCATCCCTTCCCGGAACCCACGGTGCGCTTTCACGGGGGCCAGGGGGAAGGCTTTCGCGCGTTGGCGATCGCGCTCCAGCATGGTCTCCGCGTCTCCGGGTTGCGCCGGTACTACGACATCATCGACGGCGAGCCGCACGGTCCGTACTGGGAGATTGTGTTGGTAAGCAAATCGCGGTAGCGGCTTACTGGTCCTCCTCGTCCAGCTTCTTGCAGTCTTTGCAGAGCGGTTTCCCGCCTGTCCCGTCAATGCGGCTGTGATGCGGGATCTCGCTTCCAGGCCCGCACCTCGAGTTGTCGTGACAGTGGGGTTGTTTGGCTGAATGCCAAGGGTGTGTTCGCATCGGCATTTCCCCCTCTGGAAGTGAGTATAGCTCCGGAATCGGATAAGAAAACAGCGGGGCGGGACTTGCTGTGGCGAGCTGGAATGGCACCAAGCAGAACCCGGCGGCGGGCGGCGGGGTGTTTGCGCGGTGACTGGTGGAGCCTTGGGACGACGACCGGACGCCCCGGCTGCACAATGCCGGGCCGCCCGATCACGCTCGCGCTTCGTCTGGAAACGCGAGCGGAGTAACGGCCCGCATGAACCTGGCTCAGAAGCTCGCCTTGATCGCCATCTGGATGGTTCGCGCGCTGTTCTGTTGGTTCTTGGAAACCTGCCCGAAAGCGGCGTCCGCTGGGTTGGAATCCGGCGCCGCGAAGCGCGCATGGTTCAGCGTGTTGTAGGTCTCGAAGCGAAGCTGCGCGTTGAGGCGCTCGCCCGCGTGGAAGCTCTTGAAGATTCCGAGATTCATTTCGCTCACCCGGCTGGCGCGGACGTCCTTCCAATCGGTGGGGATGGAGCGGATCATGGCCGCGAAATCCTGGTACACGCCGTTCTTGATGTTGTCGCTGGCCTGCGGAACGTAGCTGGCGCCGGGCAGACTCTGCACGCCGGTCCACGCCGGGTAGTTGGAGAGGCTCTGGTTCTGGTTGGGGAACGCGGCGAACTGCGAGATGTCGAACCATTCCGCAAAGGTGCGTTGGCCGCGCGGCAGGCTGAAGTCCTTCCCGCTGAAGAAGAAGTTGCCGTTGGTGGTGTTGGCGTTGAACATAACGGGCACGCCGGATTGAAGAGTGTACTGGCCGGAGAGTTCCCATCCGCCCGCAACCAGGTCCAGGGCCTTGGGCATGGATCCTCCCAGCGCCCTTTTGCGGCCGACGGGCAGTTCCCAAACCACGGCCGACAAGAAATGGAACGGCCGGTCTTCCGTGCCCAGCCGGTGTTCCAGGTGGTTCAGATTCTGCGGCCCCAGGAAGGTCATGTCCTCCATCAGCTTCGACCAAGTGAAGGCGTTGATCAACGTCAATCCCTTGCCCGTGCGGTGCTCGACTTTCGTGAGCAACCCATCGTACTGGTTCTTGCCAATGGGGATGTCCGATTCGCTGGTGTCGCCCAGAATCGTGATGGGCCGCACCAATTGGCTGATGGCCACCGTGCTGTTCTTGCCGATGGATGCCGCCGAGCCCACACCCGCCAGGCCCTTGAACGGATTGGGCACCTGGGTGTTGTACCAGAGCGTGGCCTGCGGTTTACCGGTGGCATCGAATTGCACGGTATTGAGAGCTTGCCACGTCGCCACGCTCGGCAGGTTCTGGTTTTGAGAGAGCCAGATGTTCTCCGTTTTGTTGTGTGAGTAGCCGGCTTCGAACAGCCAGCTTTTGAACTGGTGCTGCAGCGTCAGACTGTACTGCCAGGCGTAGGGGCGCTTGGGACTCTGATCGATGAAGTTCGGGCCGCTCCCCAGATTGGTCAGGGGGCCGAGGGACGATCCAGTGGGCAGCGTCAGGCCGTTGGGATAGGGGTTCGTAAGGGTGGCGGCGGGGGTGATGTAGTTGTCGGTGGAGGCGTTCAGCGCGGTGGAAATGCTGAAGCCGTTCTGGCCGCCGGTTTCCTGCGTGGCCATGACGAAGCGGCCGGCGCCCCCCCGAATCACGGTGTTCGGGCCCAGCCGGTAAGCGAATCCGAACCGCGGCTGGATTTCGCGGTAATCCGTGCCAGTGGCCTGCCTGGACTGCCCACCGACGCCCGCGAATTTCTGCACGCCCAGAACCTGGAACGAGCTCACCGGCACGTACTTGAGCAACTGCTGGACGCCCGTGTTCGAGGCGTTGGCGGCCGCCAGACTGGCGTAGGCGGCCTGGGCGGACGGGCTGATGGGGTTCACCGCGGCGGGGTCGTAAGCGCTGGTCATGATGTTGTAGCGCTCGACGAACGGCCGTTCGTAGTCCCAACGCAGGCCGAAATTGAGGGTCAACCGCCGGGTGGCGCGCCAATCGTCCTGAAGGTGCAGCGCGGCGAAACGCTGGCTCCACATCTCGGCGGAATTGAAGGTTGTGGAACCGCCCGTTGGCAAGCCGAGGAGGAACTGCGACATGATGTTGCCCTGGCCCATCACACCGGTCACCAGGTTGTTCTTGTTGGTCCAATCCACGTTGCTGAAATCGATCTGCGGCTGGCCGCCATAATTGGTGTTGGCGATCTGCAGCACCCAATACTCCGCGCCGTACCGGATGGTGTGATTGCCGTGCTCGTGGGTCAACGATCCGGACCAGGTGTAATAGGTGTTCATGTTGTAGGTGTTGGTGCCGGCGCCGATGTAGTTGCCGGCGCCCATGATGCCGCCGATCTGCGGAAACTCGGGATAGCGGAACTGACCGGCTACCGCCTTGCTGAAGCCCAGCGTGGTGGGATCGAAGCCGACGCCTTCGTCCTGCGTCTCCTCTTCATAGCGATTGACCACGAACCTCAGGTCGAGCAACTTGTTGGCGCGGGCGGCCCAGATGTGGTCGATCCCGACCTGCTTGGGAGTCCGCACCTGATCCGTGCCGCTGGCGGGAGTTCCGAAGTTGTTGCCCTGTGTCTCGTGATTGGTATCCCAGCGAACCACCACGTAGCTGCGGTGAGAATCGCTCCATTGCTGATCGCCGCGCGCCGAAAACACGGCCATCTTGTCCTGCCTGGCCGCGGGGCTCACGTAATCATTGTTGTCGGTCGAGGTTCCATCGGAGGGCTGGTTCGGCAGCGAAACGTACTTCAAAATGTTCAGCGCGATCTGGTTCTGGCGGTTGGCCGGGATGACGGCGTTCGGGAACGGCGCGCGGTTACCGCTCGAGTCCACAGTGGACGGGTCGAAGATGGTGTAGGGGATGCTGGTTCTCTGTCCGGCGACCACTTGGGTGTTGTACGACTGGCTGAAATCGCCGCTGCGCTCCGCTTGCGTCGGCAGGGAAAGCAGCCCGCCCTGGGGGTTCTTGTTTCGCAGTCCCTCGTAGTGGACGAAGAAGAACGTCTTCTTGCTGCCATTGTAGAGTTTCGGAATCCGCACCGGACCGCCAAAGGTAAAGCCCCATTGGTTGAGGTGGATGGGCGGGTTCACGGCATTGGTGAGATTGAGCTGGAATTGTTTGGCGTTGAGAAAACTGTTCTGGTTGAACTCGTACAGGGTTCCGTGAAAGTCCTTGCTGCCGCTCTTCGACGTCATGTTGAAGGTGCCGCCGGCCTGGCGCCCGATGGAGGCGTCGTAGGCCGAGAGTTGCACGCGAAATTCGCCAATCAGGTCCTGGGACGGGATGAACGCGATATTCCCGCCCGATTTGACGTTGGGAAATCCGTCGATGGTGTAGAAGTTCGAGTAGATAACGCTGTATCGACCGCCATTCACTTCGATCTGGGAGGCGCCGTTATAGGACCACCCGTGGATGGGGTTGTTGTTCTGGTCCTGCTGCACGACTCCGGGCGAGAGAATCGCCATCAGGGTCGGCACGCGGGAAATGGACGGCAACTCGCTCATCTCTTTCGCATTGATCACGGTGCCCGAGGAAGCCGAACTGGTATCGATGAGCGGTACTTCGCCAACGACTTCGACCGATTGCGAGGTTGCCCCCACTTCGAGTTTGATATCCACCGTCTTGTCATCGGCGGTCTGAAGAGCGATGCCGCGTCCTTCGGCAGTCTTGAAACCGTCCGCGGTTACCACGAGATGGTAGGAGCCGGGCAACAGGAATTTCACCACCCAGGCGCCGGCGTTGTTGGTGGTGGCATGCTGCTCAACGTTGGTATCGTCGGATATCACCGCGATCTTCGCGTTGGGAATCAGCGCGCCCTGTGGATCGGTTACGCGGCCTCCCAGACTGGCTCGCACGTCCTGGCCCAGCGCAACGCCGGCAACTGCAGCAAGCCAGAGGCCGGCCGCCAGGACGAACCACTTCATTCGCGATATCTGCGTAGGTATCATGAGACTTATTCCTAACTTGGTGTAACCGTCCCCTCGCGGCCGTGAAGGGGAGCGGGAAATGGGACCGCGGGGGCGGTGCTCGCCAAAGAAGCAGGTTAAGCCGGTCCTGCCCTGGACACAACGTAATTATCCGTAATTCTCCGTTAAATGGCTGCCGGTCGCGAGTTCGCAAAGGATGCTAAAATCGGGCGTGTTTGGCGATGGAGCGGTGAAGCCAGAGAGAGGCGGCGAAGTGGGTGCTCCCCCCGGTTCGGGCGAACTTCTGCACCGCGTAGCGGGGAGCCTCGGCTTCCAAAAATCGAAGCGCCTTCGGGAGTTGCTCCTGTATTTAGGAGAACGGGCACTGGAGAATCCGTCCTGCGTTCTCCACGAACAGGAGATTGGCGTGGACGTGCTCGGCCGCGCTCCCGATTATGACACCAGCCACGACACGCTGGTGCGCGTACAAATCTCGCAACTCCGGAAGAGGCTCCAGGAATTTTTCGCCACGGAGGGCCACGACGAACCGGTCATCATAGAGATCCCCAAAGGGAGCTACGTGCCGGTATTTCGCGCGCGCTCCGAGACGGTGCCAGAGCTGGAACAGAGCCCCCACGCCGCAAAACCCGCTGTGTCCGGACGGTCACTGCTGGCGGGGATCGCCATCGGGCTTACGCTGGCGGCTCTGGCATGGGCCGTGTACGGCATGGCTGGGCACGCCGGCGGCCGGAGCGTGGCCCAGCGCCCCACGGTGGACGCATTTTGGACGCAACTGTTCGGCAATTCCCAGACTACTTACCTGGTTGTGTCCGACGTGACCCTGATCGAGTTTCAGAAGCTGATGGGCCGCCCCGTCCCGCTATCCGAGTATGAAGTGCATGAATTCGACCGCCTGGCACAAGAGAACATAGCCGATCCCGTCCAGCGCGCCCTGGCCAGGGGGTTTGTCAACCGCATTGCAACTTCCGTTTCGGACGTGCAGGTGGCCCGCGATTTCGGCGTGCTTGCAGCGGAGAGGCATCTTTCCCTGAACGTGGTCAGCGCCCGCGATCTCTCCTCGGCGGTATTGTCGTCCCAGAACGTCATCTTGCTCGGAAGCCAGCGCGCCAACCCGTGGGTCGGATTGTTCGAAGAGCAGATGGCTTTTCAGACCGATTACCAGGAGAACCCTCCCAGCGTTCGCTTCGTGAACCGCTCACCGCAACCGGGCGAGCCGGCGGCATTTCAGGCGGAATGGCGCCGCTCGGGATACTGCCGCGTGACTTACGTGGCCGGTCCGAAGCGTACCAGCAACGCGCTGCTGATCTCCGGCAGCGATGTCATATCCACCGAAGCCGGAGGCCGGTTTCTGGCATCCGAAGAATCGCTCAGCCAGTTCCGGCGGACGCTTGGAGTCAGGCCGGCGGACCCGATGCCCTATTTCGAAGCGCTCCTGAAGACTACGGTGGTCAATAATTCGGTGCCCTGGTATGGGTTGGTGGCTTACCGCAAGAGCCCGCAAGCACCGGTCGCCGGGCATTAGAGCCCTGGTCATTTGCCGGGCTCGCGAACGGTCAGGCGGACTTTTCCCCCGGACGGCCGTCGCGCGGCAAGGGTAGTGTCCGCGAAATCACTGGACAATAGGAGTCGGATCTGACAGAGGCCGTAATTGGGTCCGCCATTGAGGCCGCAGGTGTGCCGGGCGCCGGAATTCGGAGAAGGTCTATGAACAAGCCTCACTCCGGGAACTCGCTTTGCGCGCGCACCAAATCAATTGAAGCGATAGACGCCGAGGTAGGGTTCGCCCTCGGGAGGATGCAATACGCGGCCGTCGCAATCCAGGGCGATCAACCGCAACTCGGAAGGACGGCCCCAATCGAACCCCGACAGCTCCTTCTCCGACAAAGCGAGCGAGATCCAGTTAGGCCCGGGAAGAGTCAGTTGGCGCCCGGAGACGGGCACTTTCCGGGGCTCCTGGACGATTGCACCGGACCAGTTGCATTGACCACCGGGAGAGATGTACTTAACCTTGCCCCTGAATGTCAGTTGTCCTGGCGGGCCTGCCCGTTCCACCTCAAGACTGGTCTCCGCGCTCATCTCGAAAGGCGCGGGGTCGGGCACGGGAATTCCGGGGAAGGTCGCCAAGGGCTGGCGCGAACAGGCGTGCGTTTCTCCGGGTCCCCGAATCGTGGCGTTGGAAACCACCAGGTAGCCCGGCCCCTGAATCTTCTTCAAGTCGCTGCCTTCGAGCAGCAGAGTCATAGTGCGGCTGCCGGCAGCCAAAACGCGCAGCTTATTCAACGATACCGGGATATTCGAACCCAAGCCGCTGTTCCGGGGATAGTCACGATACAGGATCGCACCGAATTCGTGCTCGCCCGGCTGGAGCGCCATGAAGGTGGCGGTCAATTCGAGGGCTTCGGTCCGGCCGCGTTGATCGCTAACGGGACGGAGCGCGACCCTCGCCGTCATGTTGCCGGAGTCCAGAACGATCTCGTCGTGCAAATAGTCCAGTTCGGTGGGCTCGCAGGACTCGCACCTGCTGACGGCGAACATCCCATCGTCGGCGCTGGCCAGCAAAAGTCTGTCGGTTGCCCAGACGATACGGGGACCGAGCGGCGGGCGGCCGGACCTCGAAGTCCTGGCGATGCGATGGAGCAGGACCTCACCGTTGGCGATCCGGAACACTTCCAGATGCGCCGGCCACCAGCTTCGAGTCGGGTCGAGGAAATAGAGTCCGGATGGGCGAACGGGGCCATCGAAAGTGGCCATAGCAATCTTCTTTCCGTCCGGGGACAGGGTTGCGGCGGGCCGCCCGTCGAACCATCGTTCACCAGACGGTTGATAGCGCTTGCCGTGGAAGGTGAAGTAGTGCTGGCTGGGGGGCGTTTCCGAAAACACCTCGTTAGGCACTACGGGCGTGGCAGCGTTCCACTGGTCTTGCGCAACGCTCCTCCACGAGGCCGCGTCGAATGCGGCTGCCGGCGGCGCGGGACTACCGGCTCCCGCCACCCACCCGAAGTACACGTTGCCGTCCTGCTTGCGGACCTGCATGCCCGACCATTGGATTGCATTCGGCCATCGCCATGTTCCGGCGGTTTTCCAGCCGCGAGCGGCTTCCTCGACGCTCAGCCGATACCCGATTTCGTCACAATGGCACCCCAGCGAGTAGCGGATCTCTCCCTGGGGAAAGAGGTCTTTGGCGAGCTCAGGGGCGGCCATGAAGGGTAGGATGAGCCCCTCGGCGAACTTGCCGGCGGATGGATCCGTGCGGCCCCACGGATCCAACATGGCGCCAGGCGAGAAGGTCCAGAAGAGCGCAAAGCCGATCCAAAGAAGCAACAGGCCGGCGAGGGACCATTTCAATGCCCGCTTAATGATGCCGAACATTTGTTTTCGAGTATATCAGTGCCACAAGTTAGTAGCCTCCGAGTTGTCACTGGCTCGAATCGGCTACGCCGCCGCCTGGTCCATCACCCATTCCGCGAACAGCGCCGTCGCGCCGCTCGATATCGGATCGCGGACGTCCAGCACCGCTCCCGCGAAATCCTCGATGCAGGGGAAGTGCAGGTTGGCGGGCGCGGGGATGTGCTCGCTGCCGCCGGGGTACACCAAGTCGGGGCCGTTGAGCGGCGAGAGATCCATCTCGCCCTCGGTGCCGCGGATGCGGAATTCGTCGCGCGCCACGCGCGAGTGCCAGCGCACGTCCACCACACTGCGCACGCCGCCGTGGTGCTCCGTCATCACGGTGGCGTTGTCTTCCAGTTGAATGGGGTGCACCAGCGTGGAGAGTTGGCCGCTCACCCGGCGCGGTTCGCCGAAGAGGTAATTCATCAGGTCGATGCGGTGGCTGGCGATGTCGCGCAGCGGGCCGTGGCCGGCCTTGGCGGGGTCGATGAGCCAGGCGCGGAAACCGTCCTCGGGATAGAACCAATCGTGCGCGGTCGCTTCGGCGAACACCGGACGGCCGATGACGCCAGCGGCCAACAGTTGCCTGGCGCGGAGCACCTTGGGGTAAAGGCGGCGGTAGTAGGAAATGCCCAGCGTGCGGCCGGATTCGTGGGCGGCGTCCTGCATGCGGCGGGCGTCGGCGTAGTTCAGCGCCATAGGCTTCTCGCACAGCACGTGGCAGCAGGCTGACAGGGCGGCGATGGTCTGCGGCGCGTGCAGGAAGACGGGCGTGGCCACGTAGACGGCTTCGGCACCGCTCTGCTCGATCGCGGCGTCCAAGTCGGCCCAAGCGGGAACGCCGAACGGGGCGGCCTTGGCCGGGTCGCGCGTGACGATGCCCGCGAGGCGGCTGCGCGCGGACGCCAGAATTCCGGGGATCACGCGCTTGCGGGAGATATCTCCGACGCCGATCACCAGCCAGGCAAGCCGCCGGTCGTCGGTCATATTTCCAGAATGACCGGCATGATCAGCGGGCGGCGCGAGGTCTCTTTCAACAGGAAGCGCTTCAGGTCGGCGCGGATCTTTTCCTTCATCACGCCCCAGTCGGCCTTCTCTTCCTGATTCGAGCCCTCCAGCGTGCGAACCACCACCTGGCGCGCCTTGGCCAGGAATTCGGAGCCATCGTCCATGGCAGCGCCGAAGCCGCGGCTGACGATCTCCGGAACGCTTTCCATGCGGCCGGTCTGGCGGTTGATGGCGACAATGGGCAGCACGATGCCGTCCTCGGAAAGATGGCGGCGGTCGCGGATGACCACATCCTCCACCACATCGTCCACCGTGCCGGAATCGATGCAGACGCGGCCCACAGTCACGCGGCCGTTCTTGCGGGCGCCGCGGCCGTCCAGTTCGAGAATCTCGCCGGACTCCATGATGAAGGACTCTTCCATGCCGGCGAAGCGCAGGTGCTCGGCCAGGCGGGCGTGCTTGGCAAGCTGGCGGAACTCACCATGGATGGGCATGAAGAAGCGCGGCCGCACCAGATTCAGCACCAGCTTCATCTCCTCGACGCTGGCGTGGCCGCTGACATGGAGCGGCGGGTTCATGCTGCCGTAGAGCACGTCGGCGCCGCGCCTCGCCATGTGGTCGATCATGCGGAAGATGCTCTTCTCGTTGCCGGGAATGATGCGCGAGCTGAGCACCACGGTATCGCCGGGGTCGATGGAGATGTGTTTGTGATTGTCGACGGCCACGCGGGCTAGCGCGCTCATGGGCTCGCCCTGGGTGCCGCTGATGAGGACAACCACCTTGTCGCGCGGCAGTTCCATGGCGTCCTGCGGGCGCAGGAGGATGCCGTCGGGGATGTCCAGCAGGCCGAGCGAATGGGCGATCTCGGTGACGTTCCCCATGCTCCGCCCCACCACCGCCACGCGGCGGCCGCATTCCTTGGCGAGATCGAGCACCAGTTGCACGCGGTGGATGGAGCTGCTGAAACAGGCCACCAGCACGCGGCTCTCGGCGCGGTTGAAGATCTCCTCCATGCGCGGGCGGACGGCGCGTTCGCTCTCGGTGTAGCCGGGGCGGTCGGAGTTGGTGGAATCGGAGAGCAACAGCAGCACGCCGCGCTTGCCGTAATCGGCGAGGGTGTGGAGATCGAAGAGTTCGTTGTCGGTGGGGGTGGGGTCCACCTTGAAATCGCCGGTGTGGATGATGACGCCGAGCGGCGTCGTGATGGCCAGCGCCACGGCGCTCACGATGGAGTGCGTGACGTGGATGAACTCGATGCGGAAGGGGCCGATCTCGACGATTTGTTTGGGCTTGATGGGGATGAGGCGGGGCTCGTGATCGAGGTCGTACTCCTCCAGGCGGCGCTCCACCAAGGCGAGCGTGAAAGCCGTGGCGTACACCGGCATTTCGATTTCGCTGAGAACGTAGGGGACGGCGCCGATGTGGTCTTCGTGGCCGTGGGTGAGAAAGAGGCCGCGGACGAGGGCGTGGTTCTCTTTGAGGAAGGCGAGATCGGGCATGACCAGATCGACGCCGAGCAATTCCGCCTCGGGGAACATCATGCCGGAATCGACGACGAT
The DNA here is from genome assembly GCA_963807205.1 of uncultured Solibacteraceae bacterium. GTDB lineage: Bacteria > Acidobacteriota > Terriglobia > Bryobacterales > Bryobacteraceae > CAWCVR01. The sequence continues at coordinate 521,481 of CAWEAQ010000001.1, read as the reverse complement.
GATGTCGTCGCCGAAGCGGATGGCCGTCATGTTCATGCCGAACTCTCCCAGGCCACCCAGGGGAATTACTTGCAGTTTTTGGTCCGTCATTGAGGGAAGTACCAGTGTAGCGCGATGGGGCGGCGGGGGATTGATGTGGCGTGACGACTCAGGATTGCAGAAGGGGCAGCACCGCTTCAGGCGTGAACGCGCGAATCGGGGAGGCGCGAAACCTCTTCGGATCTCGCGTCACGATGAAGTCGCAACCCGCCAGGCGCGCCGCGGCCGCGGTGATAGCGTCTTCGAAATCGGAGTAGGGCGAATGGAGCGCTTCGTCCAGGACCGCGCTGTCGAGCGCCGCGACCCGGAAAACCGTGAGAATGTCCGACACAACGTGCCGGGCCTTGGCAGCGCCCAACTCCATTGCCGCCAGGTAGTGGAGGGTCGTCACCGCGGGTTCGGCGAGCAACCCCTCCGCGGCACCCGACTCCGCCGCGGCCCACGCCGCCGCGCTGGCCGCGACGTAAGGCTCCCGGTCCAAGAGCACGTCCATCACGATGCTAGTGTCGAAGAGGACCCGCCTCATCGATATTTCCCGGCCAGGTGCTCGCGGTACTGCTCGATGTTGGCATGCTTCAGCAGGCCGCGGACGGAATGCAGAACCGGGGTTTGCGCGGAGGTGGATGGCGGCTCGGTCACCGCCGCGAGGTAGGCTTCCACCATGTGCGATACCGAGACGCCGCGCGCCTTCGCGTACTGCTTGGCGCGGGAGACCACGCCATCGTCCACGCTCAACGTGAGCTTCGCCACGTACGTATGATACCACAGAATTCGTACGTACTGGCCCGAGGTGGGCGGTGAGGCCCCTAAACAGAAATGCTCACCCCGAAGGGTGAGCATTCGATCCCCTGTTCTACCAGGGTGATGTTCGATGGGAGAATCAGCTTCGACGGAATCGCAACCGTCAAAACTTTGTAGTTGGATCTTATTTCCCTGCGGCCTTCAAGTCAAGCGAAAATCGGACCCAAAATTTTCGGTCGTAACCTGCTCGTAGCGGGTCACTTGCGCGATCCAGAGGTTTTCCACAGGTATTCAACCGAGGCTCAAAAAGCTCCACCGGAGCCTTAGGATTCCATTCCAAGGCACACAAAAAGCGGATCTTATGAGCTGGAACGACGGTTATTCGAGGTGCAAGCGGATGACCGCGTCCGCATCCGGATCACGTCCGCCGCGCCTCTGGTAGGCCCGGAAACCACCCACGGCGGCTCCCGCAACCAGGGTGATCGCAAGCAGTATCCCAATGAGAACGAAGATATTTATCACCAGGTAGCCGATGTTGTCCCAGCGCGTGGGAATGTGCTCCGGGACGGTCACATCGGCCTGGAAACCCACCTGCGAAAGCAGCATTCGTGAGAAATCGGGATCGGCGTTGGAGGGCAGGGTGACCGCCACCAGGGACATGGAACGTTGCGTGCTCAAGCCGGCGCGGGCAAATTCGCCGACCTGTTTCATGGCGATTTGGGGGGTGGGGTAGCTGAACACCGCCAGCGTTACGTCCCCTTTGGGGCTGTGGAAAACTCCCGACTGCGCCTCGGCCCCCAAGGAAAAGTTAACCGCCGATGCCGGAATTCCCGGCAGGAAGGCCTTCAGCCCGGCCGGTCCGGTGACGTACCGCTCGCTGTTGGGCACCAAGGTCTGAGCCGGAAGGTAGTTCGTGGGCTGGGCCGAACTGTCCACTGCGGGGAGCGAACCGGCGACGGCCTCCACCTCGGCGCTGGAGGGCCTATAACCTTCGAACGCGAGGAGGTAGTTCCCATGGACCAAAAGCAGGCTGTCGCGCGTTTCCGCAGCCAGCGGTGCGGCTTTGGAAGGCACTGACGAGGCGGGCCGCCGCCAGTAGAACGCCGCCATGGCGGCCGTGGAATCGGCCAGGCGGTAGACGCTGAGGGTAAACGGGGCCGGGGTGTTGGCGTATTGGGAGGAATCGGAGTATTTCAGCCCGAGTTCTTCCCAAAGCGGCTGGTCGGCAGCGCTTCGGGCGGGTTTCAGGGGGACGGTCCGGTGGTGGCTGCCGATGGCATCCGGCAGCGTCTGGGCCGCTACCAGGCGCGCCAGCAGCGCGAGCGCGAGCGAAAGTCTCATGTTTACCATTGGACTCCGGCCAGACTATTGGGGTTTCCCGGGCATTGGCGCAAAGCAAATTCAGCCACCGATGAACACCGATTAACACCGATAAGAATCAATGCGTTATCTATGGTCATCGGTGTTTATCGGTGGCAATTTGCCTTACCCCGCCCCGTGGCATTTCTTGTACTTCTTGCCGCTGCCGCAGGGGCAGGGGTCGTTGCGGCCCACTTTTTGGCCGGCGCTGACGGGTGTGGCACTGGAGGAACCGTCGCCGCCCACGAATTGCAGTGCCTGCAACTCCTGCTCTTTCTTGCGCTGGATGTTGCGCGTGAAATCCTCCATCTGGGCCTTGGCGGCCTGGCGCTGCTGCTCGGCGGGATCGGGCCGGTTGGGCTTCGGCTGATCAGGTTCGGGCCCGGCGGTGGCGCCCTCCTCTTCGTCCTCGTCCGGGTAGGGCCCCGCCGGCGCCGCCCCATGGGTCACCTGAAGGAAGAACAGGTAGCGGACCGTCTCGTCCTCGATGCGGTCCATCATGGCGGTGAACAGCTCGTAGGATTCCTTCTTGTACTCGACCAGCGGGTCCTTCTGGGCGTAGGCGCGGTTGCCGATGCCCTGCTTCAACTCGTCCATCGACAACAGGTGGTCCTTCCACTGGTTGTCGATCACCTGCAGCATCACGATGCGCTCGGTGTGGCGCATGACGTCCGGGCCCACCAGGTCTTCCTTCTCCTGATACTTTCGCTCCAGGCGCTCGACGATGGCGTCCAGCATATCGTCGGCGGTCATGCTGGCGATTTCCTGCAGGTCGACCCTGAGACCAAACGATGTGAGGACGTCGTTGCGCAGTTGAGCCAGGTCCCAGGTGTCGGGGTGCTTGTTGTTGGGGCAGCGCATGTCGATGAACTGGCCCACGATGCCGCGCACCATTTCCATGACGTGCTCGCGCTGATCGATACCTTCCAGCAACTGGCGGCGCATGCCGTAGACCGCCTGGCGCTGCTTGTTGTTGACGTCGTCGTACTCGATCAAGTGTTTGCGGGCTTCGAAGTTCTGTGCCTCCACGGCCTCCTGTGCCCTGGCGATGCGCTTGGTGATCATGCCGCTTTCGATCGGCACGTCCTCTTCCATGCCCAGGCGGAGCATGAGGTTCTGCATGCGCTCGCCGCCGAAAATGCGCAGCAGGTCGTCCTGCAGGGAGAGGAAGAAGCGCGAGCTGCCGGGGTCGCCCTGGCGGCCGGCGCGTCCGCGCAACTGGTTGTCGATGCGCCGCGATTCGTGGCGCTCGGTGGCCACGATGTAGAGGCCGCCCAGGCCCACCACCTCGTCATGTTCCGCGTCGGTTTCGGCCTTGAAGCCGGCGTAGATTTCGTCCCATTTGTCGCGGCGCACGCGGTAGAACTGGTCGTGGTGGGTGAAAAAGTAGAAGTGCTCGTCGGCCACGTACTGCGCTTCGGATTCGCTGAGCCGCTCGGCCACCTTCTCCTTGAGGCAGGCGTCCTTGGTCATGAACTCGGCGTTGCCGCCCAGCAGAATGTCGGTGCCGCGGCCGGCCATGTTGGTGGAGACCGTGACCGCTCCCTTGCGCCCGGCCTGCGCCACGATGGATGCCTCGCGTTCGTGATTCTTGGCGTTGAGGACTTCGTGGCGCACGCCCATGCGCTTCAAGATGCCGGATAGCTTCTCGGACTTCTCGACCGAAATGGTGCCGACCAGCACGGGCTGCCCGGTCTCGTTGGATTTCTTGATCTCGGCCGCGGCGTTGCGGAACTTCTCCACCTCGGTGCGGTACACCACGTCCGCGTTCTCCAACCGGATCATGGTGCGGTTAGTGGGCACCACGGTGACGTCCAGCTTGTAGATCTTCTGAAACTCGGCCGCTTCGGTTTCCGCCGTACCGGTCATGCCGGACAGCTTCTTGTACATGCGGAAGTAATTCTGGAAGGTGATAGTGGCGAGCGTCTGGTTCTCGCGCTGGATCTTCACGCCTTCCTTGGCTTCCACTGCCTGGTGCAGACCGTCCGACCAGCGCCGGCCGGGCATCAGGCGGCCCGTGAACTCGTCCACGATGATGACTTCGGGCCCCTCGTCGCCGTCCTTGATCACGTACTCCTGATCGCGCTTGTACAGCACGTGGGCTTTCAGCGCCGCCTCCACGTGGTGCTTCCACTCGATGGTGTCCAGGCTGTAAATATCGGCCAGGCCCAGCAGGCGCGCGGCCTTGTCGAAGCCCTCTTCGGTGAGCGCCACGTTGCGGTGCTTCTCTTCCAGGGTGTAGTCGCCGGTGGTGTATTTTTCGCCCGGCTCCTTGCCTTCGATCACCTCGCCCCGCACCAGCTTGGGGATGATGCGGTTGGCCTTGTAGTACTTGTCGGTGGACTCTTCCGACGGCCCCGAAATGATGAGCGGGGTGCGGGCTTCGTCGATGAGGATGGAATCCACCTCGTCGACGATGGCGAACTGGTGGCCGCGCTGCGTGCAATCCTCGATGCGGAACTTCATGTTGTCGCGCAGGTAGTCGAAGCCGAATTCGTTGTTAGTGCCGTAGGTGATATCGGCGGCGTAGGAGTGCTGGCGCTCGCTATCGTCCAGGTCGTGGACGATCACGCCCACGCGCATGCCGAGGGCTTTGTAGATGCGGCCCATCCATTCCGAGTCGCGCTTGGCCAGGTAATCGTTGACGGTGACCAGATGCACGCCCTTACCTTCGAGCGCGTTCAGGTACGCGGGAAGGGTGGCCACCAGGGTCTTGCCTTCACCGGTCTTCATCTCCGCGATTTTGCCGCTGTGCAGCACCATGCCGCCCATCAATTGCACGTCGAAGTGGCGCATGTTGAGGAAGCGGCGGCCGGCCTCGCGAACCACGGCGAAGGCTTCGAAGAGCAGGTCATCGAGGGTGGCGCCCTGGTCCAGCCGCTCGCGGAACCCGATGGTCTTGGCGGCCAGATCGATATCGGAAAGCTGGCGCATTTCGGCTTCGAACTCGTTGATGGCGGCCACCTTGGGCCGCATCTCTTTAATCTCGCGCTCGGTCTTGGTGCCGAAGACTTTCGCCAGCAGGGTGTCGACAATCATGTATGTTGGGTCTCGTTACAGGGGGCAGTCCGCAGTCTTTATTTTAGCGCGGAAACCGCCGGTCGATGCCGGTTGACGGCCTGCGGATTCCCCCCGATAGGGAGACGCGGCGCGGCGGCGCGCATTAGCGTGGGGACCCGTTGGCCCGCGCTATCCGTCACTTGAACGTCACATTCACCGAGTCGCTGCTGCCATCGACGAAGTAGGCGAGGTCGATTCCCGGAATCGTGATCGGGTTGGAAAGCGGATGCGGCGAAATGCCGACGGTACCCTTGCCGCTGGCTGTCGCATTCATGGACGCCAGAATGTAGTTGGGCACGGTGAACGTTCCTTTTCCCCCATCCTCCGCGCACGCGAAGGTGGCGCTGGGCACGCGGTCGCCGGAGTCGGAATAGGTGCTGTCCGAATACCCGCCGATAATTACGTAACTCCCCGCGACGCCGCCTGTCCAGTTGAGCACCAGTGGCTTGGTCCGGTCTACCGCGGCAAGCGAGGCCTTGTTCGAAATAGACAGATGGCTGCCCACCGTGATGCTGGCGCTGAATGCGCCGACATCCTTACCGCCCGTTCCGCTAATTGTGTAAACCCCCAGGGGGATGTTGGCGCCGGTCGCGGCCGGGCCGAAAAGCGCGTGGTATTGGCCCTTGAAATTCTGCTTCATTGAGAACGCTCCCGCCGCGCCGGTCAGCAAGAGAGAAGTGCCGGCGTCGAGCCCCCCGGTCTTCGATCCCAGTCCGGAGGGATAGGCGCTCGGAAGCACCACGCAAGCGCCCGCAACGGGCAACTGGGCGCTGCCGATCGCCGCCGCCAGGCCCTCGTTTCCGAGACTCCCGAAGTACGCCACCGCGCCCTGCTGCGTCTGGCCGATCTGACTCAGAATCCCCCGCTTCGTCGGCCCGTCCAGACCCTTCCACTGGGAGGCATACTTCGTCATGGCCGCTCGCATGGCCCTGGCGCTGCCGCTCGCGTAAGCCGCCATCAGTTTCCCGGCATCCGCCTCGGGTACCGGCGTGTGGAACGCCTCGGAGAGCCGCTTGGCAAACGATCGCGTGAGCGCGGCGCTATTTCCCACCACTGCCGGCCCGATTGCGATGGCCGCCACCTTCACCGGCTGCCCCGCGGCAGCCTTGGTGAGAACAGGCGCCGGCAGCGTGGGGCCGCTATCGGTGCAGGCCCCGCCCGCCGCGGAAACCGGAAGCGTCACCGTGTTGCTGGAAACGCCGCCGCCGACCACCGTCACCGGTATGTTGCATCCGTTCGCCACCGCCGGAACCGTAAAGGCAATCTGATCCACACCGACGCAGCAACCCGACCGGCCGGCGTAGACGAGCGGAGCGGATTGCCCGCCGACCCAGACCTGCACGTTCGGGAAGCTCGGATAACTGGTTGGCAGAATACCGTCCTGACCGCTGACCGGCCCCAAACCTGTGCCCCAAAGGATCACGGTTTCGCCGGGCTTTGCGGACGTGGCGAAGGTCTTGAGAGTGCCATCGAGGGCCGTGACGCTCCCCGCCCCGTAGCCGCGGCTCGTGGTCGTAAAGATGCCGAAGGAACTTGGCGCAACCGTCACTGGGTCCCAGTACGTCGCCGTAAACCCTGAGTAGGTGAGGGCGATAGTCGCCGGGCCAGCGGGAGTGCTGGATGGAAGGATTGCGGCAACCTGACCGAAGGAAGTGTAGACCATGGGGCAGTTGAGCGTAGCCGATCCGGACTGGACGGTCACTGACGTTCCAGACAGCGTGTTAGGCAGAGGCAAAGAGGACACCTGAACCAGATTCGCGGGCCCGACGTTGTAACCAAAAATCACGAAAAGCGAACCCTGAGCAATAGTCGTACCGTAATCGGCGGAATTATTGACGGAGTTAACGTACGGTGGGTACGTCTGAGCGCGGAGCCCGATCTGGCACAGCATCGTGGCGCACGCGAGCGCGAATAGAGAGAAACCGCGGATACTTCGGTGTGACATGGAGCAGGCGATCCCCTTCGCGGTGCCAGTGTAGCACGGCACACCGCGGCACATCTGGATTGGCTGGCGCAAGCCGCGGGGCATGCTGACCGCAACCTCCCTCTGCGGAATTTCTGTACGGGGTTGTTGCTGGACGGCGAACGCAAGAGCATCGAGCCCGTGACGGCGCGCGTGGCTCCCGATCGCGTGGAGCGCCTGCACGAGTCACTGCATTATCTCGTGGAGAAGGCATGCTGGAGCGACGCCGGCTATGCAGGAGAATGGACCGGGTGGCGGTGAGCTTGCCGGTGGCCGCCGGGAGTGGGAGTCTGCCGAAGAGAGTCTGGCGGGAAGTGGGGTGGCGCGATTGCCAGCAAACATCCCGCTGAAACGGCTGGCCGGGATCGGCAAGCGCCGGTGGGTGATTGAGCGCGACTACGAGGAACTCAAGCGGGAACTCGGACTGAGACACGATGAAGGGCGCGCGGCCCGGCGAAGTCACTACCTGCCCGGCCCAATCACCGCCAGTTCCAGATGCGAGGGGTGCTGGCGGTCGTGCCAAAGCGTCTGGGTGGCTTTCACCGGGCGGGTGTCATCGGCCGTCACGCCACCGTTATTCAGGTTTCGGTCGAAGCGCGGGAAGTTGGCGCTGGCTATTTCCAGGCGGATACGGTGCCCCTTCAGAAACACGTTGGCGGTGACGCCCGCGTCCACTGCGATCCGGTAGATCTCGCCCGGAGTGGCCGGCTGGGGCTTCTCGAGCGAGTCGCGGTAGCGCAGGCGCAGGATGCCGTCGGTGAGGTTGCGCGCCACGCCATCGGGGAAGACGTCCACCAGCTTCGCCGTGAAATCGGTGTCCCGCGCGGTGGTCGAAACGTAAAGCACGGCTTTCACCGGGCCGGCCACTTCCATGTCGCGCGCCAGGGGTTTGGAGCTAAAAACCAGCACGTCGCGCCGCTTTTCCACCAAGCGCTGGTCCTTGGGCCCCCAGGGGAGAATGTCGGGGTTGCAGCAGACCGCTCCGCCGCGGGTGGGCACCGGATCGCGCGGGTCGTAGACAAAACTGTCGTGGGGCGCGTATTGGCGCAGATGCGCCGGCGGCATTTCGGCGAGGGCGCCATCGCCCGAGAACGTGTTGGCGGCGCCACTGCTATCCAGGTACCAGTTGCTCACGCGGGCGTTTTCGGGCGGCCACTGGCGGGCTTCCAGCCAGCGGTTCGCGCCCATGACGAAGACCTTCACCGGCGGGGCCGTAAGCAGCGGCGCGTCCTTGCCCATGAGCCAGTGGTCGAACCACTCAAGTTGCAACTGGAGCACGGAGACTGCGGCGGTGGGTCCGAAATCCACGCCATCGAACGGGCGGGACATGTTGTGCGGCCACGGGCCCACCAGCACGCGGTTCAGGTTGGATGTCTTGTGTAGCAGGGCGAACGCCGCCAGGTCGCTCTCCGCGTAGTTGTCGTACCAGCCGCCCACGGCAAACACCGGAATGCGGACCTTGGCGATCTGCTCCCGCGTGCTGATGGCGCGCCAGAAAGCGTCGTAGGCGGGGTGGGCCATGGCCTGGCGGTAGATTTCCGCGGTCTGACCGGTGGCCGCGACGTCGGCGGTGCGCAGGGGCAGGTGCAAGACGAACTGGCTGAAATCGGGGTGAAAGCCGGGGGCCCGCAGGTTCTCCGCTATCCACTCCAGTCGGTTGCCCAGCTTGAAGGCGCCGCCCGTCGAGTAGAACCGATCCTCGAAATCGTCGTAGCCCGAAACCACGGGGAAGATGGCCTTGAGGTGCGGGTTCCGGGTGAGGGCGGCTTTCCATTGCGCGATTCCCAGGTAGCTTCCGCCGGTCATGCCCACGTTGCCGTCGCTCCACGCCTGGCGGGCGATCCAGTCGAGCGTGTCGCTGCCGTCCGCGGGTTCCTGCGTCAACGGCGTGAAGGCGCCTTCGGATTCGTAGCGGCCGCGCACGTCCTGCACCACCACGGCGTAACCGTGGTCCACAAAAGCCTGCCAGTTGGGCACGAGAGCGGTGCCTTTGCCGTAGGGCGTGCGGATCAGGATGGCGGGAAAGCGCCCGTGCTCGGCGGGCAGGAAGACGTTGGCGAAAAGGCGAATGCCATCGCGCATGGCCACCGGCACGCGCAGCAGGCGGGGCGGCGGGTTCTGCGTCGCGGCGAGCGCGGCGAGCGCCGCGAGCGGCAGCGGGCTTAGGTAGCGAGCGAGCACAAGAGGTCCCAGTAGCGGTGAGCGGCGCGGTCCGCGCGGTGGTGGGCTGCGGCATACGCGGCTGCCCGCTGGCCGATGGCGCGGGCCACGCCGACCACCGATGGTAGCAGAATCATGTGCCGCCGCAAGCTCTCGCGCTCGGCCGGCCCCGGCGGGATGCGCACGCAGGCGTCATCGGGGAAGCCGGAGCATTCCTCGCCCTCGGTGAGCAGGACGGGCTTGCCGAGGCCCATCATCCGTATGGCCGTGCCGGAGGTCTCTCCGGCCGAAGGGTGCCGCAGGTTGACGCAGGCGTCCACGGCGGTGGCGGCCAGCCAGAACTCGCTCTCCGGCAGATAGGGGCGCCGCGTGACGCCGGCTTCAGAGAGCAGTGGGGCAATGGCGCGTTCCAGGTCGTTCGAGACGAACTGGCCGGCCACTAGCAGCGCGGCCTTTGGGACTTCGCGGCGCACCTCGGCGAACGCATCGAGCACGCTGAACAGGCGCTTGGATTCGCGCAGGTAGCCGAACACGCCGAACAGGAACGCGTCCGCGGGGACGCCCAGGCTGGCACGGTAGGCCGCGGTTTCGGCGGCGGCGGGGAGCTGCGGCGTCTCCAGCAGGTGGGGGATCTCGACCACGCGCGCCTCCGGTGCGGCGGCCTTCACGGCGCGTGCGGCGGCCGGGTTGTGCACCACCACTGCCAACGCCCGCCCGGCTACGCGCTTGAGCATGGGGTAGGCGAAGTAGCGCGGATCGGTGCCGGAAGCGGCGCGCCCCCGCCACAGCTCGCGCGCCAACCCGCGGGTCCACTCGCCGGAGTTGTTGACGAACTCCTCGATGTAGGCGGCCTCGTCAAGCTGCCCCAGCAGGAAGTGATGCAGCACGGCATCGTGAAGAACGATCGCTCCGGGGTGTTCCAGCGCGCGGCGGTAGATGGCGGCGTGCAGCGGATTATTGCCCAGGTGATAGAGGGCCACGTCGCAATGCTCGGGCGCCACCTCCACGCGGCCAAGGCGGCGCAGTTCGACCAGGAGCGCGGCGGAGTAATCGGCCACGCCAGTGCGCGCGGGCGGCAGCGGGGAGTAGAAGCCAACGGTCATGGGCAGCGCAGCCGCTACGCTACCCTCCGCGGGCCAAACAGGGCGGTGCCGACGCGGACGCAAGTGGAACCTTCTTCGACGGCGGTTTCCAGATCGAGCGACATGCCCATGGACAGTCCCGGCAACTTGTGGCGCTCGGCCAGTTCGCGCAGACGGCGGAAATAGGGGCGCGAGTCTTCGGGGTTGTCGGGCCACGGCGGCATGGTCATGAGGCCGCGCAGGGTGAGGTTGGGGCACTCGCGCACGGCGGCGACGATCTCGGGCAGTTCCTCGGGAGCGGCGCCGGCCTTGGACTCCTCGGCGGAGAGCTTCACCTCGATCATGACGTCGAGGGCGCGCGCGGCCTCGTTCAATCGCCGCGCCAGCTTGGGCGAATCCACGGTCTGAATCACCTGGAAAAGCTCGGCGGCTTTACGCGCCTTGTTGGATTGCAGGTGGCCGATGAACTGGAAGCGAGCGCCCTCGAGACCGGCCACCTGGGGTGCCTTGTCTTCGAATTCGCGCACGTAGTTCTCGCCGAAATTGCGCAGCCCCAGGGCGTAGGCCTCTTGAATGGCGGACGCCGGAAACACCTTGCTGACGGCCAGCAGCAGGACACTGGCGGGATCGCGCCCCGCGCGGCCGGCGGCGCGCTCGATGCGGCCACGTACCGCGGCCAGCCGGGATTCCAGGGTGTCGGCGGCAGGCGATGGCGGCACGCTCAATCCCTCCGCCTGCGGTGATATTCGCCGCCGCTCAATCCGCCGGCGTCGATTACAACGGCCAGAATCAGGAACAGCAGATTGATGCCCGACAGCGGGCGGTGGGAATTGACCAGCCAGGCGTAGACCACCGTGGTCAGGGGCAGGAAGATGAACCCCAGCAGGGGAAGAAGCAGGCCGTCATAGGCGCGCTGCAGATAGGTGGTGAAGAGGAACATCAGGATCAGCACGGCCCGCGGAAACGCCAGAATGGCGACAACCAGAATGCATGGCATAGTCGGAGTCTCGCTACTGGTTGCATTGTCTCAGAAAGCGGGGGTAGCGGAGGGCGGCGCGGACTGCGCGCGGAACCCGCCGCACCGGTCTTGGGAGTTATCATGGGCGAGTGCCAGGACCGGGGCCCGTGGCGTCGCAACGCCCGCTCTACGAAAAGATCCGCCAGGGGATCACCAGACGCAGCCTTTGGAAAGGGTGTCTGATGGTGCTGGGCACAGGCCTCCGGAGTCTGATGCGCGGGATTCCGGGCATCGGCACAGCCGTGGCCGGCACCTATGGACGCGTGGATCCGGAGACGTTGCGAACGCCTATCTACACCGCGGAGAAAGGCGCATTCGTGCGGCGCAACGGGGACCGGTTCTGCAACCGGCCGCTCTACTGCCACAACGCGCAAGCCATCGTCCTGGCGGGCGACCGGCCTTTCCTACTGCTCGGGAACCAGAGCCAGATTGCCGGCTGTCTGATGGTGGCGCTGGTGCGCGGCGGCAAGGGTAAGTGGCTGCACCAATGCTCCGGCATCGTGTCCCGGTACGTTCCCGGCCACATGGAATGGGTGATTATGGATGGCAGCCTCGGTGACACGTCGATGGAGTTGCAGGTGACGCCGCTGGCCAAGGGCACGGGGCTCGCGGCGCGGCTCCGAGTGAGCGGCGCGCAACCCGGCGACCAGTTGATCTGGGCGTCGGGTGCGGCCACGCAGGAATCGCAGAGCGTGCTGTCGAAGTACGATGTCACAACCGCCGGCCGCGAAGAACTGATGAAACGCTCCTTCGTTCCGGAGAATTGCCGCGGCAACCAGGTGAGCGTGGATGGCGCGGACTGGGTGGTGGTCTCGCCGGCGGGCATCGACAAGGGAAGCATGCGCGGCCGTTGCGCCGCGCCGTCGCGGATGCTGGTGGCCGATGCCAGCGCCTGGAGCAACCCGGTGGCGCTGGCCGCCAGCAGCGCCGCGGAACTGCCGATTCTCTGCGGCGTCACGCCGGTTGGCCGCGCGGATACCTACTGGGTGATGCACGCCGTGAGCAAGCGCGGTCCCGCCGATTTGGCGGCCTTGTCGGACGGGCCTGCGGCGTTCGCGGCGGGGATGGCGCGCGTCGAAGAGATCCGCCAGCAGGTGGCGGTGGAGACGCCCGATCCGTGGCTCGATATCGCGGTTGCGGCATCCTGTATCGCGGTGGACGGCACCTTCCGCGACTCCATGTACACGCATGCCGGCATGCGTTGGGGCGTGCCGCTGCTGGGATGGCGCACGCAGTTCGGCGCCATTTCCTACGGCTGGCACGATAACGTGAAGGCCGAGGCAAAGCTGTGCATCGCGAAGCAGGTTACCGAATCCGGCCGCACCGAGGCAAAGGCCGACCCCAAGACCGGCCTCTCCAGCCAGGCGCCCGAATCGCGCATGTTCGGCAAGGGGCGCATCAACATCTACCAGCCGTACCACTACGACATGCAGAGCCAGTTCTTCGACCAGGTGCTGCACGATTGGCGCTGGGCCATGGACCCGGAACTGGAGCGTATCCTGCGCCCCGCGCTGGAACTGCACCTGGAATACATCAAGGACTGCTTCGACCCCGCGGGTCTGGGCATTTACGAGAGTTACTGCAATACCTGGCCAACCGACGGACAGTGGTACAACGGCGGCGGCACGGCGGAGGAGACCGCCTATGCCTACCGGGGCCGCAAGGCTGCGATGGACCTCGCCCGCCGCGCCGGCGACGCCGAGTCCGAGCGGCGCCATCGCGAGATGCTGGCCAAGGTATCGAAGGCCTTATTCGAGTTACTCTGGATTCCCACCAAAGGCCACGTGGGGGCTTACCGCGAGCAGGGCGGATTGAAGCGGCTGCACGAATCCTCTTGGCTCTACAGCACGTTCTGCCCCATTGACGCCGGGATGTTGACCCAGTCGCAGGCCGTGCAGGCGCTGCACTACACCGAGTGGGCGCTCGAGCGCTTCAAGCCGCCCTACGGAGGCGAGCAGTGTTGGCCGTCTAACTGGGTTCCCTCCATCTGGTCGGTACGCGAGATGTGGCCCGGCGACAATTATCATCTGGCGCTGGCTTACTTTCAGACCGGGCTTAGCACCGAAGGTTGGAGCCTGCTGCGCGGCACATTCCCGCAACAGATGTTCTTCGGCGCCGTGCCAGGCGACTTCGGCCATCCGGCGGGCGCCACGGACTTCAACGATTGCCTCAGCATGTTTTGCCGCGCAGTGGTGGAGGGTCTGTTCGGTTACTCGCCGGACCTGCCCAATAACATCGTGAGAATAAGCCCCCAGTTCCCGGTCGAGTGGGACCATGCCTCCATACGCACGCCGGACTTCTCGCTGGAGTTTCAAAGAACCGGCAATTCCGCCAGTTGCCGGGTGGAACTCGGCAGGCCTGCGCCCATGGATGTATCGCTGCCGGTCAGGGCGGGGAAGACCGCCAGGGTGACGCTTGACGGCGCGCCCGCGGAATGGGAAGCGCGCGCCGGGTTCGGCGAGAGCGTGGTGGTGTTGAAGGTTCCTGCGGCCAAGTCGGCGGTGATCGAAGTGAGCTGGCGGAACCCACTGCCGGTAGCGCAGCCCGTGCTGATCGAAGGCCACAGCGGCGATCGCGTGACGCTCTCTAGCGGAGGCGCCGTCATCACGGGGTTCGAGGACCCCCAGGGCGTGTTGGCCGGCGCCAGGATCGCTGGTGGGAGCATCGAGGGTACGCTCACGCGCAACACCGGCCATCACTTAGTAATTGCCACCGTACGCACCGGCGAGACCGAGCAACGGCGCCTATTCAAGATCAAAGTCACTGACGCCGAGGCCGACGCCGCGCTGGGCGCCAAGACCGATCCGACTATTCCCCAGGGCGCCGCCTGGAATTGCGTGGACATGAGCGGCACCCGTAACGGCGATATCCGCACTATCTTTCAGCAGCGGTATCTATCTCCGCGGCCCAACACCTGCTCGCTCCGCCTGGCCGTGGATGGCTATCTGATGTGGCAATCGGTGCTGGAGACAGACGCGGAGCCGCCCGCAATCGACCTGGACAATATCCCGAAACTGCTGGGCGCCGGCGGCTGCATCTCCACGCCGCAAGGCGTTCCCTTCGCGTGGAACGGAGATCGCAACATCGCCTTCACCTCCCGGTGGGACAACTGGCCGCGCCGCGTAACCGTGCCCGTAGGCCTTGCGGGCGAGGCCGTCTGGTTTCTGGTGTGCGGCTCGACCAACCCCATGCAGGTGCGCATTGCCAACGCCGCCCTCCGCATGGACTACGCCGACGGGGCGGTCGAGAAACTGGACTTGGTGCCACCCTTCAATTTCTGGATGCTCTCGCCGTACAACGGCGTGGATTACAACTACCAGCGCGACGCCTTCAGCCTGCCCAGGAAGCCTCCGGCCACCGTGCAGTTGGGCGGGAACTGCCGCGCCGTGCTGCTGAGCTGGCGGTTGCGTCCCGGCGCGGCCTTGCAGAGCGTGACGCTGGAAGCGCTGTCGCAGGAAGTGGTGATCGGCCTCATGGGAGTGACCGTCATGAACCCGCGAGCGGCAGGCTAAATTGCCCCGCATAATTCCGAGCGACATGATGCTCGACAGCCACTTTCGAGGATATCCCCGAGTTGGGCGCGCTGCTCCGCGGTCAGACTCGATGGTCGGCCCAACCGGAACCCGCACTACTCGTGCCGCAGCGCCTCCACCGGATCCAGGCGCGCCGCTTTCATAGCGGGCCACACGCCGAAGAACACTCCGATCGCCATCGACACCGCGACGCCCGTAACCAGCGCCCACGCCGGTACGCTGGCGGGCACCGACGGGAACAGTTTGCCCACCAGCAGGGTCACCAGCACGGCGAAGACGGTGCCCAGCACTCCACCCAGGCTGGTGAGCGTTACGGCTTCCACCAGGAACTGGCCCACGATATCGCGCCGCCGAGCACCCAAGGCCTTGCGCACGCCGATTTCGCGCGTCCGCTCGGTCACGCTCACCAGCATGATGTTCATCACGCCGATGCCGCCCACCAGCAGCCCCAGGCCCGATACGGCGATCGCCACCAGACCGACCAGTCCCGTGATGTTGTCGAACTGCTGAATGATCTGGTCGGGCGTGGAAATGGAGAAATCGTCGGGCGTGCCGGTCGCCAGGCGCCGCATACGCCGCACGGCGGCTTCCACTTCGTAGTACGCTTCCTGCCGCATTCCCGGCTTGGCTTTGGCGGTGATCATATAGGCGGTGATCTGCGGATAGCGCGAGTGCGCGGTGTTCAGCGGGATTACGAAGTCGCTGTCCTGCCCGTTCTCTCCGAAGAAGCCGCCCTTGGCCTTGGCGTAGACGCCCACCACGGTGTACTCGGCGCCATCCATCATTACCGTGCGGCCCACGGCTTGCCCGTCGGGGTACAGCGCCTCGGCCACGCTCGAGCCCAAAACCACCAGGTGCAGACCGCGCTGATCTTCGTCCGGGGTGTAGAAGCGCCCGGCGGCAAGGTCGCGCGGCGAGATCTCCCCCATGTTGGCCGATGCCCCGTAAACGTTGATGTTGTCGGAATCGTAGCCGGGCACCTTCGCCATTAACGGATTGCCCTCCACCACCGACGGCAGGTACAGGATCAGCCCGGTGTCCTCCACCGAGAAACACCAGCGGCGGACGGCTTCGGCGTATTCCGGCTTCATGGGCAGGCGGCGCCGCTCCTTGCGCGGCAGCGCGTTCTCCGGCGTGTTGGGGGCTCCCGAGGTGCGGAACAGGAAGATGTTATCCGGCCCCATCTCGCGGAAAAAGTCCACCACTCCCTGCCGCACTCCAGTGAGCAGCGACGCCACCACCACCACCGTGGTGATACCGATGACGATGCCGAGCACCGTAAGCAGGGAGCGGAAGCGGTTCGTCCGCACCGCCTGCACGGCCATTTGAATATTTTCCGCGGCGCTGATGTTCATGGTCTATTCCGCGCGCAGGGCCGCCACCGGATCGAGTTTGGCGGCGCGCGAGGCCGGGTACCAGCCCGAGGCCACGCCCACCACGGTCGATACGCCGATCGCCAGCACTACGTAGCCCGCCGAGATGTGCAGCGTCAGATCGAAGATGGTGCTCAGCGCCATGGTCGCCAACGCGCCCACTACCACGCCCAACGCGCCGCCCATGGCCGCCATCACCACCGCTTCGATCAGCACCTGCATCATCACGTCGATATGCCGCGCGCCCAGCGATTTGCGGATGCCGATTTCGTGCGTCCGCTCGGTCACGCTCACCAGCATGATGTTCATGATCACGATGCCGCCCACCACCAGCGAAATGCCGGTCACCGGCATCACGATGACGGTCACGATGGCCAGCAACTGGTCGATGAAGCCGCGGATGGCGTCCGGCGTCAGGACGTCGAAGTTATCGTCCTGTCCGGGGCGCGCGTGGAAACGGGTGCGCAACGCCACGCGGGTTTCGTCCAGGGCATCCTCCATCGTCAGCCCCAGCCCCGGCTTGGCGCGGCCGAACAGCGCCAGGCCGGTGCCCGGGCCGTACATGCGCCCGTAGGCCGAGGCGGGGATGTACATGATGTTGTCGGAATCGCGGCCGAACGACGATCCCAGGCGCTCCTGCAGGCCCACCACCGTGAACTCGATGCCTTCCACGCGAACCGTCTTGCCCACCGGCGACGTATCGGGCGTGAACAGCGTGTTGCGGACGGTGTCCCCAATCACCGCTACGAAGGCGCGGGAGCGGTCCTCCTCGGCGGTGAAGAATCGGCCATCCACCACCTCGATATCGCGGATGCTGGCCATGTCCGCCGATACGCCGATCACCGCGGCGTCTTCGCAGATCAGGTTCTCGCGCTTCACGTCGGAGACGTGCGTGCGATACTCGCTGAACATCACGCGTTCGCCCGCCACCGATTGCAGGAAGCGCTTGTCGTCGTTGCGGATCGGCTTGTTGCGCTTGATCTTATCGAAGTACTCGCGGCGGCTCAGCCGGCCGACGGAGGCGATCTGCGCCACCAGGAAGGATTCCGACCCGAAAGCCTTGGCCGTGGACGCCTCCGCGTACACTCCCAGCCCGCTGATGGCCGCGCCCACCATGATGACGCTGGCCACGCCGATGATCACTCCCAGCAGTGTGAGGAAGCTTCGCAGCTTGTGCGCGCGGATGGAATCCAGCGCCAACCCGAAGGCATTCTGAAACGGGCGCAGCGATCTGACAAATCCGGGACCGCGCGGCTCAGTCTGAAGCATCTGTTTTCAGGATAACGTAATATGGAAGAGCGCTGCGGCCCATGCACCTTATTCGTCTAGCCTATTCGACGCAGTTCCTGATCGCGCTGATTACCATGCTGGCGCTGTGGAGCATGATCGGCGGCCAGGATCATTTCGACCTGACGCCGTGGCACCTCAAGTTGGCCCTCTCGGCGGCGGGCGCCTTCGCCATCGTCAAGGCCACGGCCGCCGCGGTTTCGCGCGAACGGGCCTGGAACGCGGGGACGCTGCGCTGGCTCGGCATCCTGCTGACCATTCTGATTGCCTGTGGACTGGTCACTCTGTGGGTTCACAGGAATCTGGAAGATCAGGGCGGCGATAACGCGGAACCCGAGTCCTCCACGGCATCTATGCGGATACTTGCGCGGTCGTAGGGGCCGACGCATCGCGCGCCTTCTCACCCATAGCTCCCCACCACCAGGAAGCGCGGGAAGGCCGCGGGCTGGAGGTGTAAACGCCGGGCGCGGCCCGCGTCGGCCGAGGGGTCGCAAATCCTTCCGTGAGAGACGCGCTGGCTAGAACGGGAAGTCTTTGCGCGCGGATTCGTGGAACACGGCCGAGTTCACCAGGTAGCGGTACGGGTTCATCGGCGTCCCGTTGGTGCGGACCTCGTAGTGCAGGTGCGGCGCGGTGACGCGGCCGGTATTCCCAACCGCCCCGATCTTCTCGCCCCGGCGGACTTCCTGGCCGGCGAAAACGAAGAACTTCGAGAGATGGCCGTACCGGGTGGTGATGCCGCCACCGTGATCGATCTGGATCATGCGGCCGTATCCGCCTTCCATGGCGGCAAACGTCACGATGCCATCGGCGGGAGCCCGCACCGGCGTACCGATGGGAGCGCTAATATCGGCGCCTGAGTGGAACTCGGTGCCCTCGCCGGAGAGAGGATCTGTGCGCGTGCCGTAAGAGCCCGTGAGCGTGCCTTCCACCGGCCAGAGATTGGGAATGGAGTCGGTTTGAAAGCCGCGGGAGTGGTGGCTCTGCAAAGCCAATAGATTGGCGCTGCGAAGGAAGTTGTAGTCCTCCAGGCTTTCGGCGAAGGTGGGCACCAGTTTGCCCTCGCTGGAGAGATCCGCGGGGCCTTCCAGTTTGTCCTTCATGCCGTACGCCATGGCGACTTCCTTGGCGTTTAGCTCCAGGCTGGCAAGCTGATCGTCCTTTTGGTTGACTACCTTCTGCAGATTCTGATAGCGGCTGCGGAGGCCATCGGCTTCCTTGCGGAGCGAGTTGTAGTTGGCGACCTTCCAGGCCATGCGGGCGTAACTGGCCACGAAACCGAACGCGGAAAAACAGCCTAAAAGAGCGAGAGCCAGAATGGAGTAGACCGCTTGATGAGGGATATGAATACGCCGCAGACGACCACGCAGGGAGTGGGCTACCACTAGTACGAAGTATTCCTGCTTCACTGATTTCTCCTGACCGGGGCCTTGAGATTCGGGACGATATCCGCTCCCGGAACCCGGTTGGGACTCTTTAATACAGATCGGCTGAACGAAACTGAAACTTTACCACCAGCCGCATACCGTTGTCAAGGGCTATCTCATACTTGCAAGTTATTGAAAAACCTAGTATTATCCCGGTATACGTGGCCTGGAGAATCCCCGGAAGTTTGTTTGTACGCAACCTCGTCGAGCGGCGCAGTCTGCTCTTCCAACTGGTGCGGCGCGATTTTGAGCAGCGCTTCGTGGGCTCGGCCATCGGCTGGATCTGGGGTTTGATCCATCCGCTGGTGCTGTTGCTGAGTTGGGTGTACATCTTCCAGTACTGCCTGAAGATCCCTCCGCCCAGCGGCGTCGCCAGCTATCCACTCTTCGTTTTCTCGGGCATGTTGCCCTGGCTACTCTTCAGCGAAACGGTGCAACGCTCGGCCGGCAGCCTGCTGGACCACGCCAACCTGATCACCAAGTCCGTCTTCCCTTCGGAGATCGTCCCTGTCTCGGTATTTCTGTCGTCTCTAGTCAGCCACCTCCTCGCTCTAACATTAATGGTGGGTGCGGCGGCGCTTCTTCTCCACAAATTCAGCGCTTTTTTGCTGCTTCTGCCGGTCTACATGTGCCTGATTGGGCTATTTGCCGTTGGACTGGGCTGGGTGATGGCCGGCCTGCACGTGTTTCTGCGCGATACGGCGCAGTTTCTCTCCGTGGTGCTGACCTTCTGGTTTTGGCTCACGCCCATCATGATTACCGAGGACCGGGTCCCGACGCGGGTCCACTTCCTGCTCTACGCCAATCCCATGAACTACGCCGTGAAGGTGTACCGCTCCGCGCTGCTGGATGGCGCCTGGCCGCGCCCGTGGGACCTGGCCATCCTGGCGGCTTCCGGAGCGCTGGTGTTCGTTCTCGGCGGGCTGTTCTTCCGCTACATGAAGCGCGGGTTCGCGGACGTGCTATAGGCGCGGCGAGCTAGAAGCCCAGTTCCTCGCGGCTGAAGGTGATGTCCCGGTCGAGGACCATCTCCAGCATGGCGCCCCGCGGCAGCACCACGTCAGCCTTCTTGTCGTGGAATATGGTGGCCAGCCCGCCGGCAACTCCAGCGGCCGCGCCTATGCCTAAGCCTGCCATGGTGTGCCCTGTGGCCGCTCCAGCCATGGTGCCGATCCCGGCGCCTATCCCCGTATCCGTGCCCACGGTTCGGGCCTCGCCCGTGCCGTCGCGCTCCCCGGTGATGCCGCCTTCTTTGGTATCCACCTGCCCATGCCCGGAATCCGCCGATCCCAGGCGCGAGCGGAAGTCGCGGCTTACGCCATTGGGCAGGGTGAGCGTTTCGAAGCGGATGAACAACTGGCCCTTACCTCGCATGCCCTTGGCCGGCGTGCTTTCCGTGACGATGCCGTTCACCAGGCTGCCGCGCGGGATCACCAGGCGGCCGCTCGAGTACACCGGGACCGAGACTTCCAAATACACATGGTCCCCTTCGTGAGCGTGTTTGGTATCGAGGTTGTTCTTGAGGGTCATCGCCACCCGCGATCCGGCGGGAACCGTGTATCCGGCATCGGGGGATGGCGGCTCAGGCCGGCGCTGGATCGGCGTGGGAACTAGCGCAGGATCCGGCGGGTTCGGGCCGTCGGCCGGAACGGGGTCGGCGGGCGCGGCGCGCTTCTCGCGGGTGTAAACCAACTCGCCTTCGGTGATAGCGCCCCGTTGCACGATCTCGCGGCTGACGATCAGCGTGGCACGGTCGCGGGACAGTTTCCAGCGGTCCATCACGCTATATTCGTGGGCTCCCGTGACAATGGTGTTGGTGAGGAGCGCGGCGCCTTCCCATTTCACCTTGCTGCTCCAGGTGTCGCCGCCGGCCTGGCTGCGGGATTCCGTGCCGTCGAGCAGCCACGTCCATTGCAGGGCGGGGCCGGTCCCACCCGGGGCGGAACAGCGGATGGCGAAATCCTGCTGAGTTACGTCCATGACCGGCGCCGACGGGAAGGCCAGCGCGCTCGCATTGCTATTGCGCGTATCCAGGAACCACTTGCCGGAAAAGTCGCGGTCGGCATCCACGGCCGAAAACGCGGCCATTGGCGCCGGAAGGACGAAAAGAACGGTTACCCACGGTACCAGCCGTGCCATATCAGAAGCTTAACACTGCCCGCTGCCGAACGGTATGCGCACTATGTTTACGCGTGAAGTTTCTTCAGCAGCCACGCCATGTTGCGGCCCAGGACTTTCATGGTGCGGATGCCTTCCTCGTCCTTCTCCACTTCTCCGGGCTCGCGGCCAATGCCGATGTTCCAGTAGCAGGAGCCTGGCACGATCATCTCCGTAATAAGGAAGAAGTGGTTCAGGGTGTCGAAGGCGTGGGTGGCGCCCGCCCGGCGCACCGCTACCACGGCGGCGCCCACTTTACGGCGGTACATGCCGCCATTGGCGCCCGAGACCAGGCACGCGCGGTCGATGAGGGCTTTGATTTCCGGCGTGACATCGGTCACGTAGGTAGGCGAGCCCAGCAGGATGCCGTCGGCGGCTTCCATCTTCTCGATGCAGGCGTTGCCGAAATCGTCTTCCTGAGAGCAGCGGCGGTCCTTGCGGACGCTGCATTTGCGGCAGGCGCGGCAACCGCGGATGGCGACGCCACCCAGTTCCACCAGTTCGGTTTCGATGCCCTCGGTTCGCAACTCGCCCAGGACATGGTTCAGCAGGATGGCAGTATTTCCGCCTCGACGGGCGCTGCCGTTGATCGCGACTACCTTCATAAGGTGACCTCCATTGTCGCGCACCGCAACGGTCATGTGGAGGGCAAGCTGGCAGCCCGCCGCCCTACCGCGCCTGCTTGTACATCTGCAGCATCATCACCACAGCCGTCGTGGCAAAGATGCCGTGGGGCAGTTGCGGGGGCATGTGCACAAAGGCGCCGGCTTGCACCTCCACGCTGTCCGGACCCAGCGTGAGGCGCGCCTCGCCGCTGTGGATGTAAATGCTGGCGGACATGGGGGCGGTGTGGGCGGAGAGTTCCTGGCCGGGCGCGAAGCCGAAGACCAGGATCTTGACGTGCGCATCCTCGAACAGGGTGCGGCTGAGGATGCCGTTCTCGGGTATCTCTACCTCCCTCGCGAGGGTCGGAATTAGCGTGTATGTCACCTTATTATTATTGGTCCGGAGTACGCTTCGCCCGAAATCACACCAGAGTAGTCATGGTAGTACCACCCTTGCCCGGAACCGCGCCGCCAGCCTATTATCGTGGCAGAAGCCGTTTGTTACAAAGGAGTAACGCCGGATGCAGAGGAGCGCGCCACTGGAACTCGATAACTGGATGAACACCGACGAGCAACCCGAAGCAGCCCCCGCCGCCGACGCCCCTGGGGCGGGTACCCAGGGCAACGAGATGGCCCTGCAGCGCTTCGAATCGATCAAGCCCGGCAGTATCGTGCTGATCGAATCGCGGGACGGCACTCGTACGGAAAAGTATTACGTGCGGCATTCCTCCCGCAACGGCGCGGACCACAGCATCCGCCTGGTGCGCGGTCCGGCGGTGGAGAACGAGGCCGAGGCCGTTCCCGCCGCCGAAGAGCCCGACTACTACGACATCCTGCAGATCGGTCCCCAGGCCGAAGCCGAGACCGTTTACCGGGTCTACCGCATCATGGCCGCCCGTTTCCACCCGGATAACCCGGAAACCGGCGATACCGAGAAGTTCATACTGCTCAAGACGGCCTACGAGGTACTCTCCGATCCCGAACGCCGCGCCGCCTACGACGCCCGCCACCAAAAGGAGGCGGAGGGGCCGATGCCGGTCTTCGAGATGAAGGACTTCGTAACGGGCGTGGAAGCCGAGGGCAACCGGCGCCTGGGCGTGCTGTCCTTGTTATATAACCAGCGGCGCCTGGACTCCGAACATCCCCAGGTATCGCTGCTCGATCTGGAAAAGCGCATGAACTTCCCGCGCGAGTACCTGGCTTTCACCATGTGGTATCTCCGCTCCAAGGGCTACCTCACTGCGGCGGACAACTCGGATTACACCCTGACGGCCGAGGGCGCGGAATTCGTGGAAGCCAACATCGGCAAGAGCGAGGCGCTCGCCAAACTGCTATTCCCGAACGGTTGCGCCCGATAGCGTCCCCGCCCTACCGGAAGTCCGCCGCCGTCCAGTAGCCCAACCGGGTCTTGGCCCGCACGTTGCCGTGGCCGCTCACTTCCACGGTGATGCTGTGCCAGCCGCCCTCGGACTTATTGTTGGGGCTGTAGCTCAACATGTATTGGCTGTGTAGTTCCTCGCCCATGCGCTGGATGGCGTCCTCCAGTCCGTGGTTGCGGTAGAAACCGAACTGCTCGCCGCCCGTCCCGTGCACGAAAACCTCCGCCGCCGGCGCTTTGAAGATGGCCTTGGCGTCGTGGAAAATCTCGATGAGCAGCGGCAGAAACTCCGTCCGCGATCCCTCCGTGCCATAGGTCTGCATAATGGTGGTGGGCGTGGCCGGCACGTTGGACGGCATGGGGGTCATGGCCGGCGGGTTGTTGTTGGGACGCGGAAGATCCGGCGATCCGGTCAGTTTCCCCAGCACGCGCGACATGGTCACCTGGTACACCGTGATGTTGTGTAGTTGCAGGTGCTGCAGCGTCTGCCGCCCGGTGTTGATGCTGCCCTGGTCGCGCGTTTCACTAATCAGCAGGAGGATCCTCTGCCGTTCCTTGGGGCGCGACTCCAGCATGTGATCGGCCGCATCCACGGCATCCACCAGAGTGGCCGACAGGCTGCCGGCGTGGATCTTCTTCACCGCCTCGGTGATTTTGTCCGGCTCGGAAGTGAAATCCTGCATGACGCGGACGCGGTGGTCGAAGGCCAGCACCGCCGCCTCGCCCTCGGTTCCCAGCATCAGCGGAGCGATCATGTTGCCGATGCGGTTCACCTTGGGCAGGATCTGGTCCACCTCGCCGTTGCACTGGATGGCGATCACCATGGACATGGGAATGAAGGTCTCTTCAACCCGGACGTTCTGTTCCTTGCCGTTGTCGAGGAGGTGGAACTGTTCGGGGCGGATTCCGTTGACCAGGTTCCCTTCGTGGTCGAACACTTTGGTAGGCGCCAGAATATTGGTCACCCGCTCGAAGAAATCGATGTCCCCGCGCCCCGCCGGCTGCTGTGGCGCTTGGGCGGCCAGTAGTCCGCAAATCATGATCGAGAATACGAATCGTCGCATGCTAGATCCAAGATAACACCGGCCGCGGGGCGTCGAACGCCCAGTCGGATGCCAGATTGGACTTCTCCGCCTACGGCCGGAAAGCCACCCGCGAAAGGGCCCGGATTGGACGGAAGTGCTTGATGTTGCCGGTACAGAGGGGTAGCGCCGATTCGAGTGCGGTGGCTGCGACCAGTGCGTCGGAAAGTTGAATTCCATGGGCCATGGCGTGTTGTTCGACGAGCGCGGCCGCAGTCGCTCCGATAGGCTCGGAAAGCGGCAAGATGCGGAATTGCAGTTGACGAAGCGATTGTTGGATCTGACGGACCTCCGGCTTGGAGCGGGCTCCTTGCAGTAATTCCATTTCCAATGCCGCTGTTTACGAATGTCAACGTCCTTTATCATTCACTACCCAGGCCGCCAGGCAAATAGAGGGTTTTGCCAGATCCGCTCTTGGAGATCCGCATCGCTATTGGTGTGCGGCCCGCTAGTGGCAGGCTTCCGCCGAGACAGCCAGCGGAGCCCGTACCGCCGGGACGGCAACGCCTTGGTTTTCGACACGGTTGAGCTTGGCGGCGGAAAGAGATTCGCGAAGAGAAGGCGAGTCCTTCACAACCTGCGTTCGGCAGTCCTGAATTGCGATAAGGCCCTTACTTCAGATTTGTCACTTTCACGTAATCCTGCCGTCATTTTTGCGGCTCATACTGGTTCTGCTCCTTGAGCAACCTCAAGCCGCATGACCGATACCTGGTCACACATAGGAAGGAATCGAAAGAGGCAAACTACTCATGTCCGTGACAACTTCTCGCAAGCATTCCGGAATTAGCCCTTTGCATCTGCTCGTCGGCCTGCTGGCTGCGGGGGTGAGCATTCCGGCGTTCGCTCAGTCCGATCCGTACCCTGCGTACGTGGTAGGGGCGAATCAGAACGGGACGCAGGGACCGAACTACCCGTTGACCACAACCTATCCGTGGGTGGCCAGTGATGGCGCGTTCATCACACCCGCCGGCACGCAGGTCTACCTCGGCATCACGACTCGCGCAAAGGCCGTCGCACTGAACCCCAATACCGCGACGCACACCGCCGCCGTCCTGCAGATGGGCGCCCCACAGGCCGTCACGATTTTCAACACCCAGACCGGCAAGGTCCTGCAGACCTACAGTACGATGAAAGGTACCAATTCAGACGGCAGCCACAACGGCATCAGCTATACGCCGGACGGCCTGCACCTGCTGTTCAGCCAGGACGGCAGTTACGGCCCCACCAGCTACGTTGCCGTCGCCAACGTCAATCCGCAGACGGGCTTGCTGTCGGACGGCACCCAAGTCGGCGTTCCGTTGGACGTCACCAACTCAGGCGCTCTGACCAATGTCACCTGCTTCCCCGGGAACAGCCCTCCGGGAACCTCGGGCAGCTTTGCCATTCCGTGCGGCTACCCGGTTTCGATTTTCTCGGATGACACGTTCACTTCCTATCCCATGGGCATCGCGATCTCGCCGGATGGCAAGACCGCCTATGCCGTGCTGGACAACAACGATACTCTGACGAAGATCGACCTGACGGCGGCGACTCCGAAGCAGGGTGCGGAGATCCGCGTCGGTAACGTCCCGCACAGCGTCGTCATCTCGCCGGATGGCACGACCGCCTACGTCTCCAACGAGGCTGGCCGGATTGCCACCGCGGACGACTTCCAGGGATACTCCAACGGCACCCCGGTCGTCGCCGCCTGGCCGACTGGCGCCACAGCCACAGGCACCGTTTCCGTGGTCAACCTGTCCACGTTTACGGTCACCGGCAGCATCTCGACCGGTCTGCACCCGACTGGCATGGCCGTCTGGAACAACTACCTGCTGGTCGCCAATACCTATGACGACACCGTCTCCGTGATCAACACGGGGAACAATGAGGTGGTGACGACGATCAACCTCGGGTTGCCCATCGCAGTGCCTGGCGCCAACGAGCCGGCCTATGGCGCGGGGCCGAACTCGATCGCCGTCGATGCGGTGAACAACATCGCCTACGTCGCGCTTTACAATGCCAACGCCATCGCGGTCGTCAACCTTGGATCCGGCCTTTGCGTTTTGTCGTGCGTGTCAAATCCCGTCATGGGCATGATCCCGGTAGGCTATGGGCCAAGCTCGGTGGTGCTGGATGCGGCGGACGGTGTGCTGCTCGTTGCCAACGACAAGGGCATCGGCACCACCGGCTTCGGTGTGGCGCCCCCTCCAACCAATACGGCCGAGAATTCGTACGGGAAGGAGGAGGGCGTGGTCAGCTTCAACACCCACCAGGACCTTGGCAGCGTCAGCATCGTCCCCGTGCCGAATTACCTGACCCTGGCGGCGATGACCCAGACGGTCTTCGAGAACAACCACTGGGATCTGTCGGGAAATATCGCGTCGGCCGCGGGGGGCAACCAGTATGCCGCGCCGGTGGCGATCCCGGAAAAGATCGGCGCTCCGTCGAAGATCCAGCACGTCTTCGTGATCATCCGGGAAAACCGCACCTACGATCAGATACTGGGCGACGTGGCCGGCGGCAACGGCCAACCCTCCCTGGCAGTCTTCGGCGACAAGTCGACCTTCTCCCAATACCCTGTCGTAACGCCTAACGCGCACGCAATGGTGCAGCGTTTCCCGCTGCTGGACAACTTCTACAACGCGAGCCGCCAGTCGGCTGACGGTCACAACTGGATCACGCAGGCCATGGCGCCCTACTCCGACGACATCCAGTCGCCTGACTGGCTCCGCGACTACCCCTCCAACGGCGGCGATGCGATTGCCTATCAGAAGAACGGCCACCTGTGGGACGTGGCGGCCGCGGCCGGCATCACGGTGAAGAACTACGGTGAGTACGTCGAGAGCAACACGTTCAACGTGCCGGGTTGCACTCCGACTAACATGACGCAACCCAACGGCTTTAATGGCGCCGGTAGTAAATCCGTCGCATTACCGTTCGTAGTTTCCGACAGTTGCGAGCCGACCTGGGCCCAATTCTACAACGACACGTTGGAATACGAGAGCGGCAACGAGGCGCAGCTCAAGTACTTCAACGTCATCGGGTCGGTCACCCCGCTCCCGAACCTGTATAACATCACGGTGCAAAACTACCCGCAATTCGATCTGGGCATCCCCGATCAGTACCGGGTCGATGTCTGGCAGCAGGACTTCGCGAGCGACGTGGCCGCCGGTTCGGTGCCCCAATTGGAATTCCTGTGGATCATGAGCGACCACACCACCGGCCCGCCGAACGCGGCAGCCGAAGTGGCCGATAACGACCTGGCCGTTGGGCGTGTCGTCGACTACATCAGCCACAGCCCCATTTGGTCCAGTTCGGCGATCTTCATCGAAGAAGACGACGCGCAGTACGGCGTAGACCACGTCGACGGTCACCGCAGCCCTGGCTTTGTCATCAGCCCCTACGTCAAACAGAAGGTGAACTCCGATGGCACCGGGGCCGGGGTTATCGAAGATAGTACCTTCTACACGCAGGTCAACATGACGCGCACGATCGAGCAGATCCTCGGTCTGACGCCCATGAATCAGTTCGACCTGGTGGCCGCGCCGATGACCACGCTCTTCATCAACAACCCGCCCGCGAAGAACTTCCTGTCGTGGTCGCATGTGCCGAATCAGGTCCCGCTGTGTTACGGCGTTTCGGGATATACGGCCCCGACGGACATCAGCCCCAGCCTCAACACTTGCAGTTCCGGAAGCGCGGCGCCCCAGGTGAAAAGGCCTGAAAGGCGCGACGTCAGAGCTCTGCGGGCTGGCTGGCTCAATATGAAGTCGCAGGTCTTCGCCGCCAAATATCACACGCCCGACTCCCTGGACGCGGACACCGTCCGCCACTTCGACTGGTACGAGGCCACCGGGTTTAAGGTCCCTTTCCCCGGTGAGAACAAGGTTCGCCCCGCAAGCGACTTCAAACGCCGGGTGCGCGTCGCTAAAGCTGACGAGGACGACGACGACCTTTAGTACTCGTCCCAACCGCAACAATGACGGCCCTCTCCTCGGCCTCCGGGGAGAGGGCTTTCTTGTCCCCGCCTCAAACGCAAAGCCATGCCGGCCTGAGTCCGCCCCGCCACCGGCGAGGGTTACTCCCCGGATTCGTCCCGCAACAACTCAACGAACACTTCGCCCGCCGATTGGCGAAATAGGCAATAGGCAGTGTTGAGCACCCGCCCGGGGCCAACCCGCGCAGCTCATCTGTCCGCGATGCCGCAAATCGCTGGAGGAAAATCCGCTACGCCAACCGCGGGCTC
This sequence comes from uncultured Solibacteraceae bacterium, assembly GCA_963807205.1. Classification (GTDB taxonomy): domain Bacteria; phylum Acidobacteriota; class Terriglobia; order Bryobacterales; family Bryobacteraceae; genus CAWCVR01. The sequence continues at coordinate 492,992 of CAWEAQ010000001.1, read as the reverse complement.
CCGTGAAGTCCCGTTCGGGGAAGTTCCGCGCGGATCGCGCTGCTCGGAGATAGGCCGACGGCAGAGGAGCAGAGGCCGCACAGGGACTGACAGGTTCGCCTGGGTCCCGGAACCCGCCAGTGATTTGGCGGCGCCGTCCCTCCGGCGAAGGGCTGAGTGTCGGGAGCGCGGGGAGGGATGCACCTTGGCCCCTGCGAGAGCGACGCCGTGCATATCCTAACCCGAATGGTCAGCCCCGAGGGGTAACCCGGCCTCCGAACAGGCGAGCTCCGCTCGCCGGGCCGATTGACAATCGGCCGCAGGCTGACAGCGTGCCCCACATAAGACCGGTGCCAGTTACTGCGCCTCCGCCGGCATCCAGTACCCGGGCCGCGTCCGCACGCGCGTGTCGCCGTGGCCGGAGACTTCCACCTTGATGTCGTGCCAGCCGGGCTCCTGCTTGTTGTTCGGGCTGTAGCTCAGCATGTACTGCAGGTGCAGTTCCGCGCTCATCTGCTGGATGGCTTCTTCGAGCCCCTTGCCGCGGTAGAAATCGAATTTCGATCCGCCGGTCCCCATGATGAACATGTCGGCGGCGGGCGCCTTCACCAGGGATTTCAGGTCCTTGAAAATCTCCGTCAGCAGGGGGATGAAATTCGCGCTGGCTCCGTCGGTGCCGTAGGTCTGCATCACCGTGGTGGGCGTGGCCGGCACGTTCGACGGCATGGGGTGCATGGCGGGCGGCAGCGGGTCGGGCCGCGGCAGCGGCGCGGAGGCCGTAAGCTTGCCCAGCACCCGCGACATGGTTACCTGATACACCGTCACGTTGCCCGCCTGTACGTAGTTCAGGGTGTCGATGCCGCGGTTCATGCTGCCTTCGTCGCGAGTTTCGCTGATCAGCAGGATGATCTTCTGGTGCTCGGCCGGCCTCGTGCGAAGCATGTGCTCGGCCGCGTCCACGGCATCCACCAGGCGGCTGGAGAGGCTGCCGGAGTGGATGCGCCGCACGGCTTCGGCGACGAGGTCCGGGTCGGAGGTGAAATCCTGCATGGTGCGGATGCGCGAATCGAAGGCGATCACCGCCGCCTCGCCGCGGTCGCCCAGCACCACCGGGGCCAGCATGTTGCCGATGCGGTTCACCTTGGGCAGAATCTGGTCCACCTCGGCGTTGCACTGAATGGCGATCACCATGGAGATGGGAATCAGCGACTCGTCCACGCGAATTTTCTGCTCCCGCCCGTTGTCGAAGAGGTGGAACTGATCGGCGCGGACGCCGGTCAGGAAATTCCTGTCCGCGCCGAAAACCTTGGTGGGCGCAAGGATGTTGGTGACGGGCGCGGTGAATTTCGGAACGATCTCTTCGGCGGGCTCCCGCTCCTCGGGCTGGGCGCGCTCCCCGCGTTTCGGCTTGGTCTGCTGTGCCGCCAGCAACCCCGCGGCGAGCGCCAGGGCGATCAACTTTCGCATTCGATTCCTTTATGCCTGCTCATGGGCGGTCTTCCCCCGCAGCAGATCCAGCACGTGAGGCACCAGTTCCACGACGGCGTTCAGCGACTCCACCGCGCCCTTGGGCGAACCTGGCAGGTTGACGATCAGCACGCGCCCACGGGTGCCCGAGACCGCGCGCGAGAGCGCCGCCAGCGGCGTGGATTTGCGCCCCACGGAGCGCATCAGCTCTCCGAAACCGGGGATTTCGCGGTCCAGCACGGCGCGCGTGGCTTCCGGCGTGACGTCGCGGGCGGCCAGGCCCGTGCCGCCGGTGGTGAAGATGGCGGCCACGTGTCCGCCATCGGCCAGGGCCGCCAGGCGGGCGCCGATGCGGGCGGCTTCGTCGGGCACCGCCTCCACCACCGGGACCCGCCAGCCCAGTTGTTCCAACCGTTCACGCACGGCTGGCCCGGAGCGGTCCGCGCGCGTGCCCTCGGATACGGAGTCGCTGATGGTCAACACGGCGGCGTCGGGCATGGTCAACCCTCCTGGCGGTGGAAGTCGCCACTCTTTCCGCCGGTTTTTTCCAATAGGTACAGGTCCTGGATCTCGATCGACTTGTCGAGCGCCTTCACCATGTCGTAGACGGTTAGCGCGGCCACGGCGGCGGCGGTGAGCGCTTCCATCTCGACGCCGGTCGGCGCGGTGGTGGCGGCGCTGGAGACGATCCGCACTCCGCGCTTCCCGACGGTCACTTCGACATCGGCGTGGGTGAGCGGGAGTGGATGGCACAGCGGGATCAGATCCGAGGTGCGCTTGGCGGCCGCGATGCCGGCGATGCGCGCGATTTCCAGCGGATTGCCCTTCGGATTCCGCGGCAGTTTCTTCAGCACGCCAGGCCGGATGTGCACGAAGGCGTGGGCGCGCGCCGTGCGAAGCGTGGCGGGCTTGGAGGAAACGTCCACCATGCGGGGACTGCCGGCGGCGTCATAGTGCGAGAGCTTCTTCATTTTATGAGCACCCGAATCCAATCACCCGCCGAGTACTCCGCGCGGCCTGGATCGGCCACCAGGAAGGCGTTGGCGCGCGCCATGGCGGGGATGTCGCCCGAGCCATGCCAAGCCACTGGCGTCACTTCCGCGCCGTCTGCACTTAACTGCGCCGGCAGGAACCGCGTGAGGCCGGGACGGTGGTGGAATTCGCACGTCAGGCGGGCGAACGGCATGTCCAGCGAAACCTCTTCCTGTCCGCCGAGCAGCTCTAGGGCGGCGCGCGCGAACACTTCGAATGTCAGCATAGTGGACGCCGGATTCCCCGGCAAGCCGAAGAAAAACTTCCCCGCCACGCTGCCGAAAACCAGCGGCTGGCCGGGCTGGATCAGCACGCGGTCGAAATAAAATGTCGCGCCCATGTCCCGCAGCACGGGTTCCACCACGTCGTACTTGCCGGCGGAGACGCCGCCCGAGAGCAGCAGCAGGTCGCAATCGAGGGCGCGCTCGATGATGGCGCGAGTGTGTTCCATGCGGTCGCGGGCGATGGGGAGGATCTTCGCCAGGCCGCCCGCGCGCTCCACCTGCGCCGCCAGTGCCTGGGCATTGGAGTTGCGCACCTGGTGATCGAGCGGCGTCTCATCGATCCCGACCACCTCATCGCCGGTGGGAATGATGGCGGCAACCGGCTTACGATACACCCGTGGCCGCGCGTGGCCTACGGCAGCCAGCAGCGCAATATCGGTGTAATCGAGGCGCTTGCCCGCGTGCAACAGGGCGTCGCCAGCCGCCGCTTCGGAGCCCCGGGGGCTGATGTTCTGCCCCGGTTCGGCCGGTTGGGGGATGAGCACGCGACCGGTCATGGCGACGGTGTGCTCCACCATCACCACGGCATCCGCGCCCGCGGGCACGGGCGCGCCGGTCATGATGGCGACCGCCTGGCCGGCGCCCACTTCTCCCGCAAAGCATTCCCCAGCGCGAACCTCGCCCGCGATTCGCAACTCGCCCGGAAGATCCGCCGCGCGCACGGCAAAGCCATCGCGGGCTGAACGGGCAGCCGCCGGAAGATCGCGATCGGCGCAAACCGTTTCGGCTAGCACGCGGCCCATGGCGGCATCGAGGCCGGTCTCTTCCACAGTGGGCTTCGGCGCCGGGCAGACGGCGTTCACTACGGCTTCTCGCGCCTCCAGGAATTCGAGCGGGGCCACGGAATCAGTGTGCCACAAAAGCAAAACCGCTACGGCGGAGCGGCTCCGCTTATGTAGAATCAATAAGTTAGATATAGAAACCGCTTCAGGCGTAGCGGTTTTGCCGCTCCCGGCCTCGCGGAACTACTTCAGCGCTTCCTCGACAGCCGTAACCACCTCGGGCGATTCCGGAATCACCGCGGGCTCGAAACGCTGCACCACCCGGCCATCTTTTCCCACCAGGAACTTGGTGAAGTTCCACTTGATCTCGCCACCGGTGGACGGGTTGGCCTGCTTATCGGTGAGGTATTGGTACAACGGCGCCTTGTCCTCGCCGGCCACCGAGATCTTGGAGTACATGGGGAACGTCACACTGTATTTGCGGTTACAGAAAGCCTTGATCTCCTCGTTGGTGCCGGGCTCCTGCCCGCGAAAGTTGTTGGCCGGGAAACCGAGAACCACCAGGCCCTTGTCCTTGTATTTCTCGTAAAGCGCTTCCAAGCCGGCATACTGCGGCGTGTAACCGCATTGGCTTGCCACGTTGACCAGCAGCAGCACCTTGCCGCGGTATTGCGACAACGGGGCCGGCTGGCCGTCGATGGAGTTCAAGGTGAAATCGAGAGCGCCCGAGGCGCCGAAAAGCGAAGCTGCCATGATCGCTCCTGTAACTAGGAATTTGCCCATACTCATAGCGGATGCGGCGGGGCGGGGAAGCGATTCCGCATTTTACGGACGTTTCGCGGCGCGGCCGCTCACCCCGCGAACCGGTAGCCCACCCCGCGCACCGTGCGGATGTAACGCGGATCGCGCGGGTTATCTTCCAACTTATGGCGCAGCCAGGCCACGTGCACGTCGATGGTACGCGAAGATACACCTGGCTGATACTCCCACACGCCTTCCAGTAACTCGTCGCGCGAGACCACCTTGCCGCGGTGGTCCACCAGATAGCGGAAAAGGTCCAGTTCCTTCCCGGCAAGGCCCACCGGGACGCCAGCCTTCTTAACCACACCGGTTTCGAAATCCGCGTCGATATCGCCGATTTGAAACCGCGCCACCGGCGTTCGCGCGGCCTTCTTTACGCGCCGCAGCAGGGCTTCGACGCGCGCCAGCAGCTCGGGCGGTTCGAAGGGTTTGGTGAGGTAGTCGTCCGCGCCCAGCTTCAGCCCCACCACGCGGTCGGTGAGTTGCGTGCGCGCGGTGAGCATGAGGATGGCCACATCCTTGCCGTGCTGGCGCAGGTCGCGGCAGACGTCGAAGCCATTCTTGCCGGGCAGCATGACGTCGAGCACCAGCATGTCGAAGGGTTCGGCAAGCGCGCGGGCCAGGCCGGTGGGACCATCGGCGGCGGTTTCCACCTGGTAGCCTTCGCCGGTGAGAAGGTCGCCGACGGTGAGCGAAAGGCCGGGATCGTCTTCCACCAGCAGAATGCGCCGCGTCATGCCTGCTCCGGCTCCAGTTCCGCGGCGGCGGCCGGGAGCCGTACGATGAACTCGCTGCCTTGCATGGGCTCGCTCTCGACCGCAATGGTACCGCCGTGCGCTTCCACGATTTTCTTCGAGATGCTCAACCCCAGGCCGGTGCCGCGGATTTGCGCGTCGCGGGCGCGGGCGCCGCGGAAGAAGGGGTCGAAGATGCGGCCCTGCTCATCGCGCGGGATGCCGGGGCCGCGGTCGGCCACGCGGATCTCTACCGTGCCGGGGCCGGCCGCCAACGCTTTCACGCCGATCCAGCGCTCCCCGGCGCCCTCGCGGATGCCGTACTTGGCGGCATTGCCGATCAGGTTGGCGAGCACGTGCGAAAGCGCCGCGCGGTCGCCCAACACCATGGGCAAACCCGGTGCGATGCGCTTCTCGACTATGAAACCCGCGCTGGAGATCGGGTCCCTGGCGTGCTCGATGGCGGCGTCGATCAACTCCTCCACCGACACTGGGCCGGCCGCTTCGATCACGTTGCCCGCTTCGATGCCGGCGAAGCGCAGGATCTGTTCCACCAGGGCGTTGAGGCGTCCGCTCTCCTTCTGAATGAGCGCGCCGTAGCGTTCCACCTGATGCGGCTGCGTGGCCAGCTTGCCTTGCAAGTTGTAAGCCGCTGTGTGGATCACGGTGAGCGGCGTGCGCAGTTCGTGCGAAACGCCGGCGACGAAGTTCATCTGCAATTCGGCCAGGCGCTGCGCGCGGCGGGTGTAGCGGACCAGCGCCGCCACGGTGGCCATCATGAGCACGAGCACCAGGGCGGTGACGGTGAGATTGGCGCGGCGCGTGCGCGACACCACCGCTTCGAGCGAGCCGGCGCGGTGGCGCACGCTCATCTTCCAGGCGCCCCGGTCAGGCGGCGGGCCGCCCGAACCAGGGCCGCGGAAGCCATTCGGCGGCGGGCCCATGCGGTAAAAACTCATTCCGGCTTCCAACAGGCTTACGGAAGCGTCGGCGGCGCTCGAGATGTTGTGCGACTGGCCGGGGTCCGATTCGTAGAGCACCACCGGCGGCGTCGAGCGCGTGGTCACGGTGGCCTGGTAATCCGCCTCGCCCGCCGCTCCCAGGTGGCGCCGCAGCAGTTCCGGGACCAGGACCTCGCGCACCACCCGCGCATCCAGTTCGATGCCGATCCAGGCGGCGTCGCGAGCGGGACCATCGGGCCGCGGGCCGCGCCCGCCGAAAACCGGCATTCTCACGGCATAGTCATTACCGGGAAGCAGGCTACCGGGCCAAGGCTCCATCCGGCTGGCGCGGCCGGGTCCGGGCGGGAACAGGCCGGTTTGCATGTCCAGGTATTTCACCGAGACGCCATCCGGCGCGGGCACGGCGAGCGCTACCGCGTGCAGCAGGCCGGGGTGGCGGGCGCTTGCCTGCCACTGGCGGAAGCGGGATTCCACCTGTTTATCGAGCGGGCCTGGGCCAACGGGCATGAGCCCGAACGATGCGGAGCGCACCTCATCGTCGAAATCCTGGCTCAGGCGCATCAGGCTGGCTTGCAGGCTGCCGTGCAGCCGCTCCCGCGCGGCCACGCTGACTTCGCCGATCCAGCGGTACTGCAAAACCCCCAGCGTCCCGCACAGTGCGAACAGCAGACACAGCACCAGCCACGAGAACCACCGGCGGCCGTGAATGGTGGGTGCGCGCACGCCTTCCTTTACACTACGCTCCGCGGGCTTAACACGCCACCGCGCCATCGTAAAGACAACGTTAAGAACGTTAAGGATGGCCCCTGGCGGGAAACTATCGGCGGGCGGATGGCACCTTCCCAGTTGTAAGGATCCAGAACATGTCCGCCAAACCAACTCGCACTCTCATCGCGCGCATGGCCGCCCTCTGGCTGGCCGGCGCCACGCTCATGGCCGCCGAATACCGCGGAACCGTCCAGGCCGGCGGGCTGCCGCTGCCGGGCGCAACCGTCACGGCCACGAAGGGCGAGGCCAAGGTGGCAGCCACCACCGGCGATGGCGGAGCGTTCCGGTTCGCGGATCTGGCGGACGGCGTGTGGACGTTCGAGATCCGCATGCTGGGCTTCGAAACTCTCACCCAAGAAGTGGGCGTGGCGCCCGATGCGCCCGCGCCGCGGTGGGAGATGAAGTTCCTCTCGGAGAGCGCGCTGCTGGCCAGCCTGGGCGGAGGAGCGCCGGGCGCACCAGCAGCCGCGGCCGGGCGGCCGGCCTTCCGGCGCATGGGCGTGAGCCAAGCCACCGACGCGGCGTCCATGGCCACGGCCACGGCGGGCGCCCCGCAGCTTAAGACCGAAGAGATTGCCGACCTGACGCAGAGTTCCGCCAATTCCTTCATCGTGCAGGGCAGCATGAGCACCGCCGTGGGCATGGGCGGCATGAACGATTGGGGGCCTCCGGGCGGCGGGATGGGCGGGCCGGGCATGGGTATGGCGATGGGTATGGCAATGGCTGGTCCGGGCGGACCCGGCGGTCCGGGAACCGACGGTCCCGGAGGAGTTGCGATCGCGGGCGGCGGTCGTGGCGGCATGGGCGGCGGGCCTCCGGGCGGCGGTGGACCTTCCGGCGGCGGGATGGGCGGGCCGGGCATGGCGATGGCCGGGGCAGGCGGCGGCCCTGGTGGTGGCGGCCCTGGCGGTGGACCTCCAGGCGGCATGGCGGGCGGGCCACCTCCCGGTATGCCGCCATGGATGGGCATGGCCAACGCGCGGGCTTTCGGCAACAACCGCAGGGACCCACGCAATATGTACATGCTGAGCGCCAATTTCAGCCTGGATAACTCCGTCTGGGACGCGCAGTCGTATTCCGTCACCGGCCATAGCATTGCCAAGCCGGCTTACGCCACGGGACGCGGTGGCCTGACGTTTGGCGGCCCGCTGCAGATCCCCAAACTTGTCAGCACGAACAAGCACATCAACCTGATGGTCAACTACGAGTTCCAGCGCAACCGCACCGGCAGCACGTCGAACCCGGTGAACATGCCGACCGCGCTCGAACGCAGCGGCGACTTCTCGCAAACCACTGTGCTGGGCTCCCCGGTCGGCATCTACGACCTCACGACCGGCCTGCCCTTCGCGGGCAGCCGGATTCCAGCCAGCCGCATCAATCCCACGGCGCTTGCCCTGCTGGGTTACTTTCCCTCGCCCAACCTGCCATCCGTTTCGCAGAATTACCAGGTGGGGATGAACGGGCTGAATAAGTCGCAGAATCTGAACGCGCGTCTCTCGAATATCCAACTTGGTAAGAAGGATCGCCTCAACGCGGGCGTAGGATACCAAACCAGCTCCAGCGTCAGTCCCAACATGTTCCTGTTCGACGACACGGGCAGCGGCAGCGGCTTGAACGCCAACCTGTCGTGGTCGCACACCATCACCGCCAAGGCGACGAACAGTCTGCAATATACCTTCAGCCGCATGCGGCAACTCTCGGAGCCGTACTTCGCGGACAAGAACGACGTGGCAGCCAACCTGGGTATTACGGGGACTTCGCAGAGCCCGTGGAACTGGGGTCCGCCGAACCTGAGCTTCACCAATTACGGCGGCCTCAGCGACGGGAACTACTCTCTGAACCGCACGCAGACCGGCGCCCTTGGAGATAGCCTGACCTGGGTCCGCGGCATCCATAACTTGAGCTTCGGCGCGGATTACCGGCGGCAGCAATCCAACCAACTGTCGGATTCCAACGGCCGCGGCAGTTACTCCTTCGACGGGCAGGCCACCAGCCTGATGGTGAACGGCGCGGCGCAAACCGGCACCGGCTACGACTTGGCCGACTTTCTGCTGGGCACGCCTACCTCGGCCTCCGTCCGCTACGGCAACGCGGATAAGTATTTCCGCGGTTCCACTTCGGATTGGTATGTGAACGATGACTGGCGCATTTCCAAGCGCTTCAGCGTGGTGCTGGGCTTGCGGTGGGAGTGCGCCACTCCGATGACCGAGATCTACAACCGGCTGGTGAACCTGGCCATCGGGCCGGGCTACTCCTCGGCGAACGCGGTCGAGCCGGGACAGGCGGGCTTGCCGGGAGCGCTCATTAACCCCGACCGCAACAACTTCGCGCCCCGCCTGGGCATTGCGTGGCGGCCGCTCGCTAAAGGATCGCTGGTGGTGCGTGTGGGTTACGGAACTTATTATAACTCGTCGGTATATAACATCATCGCCGGTAACATGGCGCAGCAGCCGCCGTTTGCCGAGACGCTGAGCGTGACAGGATCGGCGGCCAGTCCACTGACGTTGCAGAACGGCTTCTCCGGCGCAACGGCGCTATCGAACACAAGCACTTATGCGGTCGATCCCGACTACCGCGTGGGCTATGCGCAGACCTGGAACCTCACCGTGCAGCACGATCTGCCGCTGTCCATGTTCGCAACCGTAGGTTACCTGGGCACCAAGGGAACGCGGCTGGACCAGCAGTTCGTTCCTAACTCGGTGGCGCCGGGTGCGGCGGTATCGCTCTACCCCCACGGCTACACCTACGAGACATCCGGCGGCGATTCCATCTACCACGCCGCGCAGTTCCAGTTGAACCGGCGGTTCCATAGCGGATTCACGTGGCGGGCATCGTACCAGTTCTCGAAATCCATCGACGATGCCGGCACCGGAGGCCGCGGCCAGGGCAACACGCCGCTGGCGCAGAACTGGCTGGACCTTTCCGCCGAGCGGGCACTCTCGAGCTTCGACAACCGGCACAACCTCAGCCTGAACCTGCAGTACTCGAGCGGCATGGGCTTAGGCGGCGGCACGCTGCTGAGCGGCTGGAAGGGCGCGGTGGTGAAGGATTGGACCGTGAGCGCCACGCTGAACGCTCATTCCGGCAACCCGTCCACCGCGACCGTGGGCGGCAGTAACTCGCAGGTGAGCGGGACGGCGGCAGGGACCACGCTGCGCGCCGAAGCCACGGGTCTTTCGATCGCGGGCGCCGGGCAGACGTTCAACACCGCGGCTTTCGGCACGCCGCCAACGGGCGAGTGGGGCGACGCGGGGCGAGACACTATTCCGGGGCCGGCCATATTCTCGCTGGACGGATCGCTCAGCCGCGTGTTCCGGTTCGGGGAGCGGCACAGCGTGGACTTCCAGGCGCAGAGCCAGAACACGCTCAATCGGGTGACTATCACCGGTTGGGGCACGGTGCTGGGGTCGAGCACTTACGGCATGGCGACGAACGCGTCGGCCATGCGGAAGATCACTATGAGTCTGCGGTTTCGGTTTTAGTAACGTGACCGCGTGGGATAGGTTCATCTGCCTCGGGCCGCTCGCTTACGCTCGCGGTTCCGGGGGCGGGCCACACAGAACCGCGAGCGTAAGCGAGCGGCCCGAGGCAGGGAATTTGGCCGCGGCGATTTGAAACGCGTTTCCTTGGGAGCGACATCATGAAAGCCATTATTAGTACGTTTCTCGCGGCGCAACTCACGCTGGCGGCACAACAGGTGGCGCCGCCCGCCGCACCTAAGAGCGTGGTGCAATTCCAGACCACCACCCAACTCGTCGTGGTCAATGTGGCGGCCAAGACCAAGAGCGGTGAGCCGCTGACTGGCCTGGCGGCCACCGACTTCACCGTCACCGAAGACGGGAAGCCGCAGGTCATCAAGGTATTCGAGTACCAGCAGATGGACGACACACCGCTGCCCGCCGCGGCGCCGGCCCTGGAGCGGCGGGAGGCCGAAGCGGCGCCCGTGGTGAAGGCGGCCGTCGCTTCGTCAATCGCTCCGGCAAAAAACGGCGAGATCAAGTACAAGGACCGCCGCCTGCTGGTGCTGTTCTTCGACCGCGCGGGGATGGCCGTGGCCGAACAACTCCGCGCGCAACAGTCGGCCTTGCAGTTTCTCAATACCCAGATCTCGCAATCCGACCTGGTCGCCGTGATGACTTACGCGACCGACCTGGCGGTGCTACAGGACTTCACCGGCGACCGCGACCAACTCGTCAAGGTGATCAAGGCCATCCCCATCGGCGACGTGGGCATGTCCAACGGCTCGACGGGCAGCGATTCCGAGGGCGACACCGGCGCGGCGTACACCCAGGACGATAGCGAGTTCAACATATTCAACACCGACCGCAAGCTGGCCGCGCTGGAATCGGCGGTGAAGATGCTCGGCGGATTGCCCGAAAAGAAGGCGCTGGTCTACTTCGCGAGCGGCATGACTTTGACCGGCATCGATAACCAGGCGCAGCTTCGCGCCACGGTCAACGCCGCCATCCGCGGCAACGTGGCGTTCTACCCGGTGGATGCGCGCGGCCTGGTGGCCCAGGCGCCATCGGGCGACGCTACACAGGCTTCGCAGGGCGGCCAGGGCATGTACTCGGGCAGTTCCATGCGCAGCGGGCAGGCGGCTTTCCAGAGCCAGCAGGACAGCCTGACTACGCTGGCGTCCGACACCGGCGGTAAGGCGCTGCTGGATAACAACGACCTTTCGGCCGGGATTGTGCAGGCGCAGAAAGACATCGCCAGTTATTACATTCTGGGTTACTACAGCGGCAACACGGCTCTCGACGGGCGCTACCGGCGCATCAAAGTGCAGATCAAGAGTAACCTGTCGGCCAAGCTGGATTATCGCAGCGGCTATTTCGCTTCCAAGCAATTCAAGCAGTTCACCTCGCAGGACCGCGAGCGCCAGTTGCAGGAAGCGCTGATGCTGGAAGATCCGGTGACCGACCTCACGCTGGCGCTGGAGATCGACTATTTCCGCCAGGCTAAGGACCGCTACTTCGTGCCGGTTTCGGTCAAGATCCCGGGCGGCGACATCGAACTGGCGCGGCGCGGCGGCGCCGAGAGCACGCGTCTGGATTTCATCGGCGAAATCCGCGACGCCCGCAACATGCTGGCGGGCACGGTGCGCGACGAGATCACCGTGAAGCTGAAGGGCGAGAACTCCGGCCAGCTTACCAAGAAGAACCTGGAATACGACACCGGCTTCACCCTGCAGCCCGGCTCGTACACGTTGAAGTTCCTGGCGCGGGATAACGAGACGGGCAAGATGGGCACCTTCGAGACTAAGTTCACGGTGCCGGACTTGACCACCGAAACCAAGCGCCTGCCTATCAGTTCGGTGGTGTTGAGTTACCAGCGCGAGAAGGTCTCCGAGGCGGTTGCGAACGCGGAGAAGAACAAGAAGCTGATCGCCGCCAACCCGCTGGTGCAGGACGACCAGAAGCTGGTGCCCAGCGTGACCCGCGTCTTCCGCAAGGACCAGGAGATGTACGTTTACCTGGAGGCCTACCAGCCGGGTGCCGAAAAGACGCAGGCCATGGTGGCAACCGTAGGCTTCTTCCTGGGCGGCGTGAAGGCGTTCGAGACCGAACCGCTGAAGGTGTTCGACGGGCTGAACGCGAAGTCCAAGGCCGTGCCAGTGCGGTTTAGCGTGCCGCTGGCGTCGCTGCAGCCGGGGCGCTACACGTGCCAGGTGACAGTGGTGCAGCCGGGGGCGCAGAAAATGGCGGCGTGGCGCGGGCCCATGGTGGTGCTGCCGTAAGACCGGGGCCCGCTTCGGCCCGTGCGATCATAGATGCCGGGAGGGTCCGAAGATGACTCGAAGACTGGCTGTGGCCGCGATTGCAGTATGTCTGCCGCTGGTGGCTAAGGAGCCCAAAGCGGACATGTCTGTAGTCACCACCGATCATGTGGAATTCGCTTCCGGCGGCGCCATTGACGTGGGCGGTTCGGTTGGCCAACTGAATATCGAAGGGTGGGACCGCGCCGAAGTCGAGATCGTGGTCGCGCGGACCACCTTTCGGCCGGATACGCCGCGGGAGCGCGACTTGGTGGCGCGGCAGTTGAACTCTACCAAGGTGACGGCCGAGCGCAAGGGCGCCGGCGAACTGGCCATCCGCACGGCCTTCCCGAAGCGCGGCTTCTGGGCGCGTGCGGGGCACTGCCGGCCGGACGTTCAGATGGACTACCGCATTCGCGTGCCCCGCGACTCCCGGCTGGCCATCCGCCACACAGGTGGCGATGTGGTGGTTTACGATGTTTCGGGCGCGATCGAGGCGTCTGTCGGCACCGGCGAGATCGTGATGCAACTGCCGGAAGCCGGGCAGTACTCGCTGGACGCCCACTGCCGCTTGGGTGGCGTGTACTCCGAGTTCCCCGTCGAAAGCAAGCCGGCGCCCGCCAAGCGTCTCCACTTGCGCGTGGGCATCGGCGGCATCACTATCCAGAAGATGGCTACGCCTGTGGATCGGCGCAGTTAATCAACACCACCACGCTGCGGCCCTGGGCGAAGTAAGTTGCGCCCGAAAGCGGCGTTTCGGCACCGGGATCGGCGATATCGAATGGCGGAGCTAATGAGGTGTCTACGGCCCGTAGCCAGCGGCGGCCGGGCACGGCGGGTAACTCGAAATCCAACGCGTCCCAGTGCATGTTCATCATGACGTGGATGTCAGGAGCGCCGTCAAAGCCGCCCAGCGTCATGGCCAGCGTGCGGGCGTCGGGACTGTCCCAGGCGGGGCTCCCGAGTTTGGTGCCGTGCCACGTCACGTCGGCCAAGCCGCGATCGTTCACCGCTCCGCAGAAGAAGTGCCGCTGGCGCAGGGCGGGGTGGTTGCGGCGGAACTCGATCATACGCTGCCAGAAGCGCAGTAAGTCGCGGTTCTTGTCTACCAGCGTCCAATCGAACCAGTTAGTCTCGTTGTCCTGGCAGTAGGCGTTGTTATTACCGCCCTGCGTGCGCCGCACTTCGTCCCCGGCGACGAACATGGGCACGCCGCGGGAGAGCATCAAAATGGCCGCGAAGTTGCGCACCTGGCGGTTGCGAAGCGCGTCAACGGCGGGGTCGGAAGACTCGCCCTCGGCGCCGCAGTTCCAGCCAAGGTTATCGTTGATGCCGTCGCGGTTTCCCTCGCCGTTGGCGTCGTTGTGTTTCTGGTTGTAACTCACCAGGTCGTTGAGGGTGAAACCGTCATGACAAGTGACGAAGTTGACGCTGTTGATGGGCAATTGGCCGCGCTGCTGGTATATGTCGGCGCTCCCTGCCAGGCGGGAGGCCACCGCCCCAATTACGCCCGGGTCGCTCTTGACGAAGCGGCGCATGGTGTCGCGATACAGGCCGTTCCACTCCACCCAGCGGTCGCCGGGGAAGTGGCCGATCTGGTAGAGGCCGGCGGCGTCCCAGGCCTCGGCAATCACCTTCGCATCCGCCAGCTCGTCATCCAGTTCGATCTGCCATACCACCGGCGGATGGGCGCTCGGCATGCCATCCTCGCCGCGCGATAGGATGGACCCCTCATCGAAGCGGAAACCATCCACGTGCGCTTCCCGCACCCAGTAACGCAGGCACTCGACGATGAGCTTCTGGGCGATCGGGTGATTGCAGTTGAATGTGTTGCCGCATCCCGAAAAGTCCATATAGTACTGTAAGTCCCAGGGCACCAGGAAATAGTAAGTACGGTTGTCGATGCCGCGGAAAGAAAAAGTAGGTCCAAGCTGGTTGCCTTCGTCGGTGTGATTGAATACGACATCCAGGACCAGGTCAATGCCGGCCTTGTGCAGCGCCTTCACCAGGTCGCGGAATTCCCGCAAATGGCTGCCGCGCTCGGGGCTCACGCAGTAAGAGGACTGGGGCGCGAAGAATCCCACCGTGCTGTACCCCCAGTAATTGCGCAGTTCCTTGCCGTCCACCACGTGCTGCACGGCGGTTTCGTCGAAGTCAAACACCGGCAGCAGTTCCACAGCCGTAACGCCGAGGCTCTTCAGATACGGAATCTTCTCGATAATCCCCGAGAACGTCCCCGGATGCCGCACGGCCGAGGAAGGGCTGCGCGTGAAGCCGCGCACGTGCATCTCATAAACAACCGCGTTCTCGGTGGGCTGATTGAGCGGCCGGTCGCCTTCCCAATCGTAGCCGGAAGGGTCGATGACGATGGAGCGCATGGAGGCCGCCACGTTGTCGTCGGGACCGCAGGCCGCGACACGCTGCCACAGGTTGTTGGCATTGGCGCGGGCGTAGGGATCGATCAGGACCTTGTTGCGGTTGAAGCGATGGCCAGCTTCAGGATTGGAAGGCCCGTCCACCCGGTAAGCGTAATGCGCCCCAGGGCCGATGCCGCGCACGAATACGTGCCAGAAATGGAATGTCTTGTTGACGTACGGGTCCAGGCGGATGGTCCGATCCGGTTGCGCCGACTGGCTCGATGCGAACAACAGCAATTCCACGCCGGTCGCATTTTCCGAGAACAGCGAAAAATTGACGCCCTCCGGCGTCACGGTCGCGCCGAGGGGATGCGGCGAACCCTTGTCGACCGTCAGTTGGGTTGGAACGGGAGTGGCCATTCGTCCAACCTATCAGGTTCGGAGGCCCGGCGGGCGGCCTACTCCGCGGGCTGCTGCTGCGAAAGGCAGTGCACCGAGCCGTAGCCGAGGATCATATCGACGCAGTGAATGCCCACCACCGGGCGGTCGCGGAATAACTCGCCCAGAATGCCCAGAGCTACGCGGTCGTTGGGATCGTTGAAGGTGGGGACGATCACGGCGGCGTTCGATATATAGAAGTTGGCGTAACTGGCCGGCAAGCGGTCCCCCGCGAAGTAGAGCGGCGCGGGCATGGGCAGCGCCACCACCTCGGGCTTCGAACCGTCTTCCAGGCGCATGTCCCGGATGCGTTCCCAGTTCTCGGCCAGCACGCGGCAGTTGATGTCGGCGGGGTTGTCTTCGCGGATCAGCACCACGGTGCGGGCGTTTACGAAGCGGCAGATATCGTCGATGTGGCCGTGAGTGTCGTCACCGGCCGGGCCGCCAGCGAGCCAGCACACATTGGTGACGCCCAGGCACTGGCGCAGGGCGGCTTCGAACTCCGCGCGGCCGATGCCGGGATTGCGCACCTGGATTTTGGGATCGAGGTAACACTCCTCGGTGGTGACGAGCGTGCCGTTGCCGTTGACCTCGATGCCGCCTCCTTCGAGAATGAACGGGCGTCCGCCGGCCTGCGCGTCGAAGAGAGGCTTCGAGAGGCGGCGCGCGGCGATCTCCGGCACGCGGCGGTCCTTCTGCCAGTCGGAGTACTTGGCCCAGGCGTTGAAATGGAAATGCACGATGGCGGTTTCGAGCTTGTTGCCCACGCAGCGGCGGACGAAGAGCGGGCCGCTATCGCGCATCCAGCCGCGGTTGGTGGGGTGGGCGACGATCTCGACGGCAGCCGTGTCGGCGCCTGCGCGTTCCAGATAGCGCGCGGCGCTGCGGGCTTCCTGGCGCGACCGCACCAGCAGGCGCACCGTTTCGCCAGCCGCTATTTTGCGCACGATTTCGGCGTAGACCCAGCGGATGGTGTTGAGCTTTCCGGGCCAGTCCGTGGGGTGATGCGGCCAAGCGAGCCAGGTGGCGGCGTGGGTTTCCCATTCGGCGGGCATCGAGTACCCGAGCGAGGCGGGGCTCCGCCAGGCCGACAGTTGCGATTTTGGCATATGAGTCGAGGATAACCGGAAGCGGCGAGCGCGTGCAGGCTACTCGAACTGATCCAGCAGATCGGCGGCCGCGAGGCGCGTGCTGTCGTCGTCGGAATCCATTAGGATGGCCTCAAGCCCGCCGATGGTCCGCGCGGTCGTTTCGGGGGCGATGGCGCGCAGGACCCGCGCGATCTCGACGCGCGTGCGCGCATCCAGCCCAGTGGTGGAGAACGCGGCGAGCAGCGCGGGCGCTTCGCCGGCCGCCGCCGGGCCCATGCGCAGGACAGTTTCGGCGGCGGCATGGCGGACGTCTCGGCTGGTGTCGCCGGCCAGCGCGGTGGCCAGAGCCTCGGCCACCAGCGGTTCCAGGGGCGGGGACGTCCTCCTAAATGCCCAGTTCGACAGAAAGTCGCGGAGCGTATTGACGGCGGCCAACCGGGTATCCGGCTCGGGTTCGCTGGCAAGGCTTGCCAATAGCGCGGGCGCAGCCGCGGCGGCGTGCGCGCGGAACAAGGCCAGCGCCTCGATCGCCCAGCGGCGCGTGGCGCTGTCGGCATGGCGAAGCGACGGCAGGATGGCTTCCACCGCCGCGCCAGCGTGCGCCCCCGCGGCGGCCATCCCTTCGGCTGCGCATTGGCGCGCCCGCAAATCCGCTGATTGTAGTTGGGGAGCGAGCAGCGCCGCAGCGGCATCTTCACCCGCGCCGGGGAAGAGCAGGCGCAGGGCTTCCACCACGGGGCCGGTGCCGCTCGCGGCAGCATTGCACTCGCGCAGCGTCTCCATCAGAGCGGAGAAGGCGTCGGCGGGAAGCGGTAACCCGACCGTTACGTAGGCGAGCGCCGTGGCCCGAACCACCTGGGGGTTGGGATGCCGCAGAAAGGCGGGCAGGCGATCGGGGGCCATCCGCGCCAGCGCTTCGAGCAACACGCCGACACCGAACTGCGTGTCCCAGGCCGCACGGGTCAACACTGGCAGCGCCTCATCGAGCAGCGGCGCGACGGCCGCGGGGTCGGCGGACTGCACCGAGCGGGCGACTGCCAACAACGCGTGCGGCGCAACGGGGCTACCGCGCAACGCCGCCAGGAGAGCGGGCATCGCCGGTAGCGCCGGCCACCCCAGGCGGCCGAGCGCCCGAATCGCGCGCTCCTCATCGAACCCATTGGCCGCCACGCTCAACAGATCGAGCAGCGGCTCGACGGCGTCCGCCTGCGCGTCAAACGCCTGCCCGGCGCGGGCGGCATCGGCGAGCAGGCCGCCGACGTCTTCGGCGAGTCCGGCTCCCGTGAGCCGCCGCACCAATTCGCGAAGCGTGTCGAAGCCAACCGGCTTGGCGCGGTAGCCAGTGCACTCCGCGCGCCGCGCGCCGCGCCGAATACGCAGGCTCCATCCCCATCCGTCCGCCGCCTGATCGCGCGCGAAGGATGGCTCCCACTCCCAAACGCGCAGAAGGTCCACGGCTTCCCAGAACGTCTGCCAGTCGGCTGCCGTGGGCGCTGCTTCGTGGAGCGGCGTCTCGTACCTGCCGCCATGCATTAGCCGGCCGTCCCGCCAAATGGCGATCACCCCCCGTGAGGTGGGCGACCACAAAGTGAACTCGAACTCTTCGTTTTCGGGACTCATCCCGTAGCGACTATAGCGCACGGTGAGGCCACTCGGATATCATGGGTGTGCCATGAGACCGTTCCTGCCGCTATTTCTGCTTGCTCTCCCGCTGGCGCTGGCCGCGCAGACTCCCCCGCCGCTTATCTGCCCCGCCGGCGATCACGAATTCCTGCGGATCAATATCTACAATGGAAAGCCCGGCGGAGAAGAGTACGACCTGGCGCCCGACGACGAACACAAGTCCGGCCGCAAGATCACGCAGGTGTGGAACGTGAAGGACTACCGGTCGATGCCCGTTTTCGTGCGCTGCCGCTACCGCGGGACCGATGCAGTGAAAGACGTGACCGTTCCCACCGAGTATCGCAAGTGCACGTTCACCTTCGAGATGGACAAGAACAACGAGATCGTGGGCAAGTCCGAGTTCTCGTGTAAGTAGGCGCGCCGGCGCAGTTACAGGTTCTTCTCGAGAACCTCGCGGATCGCGTTATCGTTGAACATGCCGTCGGCGCCCAGCGCGTAGGCGCAGTGCATCTCCAGAACTCCGCCAGCGAAGGCGATCTTCATGTCCGCTTTGTCCTTGACGTTTTTCAGTTTCACCAGCTTCAGCCCGTCGCGCACGGCGCTCTTCCCCATATCGTCCAGGCAGATCGACCGCAGCGCCATGTTGAGCCGATGGCACGACAGGTTGTCGATGAAGTTGAGCCCCGGCGCGTCGTCGGCGAGGCTGTCCCAATCCACCTCGTAGGGAATGGGCGCGCCGCAGATCTCTTCGATCTCTTTGACGCGCCCTGGAAAAGTTACATCCTGAAGTTCCTTGATCTTGCGCCGTTCGTTGAGTCCCATGAGCGTTCCTCCGTCCGGTCCTGGTGAAGTTTTGGGGCCGGGCTTCCGTTATACCAAAGATCGCGGCGGCGTGTGGGTTTCAGCGGAAGGTGCCGAGCACGTCCAACAGATTCTTCAGGCGGCGGCGGCTGACCGGCAGGCGATCTCCGTTGCGCAGCGCGACCTCTGCGTGGCCGCCGGCGAGCGGCAGAACCTCGGCGATGGCCGCGATGCGGACCACATGCTCGCGGGAAATACGAGTGAATCCCGCCGGGTCCAGCCGCCTCTCCAACTCGGCCAAGGTCACATCCATCCAGCACCGCTGGCCCGCGGAGTGGAGCGCGGTCAGGCCATCGTGGATGGAGAAATAGCCGGTCTCTTCCTCCGCAACCACGCGGTAACGGCCGCCCTGCTTGACCAGGAAGCGGGGCTGCGGGAGCGGGCGGGCGCGGAGCAAGCGGTCCACGGCCTCGTCCCGAGCGGGCACGACGGTCTGGCGGACGCGATCCAGAGCCTTGGCAAGCCGCACGCGGTTCACCGGTTTCAGCAGGTAGTCCACCGCGTGCACTTCAAAGGCATCCACGGCGTACTCGTCGAACGCCGTGCAGAAAACGATCTTGGGGCGCGGCAGAGGAAGAGACGCCGCAATGTCGAGTCCGCTGCAGCCGGGCATTTGGATATCGAGAAGGACCACGTCCGGCGTCAACTCCGCGATCCTATCGACGGCCTGTTCGCCATCCTCGGCTTCTCCGGCAATCTCGATGTCGGCATGCGGAGCCAACAATTCGCGCAGATGATCGCGCGCCGGCTGCTCGTCATCCACCAGCAAGACGCGGATCATGCGCGCGCCCCTTCGGCCGGGACCGTCGCGCGCTGCGCCGGGAATTCGATCGCCACCACGGTCATGGAGTTTTCGCGGCCCGTCCGCAGCACGCCCCGGTCCCCGAAGTAGAGATGCAGGCGGTCTTCGATATTGCGCAGTCCGAATCCCGCCCCATTGGCGCCGGGTGCGCGCGTTCCGGGCTTGAACCCGTTTCCGTTGTCGCGAACTTCCAGCAGCAGCCCGTCTCCGTGGCATTCCCCTCGGATGCGCACGATCCCCGCCCCGGGCACCGAGCAGACGCCGTGCTTGACGGCATTCTCGACAAGCACCTGCATCACCATGGCCGGGACCATGACCTGCTGCGCGGCTTCCTCTACGGCGATCTCGATCTTCAAACGGGCGCCGAAACGCGACCGCTCCACGTCCAGGTAGGCGGCCACGAAGTCCATCTCATCCGCCAGCCGTACCCATTCGTTTTCCGAGCGGCAGAGCGTGTAGCGGAATACTTCGGCCAGTTGTTCGACGGTTTCCCGGGCGCGCGAAGCATCCCGCGAGATCAGCCCGGCAATGGCGCCGAGGGAGTTGAAGAGGAAATGGGGTTGATCTGCGCCCGCAGCGCTTTCAGCTCGGCGCGCGTGGCCAGGATCTGCAGGTCCTTCTCCCGGCGCTCTTGCTCGATCTTCTTCTCCCGCAGCCGTTGATTATCGAGCAGAATCGAGAACTCGCTGGCCAGCGAGTTCGGGAGCGCGATGTCGGCGCCCATGAACCGCGGGATGCGGGCCCTGGAGGCCACCTGGAAGGAACCGCATACCTCGCCGCCCGCACGGATGGCGGCATGCATTCCCGCCCTGTCCGCGGACGGCGCGGCGGCGGGCAGAGAGATGCGAGCCGCGGATCCGAAAATCTGGCTCAACGCGCTCCGCGCCAATTCCTCTTCCGTAATGGCGCCTTCGAGACCGGCAAGGAACATGGTCCTGGCTTCGGCCGGGGTGAACCGCCGCTGGAACAGTGTCGCATCGATCCAGCGCAGCCACTTGGTGCGGAGCCAAGGCACCGCGGCGATGGCCGGCCACACACACAGGACGAACCATGGAAAAGCGTTGCGCCCGCCGAGAAACGGAATGCCCGGGAATTCCCACCAGGAGAGATACACGGCCACCAGAACGAAGTAGGAGAAGGGGACTTCCTTGATCAGCACGTCGAAAGTCAGCGGCTGAACGTAGTAAGCCAGAACGAACAGCAAAGCGCCCGGGACCAGGCTCTCGATTGCGCTGAGCCACATGGGGTTGCAAAAGAGTTGCGCGAGGTGGACGCCCCCCAGCAGGCCAAAACCCGCGACCACCCACCTGGCGAGCTTGCGCTTCACTTCCGGGTCTCCGGAATGCCTGGTCCGCCAAATCAGTAGCGCGGTAATCGCACTCGAAACACCCAGAATTGCCGTGCAGGATGGGTAGGACCACATGCGCAAACCGCGCCAGCCGGGAACACAGAACGGGGCAATCACGGTGAGAGCGAGCGCGGCGGCGGAAGCCGCATACAGGACGATCGGACCGAATCTCCACCATGCGATCCCGCGCAGCTTTCCGCGCTCCTCCTGGAAGAATACGTCGGCGACAAGAGGAGCAGGGCCGAAGTTGAGCGCGTCTCGAATGGCCCACGGCAAGTCCGAAACGGGAGGCATGAGCGGCTGCAGGTAGCTCGTGCGGCAATCCACCCGCTGGTAGGCCGGCAGGCGCGTGCGGTTGGGGAGTTCGGTAAGTTGAAACGCCACCAGGCCGGAGGGCCCCAGGTTGAGATTCAGCGGTCCATCGAGGAAACCGGCCAGCGGGTAACCGCTTCCGTAGCGCGCGCTGGCGCTCACGCTGAGCCTGGACGTAAGCCGCGAACTGCCGTAGGCCGTGACCGTGTTGCGCTGGTCGAAATCCCCCCAGAAGCTCAGATCGGTGCCAGGCTGCCAGTACTTGTTGTACGAACGCGAGTAGCTGACCCAACCCGAGAACCGGTTCGCGCTGCGGCGCTGCACGGCGATCTCGACGCCGCGGGAGTAGCCTTGGAGAGCGTTCTGCAGGACCGGGCCCGGCTGCGGGAAATCCAGTCCGCCCCAAGGGAAGAGGCGGAACTGGGTTTCCGGCGAGTAGATGACCTGACGCTCCTGGCGGTTGTAAGCCTCCGCGTGGAGGCGCAGTTTGCCGGCGAGAAACCGATCGAGTGAGACGACTTCGTGGGTGGCGCGGGTGGCGCGCAGGCCCGGCGTGCCGAATTCGCCGCAGAGATTCTGAAAGCCGGGGAACTGGGCGTATTGGCCGGCCGAGATGGACAGCCGCGTCAGGGCCGTGGGCGCCCAAGTGATGGACGCGTGGGGCAGCAGGACGCTTTGCCGCGTGACGCTGAACTTATCCCAGCGCCCGCCAGCCTGGAGCGTCACGCGGTGATGGAGGAGATCGATAGAATCCTCCGCGTATCCTCCGGGCTGCCAGGCGAACCCCGCGAAATTCGCCAGCGGAATCAGATACGGCTCGATGGCCCACGCGGCGAAATTCCAGAGCGACATTTCCAGGTAGCGTTCGTCGATGCGCCGGTCCGAAACTCCGGCCTCGAACCGGTTCCAGTTGCCGAACTGGCGCGTGACGTCGCTGCGGAAGGCGTACTGGCGCGAATCGGTATCGATAATCGTCTGGCTCTTGCCGTTGCGGTCGCGTTCCGCGTCGTCGTTCCAGGAGACCTGGGTCTGGAGAAGCGTTGCCGGCGAGGCGATCCAGCTCCAGCGGAGGCTGGCGAGGTCGCCGCGGCTGTGCCCGTGCGTGAAGTAGTTGTCCTCCTGCCCAAAGACGTCGGGGACGGCGCGCACCACCTGGTCTCCGCCCCAGAACGCGGTCAGAGCGAGCTTGTGGTGCTCGGTCAGGCCGTAGGTGAGTTTGCCTTCCACGTCCTCGTAACCGAGCGAGAGACCATCGCTGACGTTCAGGCGGTTCATCAGGTATTCCAGGTAGCTTTTGCGGAAGGAGACCAGCCAGGATGCTTTCCTGGATTTGCCCAGCGGGCCTTCGGAAGTGACGGACGCGCCCAGGAATCCCGCGCTGGCGCGCGTCTGAATGCGGTCGCGGGCGCCGTCGCGCGTCTGCACATCCAGAACGGCGCCGGTGCGGTCGCCATAGCTGGCCGGGAAAGCGCCGCTCATGAGCGTAGTGGCTTCGATCAAGTCGCCGTTGAGAATGGACAGCGAGCCGATGTCGCCATCGTCGCGCACCGCGTGGAACGGCCGGTCCACCAGCACGCCATCGAAGAACACGCCGATGTGGTCCTGGCCCGCGCCGCGCACCGCGAAATCGGCATAGTAATCCTGGTTCGCCGACACGCCGGGCAGGTTGTGCACCGCGCGGAGAGGATCGTCGGCCAGGACCGTGGACAACTCGCGGGTCTCCGTGCCGCTCAGCGAATACTGAGTGGGAGCGTCGGGCACCAGGGGCGCGTACGGGCCGGCGGTCACAGTGACATGTTCGCTGTGTTTGAGGGCATCCTGGCCTAGTAGGAGGTCGAGTTCAAGCACCGCTCCGGCCGCCACGTCAATCCGCGTCTTCAGTAGACCATAGCCCACAGTGCTGACGGTGAGTTCCACGCTCCCCGGCGCGACGTTGCGCAGTTCGAATGTCCCGTCGTGCCCGGTGGTCGAACCGATGTTTTGATCCCGGATCGAGACCATGGCCTTATCCAACGCTTCACCGGTTTTGAAGTCGACCACTTTTCCGCGCACAGTGGCGGGGAGTGCGGCGGATTGTCCAAGTGCCGGCGGCAGTGCGATAAGAAAGGTTGCGGATAACAGCGCGGTGGCCGCCGCGGTCCCGGGAGATCCCAAACGCATGACCAAAGCCCCTTTCGATGAGTCTTTCATAGAGTGCGTTCCGAGACCGGTGAGCGGCAAGGAAGTTCGCGGGAGCGGCAGGATTTAGACCGGGAGCGGCGCGCCCAGGGCCGGGAGTGAGAGAACAATCGGTCGCGCGGCGTGGTCTTTCGCCGCAAGCCTGATAAAATCGTTGAGAACCCACATGGCCAAAAAGCAAACCACTCACCCCTCGCACGACCGGTATCGCAAAGACCTTACCGAGATGCCGGAATGGCTCAAGAAGAAGACCTGTCCCAACCGGGCGAAGTTTCTCTCCGGCAAGCGCATCCAGCCGAAGAACCTGACCGGCGAGGAGCAACTCGCCGACGTGATCGACAACGCCTTCCTGGCTTACAACGGCGCGCGGTTGCGCGAGGCCTGCCAGCTCTTCACCACGAAGATGCTGCAACGCGACGTCACCATCGGCATGAGTTTCGCGGGCGCGCTCACGCCGGCGGGCCTCGGTTGCTCGTCGATCGTGCCGCTCATCAAGGCGGGATTCGTAGATTGGATCGTCGCCACCGGCGCCAATCTCTACCACGATCTGCACTTCGCGCTGAACTATCCGGTGCGCATGGGCGATTTCCGCATGGACGACACGGCCCTGCGCGACAACGACATTGTGCGCGTTTACGACGTGCTGCTGGGCTACAGCGACTGCCTGATGGCCACCGACGAGATCTTGCGCGGCATCCTGGTGCAGCCGGAGTTTCAGAAGGAGATGGGCACTGCCGAGTTGCATTACCTGCTGGGCAAGTACGCAGCCGAGTGGGAGCGCAAGGCCGGCATCAAGGACGCGAGCGTGCTGGCCGCGGCTTACCGCGCGGGCGTGCCGTGCTATACCTTGTCGCCCGGCGATTCCACCATCGGGATGAACGTCGCCGGCGTGGAACTGCGCGGCAACAAACTGCGCATCAATCCCTCTATCGACGTGAACGAGACCACCGCCTACGTGCTGGCCGCCAAGCGCGGCGGCGGGCGCAGCGCCGTGGTGCTGTGGGGCGGCGGCTCTCCCAAGAACTTTACGTTGCAGACCGAACCGCAGATCCAGGAAGTGCTACGCATCAAGGAATTCGGCCAGGACTTTTTCCTGCAGGTGACCGACGCTCGCCCCGATACCGGCGGCCTGAGCGGCGCCACGCCCAGCGAGGCCGTGAGTTGGGGGAAGGTGGACCCGGACCGCCTGCCCGACGCCGTGGTCTGCTACACCGACACCACCATCGCTATGCCGCTGCTCACCCATTACGCGCTGTCGCGGCACAAGCCCCGCAAATCGAGGCGCCTCTACGACCAGCGCGGCAAGATGATGAAGGCGCTCACGCGGGAGTATTTCGCGCACAACAAGGTCAAAATGCTGGATGGCAGCGATCCCGAGCTTGACTAACCGATGACCAAGAAGGATCTGCTCAAACTGGCGCGCAAGCACGGCACGCCCCTGGTAGCAATAGACCACGCGGCGATTCGCCGTAACTTCGCCAACTTCCGCCGCCTGCTGCCGCGGGTGCAGGCTTACTACGCCGTGAAGGCCAACCCGGCGCCGGAGATTGTGCGCACGCTCTACAAGGCCGGCGCCAGTTTCGACGTGGCGTCGCTGCCCGAGTTCCTGCTGGTCCACAAGAACATCGAAGGACTGCCGGCGAAGGAACGGCAGGACTTCATCTGGGACAAGATCATCTACGCCAACCCTATCAAGCCCAAGGAAACCCTGCAGGCTCTGGACCAGTACAAACCGCTGCTGACTTACGACAATCCGGACGAGTTATGTAAGATCAAGCGCTACGCTCCGCAGGCCGGGCTGGTGCTGCGGCTGCGGGTGCCCAATACGGGCTCCATGGTGGAGCTCAGTTCCAAGTTCGGCTGCGACTCCGGCGAGGCGGTGGATCTTATCCTGGAGGCCTTTCGCATCGGCCTGGTGGTGGAAGGCCTGAGCTTCCACGTGGGCAGCCAGTGCGCCAATTTCGACAATTTCGTGCGGGCTCTGAACATCGCCGCGGAGGTGCGGCGCGAGGCCCTGGCGCACGGCCACGAAATCAAGATCCTGGACATCGGCGGCGGCTTCCCGGTGGCTTACGACGCCCACGTGAAGCCGCTCGGCGCCCTCGCCCGCAAGATCAACGCCGAGATCGGCCGGCTGTTCCCGAAGGATGTGGAAATCCTGGCCGAGCCGGGGCGGTATCTGGTAGCCACCGCCGCCACCGCCGTGGCGCGGGTTATCGGCAAGGCCTTTCGCGACGGCAAGACGTGTTACTACATCGACGACAGCGTCTACCACACTTACTCGGGAATCGTGTTCGACCATTGCCAGTACCGCGTCAAGACCTTCAAGACCGGCGAGACGGAGATGGCCACCGTGTTCGGGCAAACCTGCGACGGCATGGACACCATCGCGCAGTCCGAGGTGTTGCCCAAGCTGGAGATCGAGGACCTGGTCTACTCCGAGAACATCGGCGCCTACAGCAACGCTTCGGCCACCTGGTTCAACGGCTTCGCCCCGGCGCAGGTGGTGCATGTCAACGAGTGAAGGTCCGCACGGAACCCGCGGCCCGGCCCGGTTCTACTGGCCCGCGGGCTTGGGGACGATCTTGATCTCGAACAGCTTCGGCCAGTACTTGCCGGTGACGAACAGCCGGTCGTGCTGGGCATCGTAGGCAATGCCGTTGAGGACTTCGGCGCCGGGTGTCCGGTCGTCTCCAACCAGCAGCCCCGTCATATCGATCCACCCAACCACCTTGCCGCTCACCGGGTCGATACGGGCGATGCGGTCCTGCTGCCAGATATTGGCGTAGATCTCGCCTTTGATCCACTCCAACTCGTTCAGGTTGGTCACCGGCTGGCCGCGGTCGGTCACGGTGAGGCGGCCCTGTTCGGCGAGAGTTTCGGGATCGAGGAAGCGCAGTTGCGGCGTGCCATCGCTCATGATGATGCGTTTGCCGTCGGTGGTAAGCGCCCAGCCTTCGCCCTGGTAGTGGAATTCGCCCTTCTTCGCCAACGTCGCAAAATCGTAGATGAAACCCACCTGGGTCGTGTAAGTGAGCTGAATCAACTTATCCTTCCAGTTGACGATGCCTTCGCCGAAGTACTCCCTTGGGAGGTCGATCCTCTGCAGTATCTCGCCGGTCTCGATCTTCACCCGGCGGACAGAGGAGCAACATGCCAGGCCAGTGCTCTCATATAGGTCGCCCTTCCAGTAGAACAGCCCCTCGGTGAAGGCCAGCCGGTCGTGGGGATAGGCATGCACCACATGGTAGGTGTACTCGCGGACGGTTTCCGCCTGGGTAGCGGGGCCGCAGGCGCAGGTGGCCAGCGCCGCGGCGACGATCAGCAAACGCATATCCAATAAAGATAGCACCGGGGGAGAAGGCGGCGCCGCACCCAGGGTGCGAAACGGAAGTCAGCGCCAAGGCAATCCGCCAATGAGGCCGCGTGACGCCGGGCGTGGTTGGGCGCGAGGCCCTTGTGGGGCAGGTTTTCAACCCGCGGCCGGTTTCTAACCGGCCTCTCGCGAACGTTTGCCTGTGCCGGCCAGGCGGGATGCAATCCCGCCGCAGGTTGAAAACCTGACCCACATAGCTCTCGAAGGTCCACTTGTTGCGCACCCTTGGCCATGGGTGAACGCCACGGGCGGTCGTAGATCTGCTCGCGGGGCACCCGTTTGGAGCCGTCGAAACCGGGAATCGGTTCGATTCGCTTGATCGTGGCGAAGGCGCGCCAGTAGCCCTTCTCGGACCGCCTCCAGCCTTCAACGAACTTGCCCGCCAATGCGGCCCCTGCTTTCGTCACGAGATCCGCGTGGCACGGACCATGGCGCGGGTCAGGTTTCCGCCAGCTTCCGAAAGAACTCCCAGCTTTCCGCCGCGCATTTCTCCCAGCGGAAACCCTCGGATCGAGATCGGCCGCGAGCCGCCAACTCCGCGCGCACGCTGGGCGACGTGAGTAGCCGGAGCAGCGCGTCGCGCAATTCCTGCTGGCTGCGGGGATCCACCAAAACGGCGGCATCGCCCGCAATCTCCGGGAGCGAGGAAACGTTGGATGTCACCACCGGGACGCCCGCCGCCATGGCCTGCGCGACGGGGAATCCGAAACCTTCGTATAGCGACGGATAGGCGAACACCGCGGCCGCGGCGGTGAGTGGGGCCAGGTCCGCTTCCGGAATGTAACCCAGATAGCGCTTGCCGCGGACGCGCGCGGCGGTGGCTGGCGGCGCCCAGCCCAGCGGGCCGGCCAGAACCAGGTCGAACTCCTCGCGAAGCGGCGCCGGCAGGGCGTCCCAGGCGTCCAGTAGGCCTTCGATATTCTTGCGCGGTTCCACCGTGCCAACGAATAATACGAAGGGCCGCGTCAGACCGTAGCGGCGGCGCACGTCCTCGACGGCGGCGGGCGGGGGCGAGAAGAACGCCTCCGCTACGCCAGAGTGGATCACGGTGATGCGTTCCGGAGCGATGCCGAGCGTGCGCACGGCGTCATCGCGGGTGCACGCCGATACGGCGACGATGCCATCGGCGCGGCGCAACAGGTCGGCGTAGGCGCTATCGGCGCGCCGGTTGGCCCGCGGATGCAGCTCCGGCATGAGGTGCGAAGTCATGTCGTGCAGGGTTGTGGAGAGCCGCACACCGGCGGGCGGGCGGCGCACCAGGTTGGTCGCGTGAAACACGTCTGCCCTGCGCGCGGCCCGGCGCAGCACCGGCAGCGGCGTGTAGTTCGCTAGCGCCAGCGAGCCCAGGCCGGTGAGCGTGCGCCAGCGTCCGGCCACGGAGGCATCGTGTTGCAGCGGGCCCAACTCGCCCAGGGCAGGGAAGGTGTCCACGGTATCCGTGCCGGCGGCGCGGCGCAGATGCGTGATCCAGTAATAGAGATAATTCTTGACCCCGGCGCTGCGGATCAGCAACGGCACGGCGTCTACCACCACGCGCATCCTTCCCAGTATGACCCGGGAAGGGCACCCGTTGTCTGGGGCGTGCGGTATGGATCTATGTCGCGCGCCCCCGCAAGACGGGAGGTTCGCGATATGGAATATACTGAATGAGACTTGGGAGTCCATAATAGAAATTCCGGATTAGGCGCGAATGGCGTCCCACGCCCTTCCGTGAAACGTCGAGGTTGCCGATGAGACTTCGGATGCCCACCTGGGGCAGCGGTCCCCGCGTGGCTTGTATTTGGCTGTCCGTTGCGTTGGCGATTTGCCGTGCGCAGGCGCCGCAGCCGCCCTCGGCCCAACTCGCTGCGGAAGTCACCACCAGGGACTCTGAGGTGACGTTCAGGACCAAGGTCAACCTGGTCTCGATTCCCGTCGTGGCTCGCGACGCCCAGGGCCACGCCGTCGGCAACCTGTCGCGCGAGGATTTCCAGCTCTACGATAACGGCAAGCTCCAGACCATCTCGCGCTTCTCGGTGGAGAAATTCGGAGAGACCGCCGAAGCGCCCGCGCCGTCCGTTCCCGCGCCGTCTGCACCGCCGCCCACCCCGGCCCCCACGCCGCCGCAACGCTACGTCGCCTACATGTTCGACGACGTGAATCTCGGCTTCGCGCAGTTGGCGCAGGCTCGCGATGCCGCCTTCCGGCACATGGCAAATTCGATGCAGCCCGCCGAACGCGCCGCCGTCTACACCACTTCCGGCCAGGGCGGCGTCGATTTCACCGATGACCGCGAGAAACTGCAAAAGGCGCTGCTCGCCATTCGACCTCAGAACCGCATCGTTCAGTCCAGCGATTGCCCGCCGCTCACGGTCTACCAAGCCAATGCCTTAACAAACGGGGACGACGTGGCGGCGCTCGCCGCGGCCATGGCGGATTATAGGTCCTGCGCGCTGAGGGACCCGAACGAAGACGATAACGCAATCGCGTGGAGGGTTCTGAATTCCGCCAGGGCGATCCTCAATCTGGCCGATCGGAACATCAATACGTTCTTTACGGCTTTGGAAGGCGTGGTCCGCAAACTCTCCCAAATGTCCGGCCAGCGGACTATCGTGCTTGTGTCCAGCGGCTTCGTGATGACCGCCGACAGGCGCCAGGAGGAGTCCGCCATCCTCGAGCGCGCGGTGCGCGCCAATGTCGTGGTGAACTCGCTGGACGCCCGCGCGTTGTATGCGCTCGCCCCCGGCCTGGACGCCAGCGCGCATACCATGAACTCGCAGATTAGCAGCCTGACGGCCCCTGGCGCTCCCCTTAACGGTGGCGCTGCAACCGCCACCACCGATTCGTCGATATCCATCAAGGCCCAGGAGGCGCGCGCCGAGGCTTCCGCCAACCGGGAGGTGATGGCTGAAATCGCCGCCAACACCGGCGGCCGTTTCTTCGAGAACTCCAACGACCTCCAGGGCGGGTTCGCGCGCCTGGCCACGGCGCCCGAGTACATCTACGTCCTCGGCTTCGCCCCCCAGGATCTAAAGCTGGATGGCAGGTATCACACCCTGAGAGTTTCGCTTCATAACGCCAAGGGCGTCACCCTCGACGCGCGCCGCGGCTACTACGCGCCGCGCTACGCCAACGACCCCGCCGAACAGAGCAAGGAGGAAATCGAGGAGGCCTTCTTCTCGCACTCAGAGACGCGCGACATTCCCGTAGTCATGCAGACCCAATTCTTCAAGACTGGCGATTATGAGGCCACGCTCTCGGTCTCCGCCAAAATCGACGTGCGCCAACTCCCGTTTCGAAAAGAGGCCGACCGGAACCGCAACGACCTCACGGTAGTCGCCGGCCTGTTCGACCGCGACGGCAACTACGTGGCGGGCTCGCAGAAGGTGGTTGAAATGCGCCTGCGCGACGAAACGCTGAAAGGCCGCCTGGCTTCCGGCATCTCCGTCCGGAACACGTTTAACGTCACTCCCGGTACCTATTTCGTGCGCCTGGTGGTGCGCGACGCGGAAGGGCAATCCATGGCTGCGCACAGTGCCCCGGTGGAGATCCCGTAAGCGCAATGCGAATGTCCGCCCCACTGGCTGCGCTGGCTTCGCTCGCCGCGCTGTGTCCGCCGCTTCCGGCCCAGGAAACCGCCGCTGGGCCGCCCACGGTGATTCGCACCGAGTCGCGCCTGGTCCTGGTGGACGCCGTTGTCAGGGACAAGAACGGCAGGCCGGTGCGCGATCTCGGCCCGCAGGACTTCCGGGTTTGGGATGACGGCAAGGAGCAGGCGGTCACGAGCTTCTCGCTGGAGACCTCCGGCGCCGCTCCGGAGAAGGCCCAGAAACATTACCTGTTGCTGCTCTTCGACAGCTCCTCCGGCTCTCACACCAACCTGATCGCCGTCCGCCGGGACGCCGCGAAGTTCATAACGGCCTTCGCCGGGCCGGACCGCTACATGGCCGTGGCGAACTTCGATGGCGCTCTCGGCATCGCGCAGAACTTCACGGTGAACCCGGTGCCACTGGTGTCCGCGATCAACGGCATGCGGGACGCCGCCGCGCCGGCCGATATTCCCGCTTCGGAGGGCGCCCAATTGCGGGAGAGCGTTTCCAGTGGTGGCCAGGACAGGTCGAGGAACACCCCGTCCACGGTCATCTCGGCCGGCGCCGTCGCCGCACGGAGCACGTTGCCCGGTGGGGAGGCGCCCGCGCCCCAGACTACGGAGAGCTCGCGGTATCTCCGCCAGTCCCTGCTCCGGGCAGTGGGAGCGGTGGCGCAATCCATGGCCTCCATCCGCGGCCGCAAGTCCCTGGTGCTGATTGGATTCGGCGGCTCCGATTCGCTGGACATCTCGGTCCTCTCCGCGGCCATCGCCACTTGTAACCGGGCGAATGTGGCCGTCTACGTGTTGAACCAACCGGGTCTGAAGCAACTGGCGGAGGAAACCGGGGGCCGCGTGCTGGCCAGGACGAACGACCTCTCGGGCGAGTTGGGCAAAGTCGCCGAGGACCAGGATGAGCACTACGATCTGGGATACACGCCGGCCGAATCGGCGCGCGACTGCCATGCGCTGCGTGTCGAAGTGGCGCGCCCCGGCGTGGAGGTGCGCGCGCGCCAAGGCTACTGCAACACCAGACGGGTGGAAGCGCTGGCGGCGGATACCGGCAAAGCGGCCGAAACCCGCGCGGCGTCGAGCGAGGGCAATATGGCGGCCTCAATGATGCTTCCCTACTTCTACTCCGCGCCAAACATTGCGAAGGTAAGCGTCGCCATGGAGATCGCCACCGCTGCCATTCCGTTTTCCAAAGTCAAGGGCAAACCGCACGCGGAGTTGAGCGTGGTGGGCACCGCCTATAAACCGGACGGCGAAGTCGGAGGCCGCTTCAGCGACCTCGTGAACCTCGATTTCGAAAACGACAAGGAAGTCGAGTCCTTCCGCAAGCACCCTTTCCACTACGAGTACCAGGTGGACCTGCCGTCCGGCCAGTACAAACTGCGGGTGCTATTCAGCGCCGGCGTGCAGAACTTCGGCAAGGCCGAGGCGACGCTTGCCATCGAACCGTGGGACGGCCGGAGCTTCACCATGAGCGCGCTGGCGCTGGCCAAGGAGGTCCGCCCGGTGGCAGACCTGGCTTCCGCGCTCGACGATTCCCTATTGGAAGACCGCCGGCCCCTGATTGCGCGGTCCACCCGAATCGTGCCCTCCGGGAGCGACGTGTTCCGGCGGAGCGAGCCGCTCCGGTGGTACGCGGAAATATTCGCGCCGCCAGAGAGCGGAGGCGCCCCGGCCGTTCAGATTCGGGTTTTCGACCGCGCAACGGGCCGCCAGCGGATAGATTTGGGCGTCATTGGAGTGGCCGAATTCGTCCGTCGCGGTAACCCCGCTATCCCGGTCGTGCTCAGCGTGCCCGTCGACCTCCTGGCCCCCGGTTCCTACCGGCTGGAAGTGAAGGCAATACAGCCCGCATCCGGCGTCTCCGCCATGCGAACGGCGAATTTCGAGCTCGAGAAGTAGGCGTCCTTTCGATGTCCGGTGAGGCATCCGCCCGGAGTGGAGTTTGGCGAAAACACGGGACTTGAAGATCAACCGCAGGCAGCCCCGCGAAGCCGGGTGTGAGAGAATGACGTTTCATGGCGGATACGACTATTGCGGCTGAAGGTACGGCGAAGGTGCTGGCGGAGAAGATCGGGGCCCGTACGGCGCGCGTGGGAGTGGTCGGGCTGGGATACGTGGGGCTGCCTCTGGCGGTGGAGTTTGCCAAGGCCGGGTTTCCCGTCACCGGGATCGACATCAGCGAGGAAAAAACGCGGCGGGTAAACGCCGGCGATTCCTACGTCGGCGATATTCCCAGCGCCGTGCTGGCCCCGCTGGTCGCCTCCGGCCGCTTGCGGGCCACCTGCGATTTCGCCGCGGTGCGCGACCTCGACACCATCAACATCTGTGTTCCCACGCCCCTGCGTAAGACCAAGGACCCGGACATGAGCTTCATCGTGTCCTCGACGCAGGAAATCGCCCGCCATTTCCACCCGGGCATGCTGGTCATTCTGGAATCCACGACCTACCCGGGCACCACCGACGAAGTCGTGCTGCCTATGCTGTCCAAGTCGGGTCTGAACGTGGGCCGCGATTTCTTCCTGTGCTTTTCGCCGGAGCGTGTCGATCCTGGCAATCCGCTCTACCAGACCGTCAACATCCCTAAAGTAGTTGGCGGAGTCACTGCGGCGTGCACCGCCATGGGCCGGCTGTTCTACTCGCAGGCCCTGGAGCGGGTGGTGCCGGTGAGTTCCACCCAAGTGGCCGAGATGGTCAAGCTGCTGGAGAACACTTTCCGCATGATCAACATCGGCCTGGCCAACGAAATGGCCCTGATGTGCGACCGCATGGGCATCGACGTCTGGGAGGTGATTGACGCGGCGGCCACCAAGCCGTTCGGTTTCATGCCGTTCTATCCCGGACCGGGGCTGGGCGGGCACTGCATCCCCATCGATCCCTTCTATCTCTCCTGGAAGACCAGGCAGGCCGGCATCGAGGCCCGCTTCATCGAACTGGCCGGCTACATCAACGGGCAGATGCCGCAGTTCGTGGTCGACAAAGTACAGAACGCGCTCAACGACCGGGGGAAGCCGGTCAAGGGCACGCGCATCCACGTCATGGGCGTGGCGTACAAGAGGGACATCGACGACATGCGCGAGTCCCCGGCGCTCGACGTGATGCTGCTGCTGCAGCGCCGCGGGGCGGTGGTGAGCTACAGCGATCCGCGAGTGCCGAAATTGGCGCTCGACGGCTTGGATCTGCGGTCGCTGCCCGAGACGGCTGCGGCCGAGGCCGACTGCGTGGTGATCGTCACCGACCACAGCGCCTTCGATTATGTGGCGCTGCTGGAACGCGCTCCCCTGATCGTGGATACCCGCAATGCGCTCAAGGGGTTCCGTTCGGAACGCATCGTGCGCCTGTAAACTCCTTGTGGCCGTGCCGATAGGCCCTAAATGGCTACATGCGGGAATCTTGACAACCCGCCGAAACCCGATCAAGCTGAATGTAGCGAGGTGCGACGATGCCAATTCGAATGCTGGCGGCGTTGGCGGTGGTTCTGGCGCTGGGGATTGGTCCGGCCGCGGGCCAGCCTGTGACCTCAGCCAAAGCCGGAGCCGTGGCGTACATCGAGGGCAAGGTCTATCTGGACGAGGAGCGGCTGGAGTTTTCCACCGTCCACTTCCCGCAGATCAAGGAGGGTGGCACGCTGCGCACCGAGGATGGACGCGCCGAGGTGCTGCTGACCCCTGGAGTGGTTTTGCGCCTGGGCGAGAACGGCTCCCTGAAGATGATCACCAACCGGTTGATCGACACCCGCCTGGAATTGCTCACCGGCTCGGCCGTGGTGGAGGCCGACAACGTCGAGAAGGACACTTCCGTAACCGTGGTTTGCAAGTCCGGCATCGTGGGTCTTTCCAAGATGGGCATCTACCGCTTCGACGCCGAACCCGGACGCTTGCGGGTGTTCAAGGGCCTGGCGGACGTCAAGTTGGGTGCCGAAACGGTGGAAGCCATCATGGTGGCGGGCGGGAAGGCGATCAGTCTGGCCGGCGATACCGCAAGTGTGGAAAAGTTCAATATCGAGGAGACCGATTCGCTGGACCACTGGAGCAGCCATCGGGGAATGGTATTAGCGATGGCGAATCCCTCCGCGGCCAAATCGGCTTCGACGCGCCCTTCCTTCAATATCGGCATGGGAATGGGATATGGATACGGCCAATGCGGCTGGGTTTGGAACCCGTGGTACGGCGTGATCACCTACGTTCCCTGCAATGGCTACCTGAACAGCCCATACGGCTACCCGTATTACAGCCCATATACGGTTGGGCAGGCCTATTACCAGCCGCCGGTGTACAACAACGGGGGAAACTCGAACAATACGGTGCCCTACAACACTATGCCCGCATCCTCGATCGGGAGTTCGGGCGTGTCGAATTCGGTGTCGTCGGTGAGTTCCGCGCCGTCCAGTTCCATGGGGTCCACGTCTTCGTCCGCGGCGGCTTCCTCCTCGGCCGGACACGGCTCGTCGGGCGGTGGACACGGCCACTAGGCTCGCGGCAGTGGGTCGCTTGCCGACACCAGTGTCCCCGACCGGCCTTGCAACCCTGGCGGCTCCCTCGGCCTCGCCATAGACGCGGATCTGAAGTGTTTGCTAGGATTTGAATGTGCCCGTGCGGGAACGGCGCGGGTCGCGATTGGCTGCAACGCTTCGTTGCGAAGGCCCGTCCAAATAGTATCCAGCGCGTTCGCGTCCCAGGGAGGTTTGTAGTGTCTCGCAATTCCGCCGATCCGGATCAGAAGTGTCGATTTCGTTATTGCCGGAGGGTCTCCGGTTTCGCCGGCAGAGTCGCATGGCTGCTCCTGCCCGCATTGCTAGCGGCGCAGCCAAGTTCCTACACCATCTCCACTATCGCCGGGACTGGCGGCACCGCGTATGCAACCACCGCCGGTTCCTCCGGAGACGGCGGCCAGGCCACCAGCGCCTACCTCAATGCGCCCATCTCCGTGGCGGTGGATGCGTCTCACACGATCTACTTTTCCGACAGCAGCAATAACAAGATCCGCAAGATCGCCGGCGGCATCATCAGCACCATGGCCGGAAAGGCCAACTCCGGTTACAGCGGCGATGGCGGGCCTGCCGCCAACGCCCTGTTCAATAAGCCCTACGGCTTGTTTTTCGACGGGTCCGGAAACCTGTTCGTCAGCGATCTGATGAATCAGGTGGTGCGCGAGATCTACGCCGCCGATGGAACCATCCAGACCGTGGCCGGCAACGGCACCTCGGGTTTTACGGGCGACGGCTCCATCGCCATCGATGCCGAACTTGCCAATCCTTTCGCCGCGGCGGTGGATTCGGCGGGCAGGATCTTCGTCTCGGACAGCGTCAATAACCGTGTCCGCGTGGTGGACCCCATTACCGGCAACATCTCCACCTACGCGGGCAACGGCAGCACCACGATCACCTACGGCGGGGACAACGGCCCGGCGGTCAACGCTACTCTAAACCGGCCGCAAGGCATTGTGGTTGACGCCGCCGGCAACGTATACTTCGCCGATAACGGGAACAACCGCATCCGGCGCATAGGGACCGATGGCACCATCACGACCATTGCGGGCACTGGCACGTCCGGCAGCGCGGGCGACGGCGGTCCGGCTAACAAGGCCCAGGTAAGCCACCCCTGGGGACTTGCCTTGGACTCCACCGGCGACCTCTTCATCGCCGATTACGGAAACAGCCGGATCCGGGTGATCACAACCGACGGCATCATTCACACCATCGCCGGCGGGGCGGGCGTCGGCTACACTGGCGACGGAGCCATCGCGACGGGCGCCAAACTGAATTTCCCGACCGGGATCGCGGTGGATTCCTCGACCGGCAACGTGTACATCGCCGACTCCAGCAACAACGTGCTCCGCATGTTGACGCCCAACCCGCCAACGGTCTCGGCCCTTCAGAGCGCTGGCCAGTTCGGCGCTTCTTCGTCCATCGCTCCCGGCTCGTGGATCGAAATCTACGGTTCCAACCTGGCGATCGACGCCCGCCAATGGACAGGCGCCGACTTCACTGGCCTGGCCGCACCCACTGGTCTTGACGGGACCACGGTCACCATTGGCGGCCAATTGGCGTTTCCCGACTACATTAGCGGCGGCCAGGTGAACGTGCAGGTGCCCTCGAACGTGCCCAGCGGACAGCAGCAACTGATCGTCAAGACCGCCAACGGCAGCAGCGCGGCGTACACCGTCAGCGTCAACGCTACGCAGCCCGGGCTGTTCGCTCCTCAGCAGTTCCTGGTCAACGGCACGCAATATGTGGGGGCGCTTTTCCCCAATGGCACCACATTTGTCATGCCGCCAGGCGCGGTTCCCGGCATCGCTTCGCAGCGTGCCAAGGTTGGGGACAACATCACTCTGTACGGCATCGGATTCGGCAGCGTGACGCCGGATAGTCCGGCCGGCCAGATTGTGAAGGTGCAAGACACGCTGGTGCTGCCCCTCAAGATCTTCATCGGCGGGACGCAAGCCACCGTGAGCTACCAGGGATTGGCGCCCAACTTCCTTGGGCTGTATCAGTTCAATCTGGTGGTGCCGCAGGTTGCCTCGGGCGATAACGTCCCGGTGACGTTCAGCCTGGGTGGCACCGCGGGCACGCAAACCCTCTCTATCGCCGTGCAGTGATGGAAGCCGAATGAGCGGCGGGACGCCTGGGCTATCGGCCTAAACCGTGTGGTGCAGAGGTCGATAGCGGCGGCTGGCGCGCACGCCGATCAGTTCGGCCACCTCTCCCAGGAGGTTAGGCAAGTTCTCCGTGTGGATCGCCACCTCGTGGTTGAGTGGCTTCGACCGGCGTTTGGCGAGACTCGGCTCATAGGACGTCACCACAGCGGTGGCCGGGTGGTAATTCTTGACACGGGCGTAGGCCAACACATTGCGGCCGTGGCGCGAGCCGAACTCGGCACCGCTGAGTACCAGTTCGTATTGTCCTTCGTCGAGCTTGGCAAAGGCTTCTGAGGGACTGGCGGCAACATCCACGGCGTATCCCCCGGCCTGCAAAATGGTTTGCAGGGCTAAACGGGGCGCTAATTCACCATGTACCAGGAGGACTCGGGCCAGATCCAGCGCCCGCCGATTGCCACCGCCGAGCTGCGGCATTGGAGCCTTCATATTCTTCAATCTACACTCTACTTTAACCGAAATCGCCGTTTTTTCAGCCACTTAAATTTCGTATAGAGGCGCAGACCGACGCATGTCGGCGACATAGCGCGATGGCGGGTACCAGGGGTACCAGAGTATTACTCGGAATTGTGCGAAAACAAACGCCGGCGTAAGACGAATGCCTTTCCGGCCCCACCCGCTATTTTATCTTGCCCGCAAATATCGCAAGATTGACGGCATCCGCCATGGCTTGATACCCCGCGTTGTTGGGGTGCAGGTGATCGCCAGGGTCGTATGCGGCGCGAATACGCTTGGGACTGGCGGGGTCCCGGGTGGCCGCATCGAAATCCACGACCACGTCGTAGGCGCCGCTCGAGCGGATCCACGCGTTCAGGGCTTCGCGGATGGCCTCGCCGTTTTCGCGGGCGTAGCTGGCGCCTTCGTAGGGAGTCAGCGTGCAGCCGATCGCCTGGAGGCCATGGGCATGCGCCATTTCAATGAGCAGATTGTGGCCGGCGATCAGATCCTCGGCCGTCACCGCCTCAGCGGGCGTGGTAGCGCCATGGCCGATATCGTTGATGCCTTCCAGGATCATCACCCACTTCACGCCGGACTGGCTCAGAACGTCGCGGTCGAATCGCGCCAGGGCGCTGGCGCCGCTGATGTCGCGCAGCACGCGGTTGCCGCCGATCCCCAGATTGGCCACGCCGATCCGGGCGGTAGCCTTGTTGGCGGCCAGGCGCGAGGCCAGCAGTGCCGGCCAACAGTGATCCGTCTCCGGGTCGGAGCGCGCGCCATCGGTGATGGAATCGCCAAAGGCCACCACCGCCGCGGCGTCGGCGGGCGCCAGCACATCGATCGCCGCCAGCCAGTAATACTGCTGGGTCTTCTGCCCATCGGCCATGGAGGCGTCGGCCGTGGTGTCGCCCTCCTTGATGTAAGTGTTGTGCAATCCGGTGGAATGGCTGGTGGGCGGACCGGTTTCGCCGGGGAAGTAGAGGCTCACCGACAGGCTGGCCAGCGGCGCCACGGTCATGTCCACGGGATCGCTGGTCATCACTACCCCAGGCCCGATGGTGCAGCCCGGCTTGCCCGCAAACGTCAGTGCGTGATCGGAGCCGGCGGCGATATCCGCTTCCTTGGCGCGCACTGCGATGCGCGCCGATCCCACTGCCAGCGGCGCGACCCCGAAGGCGTTGGCAATCT
The DNA here is from genome assembly GCA_963807205.1 of uncultured Solibacteraceae bacterium. GTDB lineage: Bacteria > Acidobacteriota > Terriglobia > Bryobacterales > Bryobacteraceae > CAWCVR01. The sequence goes on along the minus strand of CAWEAQ010000001.1, from coordinate 454,239 downwards.
TAATCCTGAGGCGCCGTCCGCCCATGCTGATGCGCGCCGCCATACGGACGGTCTGGTTGTGAAAGCCCTGTGCGCCTGGCGCCGACGGGGCTTGCAGACGGACCAGATTCTCCGCCGTGGCCCACGTGGCTACCCAGTGATCGGTGCTCCTCGGCTGGGCCTGAGCCGATATCGGGAAAGCCAGGGGCGCCACTACCATCGGCGCCATCACCAGCAGCGCAGGGAAACGCAGTCTCATTCGGCAATCTCCTTCTGACTGGCGATTATATCGTCTGGCCAGCCGCGTGGGCGGGCCGCGCAACCGGGCCAGGCCGCGGCCGCTTTCGGCACCGCAGATTCCACTTGACATCACCACCAGTTAGTACTAAATAACTAGTATGCGGCATCCGAGCGGCACATTGACCGGGCAGGAACTGGAGATCATGAAGATCGTCTGGGAGCGCGAATGCGCCACCGTGCGCGACGTTTACGAGACGCTGCTCGCGCGGCGCAAGGTCGCCTACACCACCGTCATGACCATGATGAAGATCCTGGAGCGCAAGAAGTACCTCAAGAAGACTCAGGTCGACCGCGCGTTCGTCTATCGGCCCGCGCAGCCCAAGCGCCAGGTGATCGGAGATATGGTGCGGGAATTCGTCGACCGGGTCTTCAACGGGAGCGCGCAACCCCTTCTGGTGCACTTGGTGCAGGATCGGGAACTGACTGCGGAAGAGCTGAAAGAAATCGCCGAGATGCGGAGAAAGCCATGAACACGGCATTGCTGTGGGACAACGTGGTGGCGTACAGCCTGCAGGTTGGGCTGCTGGTGGGGGTGGCGTCAATGGTGCCCGCGCTGTTGCGGCTGCACCCGCCCAAGGCGCGCCTGGTGTATCTGCAAGTGTTGCTGGCGGCCTGCCTGGTGCTGCCGCAAACGCGCCCCTGGAAGCGGGCGGTGGTAGCCGTGACGACGCCGGTGGCCGCGCCCGCGGCCCCGGTGGCTGGGGTGGCGCCCGCGCCGGCGCCATCGGTCCCCGCGCGGCCCCACTGGTCGCCAGGCGAGCTCGGGCTGGTGGTGCTGGCGGCGGGCGTGCTGGCGCGGCTCGGGTGGCTGGCGGTGGGTTTCGCGAAATTGCGGCGCTACCGCCGCCGCTCCACGCCCTGGTCCGGCCCGGCAGTGACGCTCGGTCCGCGGCCGGAGTACCGCCTCTCGGAGGACGTAGGCAGCCCGGTTACTTTCGGGTTGCGGTCGCCCGTGGTGTTACTGCCGCGGAATTTCGACGAGTTGCCGCCGGCCATGCAAGAGGCCGTGCTGTGTCACGAAGCGCTCCATGTGGAGCGCCACGATTGGGCGTTCACGGTGGCCGAAGAGCTCGTGCGCGCCCTCTTCTGGTTTCACCCGGCCATCTGGTGGCTGCTGGGCGAAATCCAACTGGCGCGCGAGCAGGCCGTGGACCGCGAAGTAGTGGACCGCACGCAGGCGCGCGACCATTATGTGGACGCGCTGCTGGCCGTGGCGGGCGCGCGGATGGAGTTCGACCTGGCGCCGGCTCCGCTGTTTCTGCGGAAACGGCATCTAAAGCAAAGAGTGATGGCGGTGGTAAAGGAGATTCGAATGTCAAGGACGAGATCGATAGCGACGTTGCTGTTGGGCCTTGGGTTGATGGCGGTGGCGGGATGGTTCGTGACGGCGGCTTTCCCGCTGGCGGCCGAACCGCAACTGGTGGTGGATGGCCCCGGTATTTCGGTGGAGTTGAGTGGCGCTCAACTGTTGCACCGGCCGGCGGTGCGATATCCCGCCGAGGCTCTGGCCGAGGGCGTGCAGGGGACGGTTGCCGTGCAGGTCAGGCTGGGAGCGGACGGCACGGTGGTGGATGCCAACATAGTCAGTGGGCCTGACGAGTTGCGCAAGGCCGTGCTGGAATCGGTGCTGAGCTGGCACTTTTCAAAGGACTCGGCGGGCGGCGGGCGGACGGTAACGGTGAGCTTCCAGTTGCCGGCACAGGCCGCAGCTCCGGCGGGTCCGGCGCACCTCTCTCCGGAGTTCCAGGCGGAGGTGGCGGCTAGGTCCGCAGCGGCCCTTGCCAACACCTTGGCTCAGAAGGGCATCCAGGCGCCTGGGCTCGAACCGTCCAAGATCGTCAGCATCGAAGTGAGCGGATTATCCGAGCAGGCGCGCGCCGACCTGCTGGCGGCACTGCCGGTTCATGTTGGCGATGCGTTCTCGCCCGACGCCATGAACCGGACCTATCTTGCGGTTCGAGCTTTCGATTCGCACTTGCTCCTGACAGGGCGCACGGACAAGAACCACGAGACGACCCTGTCCATCTCCACGCCGGACGCCACGGTCGCCGCCGCGCTCGGTAGCACTCCGGGCTCCGGCCCGCAAACACGCGGGACCCCGCGGCGCGTCCAAATCGGCGGCAACGTTCAGGCGGCCATGCTGATCGACGGGCCGAAGCCGGCTTACCCGCCGATCGCCATGCAGGCTCGGATCACAGGCGTGGTGCACTTGCACGTCATCATTTCGACGGAAGGAAACGTGCAAAGCATCACGGTGATTCCACCCGCTCATCCGCTACTAACGACGCCGGCAATGGAAGCGGTCCGGCAGTGGAGATACAAGCCCACGAAGCTGAACGGCGAGCCAGTGGAGGTGGATACCACCGTCGACGTAACCTTCGCGCTCGCTGACGGGCCGCCGCCGCAACCGGTTTCAACGGATTCGCCCCTGGGGCAGGCGGGGCAGCCAGGTCTTTCAACTCTCGGGCTGCGAGTGGAACATGCCGGGTCCGATCTGGTGTTGAGGTGGAACCTCGACTCTTCCGCCGTCAGGAATGGCCAAAATGGCGTGCTGCAGGTACTGGACGGCTACACTCGCCAGAACTACCCTATTTCTCGCGACCAGCTCACCAGCGGTCTGGGCGTAGTATACACGCCGCAGACGAAAGACCTGACTTTCCAACTGACCGTAACCGACGAGAAGGGAAACGAGGTCGGCAAGGGTGGCGTGCGCTTACTCAATCCGTCGCCGGGCAGCCGCTAAGCCATCAGTTACGCGCAACCTACGCACCGCGCTCCGGAGCGGCGGGCTGGCGAAGCGAATGGTTGAATGCGCCCGCCAGCGCTACCATCACGGTGGTCTACCCCGCCGGACGGTAAGGCGAAGGGCAGGGAATCGCCACCTCTCCCCGCATCGCCAGCGACCGCAGCAGCATGATCGACCGCAGGCAGGTCTGGGCGAACACTCCGGCCCCGAAGGCACGGTTGAGCACCGCGAACAGATCGGCATTGGCGCCCGACACCGCCATCAGACAGACCCCCGCCAATATGGGGAGGATCATGGTTGTGATGTAGGCCTGACGGCAGGCCGAGCGCATACCCGGGAATCTATCGCACAGCCTGTTCTGGACAACGGCAAAACCAGCCAGCCAGACAAACCATGCTAGAAACTCGAGCAGTACGGTCGAGGGCTCGGCCAGAAACAAGTATTACTCGATTGCAGGTCCAAAGTATCCTTGCGCCAGTGCCGGTTCGGACTCCAGGGCCTTGCCCCAGCAGGAGCGCGCTTCATCGGACCTACCGTTGGTTTCCAGAATGCGCCCCAGATTGAGGAGCGCTTCCGGCATCTCCGGCTGTGCGGCCAGGGCCTCACGGTACATGGCGACGGCCTTATCCAAACGGCCGTTCTTTTCGTGCATGAGACCCGTATTGTACAGGACTTCCGCTGAACTCTCGCCAAGGTCGATCAGGCGAACATGGTACTCGAGTGCCGCATCGAAATCGTTGGAGTGAATCGAGAGGGCGGCCAGGCCGCGCAGGGCGTCCACGTTCTTGGGGTCGCCCTCCAGCATCTTCTCGTAGATGCGCTCGGCGCGTTCGCGCTCTTCCAGGCCGATGTAGGCCAGCGCCAGGTTGGCGTAGGCTTCGGGCCAGTTGGGACGGAATTTCAGGCAACCTTCGAAAGCTTCGGCGGCGCCGCGGTGATCGCTGCGCTGCAGCCGCAGATAGCCCAGGCGGAAGCGGGCTTCCTCTTCCTTGGGAGCCTTCTCCAGCACCAGTTTGTACCACCGCTCGGCTTCTTCTGGCTGGTCGTTATGTTCCAGCAGAAGGGCCATGTTCCAGAGCGGGGCGAGGGCGTCGGGCGCGGCCTGCATGGCGCGCTCGTAAGTGGCCCGCGCGGCGGTCAGGTCGTGAAGCTGCTCCTGCACGATCCCAAGGTTGGTGAGCGTTTCGGGAGACTTGGGTTTGAGCTTGAGGGCTTCCTCGTAAGCTTCGGCGGCCTGCTCCCAGCGTCCCGACTTCTGATGGGCGAGGGCCAGGTTGAACCAGCCTTCGAAGTGGCCGGGCACGGCCGAGACCAACAGCGTGCAGAACTTGGCGGTGAGGGCGTGTTCGCCTGCCGCGCTGGCCCATGCCGCCAGGCCTTCGAGAGCCACGGTGGAATCGGGCCGCAGGTCCAGCAGGCGCTCGGAGTACTCGCGGACCATGTCGAAATCTTCCTTCGCCATGCCGATGAGGATCAGGTTGGAGAGGGACTCTTCGGAGTCCGGGTCGCGTTCCAGGATCTGCTGATACAGCTTGGAGGCGTCCTCGGAGTGGCCCATGGACTGCAACGCCGCGGCCTTACCGAAGATGGCGTCCTGGTGGTTGGGCGAGAGTTCCAGGCAGCGTTCGAAGGCGAACAGCGCCGATTTGGGATCCTCGAGGCGCAAGTGGCAAACACCGAGGCCGAGATGGCCGTCGAAATTCGATGGATCGAGAGTGACCGCCTTATGGAACGCTTCGCAGGCGTTATCGGCCGCGCCCATGCGCTCGTGGCAAACCGCCAGGTTGAACCAGCCGGTGGCGTACTGGGGCTTCAGTTGCACCAGCGAGCGGTAGCTTCGGGCGGCATCCTGGAAGGTGCCCAACTCGAACTGGACGTGCCCCATGGCACGGTAGATTTCTGGGGAAGCCTCGTTGGCGGCTATGGCGCGCTGCAACTGCTGCAACGCTTCTTCCCGCCGGCCTGCGAGGTGCAGCGACACGGCGCGGGCCAGGAAACCGCCCTTGGCGGGCGCGGATCCTCCTTCTTTGTCCAGCACCTCCAGATCCGCCGTCTGCCTGGGGCTAGGCACCTTCACGCTTCGAATCACTGTCGTACTCATCGCTTCCCATCCTTAAGGGCGGGGCTATAGGTCAGCCTCATCCAATACAAGCGCGCTCGGTCTTCCGGCGAGCTTCCAAATCCGACTCCCCCGAGAGGCAGCCGGTCGTCACTCCATTTGTCCACGGCCTGCCCTTCCAGGAAGACCGCAAAATCCTTACCCTTGACAACGGTGCGCACCGCCAAGGCCGTCCGAGCATTGGAGCTTACCGTCACCGGCTTACTCACTACCGGTTCCGCCACCCCGCCTATCACGGCGGTTCGCTCGAACAGGTAGCCGCCCTTGGGATTGACCCGCAGGACCGCACGGTAATACTCGCTCAACTCGGCGGCGCGGAAGACCCAGGTGATGCCGGCCTTCTCCACCCTGACAAGGAACTCCATCTCATAATCGATCAATTCAATGGATGGCGCAAACAGTGCCAAGGATCCGGTTCGCGCTCCCGCGGCATCCAGCTTCCAATCGGACACATCTCCCACCCAGTTGCCGCAACCCGAGGCGAAATGCTCTTCCAGGCGGACATCGGCGACCTTCGGAGTTTTGGAGCTCTCGCCGGCCCGCTTGGAACCGACCGCCGCAGTCTCCTGCTCTTTCTCCTTCTCCTTCTCCTTGTCCTTATCCTTGGAGTAGCCCGAGCTCATGGCCGGAGCGCTGCGGTACCACTCGCAACGCAGGGACGAGTCGAGAGGTGTAGAGTTCCATTTCACTCCCGAGACTCGTATCGTCAAGGGCGGGATATCCAGCGACTCCGTACCTCTGGGGATGGGAGGACGCCCCACCGGCCATTCCCGGCCGCCCCGGTCGGACGGAGATGGCGCCGCCGGGAGGCGGGGCTCTCTGACGGGCATGGACTGCTTTGCGAGCGGGGGTTTCGGCGCGGGGAACTCGATGGACAAGTCCAGGTTTCGCGGGCCGTCATTCCAATTGAGGGCGCTCCGCCGCCTGGGAGCCACCGCCACGGCGCGGCGGCGGAGTTGCGGCGGCCGGAATGCTTTCGACTGCGATTTCCACTCGTCTCTGCCGAGGAGTGCGTCCACCGACAAAGTCCGAACCCGGCAGGACTTGGAGAATGGCGGGGCGATGGAGGGACGGCGCTGCAGCAGGGAATGGCCGAATGAGGGTCTACGACGGCCTATGGACAACGCTTCGAACAGGCGCCGCTCGCTCTGCTGTGGCGCCACAGCTTGCCGCAGAGGAGCCAGTTGGGCCTGCTGCACGGACACCTTGGAAATCACCTTGCGGGCGATTCTCGGTACGGCCAGCCTGCGCGGCCGCATCCGCGTGCCATTCTGCCCCATGGGACGGGAGGCTGCCTCTCCCGGCACACTATCCGCTCTCAGCATGAGGCAAGTGGGCTGAGTGCGAACCAAGCGCGTCTGGGCGAGGGCGGCTCGAATTGGTTTGAATTCGATGACTGCGGTTCGCGTGGTAGATATCTGTGCGGCAGGGAAACTGCGGGGGTCCAGAAGTGAACTGCTTTCGGGCTGTACCAGCGTGATGGGCTTGAGGTTTTCCCTGCGGCGCATCAGGCTGGCGACTTTGTTCGCTTCCATCAGCCGGTCCATGCCAAGCCGTAGGCGATGTTGATTGCGGTGCTCTTTGGAGCAATACTCGTCGCCGCCGGCGCGCAGGCGGCTCAGAGGCTTTCCGCAAAATTGGCAAGTCCGAGCAGTCATTTTCGGCTAAAGTATAGGCAAATTTCGACCAAATTACCACAATAAATCGTGACAACGTCGGTCTGATAACGAAGGTAAACACGTTGATATTTAAAGTCTTAACTTCGGTTTCCCATTACTACAAGTACCCTGTTGATTTTGGTTAATAGGGCAAAAAACTTGGATCTTCGAGGCCAAATTCCGGTAAAATCGACCCAGAGACGGCGTTTTAGAAATCCCCGGCGCCGTTGGAGGCACTAGCCATGATCGAATCTACCGCGCGAGTGGAACGTAGCCAGGCGGAGTCGCCCTCGCGGCCGGGTTACGTTTGGGAAGTCCCGCAAAAACCGGTATCCGTTTATTTGCCGTTCGAAATGATCGACCGGCTGGAAAATCTTGTGGTCGAGAATTTCCGGTCGCTAACATCCCGCGGCTCGGAAATCGGAGGCTTGCTCATCGGCCGGAGCGGCCAGGCAAATCCCCTCGTCGTTCTTGTCGAGAACTTTGAATTGATCTCTTGCGACTACAGCCGCGGCCCGCTGTACCGGTTGTCGGAATCGGACATGGCGCGGTTTGAACGCGTCATCGAGCAATACAGCAGTGGCCCCGGACCGCGAGTGGTAGGCTATTTCCGTAGCCATACCCGCAAGGGGCTGGCTCTCGATCCCGACGACCTGACATTCCTGGACGCGCGATTCCGCGAGCCCCAACACATTTCCCTGCTGGTGCGGCCGTTTGCCAGCAAGCCATCGACCGGCGCTATCTTCGTTCGCGAGAACGGCGGCATTCGCGCTGAGAGCAGTTACCTGGAGTTTCCGTTCCGGTCCTCGCAGCTTACGGCTACGGCGAATCCCCCGCGTATCGAGAGTGCCGCTGCCGAACCGATCGCCAGTGCCGCGCCGGCTCCGGCGCAGAAGCCGCCGGTTCGCGGGCAGATCGTGCCCATCGCGTCGCGGCGAGAAATCTCGGTGCCGCCTCCGGAGCCCGCCCCCGTGCAGGCCCCCGTTGCGGCGTCGGTAGCAGAGACGGCCCAGCCGGCTCCCGTGCAGCCCGCTCCCGCGCCGAAACCGGCAGCCGAGCCGGCCATGCGCGCCCCCGAGAAGAGGGTCGAGAAACCCGTCGAGAGGCCCGCCGAGAAGAAGATCGAAAAGAAAGCGGAGAAGATTGAGAAGCCGGAAGAGACCCCGGCCCCCCGGCGTGGCGAGGCAGCCGTGCCCAAGGCCTTTGCCGAAGCCGAAGCATCCTCCGCGGCCCCGGCCGCGGGCGGCGGCGGCAAACTGGTGTGGCTGGTGGCTGCGCTGGCCCTGGCCGCGGTGCTGGGCGGCGGCTACTTGTTCTATCCCGGCTTCCATAAGGCCGCGCGCGTGCCAACCGGTTCTTCCGATACCACCGACCTCGGGCTTCGCGTGGAGCATTCCGGCGCCGACCTGGTGTTAACCTGGAACCGCGACTCCTACGGCGCCAAGAACGGCAAGCAGGGTGTGTTGCAGGTTTTCGACGGCGACAGCAAGCAGAACTACCCGATCGATCATGACTCGCTCACTAGCGGCCTCGGCGTCGTGTATACGCCCCAGACTCAGGACGTGAGCTTTGCCATGACTGTGACGGATGAAAAGGGCGTCGAAATCGGAAAGGGCGGACAGCGCGTACTGCATCCGCGTCCTTCGCCGATGGACGATCCCAAGGCGGCCTCCGCTTCCAACACAACCAAGCCCACGCCTGCCGCACCCACAACGCCCGCGGCCAAGCCGGAAACCCCCGCTGCGGAGACTGCTGCCGCGGCGGAACCCGCTCCCGCGCCAGAGAAAGTCACTCGCAAGTTCAATGAGGCTTCGCTGGGGAGCGGCCGCCTTCGCCAGGCGGCTCCCTCGGATCTCGCTAACGCCCTACCCGACGCTCCCACGGTTGGCGGCGCCGCGCCACAGGCGGCTCAACTGCCTGGCGGCCTCGCCGGCATAGCGCCTCCGCCTCCCAACAAGCAGACGGCCCCGCCGCCGCCAGCGGCCAGGAGTGGAGCAAGTCAGATCAGCCAAGCGGTGTTGGTCTATAAGAAAGACCCCGAGTATCCCAAGATGGCCCAGCAGATGGGTCAGAGGGGCATAGTCGAACTGGATGCCACTATCGGCATCGACGGAAGAGTCAAGGGCGTCAAGGTGGTGAAGGGCCCGCCGATGCTGCAGAAACCCGCCCAGGAAGCGGTGATGCAGTGGATCTACAAGCCAACGGTGCTGAACGGTACTCCTGTGGAGAACCAGACGCACATATCCATCGAGTTTCAGCCCCCTAATAAGCGGTAATAGCAGGAAACGATGCGGCCGGCAGGACCTGCCGGCCGCATCGTGTTTTAAGACCGTTTCCACCTTCACCGAATTCCCCACTCCACAATCAACGCCTTCCCGGGATGGACCGCGTGCCGGCAGCCGTTGGAGCTACGCGGCTGGCTCCGATTGCTCCATTGTAGTTGGCACAACGGTCCGGATGGTCGATGGGCGCGGCGGCGGCCGAAGCTACGCTGCCGGTTCTGGTTGCCCCGCAGCGGTTGGCGCAGCGGCTGGGACGATTCCCGAGCGCGGCTCGGCAGGGGTCAGGACGGCGACCAGGTTGGTCACGAAACGTGCCCGTTCATCGACGGTGGCGCCAACCGGCGCCAGCAGGGAGAACCCTTCGGTGCGATCGGGGGTCAGGTTGGCGCTGCTCCCTTCGGCCGACCGCAGGAAGCGTTGGAAGTCGCTCCGCTGCTGCTCCGGAGTCAACTGAAGCCACGCCTGGAAGGCGCGCCGGTGCATCAGGGCCAGCGTGCGGGAGGTCTCCTCCACGCCGAACTCCTGTTCCGAAATCTCATCCCGGTATCCGCCTTTGGCGAAATCGCGGAACGAAGCCAGGAAGTAGACGCAGCCGAAGTTGGTGGCGATCCACGCGCCTCTCTCCGCCCAGTGGTCCAGGCAGGTTCGGCCCACCGACGGCAGAATCGCCGCCTCCCTGGGTACGGCGGTGTCCTCTTCGCTGAGGAAACAACTGTCGAAGGCGCGGTCCAGGACCTGGTCCGTAAGCTCCCTCGGCAGCTTCTCGAAGTTGATCAGGTTCAGGGCGTGGGTCAGCACGTCGCGCGGGTGGCAGCGCCGGAAGGGTTTGCCGGTACTCGTGTAGTGGCGCTCGATGAAGCTTGGCAGTATCCCGTCGGAGCAGGGAATCTTGTTCTCGAAGCAGTACCTCTCGAAGATCTGAATGAACTCGTTCACCGCGGGCCCACGCATCAGGAGCTTGTACTGGATGCGGCGCAGAAACGCCTCGTCGCCGAAGCTGGCCGGATTCAGGTTGGTGGAGAACGCCAGGAAGGTCTCGAACGGAACCGTCATCTTCCCGCCCGAGAGAAAGCTGAGGTAATCCAGCTTCCGGTCCATGGGAACGATCCAGCGGTTGAGAACCTCCGTGGGAGTGGCGCGCTGCCGCCCGAAGTCGTCGATCAGGTAAATGCCGTTATTGGCTTTCAACTGGAACGGCGCTTCATAGACCCGGGATGTCTCGTTGAATCGCAGATCCAGCATGTCCAGCGTCAGTTCGCCGCCCGACACGATGAACGGCCGGCGGCATTTCAGCCAGCGGTGATCGTGGGAGCGCTCCTCGGAGACCGCCATCACCGAGGGGGCGTCATCCTCGGTATCCACCCGCTGGTGGTAGACCGGGTCGAAGACCTGGATGATGTTTCCCTGGCACTCGATGGCAAAGGGCACGTAAACCTTGGCCGCATCCAGGTTGTTCAGGGTAGTCATTAGGAACGTCTTGCCGTCGCCGGGCTTTCCGTAAATCAGCAGGGAACTGCCCGCGCTGACCGCCGGACCCACTTGCGAGAGCAGCCGCTCCGTGATCACCATGCCGCGAAACGCCTGGCGCAGCGCGTCCTTGGTGAGCCAACCGGCTTTCGGCCGCTGCTTCTTCACCAGTTCGGTGTACTGATCGAGCGGCACCGGCGCGCGCCCCGAGTAGGTGTTGTTTTCCAGGTACTCGCGCGTGCGCCCGCGGCCGGCTTCGCTCAGGGTAAGCAGCGCGGCCACGTTGCCCATGCCCATGGAGCGCTTCACCACGACCAGATGCTGAAGCTTGAGCGCCTCCACCAGGTCGTTGATTACGCTGTACTTCAAGCCGATGGCGTGGGACAGATCCTGCCCGAAAAGCTCGCCACGGAAGTACAGAATCTTGAGAATGAGCTGCTCCACCAGCGACTCGGGTAACCCCGTCTCTTCCATGGATTGCGGTTCAGGCGGAGTGGCGAGGTCGGGCGGCGAAAGGGCGATCATGGGGACTCCCTTGATTACGGTGCGGTTTAGTACTCCTTATTGGAACAGCTAGCGCAGCCGCCGAAAAGTTGTCCTTAGTTAGTGGGGACCGGGTTTCATGCGGGCAGCCGCAGCCGCGCCAGGCACCCCAGGCGGTCCGTGCGGTTCTCGAGTGTCAGCGAACCGCCGTGGGATTCGGCGATCTGACGGCTCAGCACCAGTCCGATGCCCGATCCGCCGGGCTTGGTGGTGAAGAACGGAACGAACAGGTTGGCGGTGGAAGAGAGGCCTGGCCCCTCGTCGGCCACCCAGATCTCCAGCAGTGCGCCGCTCGGGCGCCAACCGCAGGAGACTATGCCGCCAGTGGCGAGCGAGGCATCGGCGGCGTTGCGCAGCAGGTTAATGAGCACCTGCTCCAACTGGTCGGGATCGCCTTGCACCGTGACCGGTTCGCCGGGCGTCACCTCCACGGGCAGGCGGGTCTCCAGCCGGGCGGCCCGGCCCACGCAGGCCGCCACGTCGAGTGGCTGCAACTGCGGCCGCGGCAGCTTGGCCAGCCGCGCATAGACGCCGATGAAGCGGCTCAGGCTTTCCGAGCGCGAGGTGATCACGCCCAGGCCGCGCAGCATGTCGTCGCGCCAGTCCTCGGGCAGTGGATCGCGCCCGGCGATGCTTGCCAGGCTGCCGGCGATACTCTTGATGGGCGTGAGCGAGTTGTTCAGCTCGTGACCCAGCACACGCACCAGGCGCTGCCACGCCAGCAGTTCCTGCTCGCTCAGAGCGCGCGTCAGGTCCGAGATCACCACCAGTTCCAGCGGCAGGCCGCGCTCCCGAATCCGCGTGCGGCGCACGCCGAAGCGTCCGGCGCCGCCGGGGAAGGACGCCTGCAAGGTGGTTTGATCGGGGCCATCCAGGGCCATTTCCAGATGCAGTTCAGCGGCTGAGCGGCCCAGCAGGTGCTCGGGGTCTTCCGCCAGCAGCCGCTCGCCGGCGCGGTTGGCCAGCCGCAGCCGGCGGTGCTCATCGAAGGCAAAGATGGCCACGTCGATCTCTCGCATCACCGTGCGCAGCAGCGTGGTGGCCTCCAGCGCCCCCAGCCGTTGCTCGCGCAGTGTGCTGCCCAGGGTGTTGATTTCGCGCATCACCTCTCCCAGGGCGTCATTTGCGCGCGGCGAGCGGCCGCGAACCGAGAAGTCCCCTTCGCGCAAGGCGGCCAGAAGGTTGGACACGGTTTGCAGCGGGATGGCCACGCGCTCCCGCGCCAGCAGGGCGCAGCCGAACCATGCCAGCACGATCACCGTGGTCAGGCTCCACTGGGTGCGCGCCGCGTGCTCGCCCGTCCAGCACCACAGCAGCAATAGCGCCGTGACCGATCCCGGCAGTCCGGCCAGGATGGCCAGCAGCAGGACGCGCCCCTCGTGGCCGAGGAGCGAGTCCTTATGCTCGGGATCGGCGGAAGGCCGGGCGCGGCGTCTCACATGGCTACCTTTGCGGCCGGCTCACCCGCGCCGGCCTCGATGCGGATGCGCTTCCCAAGCGTCTTGCTCACGGGGCAGGCACCGGCGGCGCGCAGCAGCTTCGCCCGCTGCTCCGGAGTCATGCCGCCATCCGCATCCACTTCGTAGCGGAAGACAACCTCCTCGGGGTTGGTGCGGTCGAGGCTCACCTTGACGGCCACGGATTCGAGTGGAAAGCCGTGGTGGGCGGCGTACATACGCAGCGTTATGTCGATGCAAGTGGCCAGTGCCGCTTCCAGCAGGTCATGCGGCCGGAAGCCGGCGCTCTGCCCGCCCTTGGCGGCGGTGGTGTCGGCGAGCGATTCGTGTTCGCCGTCGGAGAAACGGGTCAGGTACGGAACGGGTTCGCTAGTGGCGCGGATCATTTCCCTATTATCGCCGCCTCCTACAGTCCATACCGCTGCAACCGCCGGTAGAGCGCGCTGCGGCTCAGGCCCAGGGCGCTGGCGGCGTGGCTGACGTTGCCGTTGAAGCGCGCCAGGGCCTTCTTGATGAGCAGCGCCTCGACATCCTCCAAGCTCATCTCCTCGAGGCGCGGCGGGCCTTCGCGGCCGGTGCGCAGGCCCAGGTCGCCGGAGCGGATGGTGTCGCCCTCGGCCATCAGAATGGCGCGCTCCACGGCGTGGTCCAGTTCGCGGATGTTGCCTGGCCAGCTATGCGCCAGCAGCAGCTTGATCGCGCCTTCATCGAAACCGGCGATGGGCTTGCGGTAGCGGTCGGCGTGCGACCGTAGAAAATGCGCAGCCAGCACGGGGATATCTTCGCGCCGTTCGCGCAAGGGCGGCAGGCGGAGCTCGATGGTGTTCAGGCGGAACAGCAGGTCCTGGCGGAAGCGGCCCTCGGCGACCGCGGTCCCCAAGTCGGCATTGGTGGCGGAGAACACGCGCACATCCACGCGGCGGGTTTTCGAGGAACCCACGCGTTCGAAGTCGCCGGTTTCGAGGGTGCGCAGTAGCTTGGCCTGCAAGGGCAGCGTGACGTTGGCGATTTCGTCCAGGAAGAGCGTTCCGCCCTCGGCCATTTCGAAACGCCCTACGCGGTCGCTCTTGGCGTCGGTGAAGGCGCCCTTGACGTGGCCGAACAGTTCGCTCTCGAACAGCCCTTCGGCCAGCCCGCCCGTGTTGACCGCTACCAGAGGCCGCGCCGAGCGCAGCGAAACCGAGTGCAGCGTCTGCGCCACGAGGCCTTTGCCGGTGCCGTTTTCGCCGGTGATGAGCACGTTGGCGTCCGAAGGCCCAACGCGCGAGATCACGTCCAGCACGGGCCGCATGGCCGCCGATTGGGCGATCAACTGCGGGAAGCGCTCTGCGCGCAATGCCCGGTTCTCCTCTTCCAGGCGCTGTCCTTTGCGCAGCGCCCGGCCCAGTTCGATCTGCGTCTTGAGAATGGCTGAGAGGCGCGCATTGTCCCAGGGCTTCTGAATGAAGTCGCGCGCGCCGCGGCGCATGGCTTCGACCGCCAGTTCCACCGAACCCCAGGCTGTCATGACAATCACCGGTAGCGACGCGTCCAGGTCCAGGATGCGCTGCAACAGGTCGAGCCCTTCTTCGCCACTCGTGGTATCGCGGGTGTAGTTGAGGTCGATGAGCACTGCGTCGAAATCGCGCGCCTCGATGCAGGCGATGGCGGCCGAGGGCGAGTTGGCTGACTCGGACTGGTAGCCTTCGCCCTTGATGAGGAAGCGGAGGGCCTCGAGGACATCCGGCTGATCGTCGGCGATGAGGATGCAGGGCGTCTGGGTATCGATGGATCGCATGGTAGTCGGGCGAAGTGTATTGTTGGGCACGTGCCGGGCCACAACCGGGCGCCCGGTTCTCAAGTGTTTAGGATACACGGTGGGGCGGGGGAGTGTCCGGTTGTGGGATTGAGGTGAGGGGCGGACGCCTCTCGATTTGAGAAGCAGCATGACAACATCAAGCGGTTCGGGTTGAGCTATTTAGCTCTGCAGTCGTTCGGCGGTGCAACTCCGGCTGGCGCGCCCGCGCTCGGCGGATAGGATGGGAGGCGACTTCCGCTCACCGCGGTCACCAGCACGCCGGCACTTAGAATCCGAACTTAGCGGTCAGTTGAACGAGTCTCGGAGGCGCCGCGACGACAACCTGACCGAAGTTAGCGCTGCTAATGTTCCCATTCACCGCCGCTGGGCCGTAGAACTGTGCGTGGTTGAAGACGTTGAATGCTTCCATCCGGAACTCCAGCGTGCGCGATTCCGATAGCCGAACGGTTTTGTGCAACGCCAGGTCGAAATTGGCGATTCCAGGACCGTAAAAGAAGCGGCGCGCGGCCGTGCCGATGTGACCCAAATCCGGCAGGCTGAACAGGGATGTATTGAATGCCTGCCGCCCGTTCCGCGGATTGGTATTGACTGCGAGATCGCCCGGCGCGTAATCGGGCGTGTCCACGCCATTGTTGTTGATGCCATTCGGAATCGTGCCCAAGAGGGATGTGTCATTGTTGTTGAACAAGGTGACCGGAAGCCCGGTACCGAACCTCGCGATTCCGGCGAGCGACCATCCTTCGGTTGCCTGGTTACGTAAATGGATAAGCTTGCTGAGCGGCAGCTTCCAGTTGTAGCTGGCTACGAAGTTGTGCCGCATGTCAAAAGCCGAGAGTGCCTTGCTCAATTGAGGATTGAGCGGATTGACTGCCTCGGCCAGACTGGAGGACTGATCGAGGGATTTGCCGTAGGTGTAGCCCAAGAGCATTTCGAGGGACGGACTGGCATGACGGAGCGACGCTTCCAGCGAGTTGTAGCTCGAGTTGCCGATGGTCTTCTGGTAAGTGACTGCGGCAAACTGTGGACTGAACGGTCCTCGGGTGCCCTGGATCAACTGGCCGGAACTCGATACATATGTGCCACTCTCGCCGAAAGGGCCGCAGGTGGCCGTTCCCGGCATGACATCCTCTGGTTCGCTGAGGCTCAAACACAGCGCGGGATTGCCGGGATTGGCCGAAATGAGAACCAGCAGGTGGTGCGTCTGGGTTCCCAAATAGCCGGCGCTGAGCGTTGTGTTCGGCGCCAATTCCCGCTGGAGCGAGACCGTGTAGCTTTCGCTGTAGGGCGTTACATTTTTGTGGAAGAACGACGGCACGCCGGTGACCGGCAGGTACTGGGACCAGTCGAGCGTCGAATTTGGATTCCTCTGCGATGCGCCGGCAGCCGGAATCGGTTCCGGAAACCGCTGGCCGATGTCCTGTCCGGTGGACGCGGTGATGAAGGGCGTAGCGAACAGCGGCGGCGCAAAGCTGTTGTAGTCGTATCCGTACGGCGGATTGGCACTCATGATTCCCGCTGAAAGGCCTTCAAACGCGGTGTAGAAGAGTCCGTACCCCGCCCGGATGCTGGTCTTGGCATTCGGCGAGAACGCGAGGCCGATACGCGGCGTGAAGTTGGTGTGCTTAGCCGGCGCCAGAGTGTCGGGAATGCCCGGGTCACCAGGAAACACCAGGCCCGCCGGTGCGCCAGGATACACGATCGACTGTTGCCCGGGGACGAGCGTCTGGAGTTGGTTGTATTTCTCGCGCCAAGGGGGGAGCAAATCCCAACGCAAGCCGTAGTTCAGTGTGACCTTCGGGCGGACTTGCCAACTATCCTGGCCATACAGCCCCACATACTTATTGCGGAGGTAGAAGGGGTTGGAATCGCCCTGCGCGTAGCTGCTGGGGACGCCTAGAAGAAAGTCGGCAAAATCCGAGCCGGTTTCGGTCCCCTGGAACAGGAACGATCCGTTGTAAATCGCATCCGGGTTGACATTCACCTGGTCGTAGTGGACGGTGGCGCCGAATTTGAGGATGTGCTTCCCAACCACTTTGGAGAAGTTATCGGAGAACTGATAGGTATTGTTGGTCTGGACGGCGTTGGTGGTGGGGACCCCGATGGCGAAGTCGTTGAAGGAGACGTTCTCGATGCCTTCGGTCTTGGGGGCGAGCGCGACAATGCCGGGGTTTCCGGCGGCGTCCACGAAGCCTTGCGAAGCGAGCGAAGGTCCGACGCCGCCGACGGGGTTGCCGATGTGATTGGCAGTACGCATGTAGCCGAGGCGCAGTTCGTTGACGGCGGCTGGGCCGAACGTGCGGGTCAGGCCGAGGGTCGCCAGTTGCGCCCGGCCGAGTGAGGTCGCGTTGAAACCCGGTACGTCGGCGCCGCCCTGTCCGGTCGGATATGGATTGTCCAACCAGTAGTCGTCGGAGAAGTAGTACGCCGACAGAGAGCCCCAGCGGGTGTTGTTGTCGATCCGGATTGCGCCCTTGTCGTCACGCAGATTTTGGTCGTACGCCGACGTGGAGAACGTGCTCCCGCCCCGGTTCGGCTCCGGGATGAACTGCAATAGCGCCTTGGCGGGAGCGGACCAGGCACGCTGGGGAATCTGCGCACTCGGTAACACGCACTGCGCGGATGTCACGCATCCTTGCGCGTAGTACGGCTCGCCCGGCTGGACTCCATAGCCGAGCTTTTGGGAAAGCAGGTTCGCCCAGTACTGACCGTCAACCTTCCCGGTGAATGCGCTTGCGTTGTCGGAGAAGTCGCCGGCCCGGTTCCGGAGGGAGGGGACGGATATCAAGCCGGTCTCCACGCCCTGCGTCATTCGCGTGCCCTGATAATCCGCGAAGAAGAAGGTCTTGTCTTTTCGGATAGGACCGCCTACGGTGCCGCCAAACTGGTTGCGGTCGTAGTTGGCGCGTCCGGAGGCGAAGTAGTTGCGCGCGTCCAGGCCAGTGTTCCGGAGGAATTCAAACGCGCTTCCATGGAGTTCATTCGTCCCGGACTTCGTTGTAACCAGAACCTGCCCGCCGCTGAAGTTGCCGTATTCGGCGTCGAAGTTGCTGGTGAGCACGCGGAACTCCAGGATCGAATCGAGATTGGGCACAATCGCCGCTCCCATGTTGAAGTCTTCCTGTGCTGAGCCGCCGTTTACCGAGAAGCCATTCGCGGTTTCTCTCTGGCCGCTCACCGACATGTTGCCGGGGTTGAGGTCGCCGGAAGGCGGCGTGTTGGTGCAACCGGACATCACCACCGCGTTCGGCTGTTGGGAGTTGGCAGGGATGACGCCGGGCTGCAACGCCAGCAGGTCCGTGTAGCTGCGGCCGTTGACGGGAATGCTCGTCATTTTTGTTGCGCTGATCAGTTCCCCCATCTGGGTGTTTGACGTGTCCACCTGAGCCGGCGATTCGCTCACTGTCAGAGCCTCCGAATGCGCTCCCAGGATCAACTCGATGTCAATCCTCAGCGCGGCGCCCGAGGTGACCTCCAGCCCCGTTCTCTGGAATGGTTTGAATCCCGGTTGCTCAACCTGCAACTGGTAAGGGCCGCTAGGCAGGGCTGGAAAGGCGTAAAAACCTTCCCGGTTCGTGGAGGCTTTCAGCGCAACTCCCGTCTCCGTGTTGCGGGCAACGACGGGGATATCCGGCATCACAGCGCCCGTTGTGTCCGCAATGGTGCCCGCGATGCTGCCCTCGGCTCCCGCAAGGCCCGAAAAACCAGCCACCAATACGAGCAGGATCGGAAGCGTGGCACGCTTCAAAACGGTCTCTCTCCGCAATGTGTTACCGGTCATCTGCGCTTTCTCTCCTTAAAGAACCGCGGCCAGCGACCTAGAATGGAAGGGGGCCGTCAGCCTGCGGGTTGTCAATTTCCCGAGCCGGGCGGTGCGCTTCGCCAAAAGACAGCCGCGCGGCCTCGCTCTTATTCAGCTAACAGTTCGGTCCGCCGCGCTTGCAGCAGGACTCCTCTGCACACTCCGCGCAACTGGTTGCCAGGGTGCAGCACTGGCTGCACCGCCCGCCGATTTCCAGGCGAGCGACGCGAACACGAAATCCCTTCTGGCGCGAAATCTCGGCCTTGAGACGTTCAAACAGGGGGCTGGTGAATTCCTCGATCCGGCCACACTGGAAACAAGCCAGATGCATGTGGTCGACGTTTGTCTTCACCTCGTAGAAGTGCTTCTCCCCGGTCAAGTGCATCAGGTCCAACTCATCGATGAGCCTCAGTTTCTTCAGAAGCTCGATGGTGCGGTAGACAGTTGCCCGGTTGATGCGCTCGTCGCGCTTTCGCGCCAACTCCAGCAGGGTAGCAGCGTCCAAATGGCGGGCGGCTTCCTGAATGGTCTCGATCAGGATCTTTCGCTGACCCGTGATGCGGATGCCCCGCAATGCGAGATCTTGAAGCAACGAGCGGCGTTCTAAAGTTTCGGTCTTCATTTGCGACCAGTTGCGACTTGGTCGCAACTATATCCGAAAACTCATTAGAACCGATTCTGCAACACATTGTCAACTCGAGAATGCGAGAATCGGCTCAACGGTTCTGAAACGGCGGGCAACAGCGTCGGCTGTCGACATGGGGGGAAAGCGCGCACGCACCCTAAATCTGCTTGAAGGGCTCGCAGCGGCAAGCCAAACAAGGAGATGCTGAGCGGGCAGTCGAGCGGGAGTCCCTTGACCCGCGCCGCCAGATGCAGGAAGATATCACCAACGCACTTAGAAGGAGGGAACCATGGGCCCAAATCCGAACATCCAGCACATTGTTGTGCTGATGATGGAGAACCGTTCATTCGACCATCTGCTGGGCTATCTGATGATGGAGAACCCGGAGATCGATGGCGTCACCGACAACCTCTACACCAACCGCGATTCCGCGGGCGAACCGCATCGCACCACTTCCGGGGCGGAGTATCAAGGGCAGCTTGTCATCGACCCGGGCCACGACGCGAGCGACGTCTACCTGCAGATGTACGGCGTCCCCATCGGAACGCCGGCGGGCGAGCCGGACATGTCGGGCTTTTCGCTGAGTTACGAGGAGCTGGGCGGCGACCCGCAGGACATCATGCGCTGCTTCAAGCCGGAGCAGATCCCCAACATGGCTGCGCTGGCGCGCGAGTATGCCGTGTGCGACAGATGGTTCTCGTCGGTTCCCGGGCCCACTCTGCCCAACCGTGCGTTCGCGCACTTTGGCACGTCCTTCGGCCGGCTGGACATGTCGCCCTTGTACTTCTCGAACAAGCCCAGCATCTACTCCCGGCTGAAAGCCGCCGGTGCGCAGGCGCGGATCTACTACTACGCGCCCTGGAGCGGCACCATGGGGCTGACGTTTCTGATCGCCGGCCAACGCCAGTACTTTGGGTTGTGGGGGGACTTCCTGAGCGATTGCAAAAAGAACCGCCTGCCGCAGTTCTCGTTCATCGAGCCGCCCTACTACGACAACGGCCAGACCATCGCCGCCGATCAGCACCCCGACCACAACATCCAGGCCGGCGACAACTTCATCCGCCAGGTCTACGAGGCCGTGCGGTCGAACGCCGATACCTGGCACTCCACGCTGCTGCTGGTGGTGTGGGACGAGCACGGCGGCATCTTCGACCACGTGGCGCCGCCCAAGGTGGCGCACAGCGATGGCTTTACCTCCACCGCGCCGCCGTTTGCTTTCGACCGCTATGGTGTGCGGGTTCCGGCCATCGCCATCTCGCCCTACGTTCAGAAGGGCGGCGTGGACCACACCATGTACGAGCACGCCTCGATCCCCGCCACCGCTTCCGCGCAGTTCATCGGCGACCCGATGACGAACGCGCCCTACACGCGGGAACAGTGGGCCGCGAGCCTGCTGCCGCTGTTAACACTGGCCGCCCCGCGCGACGAGTTTCCGGACTGGGCGCCAGAACCTGTGGTGCTCTCGCCGCAGGCGGTGTCGCGAGCGGACGCGAACGCGGCGACCCTGCACCTGGATCATGTGTACGAGGTCCACGCCGCTCTGCTCCAGACCCGGCCGGATGTGGCAGCGCAAATGTCGCCCGAGGCGGTGAAGACGGAGGGTCAGGCGTCGCAATTCGTAGGCCAGGCGATGGCCGTCCTTCACCCCGAAGCCGCGCCGGCGGTGGCGGCTGGAGGAGGCGGACAATGACGCGGGTGCTGCTCTGGGCGGCGGTGGTTGCCTGTTTCGCGCGCATGGCCACCGCGGCCGATCCCTGCGAAACCCGGGCCGCGAAGAAGAACGAGGAATTCGCCAAGAGCGGGCCGCATTCCTTCCTGGCAAGCGTGCAACACAAGCAGGAGGTGGAGTTGGCGCAGACCTGGTGCCGCATCTTCGAAACCACCGGTATCGACCGGGTGCAGAAGGGAATCGATTTCGGCCGTGTGCTGTTCACCGGCGATGGGCTGCACCCCACGGTTGGCGGCATCGTACCGGGGAGCGGGTTTGCTGGCGGGCTGGTCTACAACCTGGAGCGCGCCACTTCGAAACCTGCGATTCGCTACAGCGCCAGCGCCGAAGCACGTGGCTCCTATAACGGCTTCTGGGAGGCGGGCGGCCGGCTTGATATCTTCGGCGCGGCCAGCAGCCCGCAGAACCGCCGTGTTAGCGCGACGCTCGAAGCGTTACACCTGAACCTGCCGGAGATGACCTACTTCGGAGAGGGGAACGGCAGCTTGCTAGTGAACGAATCGCTGTACGGTCTGGTGCAGACCACGGGGGGCGGGCACCTGAACGTGCCGCTTATTGGGGGCTTGGCGCTGGTGGGGGGGCTGGCAGGTTTGTGGAACGCGCCGTCCGGCATACATGGCGCATCGCTGCCTTCCATCGAACAGAATTTCAGCGCGGCCAACACTCCGGCGCTGGCGGCGGGCACTGCGTATGTGGTGACGGGCGGCGGCATTCGCTGGACCTACCCGACGGCGCCGCGCATGAACGGTTTCGGATCTCAGTTGCTGGCGGATTTCCGGTTCTTCCACGAAGCCACGGGCGCGCCGTATTCCTTCCGCCGGCTGGATGCAGTGTGGATCAACCGCTACAGTCCGCCAACGCAGGTGGACTTGGGGACGATCTCTGGAACGGTGCGATTTGTGGAGGCCTATGCGACGGGCGGCAACCAGATGCCGTTTTACCTTCAGCCCACGATTGGCGGCAATGACATCAACAGTGTGGACATGCTGCGCAGTTACCGCGATTACCGCTTCCGCGCGCCCAACCTGCTGGTGCTTCAGGCGGAGTACACGCACGCGGTTTGGGGGCCGCTCTCGGTGCTGGGCTTCTACGACACCGGCCGAGTGGCCGCCAAGCGCGCCGATATTGGGTTCTCGCAGTTGCATCACAGCTTCGGAGCCGGCCTGGTGGTGCAACTGGGCGCCGCGCCGCTGTTGAAGTTCTATTACGCATGGGGCGGGCCGGAAGGCAGCCACACCACGTACACGACGAACACCAACAACTTTACGCTTGGAGCGCCGGCGGGGGTGTTTTAAGGGCAGCCGTGGTCCGGCGCGGGCGGTTGGCCAGATCGCGCGAGGCGTTCTCCATATGCGTGTCGAAGGCCTCCACCCGGCTCCGCAAGTAAAGGAAGCCGGCCAAGGCGGGAACGGCTGCAAGCAGGCCACTGGCCGTGGAAACGAGGGCATCGGCCACACTGCTGCTGACCGTCGCAAAACTGTGGACCTCTCCATGGACCCTCCGCGAAAGGCGCCGTCGCCGCCACCGTTCCCAACCCGGCGAGGCCTTGCCTCAGCTCGCAATCCACAAGCGCGGCCGCCCGCGCCATGGCGCGCCGGGCCATCTCCAGTTCGGAAAAGGGCGTACCTGCTTTGACACCGCCGCCGCGGCCAGGTTCCCGGGGCTACTTGCCCGGGGGCGCGGTGCGCGGTGCGTAGTACCCCTTGCGGGCGCGAACTTGAAATCCGCCCTTGGGCTGCTTCAGGCGGATCTCCACCGCATGAAACTGGCCGTCGGCGGCGAGTTGCTCCGGCCGGTAGAGGATGTTGTACTGGTGGCGCAATTCCTTGGCGATGGTATCGAAGGAGCGCCCCATGTCCTCGAACTTGAAGGGGAAGAGCGCGGCGCCGCCGGTCTCCGCGGCCAGGAATTTGAGCACCTTGTCGCCCTGGCTCGGGACGGTCTGGTCGGTGGTCGAGACGGCGAAGATCACGGCATTGGCGCGCTGCGCCGCCTCCAGCGCCTGCTGGCGCGTCAGCCGGCTCTGAGTGTCCTCTCCGTCGCTGAATACTACGATGGCGAAGCGGTACCGGCCCGCGCGGGCGGTCTCTCCCATGCGCCGGGCGGCAGCTTCGATCGCGTCGTAGAGCGACGTTCCGCCGCCGGGCCGGAGCGCCTGGATCTTGTCCGATAGCCGCACCAAATCCCCGTCGAAGTCCGAGATCACCTCGGGGGTGATGTCGAAGCTAACCAGCAGCGCCTGGTCGCGGCCCGGTCTGATGCTGGCGGTGAGGAAGCCGATAGCCGCGTTCTGGAGGAAGTGGAAGCGTTCCTGAACGCTGCCGCTCGTGTCCACCAGCAGAGCCAGGCGCAGAGGCAACTCCGACTCCGCCGAGAACTCCAGGATCTTCTGTTCGCGGTTGTTATCGAAAACCTGAAGGTCGTCGCGCGTCAGAGTGGCGAAGTGGCCTCTGCGGTCGGTCACCGAGAAGGTGGTCTCGACCCGGTTAACCTCGAGGTTGTATCGCGGGTCGGTTTGCGCCCCGCCCTGCCCCTGCGCCGCGCCGCGGGTAATCAGGCCCGAAACGAAAATAACTGCGGCCACTGCCGCGCCCCGCCTAAAGACCACGCTTCCTCCAAAACCCATGATACAGCCATGCAGGAGGAGAAACGGGCTCCGCGGTGTGGGTGCGGCTCCGCTATTCGTATTGCAGCGCCACCACCGGGTCCAGCCGCGCCGCCTTCATCGCGGGCCAGGTGCCGAAGAACAGCCCCACGCCCACGCTCACGCAAACTCCCAGCGCGGCCGACCACAGGGGCACCGACGTCGGCAGGTTCGGGAAAGCCAGGTGGAACGCCAGGGAACCCGCCCATCCCAGAGTCATCCCCAGCAGGCCGCCCAGCCCGGTCAGAACCACCGCTTCGGTCAGGAACTGCAGCACGATGTCGCTCCGGCGCGCCCCCACCGCCTTGCGGATCCCGATTTCCCGAGTGCGCTCGGTCACCGAGACCAGCATGATGTTCATGACGCCGATACCGCCCACCAGCAGCCCGATCGAACTCATGGCGATCATCACCAGCGCCACCGTGCTCGTAATGCGCTGGAAATCGTCCAGCATCTGACTGCCGGTCGATATCCAGAAATCGTCGGGTTTCGAGGGCGGCGTCTTGCGCAGCGCGCGGAGGCCGGCTTGCACTTCGTCCATGGCGCGGTTCACCATGCCTGGGCGCGCAAAGATCACGAACATGATCTGGTCGGCGTTGGGGAACATTTTGTGCATGGTGGAGTAAGGCAGCATAACGCGCCGGTCCTCCATGCCCGGAAAATTCACCGTTCGCCCGATCACTCCGACTACCTCAAGCTGGTGCCCGTCCACCTCGATCCACTTGCCCACCGGATCGCCGCTTACGAACAAGCTCTTGTACACGTGCTCCCCAATCACCACCACCGGCCGATGCCGCCGGTTTTCCTCGTCGGTGAAGAAACGGCCCCACAGAATCTTCTGCGCGCCGCCTTCGACGTAACCCTCCTCGGTTCCGGCGATCTCGACGTTGTACAGGTCGCGGCTGCCCAGCTTGGCCCGGTCAATCCATCCGCCCTCGCCGAACGTGTTGGGGCTGAAGAGGTACGGCGATACGGTCTCCACCGATGGGCACCTTTCTGCCAGCGCACGGGCCTGCTCCAAGGTGAACTTTTTGCGCTTGAACTCCTCGTCCGAGATATTGCCGCGGAAACCCAGGTTGAACTGGAAGGAGAAGATGGTCTCGGGACCGAATGCCGTCGTTATGGAGGCGATGGAGTCGTTGACTCCGGTGATGATCGAGCCCACCGCAATCACCGTTCCCGTGCCGATGATCACTCCCAGCACCGTAAGCAGGCTGCGCGTCTTGTGCTCCCGCACCGTAGCCACCGCCATCGCCGCCGCCGACCAGATCTCTTGAAACGTCATCGTTCCCACCTCAGGGCGTGAATCGGGTCTAGCCGCGCCGCCTTCCGCGCCGGGTAGGCGCCGAAGAACAGGCCCACCAGCGCGGTCAGGCCGACGCCCGACAGGATCGCGGTGGGCGGCACCACCATGGGCAGCCCCACCACCACGCGGATCAGCATCGTGAGCAGCCACGCCAGCCCTACGCCGATCAACCCGCCCGAAGCCGACAGCATCGACGATTCGATCAGGAACTGCCGCATGATGTCCTTCTGCCGCGCGCCCACCGCCTTGCGAATTCCGATTTCGTAAGTCCGTTCCGTTACCACCGCCAACATGATATTCATGATCACCACTCCGCCCACAACCATGAAGATGGACACGATGCCCACCGCCATGGTGGCTAGCACGGTGGTGAGCTGGTCCCAAAGCGCCACCAGCGAGCCCGAGGCCAGCAGCCCGAAGTTGTCCTCCTGGTTGGGGCGCAGCCGGCGATACGCCCGCAGCAGCGCGCGCACTTCGTCCTGCGCATCGTTTAGCCGGTCGTGAGTGATCGCCAGGCCGCTGAAGTTCGTCTCCGGGTGGGTGCCGAACGTTTTGAAAAACGTGCCGATGGGGATCATGACGAAATTGTCGCGCGAGAAACCGAAGACGGAACCGCGCTTGGTGGCCGTCCCCACCACTTGGAACGGCGTGCCGTCCAGCGATATGGTCTTGCCCACGGGGTCGGCGCCGGGGAAGAACTTGGCGCGTACGTCCTCGCCGATGAAGACCACGCCGGTGTGCCGCTGGTCGTCGATTTCCGTCAGAAACCGGCCATTAGAGACCGTAATATCCGAAATCACGCCCGTGTTGGCGGTGACGCCCGCGAGATCCACCGAGTCCAGCTTCTGGTCCTTGTACCGGAGCTTCACGCTGGAGGACGCCTGCATGCCGAACTCTCTCGACAGCGTCTGGTGGCTCTTGATGTACCGGTACTCGTCGGAGGTGAGCTTGGGGTTCTTTTTATCCAGTTCCAACATCTTCTTGGGATCGAAATCGCCCAGCAGTGGGATGCGCTGCACCTGGTAGCCGTCCGTGCCCATGTCGGACACCGTTTCGGCCACGTACACGTCCATCCCGTGCACCAGCGACATCACCACGATCAACGCGGTGGTGGCCAGGATCACGCCCAGCAGCGTGAGAAAACTGCGTAGCTTGCTGGAGTGTATGCTCCGGACCGCCGCCCGGAACGCCTCGCGGTATGAAGTGGATGCGCGCATGAGACCCCCTAAATTCTACGAACCGTACCCGCCATTTGTTCCTCTTTCTTCATGACCCGCCGCAGTTCCCGAGCCGCGAGCTCCGGATCGGCGGCCGCGCAGATGGCCGAGACCACGGCCACGCCATCGGCTCCGGCTTCAACCGCCTGCCGCGCATTCCCCGCGCCGATGCCGCCAATCGCCACCAGAGGGTGCCGCGAGACTGCGCGTACCTCGGCTAGACCAGCGAGACCCAACGGCGGCGCCGCATCCGGCTTGGTGGGTGTGGAGAACACCGGCCCCACGCCCAGATAGTCGGCATCGAGCGCATCTGCCGCTCGCGCCTGCTCCAGGGTCTCGACGGAAAGGCCGATTGCGGCATCCGGGCCCAGCAGCCTGCGCGCTGTCGAGTAGTCCATGTCGCGTTGTCCGATGTGAACGCCCGCCGCGCCGATGGCCAGCGCCACGTCCACGCGGTCGTTGACCAGCAGCGGAATGCCGAGGGGGGCGAGCAGCCGCACCAGCGCCCGGCCGAGTTCGAGGAATTCCCGGGTGCAGCAGTCCTTCTCCCGGAGTTGCACCGCCGTAACGCCGCCGCGCACCGCCGCCTCGACAATGATCTCGATGGGGCGCCCGCCCGCCAGCCTGCGATCCGTGACCAGGTACAACTCCCAATCGTACCGCGCCCTCACTGCTCGCTCACCTTCAGCCTTCCGCGGATGTCCGCTTCGCTGAGACCGTACAGCGCGTCCAGGAAGCGCGCGAGGAAACTGCCAGGTCCAGACGCGCCTTCCGCGGCCAGTTCGCCGGCGATCCCCATCACCGCCATGGCGTTCACCGCCGCGTCGCGTGCCGAAGGGTTCACCGCCGCGAACGCCCCGGCCAGCGCGCTGGCTGTGCACCCCATGCCGGTAACCCTCGCCATCATGGGATGCCCGTTGGCGACGCGGGCCAGTGTGCCGGACGAAACCACCAGGTCGATGGCGCCGCTTGCCACCACCACGCCGCCAGTCCGGCCGGCCAGCGCGGCCACGGCGCTGGCTGCATCCTCCGGCGCATGTGCGCTATCCACGCCGCGGGTGGCGCGCTCTTCGCTTTCGAGTGCCCGAATCTCGCTGGCGTTGGCGCGCACGATCGCGGGCGCCAGTTCGTCCAGCAGGCGACGCGCAGTCCCGGTGCGATAAGCCGTGGCGCCGGCCCCCACCGGATCCAGCACGATGGGCAACCCTTTCCGCCGGGCAGCGCCGCCGGCCTGGAACATGGCTGCGATCCATGGCCCGCTGAGCGTTCCGATGTTGATCACCAGCGCCCTCGCAATGGCGGTCATCTCCGTCACTTCTTCTTCCGCGTGAGCCATCACGGGCGACGCCCCCAGCGCAAGCAACGCGTTGGCCGTGACGTTCATGACCACGTAGTTGGTGATGTTGTGCACCAGCGGGGCCTCCGCGCGAATGCGCCGAATGTCGCCCCAGATGCTCTCCGCCCTGCCGCCGTGCGTCTCCACAGCTTCGATTGTCGCGGAAAGATTCACCTGGGCGCAACGTCGCGAAGAGCGTGGGATCTCCGTTCGATCCACCACCGGTGAAGGGCGACGCCGGACCAGACGATCTCGACCAACCCGAATGGCCAAGCCCCTTGAAGAAAGCCATAGGCCGAAGCCAGGACACAAGAGCCGGAAAACGCCAGGACACACCAGTGATGCCGCTTCTCCAGTGCATAGAAGATCAACATCGACGACACAGCCACCAGGCCGAATATCGCTAAGCCGCTCACTGCGCCTCCTCCCCGATCATACCGCTGGGCCTATTATATCGACTTAGGAGTAGCGCCTGCCGTCGCATCAGGGTAGTGTCCTGCTTCCCACCGCCTCGCGAAGCTGTTCGAGCGCGGTGAGATAAGCTGCGATGGTCTGCCGCCATGCCAGTTGCGTGGCACGGTAGCTTCGCTCGGCGTCCAGGAAGTCTAGCAGGCTCGCGGCCCCGCGGCGGTAGGAGTACTCGCTGATATCGCGATTCTTCTGCGACACCTCGAGGTACCCCGACTTGAAGTACTTGGCAATCCGGTCATTCGACTCAAGCGCTTCATAGGCATCCCGAACATCGGTGAGGACTTGCCCCCGCGCCGCGATCTGTTGCTGCTCCGCCTGAGTGATGGCGTAGTGCGTTCGCGCGATCTCCCCTTGGTTGCGATTGAAAATAGGTAACGGGACGTTGACGGCCCAGGTGGCGGCGCTGATGCCATTCACGTGCGAATAATTGGCCGAGGCGGTCACGTCCACTCTTCCGTTCGCTTTGGCGAGTTCGTACTGGCTGCCTGCGGCGGTTACTCCTTGCACGGCCGCGCGCAGATCCGGCCGGTTCTCCAGGGCTTTTGCCTGTAAGTCCGCGAGCGATACCGCGAGCGGCTGATAGTCGAAGTCGCCGCCCACCGCGTAATCAGCGGGCACGGATTCGTAACCCAGAAGTTGCCGGAGATCGGAGAGGGCTTGGGCCTTGGCGAGCTCCGCTTGCTCGACGTCCTGCTGGAATTGCAGCAATTGCAACTTGACTTTCAGATAGTCGTTCTCGCTCGCCCCGCCGGCTTTGTACTGCTTTTCGCTGATATCGACGGTCTTTTCGAAGCTCTCCAGATCCGCCCGCGCCAAGTCGAGGGTCGATTGCGCGAGCTGAACGTTGATGAAGAGCTGCGCTACCTGGAACGTCAGGGTTCGCTCGTTGTCCGCTACCTGCGACCGGGTTACGGCGGTCGCGTCCTTGGCCGCCTGGAGGCGGTGCTGGCGCTTCTTGCCGCGCTCGAAGAGATAACTCAAGCCGAGGTCGCCTTCGGTGGAGTCGTGCAGATAGTCGAGTACGCCGGTGCCGCTCGGATGCATCAGAGGCAGGTATTCCCAGTCGCTGAATATGCTTGGATTCGGACGGAAATTCGCGGTAAGCTCCTGGGCCTCGCTCTGTTGCACCGTCGTCCGGGCCGCCAGCAGGTTATGGTTGTGGGCGAGCGCCATCTGGGTGGCTTGGTCGAGCGTGATCGTCACCGGCTGCTGAGGCGCCTGGCCGGTGGCAGGATGCGACAGCAGCATCGACACCACTACGGCGATGGAGTACTTAGCTTTCATGAGACGCCTCCAATGCGGGGAGTCTGTCCCCTTCTCTTGCCATCCACACATATAAGGTGGGAAGCAGGACGATACTCATCAACAAGTCGGAAATCAAACCGCCGACGATGACGATGGCAAACGGCCGCTGCGAGTCCGAGCCGATCTCGTGCGACAGCGCCGCGGGCAACAAGCCTAGCGTCGCCACGAGCATGGTCATCATGATCGGCCTAAGCCGGAGCACGGCACCCTCCACTGCCGCGTCCACGATCGTGTGGCCCCGAGCGCGCCGCTGGTTGATGTATTCGAGCATGATCACTCCGGTTTGCACGGAGACGCCGAACAACGCCAGGAACCCGACGCCCGAGGAGACGCTGAAGTTCGTATGGGTGACCAACAGGGCGAGCAAGCCGCCCACGCGGGCCAGCACCACGTTGATCATGATGAGCATCGCCCATTTGAACGAGCGGAACATGGTGTATAGAATGATGACGATAACCAATATGGTCAGCGGCACCACGATGAGCAGACGCGCCTCGGCGCGCTTCTCGCTCTCGTACTCGCCGGACCACTCCAGGTGGTAGCCCTGCGGCAGCTTCACCTTCTGCTGGACCCGCGTCATGGCGTCGGTAACCGTGCTGCCTAAGTCGCGGCCGCGCACGTTGAACGTAATAGCGTCGTAGCGGGTATTGCCCTCCCGGTAGATGTCATAAGCACCATCTTTCACCTCGACTTTGGTTAACTGCGCCAAAGAGACCCGTTCCCCGGATGGGGACAGAAGCCGGATATTGGCGATTTCCTTTTCGGTCTGGCGATATGGCGCCTGATATCGCACCACCACGTCGTACCTCTCCTCGCCGAGGAGCACCTGGCTGACGGCGTTGCCGCCCACCGCCGTCTGGACGGCGTCCTGTATGTCCGCCACGTTGATTCCGAAGCGGGCCGCCTGCTTACGGTCGATGGTGAAATCGAGGTTCGGCTGGCCGAGGGTGTGGAATATCTTTAAGTCCATAAGCCCAGGCACCTGCTGCATGGCGGCGGCGACTTCATCGCCCTTCTCGTCCAGGATCTTAAGGTCTTTGCCGAACAGCTTCAGCGCGAGCTGACCCTTGGTTCCCGTGACCGTCTCGCCGACGTTGTCTTCAATTGGTTGGGAGAAATTCCAAAGTGCGCCGGGCAGTTTGCTGACCTCGCGGTTCATGGCGGCGATCAGTTCGTCCTTGTCCCGACGAAAGACAGGCCGCCACTGGTCCTTCGGTTTGAGGTCGACGAAATACTCCGTGTTACCAAATCCGCCAGTATCGGTACCATCGTCGGGACGCCCCGCTTGCGAGACGACCTTAGTAACTTCCGGGAAGGACGCGAAGATCAGGCGCGCCTGGGTGGTGAATCGTTCGCCCTCCGTCAGGCTAGTGCTGTCGGCCAGGGTGCCGCGAGCCCAGATCGCCCCTTCATCGAGGTGAGGCAGAAACTCAGATCCTATAACTCCGCTGAACGCCAGATAGGCCGAAGCGCCCAGGGCGGCGACTCCAACACTGAGCGTGATCCAGCGATGAGTGATAGCCCAACGCACGTTGGTCCGGTAGATGCCGGTGAGGAATGTCATGACCGGGTTTTGCCATTCGCGAACTCCCTTGCGGAAGAACACGCTGGAAAGGACCGGGGCGATGAGGATTGAAAAGAGCAGGGCGCCCAGCAGCGCGAATGCCACCGTCAGAGCCATGGGCCTGAAGAGCCTGCCCTCCACGCGTTGCAGCGTGAAGATCGGCATGTAGGCGGTGATGATGATGGCAATGGCGTAGAACACCGGACGCTGGACTTCGTGGGCGGCGTCGCGGATAATCACTGCGACCGGTTTCTGCTCTTCCCCATTTTCCTTGCGGCGGCTGAGATGGCGGACCGTGTTCTCCACCATGACCACGGCGCCATCCACAACCATCCCGAAATCCAGCGCGCCGAGTGACAATAAGTTCGCCGGGATGCGGCTGACATTGAGCCAGATGGAAGCGAACAGCAGCGAGAACGGAATGGTGAGAGCCACAATCACAGCCGCGCGGATGTTACCGAGAAACAGAAGCAGGACGATGGTCACCAGGATCATTCCCTCGCCCAGATTGTGCATTACCGTGTGCAGGGTGTAATGCAGCAAGTCGGCGCGGTCCAGCATGGGTACGACCTGAACGCCTGGAGGCAGGATGCCGTTGTTGAGTTCCTCGACTTTCTTGTGGATCCCGTCCAGCGTGGGCCCGGCGTCCGCGCCTTTCCGCATCAACACGACACCCTGGATCACGTCGGATTCGTCGACGATGCTCCCGTCCTCCATGCGATTCGCACGAGCCATGTGTCCCAGGCGGATCTTGGGGCCTTGTGCCACCTCGGCGATATCCTTCACCCGGAGCGCCGTCCCCTTCTTGGTCGTCAGGACTGTATCTTCGATGTCAGCGACGTTGCGAAATAGCCCTAGAGCGCGTACGTTCATCTGCTGCAGGCCGGACTCAACGAAACTGCCGCCGGCATTTATGTTGTTAATGGCAAGTTGCTGCTCCACCTGGCCGATACTCAACCCGTAGGACACCAGCTTGTTCGGATCGACGCGCACCTGGTATTCCCGCACGGTTCCCCCGAAATCCGAGACGTCGACGACGTTCGGAACGGACTTGAACTCTTTGAGCAGCGTCCAATCCTCGATAGACCGCAGTTCCATCAGGTCATACTTCGGATTAGTGCTGCGCAACGTGTACCAGTAGATCTGGCCAACCGTGCTCCAATCGGTTCCGATCTGCGGTTGTAACCCGGTGGGCAGGTTAACCTGCGTCAGGCGTTCGAGAACCTTCTGCCGGTTCCAATCGTTGTCCGAGCTGTCGTCGAAGATCATAATTACGAACGACAGGCCGAAGATCGACTCGGAACGCAGAAACGAGAGGTGGGGGATTCCGTTCATCTGAATCTCCACCGGAATCGTAACCTGCTGTTCCACCTCCTCCGCCGACCGGCCGGGCCACTGAGTGATGACGGTCACATAATTGTCCGCAATGTCGGGATAGGCCTCGACCGGCAAATTGTGAAAAGAGACAACACCCCACGCCGTCAGCAGGAGCACAACCGAGATTACGACGAACCGGTTGTTGAGCGAGAAGTCTACGAGCGCACGAATCATGTTGTTCTCCGAATAGAGAGCGGGTCAGTCAGAGCTGAATAGTATGGGCGGAAGGCGAAGCCTACTGGTTGATCGCTATCGCGTGTTCGAGTACGACGGCGTTGGCCACAACCTGCTCGCCGGGCTTGATTCCCGATTTGATCTGCTGCAGGCTATCCGCCAATGGATCGCCGCTGGCCACTTCTACCCGCCGGAACTTCTTGTCCGGCGCGGGCACATAGACCCAGTCGCGATCGTGCAGGTGCAGGATGGCCGATGCCGGCACGACCGAGCGCACGTCCTTCGTCAGGCCGCGGAACGTTGCCGTGACGAACATGCCGAGGCGCATCATCCCGGGATTCTCAACCTCGATGCGAATCTTAGCGGTGCGGATGTTCGGATCCAGGATCGCGCCGATGTTGTCGACAGTTCCCCTGAGTACGCGATCGGGATACGCATTCAGGCGGACCTCGGCGATGTCGCCAGGGTGGACGCTGGGAAGATCGTTCTCATACACGTCGCAGATAATCCAAACCCGCGACAGGTCGGAAATCGTGAAGGGATTCGTGGAGAAGCTCTGGACGCTAGCGGCCGCGGTGACTTGCTGGTCGGTGATGACTCCGGAAACGGGTGCGTAAATGTCTACCATCCCGTTGGGGTGGGCCGGGTCGGTACCAAGCAGGCGGATGTGCTCCTCCATGGTTTCCACATCGACTTTGGCCTTGGCTTCCGTGTCCTGGGCGACCTGAAGGTCGTTGAGGGCGATGGCGCCGTGCGCGTAGAGGTCCGTCGCGCGCTCTAACTGCGTGTTCGAAAGAACTTCGTCCGCCACGGCCTTTCGGTAATTCTGAAAGGCGCCGGAGATGTCATCGCTGCGCACCGTCAAGAGCAACTGGCCCTTCCGGACGACGTCGCCGAGTCGCGCGTGAATTTCTACGACGCGGCCAGACGCCAGCGAAACAACCGGGACGTTGCGGGACACGTCCGGATTCACCGTTCCGGTGACCACAAGTTCCGGCGCCGCGGACTGCTGAGTCGCCGCGACAATCGGGAACTGTTCCGGATGTTCGACCGAGAAGACGCTCACGTCGAAGCCCGGAATCACTCGCGCCGCCGGCGGCGCCTCCGAAGTTGAAGCCGCCTGCGCCCCGCCGCAGCCATTGAGCAAAAGAAGCGTCGGGACGAGAGCAACCAGAACACCAACCGTCAAAGCGATGCGTTTCATATATGCCTCCAGATCCGCCATTCGGCGGCCGATTCACAGCCGGGACCCAGCGGATCGGCCGATGGAGTAGCCCGATCCGCTGGAAGCCGCATGCTGCCACTTACTCTCAGAAAATGAACTCCTAGAACTTCACCATCACGCCGGCGCTGATGGTGGCCTGGCCATGGCGGAGATCCGGGAACCAGACGCTCCCCGGCCCGCCACAAGCTACATATGCGGCGGCCAGGTTGCTTGTGCCAGCCGAGCCGCCGCCCGCGCAAACGTACTGGGAAGGCGATCCGGTATTTCCTCCGGGGGGTGTAATACCGTCGCGCCCAGACCAATACGGAACATCCGAATGCCGATAACCTGCTTCCGCCCACCAGGTGATGTACTGTTTCGGCATATAGTGGAAAGTAACCGTGCCATCCCACATGTGAGCCTTATCCCCCGGGTTGGCGGTGAAATATGGCGACCCGGAGACGGCATCAGCGCCGTTGATCGGCGGGAGCAGCGTCAGGTAACGGCCGGGGTTATTCATCATGCCACCGCCAACCGTGACTGCGTACTTATCCTTGTCCCACCAGATCCGGTTGTAGAGCATCCACCCCAGAAACGATTGCTTCGGCCCGGCCTTCCCGCCGTGGCACGTCACGCCGGCGCCGTACTCGCAGCCGGCATCGGCCGTAAAGGAGAATGCCATTTTCGAGATGCCCTTGTCCTGGTCAGGCTTATTGAAATACCTCACCTCGACACTGTCATCGGTGTGAATGCGCGAGCGGCCCGGAATGCCCAGATCGTCGGTCCCATTGCCGTAGTTGTTGAAAACCATCGATAGCCACTCATGCGGCCGGTAAAGGATCTGCCCCCCCAGCCCCTTGTGGCCATTAAACTTGGCGTAGGATTGCCAGCCGTTGATGATCCACGGCTCGATCTTCAGCTTGTTCGTCGGGAACCACTGAATCCGCAGGCCGTTGAAAAACCACGGAGTGTTGGAAGAGACAAACGATGGCTGGTAAGTCCAGTTATCGAAGTTATAATAACTGAACAGGCCAATGTACGACACAAAGATCCCGGCGTCGACGTTGAGCCCATGGTTCACATTGAAGTGGTAGCCGCCCCACGCCTCCGAGACGTATCGGTACGCGTCGCGCAGGTCCCACTGGCCCACTCCGGCGCTGGCATCGTTGCGCGGCGTCGTCGTCGCGAACAGCCCCGCCATATACAAGACCCTGCCGCGGACGTTCTGCCAATGGAAGTCTCCGCCCACGCTGACCTGCTCCAACTGGAATTCGCCGTTGCGGAAGGACTCGGTAGACCCACCCATGGTGTGGTCAACCGGCTGGTTGAAATCCTCCATGAAGTGGGTGTCGAATCGGACTTCCGGGGTAAAGTATTTCGTATCCAGAATGGTGTCCTTATTGCGCGGTGTGCCGTTGAGCCAGGTAAAGTCGCCGTAAGCGAATGGGGTGAAATTGTCCACGCCCGGTGTGGAGTCCGGCGACTGCAGGGCTTCCGGAAAGGATGGTGGCGCGGCCGGTGCGGCGGCCGGCTGCTGTGGTGCGGGCGCTGGCGCGGGTGCCTCCGTTGGCGCGGTGTGCGCCCCCATGGCCGCTTCCAATTCGGCGATCCGCTCCTTCAACGCCTCGATCTCGTCGGCCAGAGACGGCGCTGTGGAAACCGCTTTCGCGGCGGGTGCGGCCGCAGCCTCGGCGCTTAGCAGGAGATCCACGTGCGCGGTCGCCGGCGCGGCCACTTCCACGTTTGCGGTCGATGCGGCGAAGCCCTCCGCCTTCGCCGCCACCTGGTACTGTCCCGGCTCCAGACCGGGCATGTTGAAGGCGCCGTCCAAACCACTGGTGGCGCTGCGGTCCAACCCTGTATTTATGTTGTGCACCGTGATGCGTGCATTTGCCACGGGCTGTTTGCTGGAAGAGTCTCGTGTGACCCCACCCACGCCGCCTGAAGCGTCCTGCCCGAAAGAAGATATGGGTGCCGCCACAAGCTGAAGGGCGATACACAATGGCAAAACGGCGGAAGACAATACGTTGCGCGTCATAAGTATCCTTTCATGTACCTGAAGTCACGATGATGTTCTGGTGCCGCTTGGATGCGCTGGCGTGGCGCAAGCGATGCCGCCTGCATGGGTGGCCTGATTCAGCGTCTTGGCTGGGCCGCTAAGGTGGCGACTCAGTCCAGCCCACCGCTGACCGGGTGACTAAGCTACATGGGTGCGTACTCCTCGGTGCCACACCCAGTATGGAACGCGACTCATAAGGAAGGCATGAAGATATCGCGGATGTAAGTGGAGCGATCACGCCTGCCCTCCAGCCGTTAGTCCGGTGTCTCCCCGGAACCTGTAGCCAACCTGCGAATCGGTCAGCAGGTACTTGGGAGCGGAAGCGTCATCGCCGAGCTTCTTCCGAAGTTGCCGAATGAACGTGCGGAGATACTCCAACTCGCCGCCGTATTCCGGCCCCCAGACCGCGCCCAGTATTCGCGCGTGCGGGACCGGACGCCCCGCATTTGCCATCAGGAAGTGAAGCAACTCGAATTCCTTTGGCGTCAGGCGGATCGGCTCTCCGGCCTTTGTCACTTGCCGCCGCCCAGGGTCGAGCTCGATTTCGCCGATTTTGATAGCGGCGCCATCGTCGGTATCCATCGCATGAGTGCGCCGGACGGCGGCGCGAAGCCGTGCCGCCAGTTCCCCGACGTGGAAGGGCTTCGTCACGTAGTCGTCGGCCCCCGCGTCAAGCGACTGTATCTTGTCATCCTCGGTGTTCTTTACCGTCAACATGACGATTCCGACCAGCGGAAGTATCTTGCGGATTCTCCGGCACACTTCGATCCCATTCATCCCTGGCATGCCGATATCCAGAAGAATGGCGTCAAATCGGATCGTGCGAACCAGTGCGAGCGCTTCGTCCCCGGTTTCGGCCTCGATGATCTCGAAGTTCATCCGTTGGAGAGTCTTGCGCAGCGCCCAACGGATCGCGGATTCGTCGTCTACGACCAGCAGCTTTCCCTTTGTGCCGCGGTCCAGAACCGTTTGCGCTTGTTGTGCCGATGTGCTCATTCGCTGCTGGCCTGTAAGTCAAATTCATTCTGCTATGTGCCTCATGAGGAAGGCATGAAGATACTCGCTGTTCTTATCACGTGCGTTCGTCTGTTTTCTCCAAATGACTGAATCCTCTGTAGTTGACGTCTCAATGCAAAGAATCTATCGACTTCCTCAGCCTTTTTGATGGCCGGTTTCCAACGGGTTAGCACCCAGGTGGAGTTCCAGCGACAACATGAGTGCGCCCGTTTTGACAGGGGATGCTCCAGCACTTATGCGATCTTCATGCCTGCCGGTCTAGACTTCCGTATGGACGAAATGGGTGCTGTTCGTAACATCCCGGATAGTTACGGCGCGGCGGCCGTGGTAACCACGTTGTATCCGGGTTGCGGCGTTCTGCGCCGGGCGATCCGCAGGAACGTTGTTTCGTTCCCGTCCCGCGTTCCACCGCTGTTGAAGTCCCCTTCAGACGATATGCAGTGGCGCGTCGTGCTCTTGTACTTCGTTCGCGGTTGGAGCTCGGTCAGGATCGGCCAACGGTTCCGGGTTCCGAAGCACCGGATCAGCCAGGTCCTGCGGGACTGGTCGGTTCGGGCTCTGGCCCAGGGTTGCCTGGAGGTCCTTAACCAGGAGGCCTTCAAGGAATGCTGCTTGACTGCTGCCGGACGCGGGTCCCGTGCTGGGACCGGCCTGTTCCTCGCCGCATCCGCCAGCGGCGCGGGTTCCGCCCGCCGTGCTCCGGTTGTGCCCAAGCAGAGAGGAGCGTCTTATGCAGTTGCGTAAGAGAATTTGCTGCCCGGCAGTAGGAGTCATTTTCGCGACGGTCGCTGCGGCCGTCCCCGCATGGTCCGCGGATACCGCGGACTTCCGTGCGGACTCAAAGCTCGTTTTGGTCTCGGTAACCGTCCTCGACCGCCGCGGAGCCACCGTGAACGGCCTCGCCAAAGACGCATTTATGGTGACTGAGAACGGAGTAAAGCAGACCGTCGGTTCATTCAGTGAAGAGGATGCGCCGGTCTCGATTGGAGTAGTGCTCGACCTGAGTGGAAGCATGCGAGCCGTCCTCGGCCCTGCCAAGGACTCTCTGCGGGCGTTACTGAGCGATTCCAACCCGGCCGATGAGGTATTTCTCAATACCGTATCGACCCGTCCCGGAGTAACCTCCGGGTTCACGCGGGACTTTAGCGATGTCCTGAACCGGGTTGTCTTCGAAAGCGCCGGCGGGAGCACCGCTCTGTTTGACACGGTTTGGAATAGCGTGAAGGAACTCCACTCCGGCGTTCATCCGCGGAAAGCGTTGCTGGTCATTTCCGACGGAATGGACAACAACAGCCGCCACACCCGAGGCGAGCTTCTGGGACTTGCCGAGGAGTCCGACGCGCAGATCTACACCATCGCCGTCACTGCCTCGCCGGCGCCTGGCGCCAAGCCAGTCCAGCAAATGGAAGAACGGCGCGGGCTCCTCTTTCTCGACGAACTCGCCGGGAAGACCGGCGGGATTGGCTTCATGGTTCGCGGCCGGGCGGATATTGAAAGGGCTGCCACCACCATCGGCCGTGCCCTCCGCAGCCAGTACGTCATTGGCTATGTCCCACAGGGGAGCGTATCCGGCGGCCTCTGGCGTAAGATCGGAGTCAAGGTGTCGGTCCCGGAAATGAGGGCGTACGCCCGCGCCGGTTATCGCGTCGAGTGACTGGCAAGCGCGCATGGTGCCGGTCTTTATGACTTCTTTACGTCTTTCAGAATAGTTTCCTTATGGGTTCTCGTGCATCATTAAGATGAGGTTTCGTTGTGGCGGCAGCAATGGACCGGGATCCCGAGCTGGCGGCCGGGTTGGTGTCCCATTCAACCGGCCGTTCCGCGGCGGGAAGCCGGAGAAGCTATTGGAAGGTTCCACTATCTCGAAGACGAATACTGGTCGGATGCCTGTCGGGTGTGGCGGCCGTCGCCCTTGTTACGTTTGTCGGCTTCCGGCTGCACTTGAACCTTTCCACCTGCGGCTTTCTGTACTTTCTCGTCGTCGTACTGGTCTCGCTCGTGTGGGGCTTTCTGGAAGCCAGCGTCACTTCGCTAATCGCGGTTAA
This sequence comes from uncultured Solibacteraceae bacterium, assembly GCA_963807205.1. Lineage (GTDB taxonomy): Bacteria > Acidobacteriota > Terriglobia > Bryobacterales > Bryobacteraceae > CAWCVR01. The sequence goes on along the minus strand of CAWEAQ010000001.1, from coordinate 416,018 downwards.
CTGCCTTAACTACTTCTTCACGCCTCCAATATTGACTTTCAGGATCGCCGACCCGCAGGATTGGGTTTCCCTTGGGGCTTTCGAGATCACCGCACTGGTGGTGAGCCGGCTCTCGACACGAGCGCAGAATCAAGCCAGGGCCGAGGCTCGGCACCGGGCTGAGGTGGAGAAGCTCTATGCCCTGAGCCGCCGGATCCTGCTGCTCGATCGCCGCCAGGCGACCGGCCCCCAGATCGTGTCCCTGATTCAGGAAATCTTCCGCACCGAATCCGCGGCTGTGTTCGACGCCGCGTCCGCGCGGCCCGATACCGCCGGTCCCTGGACAAGCGATCTGGAACGCCTCGCACTTAACGCGTATCTGCGGGACAGTGACATGGAATTAGGCGGAGTAGACCTGTGCGCCCATGTGCTGCGGCTCGGATCGCGGCCAGTCGGCGGCATCGCGGTTCGCGGCGGCGGCCTGAGCAGGCTAACCGTCGCGGCTATCGCATCCCTCGCGGCGATCGCGCTGGAGCGGGCGCGGTCCTTCCAGAAGGAAAGCCTGTCCGAGGCGGCGCGCCAGACCGAAGAGCTTCGCACCGCCGTTCTCGACGCGCTTGCACATGCCTTCAAGACGCCGCTCACGGCCATACGCACCGCCAGTTCGGGACTTCTCGAAACCGGACGGCTATCGTCGGATGATCTCGAGCTTGCCACTCTCATCGATGAGCAGGCCGAGCTATTGAACCGCCTGACTACCGAACTCCTGCAGATGGCCCGCATCGATGCCACCGAAGTTCGACTTAGGCGGGAGCGCCTGTCGGTTCTTACCTTGATTGAAGACGTCTTGGAGCGGTTTCGCGGGCAGCTTCACGGCCGCCAGGTAACTCGCCCCGATAGCGCATCCGGTCTTGAACTTCACGGCGACCGCGAGATACTAACCCGGGCTCTCGAACAGTTTGTCGATAACGCGTGCCGGTACTCGACTCCCGCTTCCCCGATCTCACTGGCCGCGGAAGAGCAGTTGGGCGAGATCGTCATCGCCGTACACAATCAAGGCCCGCCGATCCGCCCCTCCGACCGCGAGCGCATCTTCGAGCGGTTCTATCGAGCCGAGGACGCCCGGCACAGGGCGCCAGGCACCGGCTTGGGACTATCGATTGCAAAGAAGGCCGCCGAAGCCCACGGCGGGCGGACCTGGGTGGTGAGCGATGCTGAGGCCGGAACGACCTTCTACTTCGCGCTACCCCATGGCTCAAGGAGGGAATTGGATGCAGATGCACGGCAAGATACTCATCGTTGACGATGAGAGTTCAATCCGTCGAGTGTTGCAGAACACACTAAGGGGAATGGGATTCGAGGTGGACGATGCTTCCACCGGCGAATCGGCTCTCCGGCGTCTCGCCGAAGCCACTTACGACGTCGTCCTGCTGGACATCAACATGCCAGGCATTGGCGGTATCCGCGCATGCCGCGAGATGCGAAAGATCCGGCCCCGCCTGGGAATTCTCATGCTGACGGTGCGCGATGGCGAGGAAGATAAGATCGCGGCGCTCGATGCCGGTGCCGACGATTACATCACCAAGCCATTCACCGTCCGGGAGTTGGCCGCGCGCATCCGGGCCGCGGTGCGGCGTTCCTCCGCGTCTCATGTCGATCCCGCGGCGTCCATCCGCATCGGAGACATAGAGCTCGACCCGGCGCGGCGTCTGGTCCGGAAGGCCGGTGAAACGGTCCATCTTACGCCGAAGGAGTTTGACCTGCTGCACTACCTTATGTCGCATGCCGGCCTGCCGATCATGCATGCGCGCCTTCTGCACGCGGTTTGGGGTCCGGAGTACGGGGGCGAGCTGGAGTACCTGCGGACCTTCGTCCGTCAGTTACGCAAGAAGCTCGAAGACGATCCTGCCGAGCCATCGTATTTGCTGACTGACAGCCACGTTGGTTACCGCTTCGCCGAGACCGGGCCGGATCTCGTCGTGGAGAGTACATGGCCTTGAGGCCCGCTGCCCCCGCGCAGGGTGATAGCCTGTACGTTGCAGACTCCCTCCCCATCGGATCCCCGCCCGCGCCGTGGCTCGCTGCCATTCCTCGGTCTGGCTTGCGGCATGAGCGTGGCCACCATCTACTACAACCAGCCCCTGCTGCTTGAAATCAGTCGTACGTTCCGCGTATCCCAAGGCGCCGGCGGAGCCATCTCCATGGCCACGCAACTCGGTTACGCCGCGGGCATATTCGTGTTCGTGCCCATGGGCGACGTCGCGGAGCGCCGCAAGCTAATCCTGCGGCTGTTCGCGGCCGTGTCGCTGGCTCTGGCGGCCGCGGGCCTCGCGCCTTCCCTCTGGGTGCTTGTGGCTGCGAGTGTCGCCATCGGGTTAGCCGCCTCCGTGACCCACATCATGGTCCCCATGGCGCCGGAATTGGCCGGCCCCGGCGCGGGCGGTCGCGCAATCGGCGCCGTCATGACCGGCCTACTGCTGGGAGTTCTGCTGGCGCGCGCGGCCTCGGGCGCCGTTGCGGCGGCGCTCGGATGGCGGGCCGTATTCCTGCTGGCCGCTGCCTCCACCGCCGCCTTCGCTCCCCTGCTGGCGCGCCGCCTCCCAGTAATGGCTCCCGCCAGCCCCCTGCGCTACGCCGATGCGCTCCGTTCGCTTTGGCTCCTGCTGCGCGCCGAACCCGTGCTGCGCCAGGCCTCGGCCGTCGGATTCATGGTCTTCGCCTCGTTCATCGGCTTCTGGACCAACCTCACGTTCTTCCTGGGTTCGCCGCACTATCGCCTGGGTGCGGGAGTTGCGGGAAGTTTCGGCCTGGTGGGCGCGGCCGGCGCTCTCATCGCCGCGCCCGTTGGTAAGCTAGCCGACAAGCACGGGCCGCGAGTGACTCTCACTCTGGCGCTCGGGTTACTCAGTGCCGGTTACGCGCTGCTCTGGGCTCTCGGCTACAGCTTCGCCGGACTGATCGCGGGCGTGATCGTGCTCGACATCGGCCAGCAGTCCATGCAGATCTCCAACCAGACCCGCATCTTCAGCCTTTCGAGGAGCGCGCGCAGCCGCATCAACACCATCTACATGATCGTCTTCTTCCTGGGCGGAGCGCTCGGGTCAGCCGCCTCCGCCGCGGCGTGGGGCCGCTGGCAATGGGGCGGCGTCTGCGGTTGGGGCCTGGCCATGCTGGCGCTCGCCTGGATCTGCCACGCGGCCGGGGCGGGGCAGGGAAGCCGCCAGGTTACTCGCCCGCCAGTTCCGGCTGAGTGAAGGACCAGTGGGAATGGACGATTCTCCAGTCGTCGCCGAAACGCTGGTAGACCTCGCTGCAGTTCCAGTAGGCGGCCGCTTCGCCGGTCTGGCTGATGTACCGGTAAGTCAGAATGGCGGCATCGCCAATCACCTGCACTTGCGGCTCTACGATCTCATCGCTATCCACACTGATCGTTCCGCGGAGCCCGTCGTACCAGGCCTTGAGATTCCCCACCCCATCCTGGCGGCATTCCACGTACGGGTCGAAGTAAGTCACCCCGTCCGCGCAGATCTCGAGAAATCCGTCCGGATCCCCCTGCCCCCAGCGGTCCAGCGCGGCCCGTTCCAGCGCCATGATCTGGTTCGCTATCTCCGATATTTGATCGTCCGTGTACATAATATTGTCCCCGCGGGCGGTCAACCGCCCCTACAGCAGCGCTCCCGTGACGGCGATCCCCACGCCCAGCAGCCCCGCAATCAGGCCCATCGCCGGGAACATCTTCTTCTTCGAGATGAAGTACAGCGAACTCAGCACCAGTGCGATCTCCAGCAGCCCCTCGCCGTAATCGAAGCGCTTGGCGCGGTCCTCGGCGCCCTTCACCTCCAGTTCGGATTTCTCGGCGCTCTCCTTGAGTTCCTTGGCGGTCTTCTCGTACTTCTTCTGCTGCTCGGCGGCCTCTTTCAGAATCGCCTCGACGCCTTCCTTCTGGCCGATCAGCCCGGCTAGGTGCGTTTCCATTTCCACGCCGTGCTGCTTGATCTTGGTGGCCTGGTAGTACGTCCACTGATCGTTGGCGTCGGATCTAAACATAATGCCCGACGTGTGTTCGCGGTGCGAGGCGATGGTGACGATCGCCAGCAAGACCGCCAGCACGGCAGCCAGTACCCCGACCCTCTGCCCGAAAGGGTCCTTCTCATGTTCGGTTTCGTGATGGATTTCGAGTTCAGCCATAGTGTTTAGGATACGCGGGTTTGCCCCGCCGCTTCAACGGGTTTTCGCCCGCCGGCCCACTGCCGCCCATCCCTTGACTCGGCCGGGCCGCTTGGCTACAGTCTAGTTACAGCCATCGCCGGCCGGGTGGTTGACCGTCTGCACTCAGGGAGAAAGTCGATGTCCCGTTCCGCATTCGGCGGCCTGTCCGCCTGGGTTCCCCTCGCCGCATCCATATTCCTTGCCGCTCCTCAGCTAATGGGCCAGCAGGCGTATGTCTCCCGCTACGATCTGTTTACCGGGTACACTTTCCTCGATAGCCCGCACGTCGGTCTTTTCGAAAACGGATTCCACGCGCAGTTCGGGGTCCGGGTCCGAACCTGGGTTTCGCTCGGCGTGGACTATAGCATCTCCGCGGGGGACCTTACGATTACTCCGAATCTGCTCCTGCCCGCTCTGCAACAGCAACTGGGCGCCGAACTGGGCGGCTTGGCGGCCGCCGGCCAGATTCCGGCTGGCTACCAGTTGGTTGTGCCCGCGCATTCCCGTACCCAGAATTTCGCCGCCGGTCCGCAGTTCGCGTCGCATCATTGGCGCCACGTCACCGTGTTCGGGCGCCCTTCCTTCGGTGCCATTCACGAACTGGCGACGCCGCACCCCGCCGATCCGATCGCCGCGCTGGTCTCGAATCAACTGGCTCCCTCGGGAAGCAAGACCGATTGGACCGCGTTCTACGGCTTTGGCGGCGGCTTCGACCTGCTCCTCTCCAAGCACATCGCCCTTCGCACTCAGGCCGACCTGGTGTACGACCACCTGTTCAGCGACCTTCTGAAAGATGGCCGGCTCACCGTGCGCTTCTCCGTCGGCCCCTGCTTCAATTTCGGCAGGAACGTCGCCAGGTAATTCGGCGAAAGCCCGGCAATCCGCGCGGTGCCATCCCTCCGCTTCCACTGTGGGAAAATGAGTGATTCCATGCCCCAATACCAAGACCCCGGCGCCGCTCCCGCCACCTCCGCCTTTCTCGAAGAGCTCCGCTGGCGCGGCTTCCTCGACGCCGTAACCAGCGAAACCCTGGATGACTTCCTCAACGCCGGCCGCCGCACCATGTACGTGGGCTTCGACCCCACCGCCGATAGCCTCCACCTCGGCAGCCTAATCCCCGTCATGGCGCTGGCCCACGCCCAACGCCGCGGCCACCGCCCCCTACCGCTTATCGGCGGCGGAACCGGTCTCATCGGCGATCCCAGCGGCAAGGCCTCCGAACGGACCCTTCTGACCAAGGAGAAGTCCGAGGAGAACGCCGCCGCCATCCGCATCCAGTTGAGCCACTTCTTCGATCTCTCCAGCGATGACCGCGCCATCATGCTCAACAACGTGGAGTGGCTCACCCGCCTCAACCTGGTCGATTTCCTCCGCGACATCGGCAAGCACTTCTCCGTCAACGAAATGATCAAGCGCGATTCGGTGCGTACCCGCCTGGAGGAGCGCGACCAGGGCATCTCCTTCACCGAGTTCAGCTACATGCTGCTCCAGGCCTACGATTTCATGTACCTCTGCGAGCGCCACGATTGCACCATCCAGATGGGCGGCAGCGATCAATGGGGCAATATCGTTGCCGGCAAGGAACTGATCCGCCGCGTTCTGGGTCTCCGCGGCGAGGGCATCACCTTCCCCCTCCTCACCACTTCCTCCGGCAAAAAGTTCGGCAAGACCGAGGAGGGCGCCGTGTGGCTGGACGCGCGGCGCACCAGTCCCTATCAGATGTACCAGTACTGGTTGCAGACCGCCGATGCCGACGCCGTCCGATACCTCAAGCTATTCACTTTCCTGGATGCCGAACCCATCGCGGCTCTGGAGGTCGAGGTTGCCCAGCGGCCCGGACAGCGCGGGGCCCAGCGCGTCCTCGCCGCGGAATGTACGGCCATCATCCACGGCGCCGAGACGGTTCGCGCCGTCGAAGCCGCCAGCCGCATTCTGTTTTCCTCCTCCGTCGAGGTCCCCGGCCCCGAAACCGTGGCGATGCTGACCCGCGAAATGCCCGCCACCGTCCTGACGGTGGCCGACTTGGAAGCTCGCATCCCCTTGCCCGATTTGCTGGTGCGCACTGGATTGGCGTCAAGCAAGGGCGAAGCCCGCAAGCTCATCGAAGCCGGGGGGGTCTACCTCAACAACCAGCGCCAGAATCAGCCGCAGAAGACCGTGTCGCCCGAGGACCTGCAATGGCCGGGGGCCATCTTATTGAGGGCAGGGAAAAAGAACTATCACCTCGTTCGCATCCAGTAGAACACGTGGCAGGAGTGGTGTGGAGAAAAACAACGGGCCGCCGATAAGCACATCGTTGAGCTCATCGGCGGCCCGAAAACACCTTCAAATGTGGGTTAGAACCGCGTGGCGGCTGGCCGCAGCGGAGTCGCGAACCGGTTGGATTGCTCGGCCCGCTCCACTGGACGCTCCAATACCAAGCTCCGCAGCCCCGGCATTGCGCTGGCTCCGGGCCGCTGACCCTTCTCACCCACCGGGAGTTGACCCGTCGTCAGGTTCTTCAAACCGAATAGCGCCAACTCGAAGCGGTCCTTCACCCCGACCTTCTGGAAGAGCCTGGAAAGATAGACCTTAACCGTGCCTTCGGAGATCATCAGCGTGGTGGCGATCTCCTTGTTCTTGAGCCCTTGCGAAAGCAGGCTCACCAACTGGCCCTCGCGCTGCGTCAAGGCTACTCGCCGGGCGCACAGGAAGCTGTCCGTCAGCGCCTTCTCGAACCACAACTCGCCAGCCTGAACCTTCTGCAAACACTTGACTTGCAAGTCCGTCGGCAGGGTCTTGCGGAGGATCCCGCGAACCCCCAGGCCCATCGCCTGGAATGCCAGCTCCGTCGAGATCGAGTTCACCCACAGGACAATCTTGGAACTCGTCATGGCGTGCTTCATGTCGCTAAGCACGGCAAAGGTTATCTCAGGCGTCAGATCCATCAGCACCAAGTCCGGTGCCCCGTATGCCACCTGTTCCAACAAGCACGCCACAGTCGTGCACGTTGGCAGCAGATCGAACCCTTCGACCTGCCTCAATACCGATTCGAGACCCTTCGCCAGAATGGGCTCGTCGCTATATAGAAGAATTCGCGTCATTAGTCTCTACCTCGGTTGTGCTGCACCCGCCTCAACGCTCTATGCCTTCTTCACGCATTCCCTAAGGGGTTTTGATTAGGAAATGAAGTACTGCTGTTACACTTGCATTCTGCGACTGTTTACTTCCGTTGTCAATGGGAAATTATCGCAAACTCGGTAAAAATCGGGCGGCGCAGTCCCGTTCCAGAGTACCATCGGTTTCTCTAGGTACCGTATAATATGCTCATTATGAGCACTTTAGGCGGCGCTTTCGCGTCTCCAAAAAGCCCTATACCTCCGGTGGACGCCCCGATAATAGACGGCTAATAACCCTGCCGGGATACGTCGCACACCATCAGAAATCTCCGATGCCGACCTCTGAGTGCCCGGTCCGCCCCAGCACCCTTCCAGCGGTAGCCATTCCCGTTGCTATCCTTGGGGAACAGAACGCTATAGCCCATTTACCATATTGCTCGGCCCGGTTTTGAGCGCTAAATTCGCGAGTGTCACAGAAGTAACCAAATGAAGAATATAAACCGGCGTGAGAGCCCGCGAATCGACATCAAGCTTCGCTGCCATGTGACATCGCCAGCGCTGTGGACTCGCAGCGCTATGTTTACCGCGAACATCAGCCGCAGCGGCCTGTTGGTCGCTTGGCAAGGAGACAACTCTCCCATTCCGCTGCCCTCCATCGGGCAGATCCTCACCGTTGAAGTGGAACTTCCCGCCAATCACGGTTTTGGACAGAAGTGCATTCATTGCCAGGGCGTTGTCTCTCGCATTTCCGAGAGCGGCGGTGATGCTCCTCAGATTGCCCTGAGTGTAAATTACATGGATTTCCGCTCCTTTCACGACCGCATTCGAGCGGTCGAGGTTATGATGCCGGAGGCCAGTTCCTGGATGGCTTAGTACGATTATGGACGCGCCACGCCCACAATTCGCCGTCAAGTTTCTGCCGTCGCTCACGGACATGGCTTTCCTCATGCCGCTCGTGTTCGTGTTTGCGCGCATGGAAGGCATCAAGTCCCTCCTCGGCGACTGCGATACCGGTTGGCATATCCGCACTGGCGAGTGGATCCTCGCCAATCATCGCGTTCCGCTCCACGACATCTTCTCCTTCACCAAACCCAATAGCGTCTGGTACGCATGGGAATGGCTCACTGACGTCCTATTTGCCTGGCTGCATTCCCATGGCGGTCTCCGCACCATCGCATTTTTCGCGATGATCCTGATCTGTCTCACCTTCCTTGTTCTGTTCCGCCTGGTCAGACGCAGATGCAACGCCGTTATCGCCGTGCTGGTCACCATGATTGCGGCCGCCACTTCTTCCATTCATTGGCTGACCCGTCCTCATCTCTTTTCGGTCTTCTTCCTGGTGGCCTTCTATGCCGCCCTCGAAAGTGTCCGCGCCGGCAAGACCCACCTCGGTCCGGTTCCCTATCTCACCATCCTCCCGTTCGCAACCGTTCTGTGGACCAACCTCCATGGCGGATTCTTCGTCGGCGTGCTGATGATCTTTGCCTACGGCTTGGGCGACGTGCTCAAACTCGCCCTCACAACCGACTCCGCGGAGCGGCGTCCCGCCTGGGTCCGGGCACGGCGATACTTTCTCTGCGCCCTCGCCTGCCTGGCCGCCAGCCTGGTCAACCCTTACACCTGGCGCCTGCATCAACACGTATTCCTCTATCTGGCAGATCCATATCTTTCGCAGCACATCGTGGAGTTCTTCTCCATCAGCTTCCATCACCCCATGGCCATCTTCTTTGAAGCCATGCTGCTGGTGGGCGCCATGGCCGCCGCCTGGCACGCTTCCAAGGGCCGGTATGTCGAGCCCATACTGATTTTGATGTGGAGCCACGCGGCCTTGCTCGCCGCCCGCAATATCCCCCTCTTCGCCATCGTTGCGGCGCCGGTTATCGGCTCCGCCCTGGAAGAGTGGATTGCGGTCGTGCCCTCCTGGAACGTGGCTGCCTGGGCCCGCAACGCCGTCGCGAGGTTCTCCAGCATCGCTCGCGAGACCAGCGAAACCGACAGCATTCCGCGTTGGCACGTAGCCAGCGTCCTGGGCGTCGCCCTTTTTGCCGCCCTGCTCTACGCCCCCAACCCGCCCAAGTCTTTCCGTGCCGAGTTCGATCCCAAAACGTTTCCCGCCGGCGCCATCGCCACACTGCGCAGCAATCCCGGCGCCCGTATCTTCTCCGCCGACCAGTGGGGCGATTACCTGATTTACCGCCTTTATCCCGACACCAAGGTTTTTACCGACGGCCGCAGCGATTTCTACGGCCCCGATTTTGGAAAAGATTATCTGAATGTGATGTACGTCGCCTACGACTGGGAAAAGACCCTCGGCCGTTTCGGCGTCGACACCATTCTTCTTTCCCCGAGCGCGCCGCTGGCTGGCGCGTTGAAGGAATCCGCGCGTTGGCGCGTCGTTTATGACGACGGCGTCTCCCTCGTATTCCGCTCCGCCCAAAAGGCCGGGGGACCACCGGTTTCCGCCACCCGTCAAGGTGACGGATCATGCCGTGATCGCGAGATCACGAAAACTCAGGCAAGCGATCGCAAGATCGCCCAACACGAGTCCAAGTCGTAACTTAATAGGAGCAAACACATGACGTTATTGCGGAATTTTTGGCAGGACGAACAGGGGCAGGATCTGATTGAGTACACCCTGCTTCTCGGTTTTGTGGCACTGGCTTCGGCGGCTCTCTTCATCAGCGCCGGTGGCAGCATCAAGGGTATTTGGTCGACCACTTCGAGCCAACTTTCCTACGCCAACACGATGGGGAGCTAGTCCCCCCGGTTGCGTCGGAGTTTGTTAACGGCCGGTTTTCCGCCTCTGGCGGATAAAATCGGATTTCCCGGCGGGGCATGCCGCGGAGCGTTCAACCGCTTCCAGCATGCCCCGCGCGGGGCTAACCCCACTGGGTGGGTTCACGCGGATTGTAGTGCCAGACCCGGCAGCGGGGGGAGATTGGTGTTATGAACGTGTCGGGGTATCTTTGGTGGGACTGACGGGGGTGGGGTCTGATCGTGTCTTCTCCGCTCCCGCGCCTTTCGCCGCTGCTTTAGGCAACCGGTTTTCAATGGGAACGGCAGCACCCATCGCATTTGGTCCTCTACCCCGATCCGGCTCCCAGGCGCCAATGCGCCCGGTGGCCAGCCGCCATATCCGGAGGGGCGGTTTACTGATAGACGGTTCGCCGCGGCTGGTGGACTGCGCTTTGCCTCCTGACGGAGCACACCGAAGAGGAATTCCCGCCGGCCGGTCTGCGGCGGGCGGTTGTGCGGTTATGGGCGGATTGGACCGCATGTTCCGTTTGAACGGAACGGGATACTTGAAATGAACAAGAGATTTCTAGGGGTACTGATTTTCGCGTTTGTGGTGGCGTCCGTGGCCAGCCTCCTGCTGTACCAGGTGCTTATCAAACGCGCTCCGGCCAGCAACACCGCGGCCGCTCCCGTGACTACGAAGATCGTCGTCGCGGCCAAAGACCTTCCCGTCGGCGCCTTGATCAAGCCGGACGACGTCAAGCTCTCACCTTGGACAGGCCCACTTCCCGCCGGCGCCATCATGACCATCGACGGGAAAGATGGCGTGCTCGAGCGCGGCGTCACCGTTGCCATGGTTGCCGACGAACCCGTGTTGACCTCGCGCCTCGCGTTGCCTGGCGCAGGGGGCGGGCTCACCGCCCAGATTCCCACGGGCATGCGGGCCGTGGCCATTCGCATCAACGACATCTCCAGCGTCTCGGGTTTCGTCTCGACCGGTACCCACGTGGATGTGATGATCTCCGGCCTGCGCCCCGGCGGTAATGGCAACTTGGGTACTATTGCCAAGACCGTCACTACCCTGGAAGATCTGGAAGTGCTGTCGGCCGGCCAGGAACTCAAGAAGGACGCCGAGAACAAGCCCGTCATGGTCTCGACCATTAACCTGCTGGTCACACCGGAGCAGGCCGAGCAACTCAGCCTCGCCTCCAACATGAACATTCAGCTTGTGTTGCGCAATCCCCTGGATCATGGCATTGCCCGCACCCCCGGTTCTTCCACCAAGAATCTGTTCGAGGGAGGCCATCTGGACATGCGCCAGACTGCCAGCAACGACATTCCGTCGGCTGCGCCAGCACCGCGCCCGTCTAGAGTCTACCGGCCGGTCTCTCAGGAAGTCGCTCCGCCCAAGCCGGAGCCCCCGGCTACCATTGAAATCGTCAGCGGTACACACAAAACCGAAATCAAATTCTCCGGGGAGGGCAAATAAGTGTCACCGGTCCGCCGAATCATCCTGTCCGTGGGCGCCGTATCTTTCCTGGCGCTCCCGGCGCTTCTCACGGCTGTCGAACCCGCCAGGCCGGTCCAGCAGCCCGAGGCTGCGGCTCAACAGCCGCCCGAGTCCGAAAAGCCCTTGCCATTGCTCGTCACCGTGGGCAAGTCCCTCATTGTGGACAGCCCTCTCGACATATATCGTGTCGCTATCGCCAACGACGCCCTCGTCGATGCGGTCCCCACCAGCCCTAGAGAAGTCCTCGTCAACGGCAAGGCCGCCGGAGAAACCTCTCTCATTATTTGGCAGAAGAACGGCAAGCGCAACGTCTTCGACCTCACCGTGCGCGCCAGCAACGCCAAGCTCGAGGCCGTCCGCCAGCAGATCGCCCGCGACTTCCCCGATACCGATATCAACGTCACTTACGATAACGATACCGCCTTTATCCGGGGCACTGTGAAGGACGTTGTCGCGGCTGATCGCGTAAAGGACATTGCCACCACGCTAGGTAAGGTAGTCAACCTGCTTCGCGTCGAAGTTCCCGCGGAGGACCCGCAGATCGTCCTCCACGTCCACTTTGCCGAGGTCGACCGCGGCGTCTCCCGCAACCTCGGAATGAACCTCGCCTCCGGCGCGTTCAATACTGGTGCGGCCCTTGGCACCGGCACACCTGTCAGCAGCGACGGAGCCCAAACTTTCACGTTGTCCAGCGCTGTCAACCTGCTGTTATTTCGCAAAGACATCAATTTGGTGGCCGCCATCCAGGCCTTGGAAGCCAAGAGCTTGGCGCAGGCTCTCGCTGAGCCCAACATAGTGGCCATCAATGGCAAGCAGGCGAGTTTCCTCGCCGGCGGCGAAATGCCCTATCCCCAGGTGCAGCCCGGAGTTGGCGCAACTTCCGTTACCATCGCCTTCAAGGAATACGGCATCCGTCTTAATTTCCTTCCCACCGTTACGCAGCGCGGTACCATTCGCCTCCAGGTGGCGCCCGAAGTGAGCAGCCTCGATTTCGGTAATGCCATCAGCATTCAGGGTTTCCTGGTCCCGGCCATAGCGACCCGCCGCGTCCAAACCGAAGTTGAACTGGAGAGCGGTCAGAGCTTCGTTCTCGCCGGTCTCATCGACAACGAGACCACCGATGGCTGGTCCAAGGTTCCTGGCATCGGCAGCATTCCCGTTCTAGGTAACATGTTCAAGACGCGGACGATGAAGAAGTCCAATACCGAGGTACTAATTATCATCACTCCGGAGATCATCCGGCCCATACCCGCCGACCAACCCGTGCCCATGCTCAATTTCAAGGAACCGTACATGTCGGGCAACACCGCCTCCTACTTGGGCCAGCCAGGTGCCGCCAAGACCGGCCCGGTTCCCGTGCATCCGCCCAACCCGTCCATCCCGGTCGAGGAACTTGTACAACAGCAGAAAGTGGGGCAACAGGCCCCTGCTCCAGCCCAAACCGTCGTCGTTTTCCCAACTCCGGCTCCAGCGCCTAATATTAACGCCGGTGTAGCACCCGCTCCCATGCCGAGCGGTTCGGGGTCCGGCGGCCGCTGATGTATACTGTCCCAGGGGTATTTGAATGTATCCGCTGACTATCGGTCTGGCGATCGAGAACCGCGAGTTGCGTGCGCAAACGCAGTCCTGCCTGGCCGACCTGCCGTTCCGCCTCATCGTGGAACATCAGGATATTGGCGATCTTAGCAGTTTTCTCGACCGCCTCGAGCGCATGCGGCCCGACGTGGTCCTGGTCGATATCAGCAACTGGCGCGAACCCCTCGAAGGGCTCGTGGCTTCCATCCGGGGCGCCATTGGCGACCCCATGATCATCGCCCTCAATACCAGCGCCGACGCCGATTCCATCCTTTCCGCCCTCCGCGCCGGGGTTAACGAGTATCTCTACCCTCCGCTCCGCGAGCCACTTCGCCGCGCCCTCGAACGCCGCTCCACCGAACGCAGCCGCCGCGGCGCAGGCACCACCAAGGCAGGCGGAAAGGCCTACGGGTTCTTCTCCTCCAAGGGCGGTTGCGGCGCCACCACCCTGGTCACCCACGTGGCCGCGGAGCTCGGCCGCCACAACCAGAAGGTCCTGCTGGTCGATCTCGACCTTGACGCCGGCATGGTCGCTTTCATCACCAAGACCAAGTCCGTTTACTCCATTCTCGACGCCGTCACTAACCTCCACCGGCTCGACATTCACTACTGGAAGGCACTCGTCTCCAACGGCATCCCCGGCGTCGAAATCGTCTCCTCCCCTGTCGCCCTCGCCTCCAAGCAGGAGCCCAAGGACGAACAGGTCCGCCACGTCCTGGCCTTCGCCCGGCCCCACTACGATTTCACGCTGGTCGATCTCGGCCGCAGCCTCAGTCACATGGCCATGGCCGCCCTCGAGGAGATCGATGAGGCCTGCCTCGTCACCACTCTGGAAGTGCCGGCCCTGCATCAGTCCAAGCAGATCGTCCAGACGCTTATCGATAGCGGCTACGGCAAGAACCGTATCAGGCTCATCCTCAACCGGGCCCCGAAACGCCTCGACATATCCCCCGACGAGTTGGAGAGGATGCTGGGCGTGCCGATCTTCCAAACCATCGTCAATGATTATCCGGAGTTGTACGAGACCTACGCCGAAGGGCGTATGCTCAACCGCAACACCGAACTCGGCAAACAGATCGCCAAGCTGGCCCTGAAGCTGGGCAGCCTCGAAGACGACAAGCCGAAAGAGAAGGACAAGAAGCGCTTCGGACTTTTTGGATAAGGAAAAAGGATAAACTACCATGCCTCCAATGTTGGATGTCGGTTCGCGACAGGGTGAAAAGGGCGAAAGCGGGTGGGTAAACCGCCTGTTCAATCGCGAAGGCTACACTCCGGAATACCAGGAGTTGAAGTTCACTCTTCACCGGAAACTCCTCGACCGCATCAACCTGGAAGCCCTTTCTTCCATGGCCGGCGAACGCGTGCGCGCCGAGATCCGCGCCGCTGTCGCCAAACTTGTCGAGGAAGAGAAGACCCCTCTCAGCCTGGTTGAGAAGGACCGCGTCATCGAGGAAATTCTTGACGAAGTCTTCGGCCTCGGTCCCCTCGAACCCCTTCTCCAGGACCCCACCGTAAGCGATATTTTGGTCACCACACCCAAACTCGTCTACGTCGAACGCGCCGGCAAACTCTACCGTACCCCGGTCGAGTTTAAGGACGACGCCCACCTCCTCCGCATTATCGAGAAAGTCGTCTCCCGCGTCGGCCGCCGTGTCGATGAATCTTCGCCTCTGGTCGACGCCCGCCTCCCCGATGGCTCCCGTGTCAACGCCGCCATCCCGCCTGTCGCCGTCGATGGCCCGCTACTCTCCATCCGCCGTTTCGGCCGCCACGCCATGAAGGGCGAGGACTTGGTCGCCAAACTCGCCCTGACCGAGGGCATGCTCGAACTCCTCAAGGGCTGCGTCCGGGCCCGCTTGAACATTCTGATCTCCGGCGGTACCGGCTCCGGTAAAACCACCCTCCTCAACGCTCTGTCATCGTACATCCCCGAGGACGAGCGCATCGTCACCATCGAGGACGCCGCCGAATTGCGCCTTCAGCAGACCCACGTCGCCCGCATGGAGACCCGCCCCGCCAACGTAGAAGGCACCGGCGCCATCCATATCCGGCAACTCGTTATCAATGCCCTCCGTATGCGCCCCGACCGTATCATCGTTGGCGAGGTCCGCGGCGAAGAGGCCCTCGACATGTTGCAGGCCATGAACACCGGTCACGACGGCTCGCTGACAACCATCCACGCCAACACTCCCCGCGACTCCCTGGGCCGCCTCGAGGTGATGGTAGGCATGGCCAATGCCAACATGGGTATCCGTTCCATCCGCCAGCAGATTTCCTCTGCCGTGGACCTTTTCATCCAGACTTCCCGGTTCAGCGACGGTACCCGCCGCGTTACCCATATCACCGAAGTGGTCGGCATGGAGCAGGATATCATCACCCTCCAGGACATCTTCCTATTTGAAAAGACCGGTCTTGCCGAAAACGGAAAAGTTATGGGCCGCTTCCGCGCCACCGGTATCCGGCCCAAGTTCTATGAGCGCCTGAAGGCCAGTGGAATCGTGCTGCCAACGCAGTTGTTCCAGACGGTCGTGGAGATCCGCTAATGCCGGCTCTGCTGATTACCTGCTTCGTCGTTTTGTTCGCTCTCGTGCTGTTTGCCGTGAGCGCCGGCCTCAAGTTCTTTGACTCCCGCCGCAAGAAGCAGGTGGTCGACATGCTGGAGACCGCCTCGGGCGAGAAGACCGTCGGCATCACTACTCTTCTGAAGGAGCTCGAGAACGATTCGCCTACCGGTTTCAAGGCCATCCTCCGGTCGCTCGAATTCACCCGCCACGCCAAGGAACAACTGGCGCAGGCGGGCATGACCTGGTCGGCGAATCGGCTGATGATGGCCATGGTATTCATGACCATCCCGGGACTGGCGCTCGGTTTCATGTTCCCGGTGCTCCTCAGCGGTCCCGTCACTGCCGTGACCCTGGCCGGCTTCATGGGCGCTTCCCCCTACCTGTTCGTCCGCCACAAGCGCAAGGTCCGCATGGACCGAATGGAAGAGCAGCTTCCCGAAGCCCTGGACTTCCTGGCCCGCTCCATGCGCGCCGGCCACGCCTTCACAATTACCCTCGAAATGGTGGGCGAGGAGATTGTCGACCCTTTGGGCCAGGAGTTTCGCACGCTCTTCAACGAGCAGAACCTCGGCGCACCGCTCGATATCGCCATGCGCAACTTCGCTCAGCGCGTCCCGCTTCTCGATATCCGCTTCTTCACCTCGTCCGTCCTACTGCAGAAGCAGACCGGCGGCAACTTGAGTGAAATCCTATCCCGCCTCGCCTACGTGATCCGCGAGCGCTTCCGCCTCAAGGGTCAGGTCCGGGCCGCCAGCGCGCATGGGCGCCTTACTGCCAGCATCCTGACCGTCATGCCCGTCGCCACCATGGTCGGCCTCCTGATCGTGGCCCCCGGCTACCTGCAGGGAATGGCCGCCGACAGCGATGGCAAGTGGATGATCGGCGGGGCCATCGTGGCCCAACTCTTGGGAAATTTCTTTATCAAGAAGATTATCAACATCCGGGTGTGAGATGGAACATCCCCTACTCTTGTCGATTGTCGCGTTTCTGATGCTGCTGGTCGCCCTCACCGGCATCGGCTACCGGTTTTTCTATAAGCCGGGCAAGTTCATGCGCCAGCTCGGCGCACCAGTAATATCCGCCGACGCCAGACAGCGCGTGATCGATGCCGAGACCGAGCCCGGGACCAACACCATCGTTACCGTTCTCAAGAACATTGGTACCAAGGTCCCTTCCTCCGACGCCGAAGTCGCCTCGCTCAAAGTCGATCTCTTGCGTGCGGGCATCCGGGCCGAGGGCGCCCTCCCGGTTTTCTACGGCATCCGCATCGTCTCCGTCCTGGTTTTCCTGATCCTCAGCATGGCACTCGAAAACAAGATGCCGCCCAACCCCGTGTTGCGTATGGCTCTTATTATTTCCGGCTGCGCCGCCGGTTGGATCCTTCCCCGCTTCGTCCTGGAGAAGAAGGTTGCCAAGCGTGAGTTACTCCTCCGCTTGTCCTTGCCCGATGCCCTCGATCTCCTGGTCGTCTCCATCGAAGCCGGCCTCGGCCTCGATCAGGCCATCCAACATGTCGCCCGCGAACTTGTCGTCAGCCACCCTGCCCTGAGCGAGGAGCTGTCCCTCGTCACCCTCGAGATGCGTGCCGGCAAGCGCCGCGCCGACGCCTTGCGCAACCTCGCCGAACGCACCGGAGAGCCCGAAATCGGCAAGCTCACCGCCATCCTCATTCAGAACGACCGTTTCGGCACCAGCATGGGCGAGAGCTTGCGTACCCATTCCGACTTCCTTCGCAGCCGCCGCCGCCAGGAAGCCGAGGAGCGCGCCGGCAAGGTCGGCGTCAAACTGGTCTTTCCGATTTTCTTTTTCATCCTGCCCTCGATGTTGATTGTTGCCGCTGGGCCTGGCATTTTGCAGATTGTGAAGTATTTGTTCCCGTTAATGGCGGGTGCTGGTAAATAGAGAGAGGAGTCCAACAACGATGGATATCACGAACACTTGGGTACAAGCGGTTATCTGGCTTCTGGCCGGCCTGTTGATGTTTCTGTTCCTGAAGCGTCGGAAGGCCCGCCGCACGCAGCGGTAGTAGAGCTGGCGACCGCTCCCGGTCCACCAGTCTTCTCCGAACGGCGTCGATTCGGAAAGGAGAGTGATAATGAACATCGCAATTCCGGCGGCCATCTGGCTGGGCGCCGGTATTTCGCTGGTCGTGCTTCTGGCCCGCCGCCGCAATCGGCGCGTTCCCAAGCAGTGACAAACGTGTAAAGGCTGGCGCGCCAACGCTATTCGGCGCCGCGCCAGCCCGGCCATCCCATGTCTATTGAGGCGCTGATCGGTAAGCAGAATAGCGATGGCGGGTGGCCGCATTCCCGCGGAGGCTCGTGGACCGAGCCCACCGTGTACGCTACCATGGCCCTGCTCTCGGCGGGAGAGACCGTTTCTGCCGGGCGTGGCATTGCCTGGCTTGCTTCCCTCGCCCGCCGCGACGGCGGGTTCCCCCCGCGCGCAGGCATCGACATGAGCACCTGGGTCACCGCCCTGGTTGCCCTCCTCGGCCCCGCCAGAATCGGCCCCGGTCTCCACGCGCGCGCCATCCACTGGCTCATGGACACCATCGGCGAGGAGTCCGCATTCTCCTACCGTTTGCGGGAATGGCTGCTCGGTAATTCCACCCCCGAGAGCGACGGCAAGTTCCCGGGCTGGCCCTGGGTTCCCTCCAATGCCGGCTGGGTTGTGCCCACCTCCATTGCCATCCTGGCCTTGTCCAAGGAGAACCGCCGCCATCCTTCTCCCGACCTCCGCCTCCGCATCGCCAAGGGTCGCGGCTTCCTGCTGGGCCGCGCCTGCGACGAAGGCGGGTGGAATTACGGGTCCTCTCGCCCCCTCGGATACCCCTCCCGTGCCTATCCCGAGACCACCGGTCTCGCCCTCGCCGCCTTGCGCGGTGTCCACATGCCCCAGGTCGATCGCGGCCTCGCCGCCGCCGAACGGTTCCTGACAGAGTGCCGCTCGGCCGATGCTTTGAACTGGCTCCGCTTCGGGCTTCGGATCCACGGCAAACTTCCCACTGCCTTCTGCACGCCCGATAGCATCGTGTTCCGGACCGTTCCCGAAGCCGCCCTGAGTATTCTAATGACTGCGGCCGAGCAGGGCCGCGACCTCTTCTCGGTGGACGCATGAAACCGCAACTCAACAGGCGCCAGTGGATTGCCGGATCGGCGGGTGCCGCCCTCCTGTCCGGCTGCAACTCCGAGCGTCCCGCGGCACCCCCGGGCCCACCTCCTCGGGTCTCCATCCTGCGCCAGGCCGCTTACGATCAGACGCTCTACGACGCCGTGCGGCGGATCGTGGCCACCCATGCTCTGGATGTCCGCGGCCTCACCGTAGTCCTCAAGCCCAATCTGGTCGAGTTCGAGCCGGGAAGCTCCATAAATACTCATCCCCTGCTGATCCACGCCGCCTACGAGGCCTTCCTCGCCGCCGGCGCCGCTGCCGTCCGCATCGCCGAGGGTCCCGGCCATCGCCGCAATACGTTGGACCTGGCCGAGGCCGCGGGTTACTTCAGCACCATCCCCAAGTTCGAAGACGTCTTCATCGATCTCAACCACGACGACGTCACCTGTGTACACCTTGCCACCCAGCTCTCCGGCATCCAGAAGCTCTACCTCACCAATTCCATCCTGGGCGCCGGTCTGCTGGTGTCCATGCCCAAGATGAAAACCCACCACCTGGTCGGCGCCACCCTTTCCATGAAGAACCTGTTTGGCACCGTGCCCAGCGCCATCTACGGCTGGCCAAAGAACGCCCTCCACTGGGCCGGAATTTCCGAGTGCATCGTGGACCTGCAACGCGCTTACCCGCGCAAGTTCGCCATCGTCGACGGCATCGTCGGTATGGATGGCAACGGCCCCATTCAGGGCGACCCGAAGCCCGCGGGCGTGGTGGTCTCCGGCGTCGACCCGCTCGCCGTGGATGCCACCTGTTGCCGCATCATGGGGATCGACCCCTTCCGCATCCCGTATCTCCGCCTGGCCGCGGCCGATCCCACGCAGCTCGCCGAGCAAGGCATCCAGCAGATCGGCGAGCCCATCGCCTCCGTCGCCAACCCGTTCGCCCTGATCCGCGAATTCCAAAGCCTGAGGTTGGTGCCATGACCCCGCCGTCTTATGTGGGGCAGGTTGTCAAGCTGCGGCCCCGCCTGGAGAGCACCGGCAATCGGCCCGGCGGGCGGAGTTCGCCTGCGCGCAGCACCCAATCCGCCACCCTCATCCCTGACCCCGCGCGCGGTATGCCAACCCCCACCCAACCCGTTTGCGCTGCACCTGGCAGGCCGACCGGTCCTTTCACAGCCGGCGCGGGGAGTGGCTATTTCCGGAGACGCCCCTGCCGGCCGCCTCTTGTTCCTATCGCCGTTCTCAGCCAAGACCGTAGGCGGCCAGTTCGCACCGAACACGCCCAGCCAAACGGTCGAAATCCTAGGATGAACACCGATGGATATTAAGCGGGCATTGCGAATATTCGGGTCAACTGGTCCCGCGGAGCGCGACCCCACGCAGCCTGGCTCCAAGCCTCGTTCCCGCGGCCGGACAGCGCTGCTCTACTCCGCACTGTCCGCCCTCCTCCTCGTCCCCTGCTACTGGCAGCCCCGCCTCCAGGCTGGCGACCTCTCCAGCCACATTTACAACGCCTGGCTCGCCGAGTTGATCGATGCCGGCCGCCTGCAGGGCCTATCCCTCGCCAGCCAGACCACCAACCTGCTCTTCGATCTCATGCTCGGCGGGCTGTACCACCTGGTGGGAGCCGAGGCCGCCCAGCGCATCGCCGTCTCCATTGCGGTCTTGGTATTTGTCTGGGGAGCCTTTGCCTTCGTCTCCAAAGTCGCCGGCACCAAGCCCTGGCACCTGCTGGTCTGCATTGCCATGCTGGCCTATGGCTGGGTCTTCCACATGGGCTTCTTCAATTTCTATCTCAGCCTGGGGTTGTGCTTCTGGGCCCTCTCCCTGGTCTGGGAACCCACGCGCCATCGCTGGTTGATAGGCGCCCCGGTCCTTGCCCTGGCTTATGTGGCTCACGGACTCCCGGTGGCCTGGACCGCCTGCCTTCTGATCTACCTATGGCTCGCCCGGAGCATCGCCCCGCGCTATCATTCCTTCCTCGCCGCCGGTACGCTCCTGTTCATGGTGCTGGTCCACTGGGCGCTCACCGTTCGCACTGTTACCCAGTGGTCGCCCCTCCAGATCGTCAGCACCACCGGTGTCGATCAGGTCTGGGTCTTCGACCTCAAGTACTACTTTGTGCTGGTGGGCCTGCTGTTCCTGTGGGGATTGCTCTTCCTGGAAATGATGCACCGCCTGGGCCCCCGCCAGGTCGCCTCCAGCATGGCTTTCCAGCTTTGCATCGTCAGCGCCAGCGGCGTCTTCATCATGCCCAGCGCGGTTCGGATCCCCGGCTTCCAGCACTCCCTGGTCTACATCGCCGAGCGCATGTCCCTGGGAGTTGGCATCTGCGTTTGCGCCCTTCTCGGAGCTGCCCGCGCCCGTGTGTTCGTGCGCTACGGGATGGCCTTCCTGGCGCTGGTCTTCTTTGCCTTCCTGTTCCGGGACGAGCGCGCCCTAAACTCCTTCGAGGACCGCATGGAGGATACCGTCGCCCGGCTCGAACCCGGCCAGCGCGTGGTGACTGGCGTCGATGACGCCAACCTGCACACTCCTTTCCTGGTCGGCCACATGGTCGACCGCGTTTGTCTGGGACGCTGCTTCAGCTACGGCAACTACGAACCCTGCACTGCCCAGTTCCGCGTCCGGGCCACCGCCTTCAACCCATACGTGGTCTTCCGCTACCGCGATTCCGCCGACATTCAGCTCGGCAAGTATATCGTCAAGCCTCGCGATCTGCCCCTCTACAAAGTGGATCTCGAGGAAGGCCGGCTGGTGATTCGTTCGCTACCCGCCGGACTCCCCTCGGGATTGAAGTTCTGGGATATCCTGGGGGGCCCTCCGCCCGGCAGTTAATCGCGGTTTCTCCCAGCCAGCGAGTCCGGGAACCGCGCACTTCACGCGGCGGATTGGATGCCGTGGAATTATCGTGAGGCGTTGACACGCCTGGGAGCATGATGGTCCTCGCTCGCACCATTTGGCTGGTCTGGCGCGGGAGAGGAAGAGGATGGCGCTCCGGCCGCTGGGGACGGCGTTACGATGGTGAAGCTCTCGGCGCCGGCCGCGCTGCCACCGCCTCCGGAAACCGCCACGCGTGTCGACAATTGACTCGGCGAATTCGCGGACACGTTCACGGTCACGGTGATCGCTGGGTAGGAAGAGCCGGAGTTCAACGCATCCGAGCGCGTACAAGTAGGTTGCGCCGGAGCCGTGCAAGTCCAGCCCGCGCCAGCCATCGACACCAGAGTGAGAGCGCTGGGCAGAGTCGTGGTTACGGTGACCGTTCCCTGGGTTGGTCCCGCACCTTCGGCGTTGCGCACCGTCACCGTGTATACGGCGCCTGTCTGTCCTCCCATGAAAACGCCGGAACCCGCGCAGCGAAGGCCCAGCACCGGCCTTGTGCCTTCCGGCACCAACAAGCGGACGGCGTTGTTTCCCTGGTCGGCAACGGCAACCATGCCCCCGGCGTCGGCCGCGAGCCCAAGCGGATACCTCATCGCCGCAGCGCTTGCCAGCCCGCCATCTCCCGAGTAGCCGTAATCGCCCGAGCCCGCAACGGTTGTAATGATCCCAGCCGCGTTCACCATTCGTACCCGCCCATCGCCGCTGCCCGTGATATAGAGATTGCCCGCTGCGTCCACCGCCACGCCGGCGGGGTAATCCAGTTGGGCGATGGTAGCGGCCGCGCCGTCGCCCGAGTCGCAGCAGACTCCGGTGCCGGCAACGGTGGAGATATTTCCCGACGAATCGACCTTGCGGACTCGCTGGTTGGAAGTGTCGGCGATGTAGAGGTCTCGAGTCGCAGTCACGGCAACGGCGTAAGGATTCTGCAACTCGGCGCCGGTAGCCGGTCCGCCGTCGCCGGCGAATCCAGCCGTGCCGTTGCCGGCGACGGTGGTGATGATTCCGGACGAATCGATCTTTCGAACCACATTGTTGCTTGAATCGGGCAGGTAGAGATTCCCGGCTGGGTCGGCCGCCAGCCCATAGGCCGTGCCGATCTGCGCGGCCGTCGCGGGACCGCCGTCGCCCGAGGTGCCCGGTTCGCCATTGCCCGCCACAGTGCTGATGTTGCCGCTGGTGTCCACTTTGCGAATGCGCGAGTTGCCGCTGTCTGCGATATAAAGACTCCCGGACCCGTCGATCGCCACGCCCAGCGGCATGTTCAACTGCGCGCTGGTGGCGGCGCCGCCGTCGCCGGAGAATCCGGTCACACCCGTCCCCGCAACCGTGGTAATGATCCCGCTCGCATCCACCTTTCGAACCCGGTTGTTATTGGTATCGGAAATGTACGTGTTTCCGGAGGTGTCGCGGGCTACGCCAGTGGGCGAGTTCAGCAGCCCAAAGACGCCCAATCCGCCGTCGTTCACGGCCCCTCCCACCAGCGTCCCGATGACGCCCGCAGCGCTCACTTTCCTGATGCGCATATTGTAAGTGTCGGTGACATACACGTTGCCCGCGCCGTCCACCGCCACGCCACTCGGATACGTCAGCCTGGCGCCGATGGCGGCGACGCCGTCGCCGGAGAATCCGAAATCGCCGTCGCCGGCGACCGTGGTAATGATCCCGGCTGAATTCACTTTTCGAATGCGGCTACTTCCGCTGTCCGCGATATAGAAATTGCCGGCGGCATCGACAGCCACGCCGCCGGGATAATCGAGCTCCGCGCTGGTCGCCGCTCCTCCATCGCCCCCGTAGCAGCAGTTTCCCGAACCGGCAACGGTCGTGATCGTGCCGGACGTGTCCACCTTCCGGATACGGACATTCGAGTTGTCCGCGATGTACAGGTTGCCGCGACTGTCCACAGCCAATCCATCCGGATTTGCCAGTTGGGCGCGGGCCGCGGCTCCGCCGTCCCCGGAGAATCCGGGCGTGCCGGTTCCAGCCACGGTCGACACGACTCCGGAAGCATCCACTTTGCGCACGACGCTATCATTCCAATCGGAAAAATACGGACTTCCGGAGGAGTCCACCGCTATCCCATTGGCAAGGCCGATCTGCGCACCCGTCGCCGGGCCACCATCGCCCGAATAGCCGTACGTGCCGTTGCCGGCCACGGTGGCAATGTTGCCCGAGGTGTTCACCTTGCGAATACGGCAGTTGCCGCTATCGGCGATGTACACGTTTCCCGAGCCATCCACGGCCACGCTGGCCGGACCGTTCAATTGAGCTGCCAAGGCGGAACCGCCGTCGCCCGAATCGCCCGCCACGCCAGTACCAGCCAGGCGTGTCACCGTGCCCGTCGAATCCACCCGGAAGACGGTGCTCAAGTTTGGACTGGGGAAGTACACATTGCCGGAGGAGTCAACGGCGACGCCGTAGGAGACGGGAATCGAAAGCAACGTGCCCAGGGCCGGAGTTAGGGGCAGGGAACCGCCGGCCAGGGTGGAGATTAGGGGATACACGCCGCCCTGCGTCACAAGAAAAGCCTGACCCGCCACGGTGATCGTGCCGGTACGTTCCGCGCCGGTGTTGGCCGCGACAGAGTAGCCGACAGTCCCGTTCCCGATGCCGGAGGCTCCGGATGCAATTCCGATCCAAGCCGCGTTGCTGGTAGCCGTCCACTGGCAGCCCGTCGTAGCAGTCACCGGGATCGTACCCGGGCCGCCGGCCGCGCCAATCCCGATGCTCGAAGGATTCACCGCCGCTATGCAGCTAGTCGTAAACGACCATGCACCAGAGGCGTTTGCCCCCAGTTTGTTGCGGGCTCCTGCCGCCCAGTAATAGGTGGTCGAGGCCGCCAGCGGTCCGGGCGCGTAGTTGATATCCGCTGTGCTGGCCGCTAACGGCGGCGGCTGCGAGGTGCCAAAGTACACGTCATAGGAAGTGGCGCCAGGCGAAGCATTCCAGGATAAGGAGACGGTGGGCAGAATGCCCGTTCCACGGTTGGCCGGCGAGATTAGGACGGGCGCCGGGGGGACGCCGGTTGGAGTAATCGAGGCCACAAACGCGTTTAACAGGCTGTAAGCATTCACGCTTCCAATGCCGGTGGCGAAATCCCACCCGGCGGTGGCGGGATAAACCGGCTCGAAAGACGTGGTCGAGGTGGACATGACGCCCAGCGGCTCGCCATCCAGGTAGCAGTTGAACGCGCCCGCGCAGGTTACGACATTGTCGCCCTGCGTGATGTCGATGAAACTGCAATCGGAAGCCGGACCGGTTGTGGAGTTGCACGCCGCTCTACCCGCCGCGGTGGAGTATTCGTTTTGAGCTATCTGGTAGTAGACCGGATTGGGGTTGCCGACGTTGGTGACCCCCAACGCCTGATTAATCAGGGATTGGATTCCAGCCATCACCGGAGACGAAGCCGAGGTGCCACCCACTCCGACCCAGTTCGCAGGATCGCCCGTGCAACTGGCCCACGCCGAGAAACAGAGCACGTAATAATGGCCCCAGAACCCGGCCGCCGCGAACAACGATACGTCGGGCATATCCCGAACGCCATCGCTCGGGTTGCCGAAGATGTCTTGCCATGGCGGTTTCGGGTACCCGGCGCAAGTTCCGCTCACCGCCAGGTCGAGATTGGGCGCGCCGGTAGCGCACGCGCTGGGGCCGCCGCTGGCGCCGATGGTAGAGGCCCACGAGGGATAAGCGGCACAAAAGCCCGACGGACCGTAACTGGCGCCAAACCCGAAGTAATTGGCCATTACCGAGCTGCCGCAGGAATCGTTCCAGGGAATCTCGGGAACATAGGACTTGGCGGAGTCGTAGTAAACGCCGTTGCCGGCGTTCCAGTAAGTGCTGGCCGAGTTCGCCGCGGCGTCGCCGAAGTCCGTGCCGCCAACCGCCACGTTGTACGGCGTGGATGCCCAGCCGCTGACGTTGATGCCGAAGATCGCGGCCACCGTCTCAAAACCCGCGGCGGCGGAGTCGCCGGAAGAGACGAACACGCTCACGCCGGCCGCGGCGGCGGTTTGGTACAGAGTGTGGATGTAGCTATTGAGGGCGGCTCCGGTCGCGGTCTCCGATTCGCCATAGCTGATGCTGACCACGCTGGGCAACGCTCCGCCATTGTCGAGCAGATTCTCGAGCGCGATGAATCCGCCGAAGTTGGTAGTGTCGGCGCACGACGCCATGACGATTGCGGCATCCGGCGCGGCGGCGCTCGCCCATTCGACATCCAGGGCCGCCTCGATGTCGTCGTTGTTGACTCCCGGGTCGGCGCAAGCGCTGCCGCCGTTACCCGGCGCCGGATGGACCTGAGTGAGCGAGCCGTTAGCGTACCGGTCCAGTCCGAAGGTCTGCCGGAAAGCTTCCCAATCGGCAGTGCCATTGTAGAGGTTCGTGTCCTCCACCAGAACGATCGTTTGGCCACGGCCGGTGTACCCGGCGGCAAAGGCCGCGTTCAGATTGTAAATGGTTGCCAGATCGCCGGGCACCAACGAATATGCCCTCCCAGGCACGGTGTATTGCGACCGCGGCATGATCATCGATTTGGGGGTGAGATTATTCAGAGAAACCACGCCCGCGACGGCAGGTGCAAGAGCTGCGGGAATCTGCGGATCGCGCATATTTGCGAAGTAGCGCTTGCCCGCGATTTCCAAATGGTGAATTCCCGTGTGCAGCGCCTCGCTCACTTGGCCTGCATTTCCCGAGAAATCGATCGCCATACAGTTCGCCTTAACGCCGTTGACGATGAACCCGTGCGAACGAAGCCAGTTTGATACCGTGGCAATGTCTTCCGGTGCCGCGCCAAAGCGCCTCCCATACTCCGCGGCGCTAATCCACTGATGGAAGTTCCGAGAGGCCTTGTCGGTGAGCGACTCGACGAACTGTTTGGCCGCAAGCTCCCGTTCGGGAGAACGTCGCAACTCCAGATACATGTCCATCTGCAAGGTGTCGCGGACGGGACCCGCGTCATATTTCCGGTTTGCCTCGGGGCGTGTGCTGCCTTCCAGCCTGACAAGCCGGCTTTCGTCTACGGTTTGGTTGATGAGCGGGCGCGGTTCCGCGACCTGCGCTTTTCCCGCCGCCGCGGCCGCTAGCAAGGAAACCCCAAGCGCCAGCCCATGCAGGAAGCGATTGCGTGGAATTTCGCGCATATCTGACCGTGCAACTTCTCTTCGGCGTGGACCGGCTTGAGGTTGAGTCATATTTCGCCTGAGAGCGCTCGCCGCCCAAATTTGGGCCAGCTGTATTAAGGCAAGCGACTAAGCAAGTGTTAGGTTGAACTCAGTCGCAGAAGCAGGCAGGATTCCGGCCCTTACCCGGCCATCCCGCGCTGGGCCGCCAGCACCACCACCAGGTTCCACACGATCAGCGCACCGTACCAGTAGCTGGCCCACCGGATCACGTGCAACCGCTTCCAGTGGATGCACGCCGCTCCCAACCCCAGTGCCAATACCTTGGAAAGAACCACGCCCACCGCCGGCCCCGCGTGCATGAGCATGCGGACAAATGGGCTAGCCTCTGCCGCTCCCAGCCTGAAGCCCAGCAGCGTGGTCAGTAAGTCCAGCAGTTGCAGATAGATGAAGATCGCAACGATGTTCATTCGGCGCTCCTGCCCTTCTATCGGCAGGAAACGCCAATTCCCTTAGCCAGGAAAAGGTATCAGACTCAGGGGTGAGACACACTTATCGTGAACCCCTAAGTCGCACGGTAGGTATCGTGTGTATCCCGGTTTCGGATTCCAGCTCAAGCCTGCTTGATCCAGATGATGGACGCTGCCTTCGGCGTCTCGCGGCGGCGATCGCCGCCTTGCGGCCGTCCCGGCTCCCGGGCGTTCGGCCCCATGTATAACTCCGGGCTCGCCGAGATCGGCCCCGCTTCGGGCGGCAGATCCTTCTGCCGGTTGACGCGCGCGTAGTTGGGAACCGCCAGCAACTGGCTCCCATCCGCGAACTTTCCCGTAATCACGGCTACGCCGCCCAGAAGATCCGGCCGCCACTCTGCGGTCAGCCCGGCGTCATCGGCGAGTGGCTTGGTGATGTCCTGATCGAGCGCTTCGATGTTGTAGATCAGCGGACCGTAGCGCAGCGCCACCTTCCCGCGCGTTGCGGCGATCTGCTCCACCGCCTTCACACGTTGCACCTTGAGCGGCAATTCGAGCTCGATCTTGTCGCCGGCTTTCCAGTTGCGCTCGATTACCGCATATCCCTTGTCCATCGCCGGCTTCACTGGCATACCGTTAACGCTGAGCGAAAGCAGCCCGCTCACTTCGGGCACGGTCCTGTACAGCTTGCTGGTCGCGCGATTCGGAATCCGCAGGTGAAGGGCAAACGACTTAGCCGTCTTGGGATTCACCGTGATAGCGATCTTGCCGCTCCACGGGTAATCGGTTTCCTGCACCATCTCGACTTCCGTACCAGCTACCCGGTCGAGCGTTACCGTGCTGCCGATGTACATGTTGACGTACAGCCCGGCCGGCGACGTGGCATAAGTCCAGGTGGGCACCATCAGCAGCGTGCGCGGGATATTCCCCACGCAGCAGGGGCAGCTATGCCACGAACTGCGGCCCGCCGTCGCATCCAGCGGATTGGTGTAATAGAAGTTCTTCCCCTCGAGATCCAGCGAACCGAGAAGAGCGTTGTACATGGTCTCTTCGTAATTGTCCACGTACCGCGCGTCGTGATACGCCAGGTTCATCTTCCAGTGGAAGAAGATCATTCCGCAACTGGAACACGATTCGCAGTAGGCATTGTTGCGCAGCGAGTAATTCGGTCCGAAGCCTTCCGCCGTCTCCCCGCTGCCGATGCCGCCCGTCAGGTAGTACTTTCGGTTGACCACGTTCTCCCACAGCGATCGAACGGCGCTCTGATAGTCCGGATCGTGGGTTTCCACCGCCACATCCGCCATGCCGGATAATGTGTAGGTCGCGCGCACCGCATGTCCAACAGCCTCATACTGCTGCACCACGGGCAGATGGCTTTGGTCGTATTCGTGGCGGTCGCGCGCGGGGTCGGCCGCCGCCGTGTAACGGCAATCCAGCAGGAACTTGGCGGTCTGGATGTACCTGTCGCCCTTGCCCCCGCCTTCCATATCGTTCACAAAGCGGCCGAACCGCACCAGAGCCTGCTCCATTTCCTGGTGGCCGTCGTACCAGGGCTTCTTGGGCGCCGGGCCCAGATTGTTGGCCCAACAGTCGGCCAGTTTCCTGGCAGCGTTGTACAGGCGGGCATCCTTCTTACCCGTCATCATGTAGTGATTGATGGCCGATTCCAGGAAGTACCCCGCGGTGTAGCCTTCGTGGTCGCCGCGGTGGCTGGGGTCCCAGTGTTTGAATTTGCTGCTCTCGGTGACCCGCCCGCGTTCCAGCCGGTCGAGCGTGAATGCCGTCTGCAGGTACCCGTCGGGCTCCTGGGCGGCTAGGATCTTGGGTATCCAGTCTTCCAGCGTCGCGCGAAACTTCTCGTGCGCCCGAACGATTTCCGCATCGCCCGCCGCGTCGATCATGAGCGCGATGCTCATGGCTTCCACCGTCTGATGCACCCACGCGTTCGAGAAAACGAAGCCCTTGTGCTGCCCCGCCGGTTCTCCACGAAGCTTCTTGCCCGCTTCAACGAAATTGTCGATTCCGCCCGGTCCCAGCGTCACATGGTCGCTGTTGATGACGTCGATGCAGTGGGGAATCCAACTGACCATCAAAGCCTTGGCGCGCGCGTCCCAGAACTTGCTGTTGATCTTGAAATTCCGGGTGTAGACCGCCTCGAGTTGCCGCGCCGGAGGCCCGGCCTCTACCGAGACGCCGATCTTGGAGACGCTTTTTGACTGGCCATTCTCAGCCTGGAAGCTCAGCACGTAGTCTCCGGGCGTCGAGAAGGTGGCCGTGGTGATGGCCGCTTTGGGGTTCTCGAATTTGACCTCACCTGCACCGGAAGCCTTCGTCCAGGCGACTGTGATGGCAGGACCGGACACCGCGGGCGCAGCGGGCTTCGGAGCCTCCCAGGGCACGCCGCGTTCCGGATGCGGCTGCTCGCCGTAGCCGACCCACCCGTGAAGGTAGGTCTTGCCGGGCAGAACCGTGACGCGGTCGACGCCTGCATCCGCACCCAAAAGCGGAGTCTCTTCCGCCGCGGCACAGGACAGAATTGCGGTGTGCAGCAAGGGCGCTGCGGCTGCTGCGCCGGCGGCCTTGCCAATTGCTCCGAAGATCTCGCGGCGGCTGATCATTTTACCGGTTGTCTCCTTCCAGGGTCCGTTCCAGGTCCAATTGTCCCGCCCGGCAAACCGGAAAAGCAAGCGCCTTCGCTGCGCTCCGTCAAGTGCGACACAGAAGTGGATCTGCCGGCGTTGAGTGGGGCAGGCTGTCAGCCTGCGGCGGGTTGTCAACCCGCCTGTTCGGCCCTGTACAGCAGCCGCCCAGACGGACCAACAGTCCTCCGCAGGATGATATCCTGCCCCACAAGAGCCGAGCGCCACCTACGCTCGGATTCGCGCGGTTTCACTGGCGAATTGCAATTACACTCATTCGTGTCTCCACCCACCCGCGGTAGCATAGATCTGAGGTCTCCACCCCATGGACGTCAACCGCTTCACCGAAAAGCTCCGCGAGGCCCTGCAAGCCGCCCAGTCCAAGGCCGTCCGCCTCAGCCATCAGCAAGTGGATGTCGAGCACCTCCTCGCCGCCCTGCTCAGCCAGGAAAACGGCCTCGCCCCCGCCATCCTCCCCAAGGCCGGCGTCGCACCCGACCTGGTGCTCAAGGCCCTCGACCAGGAACTCGACCGCCTGCCCAAGGTCTCCAGCCCCACCGGCGCCGCCGACCAGATCTTCGTCACCGGCCGCGTCCAGAAACTGCTCGCCGCCGCCGAGGACGAGGCCAAACGCCTCAAGGACGACTACATCTCCATCGAGCACATCCTCCTCGCCGCCATCGAGGACCACGGCGCCGCCGGCCGCATCCTCAAGGAAGCCGGCCTCACCCGCGACCGCCTCATGCAGGCCCTCCTCGAAGTCCGCGGCTCCCAGCGCGTCACCTCCACCAATCCCGAGGCCACCTACGAGGCCCTCGAAAAATACGGCCGCGACCTCACCCGCGCCGCCTCCCAGAACAAGCTCGACCCCGTCATCGGCCGCGACGCCGAAATCCGCCGTGTCATCCAGGTCCTCTCCCGCCGCACCAAAAACAACCCCGTGCTGATCGGCGAGCCCGGCGTCGGCAAGACTGCCATCGTCGAAGGCCTCGCCCAGCGCATCGTCCGCGGCGACGTCCCCGAGGGCCTCAAGGAGAAGCGCGTTGTCTCGCTCGACATGGGCGCCCTGGTCGCCGGCGCCAAGTTCCGCGGCGAGTTCGAGGAGCGCCTCAAGGCTGTCCTTAAAGAGGTCCAGTCCTCCGCCGGCCAGATCATCCTCTTCATTGACGAGCTCCACACCGTGGTCGGGGCGGGGAAGGCCGAAGGCTCCATGGACGCCGGCAATCTGCTCAAGCCCATGCTCGCCCGCGGCGAGCTCCACTGCATCGGCGCCACCACCCTTGACGAGTACCGCAAGTACATCGAGAAGGACGCCGCCCTCGAACGCCGCTTCCAACTCGTCCTCGTCGATCAGCCCACTGTCGAGGACACCATCTCCATCCTCCGCGGCCTGCGCGAGCGCTACGAGGTCCACCACGGCGTGCGCATCAAGGACGCCGCCCTGGTTGCCGCCGCCACCCTCTCCAACCGCTACATCTCCGACCGCTTCCTCCCCGACAAAGCCATCGACCTCATGGACGAGGCCGCCTCCAAGCTGCGCACAGAAATCGATTCCATGCCCGCCGAGCTGGACGAAATCCTCCGCCGCACCATGCAGCTCGAAATCGAGCGCGAGGCCCTCAAGAAGGAGCGCGACGCCGCCTCCAAGGAACGCCTCGCCCGCATCGAACAGGAACTCGCCAACCTGCGCGCCGAGTCCGACGCCCTCAAGGCCCAATGGCAGGCCGAGAAGGAGAACGTCCAGCGCCTCCGCACCCTCCGCGAGCAGATCGAGCAAACCAAATTCGAAGTCGAGCGCGCCGAACGCCAGTACGATCTCAACAAGGCCGCCGAGCTGAAGTACGGCCGCCTCACCGAACTCGACCGCCAGCTAAAACTCGAAGAGACCCGCCGCGCCGGCAACACCCGCCTGCTGAAAGAGGAGGTCTCCGAAGAGGACATCGCCGACGTGGTCAGCCGCTGGACCGGCGTCCCCGTCAGCCGCATGCTCGAAGGGGAAATGCAGAAACTACTGCACCTCGAGGACGCCCTCCACCGCCGAGTCATCGGCCAGGACGAAGCCGTCACCGCCGTCGCCGAGGCCGTCATGCGGGCCCGCGCCGGTTTGAAGGATCCCAAACGCCCCATCGGCAGTTTCATTTTCCTCGGCCCCACCGGCGTCGGCAAAACCGAACTCGCCCGCGCCCTCGCCGAGTTCCTCTTCGATGACGAACGCGCCATGATCCGCATCGACATGTCCGAGTACCAGGAGAAGCACACCGTGTCCCGCCTGGTGGGCGCGCCTCCCGGCTATGTCGGCTTCGAGGAAGGCGGCCAGTTGACCGAAGCCGTCCGCCGCCGCCCTTACGCCGTGGTGCTGTTCGACGAAATCGAGAAGGCCCACGCCGACGTCTTCAACGTGCTGCTGCAGGTGCTCGACGATGGCCGCCTCACCGATGGCCAGGGCCGCACGGTGGATTTCAAGAACACCATCGTCATCATGACCTCCAACCTGGGCTCCTCGCCCGAGGAGTTGAAGCAGCACTTCCGCCCCGAGTTCCTCAACCGCGTGGACGATATCATCGTCTTCCACTCCCTCACCGAGGAACACCTCAAGCGCATCGTGGACATCCAGTTGTCCTCCCTGCTGGCGCGCCTGGCCGAGCGCAACATCGCCATCCGCATCGACGACGCCGCTCGCACCTACCTGGTCCGTCAGGGCTACGACGTGCAGTATGGCGCCCGCCCCCTGAAGCGCGCCATTCAGAAGTACATCGAAACCCCCGTCGCCCGCCTGATTCTGGACGGCAAAGTGAAGGACGGTTTCACGGTGAACATCGCCTTTCCCCACGACGCCCTCACCTTCGACGCCCACCCATAGCCGACGTCATTGGGGGCAGGCTACCGGTCCGCCCCGGATAGAACCTTAGCTGGCAAGGATGGCGGCGGGGCGCGAACTGCGGAGCTTCATGACCAGGGTGGTGCGCTTCATGCCCAGGAGTTGGGCGGCGGCGGTCTTGTTGCCGCGGGTTTCCGCCAAGGCTCGGTCCAGGAGCGTGCGCTCGAACTGGGCCACGGCGGTTTCGAAATCCAAAGGCGCTTCGGGCGGGATAGCTGCCGCGGTTTCGCGGAGGCCGAAATCGGCGGGGAAGAGGGTCTGGCGGGCGCCGCTCATCACTACGGCCATTTCGACGGCGTTTTCCAGTTGGCGGACGTTGCCGGGCCAGGGGAAGGCACTGATGCGGGCCATCGTGCCGGGGCCGAGGGTTTTTTCGGGGATACCCTCCAATTGGCAGATTTTTCCGATGAAGTGGGCGACGAGCCGGGGGATGTCGCCAGAGCGCTGGCGGAGGGGCGGGACGGCGACGGGGACCACGTTGAGGCGGTAGTAGAGGTCCTCGCGGAACCTGCCCTGGCGGACGCGCTCCAGCAGATCGACATTGCTGGCGGCGATGACGCGAACGTCCACTTGGACGGTGTCCCCGCTGCCGAGGCGCTGGATTTCGCGGTCCTGGAGGACGCGGAGGAGCTTGACCTGAAGGTCGAGCGGCGTGTCGGCGATTTCGTCGAGGAAGATGGTGCCGCGGTTGGCTTGCTCGAAACGGCCGGCGCGGGCGTTGATGGCGCCGGTGAATGCGCCTTTGGTGTGGCCGAACAGCTCGGCTTCGAGGAGGTGTTCGGGCAGAGCGGCGCAGTTGACGGCCACTAGTGGCTGGCGGGCGCGGGGGCTCGCCTGGTGCAGGGCGCGGGCCACCAACTCCTTGCCAGTGCCGGTCTCGCCGGTGATGAGAACGGTGCAGCGGCGCGGACCGGCGAGGCGGATGACTTCCACCACGCGCTCCAAGGCAGGGCTGTCGCCGACCAGCGATGCGCGCCAGGGTTCAGGGGAGGCGAGCGGTTGGCGGGGGCTAAGGCGGCGGCGTTTCTCTTCGGCGGCCCCGTGGAGCGATTCGCGGAGCCTGTCGAGAGTATCGCGATCGCCCAGGCAGGTATGAGCGCCGGCGCGGGTCAGGCTTACGGCGTCGGCGGCGCGCATTTCGGCGTGCCAGACGACGATGGGGAGCAGAGGATCGGCGCGGTGCAGCAGTTCGATGGCCTCGGCGGCGTCCATCTCGGGAACGACATCTGTGAAGAGGGCGCAGTCCATGGACTCGCGGGTGAGGGCCTGCCAGGCTTCGGCCATGCCTGAGACTGCGACTACTCTGAACTCGGGTAGGGCCTGACGCCAATCCGATTCAAAGCCGCTATGGGGATCGGAGACGATCCAGAGTAAATTTGGCTTGGCGTCAGGCATCTATATATGGCAGTAGCGTACACCGGATTTTTCGCCGGGCATTACAAGCGAATTCCCGATATCCGAAGTTAGTACCGTGCCAGATGGGCTAGCGCTGGGGCTGGGAATTCTGGGCGATTACGGGCGCCTCAGTCGGGTGGGCCAGGCTTTCCGGCGAGGTGGGCCAGCAGGTCCACGCAAAGATCTAGGGCTGGATCGGTGGACGGCGCGGCGAAGAGGTCCGGGCAGGTCTGCATGCGCTGGGCGATGGCCTTGATGAGTTGCATGCGCTCGGCCTCCTGGCCGTCGAGGGCGCCCGATTCGGCGAACAAACTGCGGTCCAACTCGGCGGAGACTTTGCGGGCGTCACCCAGGATCCAGGCGGATAGAAGTGCCCCGGCCAGACTGATGGAGAGCGGGTGGGGCGAGTAGAGGATTGCGGGCATTTAACTAACTCATCGGCGGGGGCGCCGGGGAATTCTAGCGAGATTCGATACATTCCCGGCTGATGGATCGCGGCCATGGGTGGTGGTTTTCGGCCACCTGGGCGGGTGGTTGGTCGGCGTCATCCTATTGAAAACGCAAAGATTGCAGTTTGGCCAGCAGGGTGCAACGGATGGGAACGTTATCCGGAGGCTGTGCCATGAGACACTTCGATCTGCGAATCCCGGCGTTGACGACCATGGCGCTTTTGGTGGCGGGGATGTGCGTTCCGGCGCGGGCGCAGGATCCCGACGACATGAAACGGGGAGTGAGCCGCATCAGTCTGATGAACGGCCAGGTTTCGGTGCAGCGCGGCGACTCCGGCGACTGGGTGGCGGGGGTGGTGAATGCGCCGCTGATCGCGGGGGACCGGGTGGCTACGGGGGAGAATTCCCGGGCGGAAGTGCAGTTCGATTCGGCCAACATGTTGCGCATGGGAGCGAATGCGGAAATCCACCTGACCCAAATGGAATCAGCGCGTTACCAGATGGAGTTCGGGAAGGGAATCATCACCTTCCGGGTGCTGCGGCCAAGCCAGGCAACGGTCGAGATCGACACGCCCAGCGTTGCGGTGCGGCCGGTGCTGGTGGGGACATACAGGATTTCGGTGAGCGATTCCGGCGAAACCCACGTGACGGCGCGGGCGGGGTCGCTGGAGGTGTTCTCGCCGCGCGGGTCGCAGACCATCACCAGCGGACAGACGCTGATTGCGCGGGGAGACCCGGCGGACCCCGAGTACCAGATCGTGGCGGCGGTGGGCTATGACGAATGGGACCGATGGAACGATTCGCGGGACCGGATGCTGGCACAGTCAGGGAGCCCCCAGTACGTAGGCCAGGACGTACCCGGAACGGAGGACCTGGACGGATACGGGACCTGGACGGATGTGCCGGGATATGGCGAGGTGTGGCGGCCGGCGGTGGCGCCAGATTGGGCGCCCTATGAGTATGGCCGGTGGGTATGGCTGGACTGGTATGGGTGGACGTGGGTGAGCACGGATCCGTGGGGCTGGGCGCCATATCATTATGGACGCTGGTTCTATCAGGCCAACTACGGGTGGCTGTGGTATCCGGGCATGCGAGGTGCGCGGCACTACTGGTCGCCGGGGTTGGTGGCGTTCTTCGGGTTTGGAGTGGGCGGGGCCGATCTGGGCTTCGGGTTCGGATTCGGCCACGTGGGTTGGGTGCCGCTGGCGCCCTACGAGGTGTTCCACCCGTGGTGGGGCCGTAGCTACTATGGAGGCTTCAACCGAAGCATTAACTTCACCAGCGTAAATATAGCTTCCACATATAGAAATGCGCGCGCGGCGAACGGCCTGACGGCGCTGCGGGCGGAGGACTTCCAGAACGGACGGTTCGGGGGCGTGAGGCATCCGGCGGGCGAGGAGCTGCGGACGGCGGGGTTGATCAGCGGACAGGTTGGAATCGCTCCCAGCCGGGGCAACCTGCAATATGCGGCGCGCTCGGCGGCGTTCACGCCGCGAGGCACTGGGTCGACGCGGTTCTTCACACATCAGCAGCCGGCATCGGTGTCGCGGGTGCCATTCGCACAGCAGACCCGAGGCTTGGCACCGGCGGCGCGGCCGGGAACGGGGGCGGTGGCCAACACCCGGCCGGGGGTGGCGGCGGGAAGCGGCGCGGTACCCAGCGGCGGCTTCCGGCGGTTTGGCGATCCGGGAGCGCAGGGCAGCGGACTAGGCGCGAGCGTGGCGCAACGGAACGCAGCACAGCAGCCCGCGGCGCAGACGCCTTCGAGCACCGGCTACCGGAGGTTCGGGAGCCCGGGGAGTTCCGCGCAGAGCAGCCCACCACAGTACAGCGCTCCGGCGCAGGCCCGGTCGAATCAGCCGAGCTATAGCGCCACCCCGAGGGCGCCGGCACCGAGTTACAGCGCGCCTTCGCACGCATCGGCGCCGGCGCCCAGCTACGGCGCACCGGCACGGAGTTCCGGCGGCGGCAGTTCGGGTGGCGGCAGCAGGTCGTCGGGTAGCAGCGGCGGCAGCAGCGGCTCGCATCACCGGTAACAGATTTCCGCAGAGTGAGTCATCAGAGGGTTTCTTCCCAATTGGCCCGGTCCCGTTCAGCGGGGGCCGGGCCGTTTTTTCGGGACTGGGTACGGGCGGGGGTTCTCGACCACTGCTCTGTGACCTCCAGTGGCGGGTCCTTCTGCGCACTGGCAATGGAAAGGACGGCAGGTATCCTTAGCATGGTGGAGAGATCGGTGGGATCGGCCCCAGGGATTATCCCAGAATTTGCCTAGAGGTATTGCTTAGCTACAGGTCGGGGGTATACCGAGTGTGGCAGCAGTACAGAAGTGGTCTTCCTGCCACAAATGTTCACATAATATTCGTTATCGGAAGTGCAGCAGACCGCACCGAACCCTACCCAAGGCCAACTACACGCCATCACCAGACTGATCGCAACAGCCCTGGCAAACTGGGCCGAAGCTCTCGCCGACATGGCGCCGACAGACCCGATGCCCACGGCGTGAACATCACGTATCCTATCCGGACGGGTGGCGTCGTTCCGACGCCCCCCCTGCAAAGTAAAACGGCAGAGAATGCGGCCCTGGCCAGCCGACCGCAGCCGAGCCTATCCACCACATGAGGGACGCCGACATAGAGGCTGAAGCCAGGGCCTGCTGGAAACGCGCCCGCCTGGGCACAGGCGCGGGCTCTTCCGCGGGCGCAAAGAACGCCGCGGCAAGGCCGCATGACCGCAACCACTCAGGGGCCTTCACGTTTGTAGGCCCCTGATATAATCGAGGCAGCCACCATCTGGAGAACACGAACATGAGCAGCGAAGACCTCGAACAAATCGCAACCATCCTCGCCGCCGCCGAACGACGCCTCAACGCGCGCATGGAGCAAGTCGAAACCTCCCAACTCACGGCCTTCCACAAATGGGCAAGCCCCGTCGAAATGCGCGTTCGAAGCCACGCCGCCGCAATCCGCGCACTCGACGCCGAACAGGAACTCCAGGCCGACCGGCTAACCAAACTGGAAACCACGCCTCCCAACGCGCCCCAGTAAGAGGCAAACGCGAAGACGCCAAATATTGACGCAGGCGCGGATGCGGTAGGCCGCTCGCGTCAGATGGCCACCTTCCTACCGCCTATACCGCTCGAAGAAACCCCGGAACAAGTCCTCTACCTGCTGCCGCGCCGCCGCCTTGCTACACCCCGCAAGCTCGATCCTTGTGCTGGCAGACCCCTCGTAGACCACGGAGAAAGCACTCACGGGCGACTCAAGACAGTTGAACTCAACCCGAACAGCCAGCGACCCACAAGCCGCCTCGACACGAAGGCCGTCCAACATCTCCAACGCTTCTTCAGGGTCCATAACACCTCCCACACAGGCTTGCGGGAGGGCTGGCTGTGTGGGCACCCGCCCAGGCCCGCATTTGGCGCTGGCGACCCAGCGAACATCCATAATAAGCCATGCCGCGCAACCGGGCTATAGCGGCGGCAAGCCCGCGGTTTGGCCACCGGTTTGGTGGGTGACTTTTGGCGAGCAGCCCTGAGTGACTTCTTGGGAGCGCCGCAGCCCCGAAGGCCAACGAGCAAGGGAGATGCAGGTGCGGCGTCAGGAGGGTACACCATGCCGTGAGAAGGGGGTAGGCCGCAGGCGCGGAAAAGGGTATGACTCAGCCGCAGGCGGACACCCGCGGCCAACCACAACAACACCAAGCCCACTATTCGTTTCGTTGTCGGAAGCCACGGGGGGTTCGGGCCGCTGGCTTACGCGCGCGGTTCTGGGCGGCGCAAAATTCTGCTTGCGTTCTACGTGTAACATGTGACATAGTACACTTGTTATGCAAGGCGTACTGACTACCGAGATACGGAGGGGCGGCGGATGATTCCATTCCAGTTGAATCCACAATCCGGCGTGCCGGTTCACGAGCAGGTGGCGTTCGCCGCCAAGAAGGCCATCATCTCGGGCCAACTTCGTCCTGGGGACGCGTTTCCGTCGGTTCGGGCCCTGAGCAAAGCCATGAAGATACATCCCAATACGGCGCATAAAGTGATTGCGCAATTGACCGCCGAAGGGCTGCTGGAAGTGCGGCCTGGGATCGGCACGGTGGTGCTCACACCGCCGCCGGCAACGGGCGCCGAACGGGCCCGGTTGCTGGGACACGAGGTGGAACAGTTGGCCGTGCAGGCCCGGAAGCTGGGCCTGACGGCGGCCGACCTGCACGCCGCCATCGACGAACAGTGGCGCCTGTTGCAGGCTCACGAGGAGGAAATCCAATGACCAGCCCTTTGCGCGCAATCGAATTGAGCAAGACCTTTCCGCAGGTGGATGCGCTGCACATGCTGACGCTGGAGGTGCCAGTGGGCGCGGTGTTCGCCCTGGTGGGACCGAACGGCGCGGGCAAGACTACGGCTATCAAGACCTTCTTGAACTTGCAGAAGCCAAACGCAGGGAAAGCCGAGGTGTTAGGGGTTGACTCACGCCGCCTTGGCGCGGCCGAACTGGCGCAGATTGGATACGTGTCGGAGAACCAGAAACTGCCGGACTGGATGACGGTGGGCTACTTCCTGAACTACTGCAAGGAGTTCTATCCGGCGTGGAGCGCGGAGGACCTTGCGGGGCTGGTGAAGCTCTATGAGCTTCCGCTGGACCGCAAGCTGAAGGACCTCTCCCGGGGGATGCGGGTGAAAGCGCAGTTGGCCTCTTCCCTGGCCTACCGGCCGAAGCTGATCGTGCTGGACGAGCCGTTCAGCGGGCTGGACGTGCTGGTGCGGGAGCAACTGATCGAGAGCATTCTGGAGCGGACGCCCGAGGCCACGGTATTTCTGGCGTCGCACGACTTGGCGGAGATCGAGAGCTTCGCCAGCCATATCGCGTACCTGCAGGAAGGGCGGCTGGAGTTCGCCGAGGAAACGGCGGTACTTACGGCGCGCTTCCGGGAGATCCAGGTGACGCTGGATGCCGCGGCGGAGCTTCCCGCGAATTTGCCGGCCACGTGGCTGAACCCGGAGGTTTCGGGCGTGGTGGTGGGGTTCACACACTCGCAGTTTGGCGACGGCAGCCAAGCGGAGATTCGCGGCCGCTTCCCGGGGGCACGGGAGATTGCGGCGCGGGTGATGACCCTGCGGTCGATTGTGTTGGCGCTAGAGAAATCGGCCAAGCCGGGCAGAGGGGCGAGGTGAGGCGATGCACGAGATTACGGTGATATTCAAGAAAGATGTGCGAAGGCTCTGGTGGCAGATTGCGGCCATGCTGGCGATGTGCGTGGTGGTGGGACGGCTGGACGCCGGGCGCGCCACACAGCAACTGGGTGTGGCGGAAATGCTACTGAATGCCGTGATTCCGCTGGTGTGGGCATGCTTGATCGCGGAGGCGGTGCACGGCGAGGCGCTGGTGGGCGACCGCGAGTTCTGGATGACGCGGCCGTACCGCTGGAGGCGGCTGCTGGGGGCCAAGGCGCTGTTCGTGCTGGTGGTGGTTCATGTGCCGTCGTTCCTGATAGATGCGGGCGTTTTGGCGGCACGCGGATACAATCCACTGGCTCCGGTGCAGCAACTCCTGGTCAGGCAGTTGCTCCTGGCCTGCGCGCTGACGCTGCCGGCCACGGCATTGGCGGCACTGGTGAGCAACCTGGCGAAGTTTGTGTTGGGATTCCCGCTGTTGCTCACGTGCCTCCTCACATCGGCCGAGTTTCGGCGATCCCCCTTGTCCATCTTCCGGTTGGGTGGCGTGTCGAATCTCTCCATCGCGGTCCTGGCTGTGGCCGCGGTGGCGGTCATTCTGCTTCAATACCAGCGGCACCAGACCAGGCTGGCGGGCATACTGGCGGGGTGCGCACTGGCGGAGGTGATAATAGCAGGTCCGCTTACCGCCTATTGGCAGGTGCCGGCTTTGGCCCGGCTGGCAATGCCTGCGGCTGATATACATCCAACCATGACCCTGGCGGCGCCCGGCCCGGGAGCGGTGCATGGCTTGTCCGGACGGCGGGTGTCGATCAGGTTGCCGTTCAAGGTCACGGGACTTGGCCGGTCGATTACGGCATCGATGGTGTCGTTGTCCATGGAGATAGCCGCGGCCAACGGCGTGCGCTATAGGTACGACCCGCCGCGAATGGACTTCGATATTCAGCCAATCGGGATCGGTGGCGGTTCAGACTCGACCAGCCTGTTCCTGGGGATGCAGTATGCCGCGTATGAGCGGATCAAGGAAAGTAGGGTGGCTATCTCGGGCACGGTCGGGTTGATGGCCGACGAATGGGGCCAGGAGGTGCGCATACCGGCCGGCGCGACTCGCGAAGTGGGGGAGGGGCACTGCGCCACGGCGGTCGAAGAAATTCCCAACGAAGGGCCTTGGATCGTCGTATCCTGCGACACGCCCAGCCCGTACGGGGTATTGGCCGATATCCATATGGATTTCCTGGCGGCGGTCGCGCGAACGGAATGTAGAGGGGACACGGAGCTGGTGTCAGGCGGGCCGTTTGGCTGGCTTTCCCCGCTGCGGAGGCGGCAGCAGTGGTGCCGGGCAGGCACGCCGCCGGACTGGAGTTCGAGGGAGGATCTTGAGAAAGCACCGGTCATCATCGTTCCACAGCGGGTGGCGGGATACTCGACGATTTCCTTCAAGGCGACGGACGTGGACCTGCGGGAATACACGAGGTGAGCGAATGCACGAGATCATAGCGATTCTTAAGAAGGATGTGCGGCGGCTGTGGTGGCAGGTTGCCGCGATGCTGGCGATGTGCACGACGCTGGGGTGCCTGGACGCGGGGCGCCTGGCGGCGCAACCCGGCGTGGTGGAAGGGTTTCTGAATGTGGTGCTTCCGCTGGTGTGGGCATGCTTGATCGCGGAGGCGGTGCACGGCGAGGCGCTGGTGGGCGACCGCGAGTTCTGGATGACGCGGCCGTACCGCTGGGGGCGGCTGCTGGGAGCCAAGGCGCTGTTCGTGGCTGCGGTGGTTCATCTGCCTTCGTTTCTGACTGATGCGGGCGTCTTGATGGCGCACGGATACAACCTGATGGAGGTGTTCCCGCAACTGTTGCTGAGGCAGTTGCTGTTGGCGGGCGGCCTGACGTTGCCGGCCATGGCGCTGGGCGGGCTGGTGAGCGACCTGACGAAGTTCGTCATTGGGGTCCCGGCTCTGTGTGCGACCCTCGGCCTCTCGCTCGGGCTCCGGCAGTCCACCAGTTTCGTCTTCATGGTGGGCGGGTTGGTACACTTGGCCATCGTGCTCGCGGGCGTGGCGGGGGTGGTGATTCTGGTGCTTCAGTACCGGCAGCGCAGGACCAGGCTGGCTCGGATCGTGGCGTTGTCGACGCTGCTGGCGCTGGGAGTGGGGACTCCGCTTACCGCCTATTGGCATGCGCCCGTTCTGACGGCGGTAGAGCTTCCCGCGGCGGACATCCACGCAACCATGGCGCTACAGCCGCCCGGCCCGCCTGGAGTGCACGAGGCGGTCACACGCAGCGTGTTCACCATACTGCCTTTCAAAACCTCCGGGATTCCCGATCAAGATAACGCACAGATGGCGTCGGTAAGGTTGGAGATCGCCGCAGCCAACGGCGTGCGTTACCGCTACGATCTGCTGGGGCGGAAGGACTTCCACATCACGAACTTGGGCGGGATGAACAGTGAATTGACCAGTCTGTTTATCGAGATGAACCCCAGGGCCTACGACCGGATCAAGGACAGCAAGGTGACGATCACGGGCTCCATCGGCTTCTTGGTTTACGAATGGGTGCACGAGGTGCGAATGCCGATCGGGGCGGTTCGTAAGGTGACCCGAGGTTTGCACTGCGTCGGCAGAATCGAAGGGGGGCCGGACGATGGGCCGTGGCTGAACGTATACTGCGACACGCCGGGCCCGGACCGGGTGCTGGCCGAGGTGCGAATAGACGGAAGGTTGACGCAACCGTCGCGGGGGTGGTTCGGCGCGGTTGGCTCCCCGGGCGCGCCACTAGGGTGGCTGTCACCGCTCCAGCGGCGGCAGCAGAAGTTCGGGGTGGATCGGAGTGCCAAGGAGGCGCTCGATGGCTCGCCGATCTTTGTGGTGCCGGTGCGTATGGCGGGATACTCGACGGTTTCCTTTAAGGCTACGGACGTGGACTTGCGGGGATACACGAAGTGAGGCGAAAAATGGTGTCAGACGCCATTTTTCCGGTAGGCCTCCAAAAGGGCGCCGCGGTCCGGGCCGTGCAGCGGCGCGACGCAGCGGACGCCGGGCTCCATCTCTATGAGCAGGCGGAACTTCTCGCGTAACGGGGCGCTGCGGAAGACACCGCCGATGTAGGCAACTTCTACCGGTACACCAGGTTGCCACAACTGCGGGCGGACTGCGGCGGCCAGCATGGCAAGCTGGATGGCGGCGCTCTCCATGATGCGCAAGGCTACGGGGTCGCCATCGGTGGCGGCGCGGTCCACCATCGGAGCCAGCGCGGCTACGCGGGAACGCGGCCAGGCGTCGCCGTAGAAACGGTGGAGCATGTCGTTGGCGGTGGCGGCGCCGGTGGCTTCGAGCAGCACTTCGCGGAGGGCGGTGGGCGGACCCCAGCCTTCCTCGGCGCGCAGGGCGGCGCGGGCGGCCTGGCGGACGATGTCGAAGGCGCCGCCTTCGTCGCCGAAAACGTAGCCCCAACCACCCGCGCGGGCTTCGCGGCCAGCGGCGTTGCGGCCATAGGCGATGGACCCGGTTCCGGCGATGGTGACAATTCCCTGCCCTGTGGCGGTCCCTCCGGCTAGGGCGGTGACGGCATCCGTGGTGACCAGGAGGCGGTCAGCGCGGAGAATGGCGGCGAGGATCTCGCGCTTGTCATCGGGACCGCCGCTCATGCCGAAACATGCCACGGCGAAGTGGACGGTGGCGGGGTCGAGGCCGGCCTGGCGGCAGGCTTCGGCGACGCTCGATCGGACGGCGCGCTCCAGTTTGGCGCGGCCCTCGGCGGCCGAGGCGTGATTGCAGGGACCGGCAGTTCCCTGCCCCAAAATGCGGCCGGTTTCGTCGCCAATCAGCGCGGTGGTCGCGGATTGTCCGCCGTCAACACCCAGGTAGAGTTTCATGGCAACTGGTACAAGCGCGCGTCCTTATTATGCGCCAGTTCGCGGATGCCCCAAAGGTCGGGATGCTGGCGCAAGTCGCGGGTCTGGCCTTCGTTTTCAAAGGATAGCAGGTAGCCGATGCCGCGGAGTTTGAGTTGGGCGATGGCGGCGGGGCGGAGATCGGGGCCGGGCTCTTCTTGGGCTTCGGGCGTGGCCGAGAGGGTGTGCCAGGCGCCCGACTGGTCGCGGCCTTCGAGGGTCAGTTTCACGTCGCGCTGATCGAGGGAGGTTTGGATGAAGACAGTGTCGGCTCGCTGGGGCTGGAGGAAGTCGATCGCGAAGGACTGGTTTGGCGTCACGAACTCGCTTGAGCGCCAGAACGTGACGGGGTTGCCGTCGAGCGCGGGCGAGTGAGGGTCGCGGATGGTGACGGGGTGGCCGGAGTCCGCGACGGAGGCGTCGTGGATTCTCCATTGTACCCGCCGGGTGTTGGTGGTGACCAGCCGAACTGCGGTTAACTCCTGGCGATGGAACGAGAACCGTATCCGCCAGTTCGGCGCCTCGGAGGGGTAGGATGCCGCCTGGATCATGACGCCGGCGATCTGGTTGGATTCGGATTCCCAGTCCACCAGGATGCGGCGGGAGGTGTAGGATTCGGGGATCGGAGTGTAGGTGAAGACGGTAGCGTCGGGTGGCGTCTCGTGATCGACCATGCGGGCGACGCCGTAGTAGAACATGTTCTTGTCGAGATACTCGTCGGGCGATTTGATGCGCAGGGCCTGGCGGTAGGGCACGCGTGTAAGGTGCCAGGCGTCGGGTGCGCAGTACCAGGTGACGCGGGTGGGCCAGGAGATCAGGGCGTGGATCAGGACCAGGACGACGGAGAGGCGCGGGACGCTTGCAAGGGCAAGCATCATCGCCAGGGCGACGAACGGAAGGCTGGGAAGGAGAAATCGCGCGCCGATGCTGTTGA
Source organism: uncultured Solibacteraceae bacterium (assembly GCA_963807205.1). Taxonomy (GTDB): domain Bacteria; phylum Acidobacteriota; class Terriglobia; order Bryobacterales; family Bryobacteraceae; genus CAWCVR01. Next base: position 371,410 of record CAWEAQ010000001.1, on the reverse strand, counting down.
AGTAGTTGACGCCGAAGACTGCGGCCGCCAGCAGGAGGCGGCGGCCTTCCCGGTGGCGGAGCGCGAACAGGGCCAGCGGCGACAGCAGCAGGACGGGGCCGAGGAGGCCGTTTAGCTGGCCCCAAGTGGTCACCTGCATGGGAATCTGCCACAGGCTAGGAAGGCCGTAGGTGCGGTTGTTATGCAGGTAAATATCCTCGAATACTGCGGTTACATATGGATTTGGAAACCAGTGGTTGAAGAATGGCGCGAGAGGGTTATGCATCCACAGGGCGTTCTTGATCATCCAGGGCAGGATCATGGGAGCGGCGGAGATGGCCACAGTTAGGACGTCGCGTAGCTTGCGGCTTCGCCAGGCGACGACGGCCAAGGCGTAGGGGACGGCGGGCCAACCTGTGTACTTGACGGCGTAGGCGAAGCCCGCCACCAGGCCGATCACGATTAGCAGGCGCCGGGCGCGGGACTCGTCCCATATCTGCAATAGATGGAACACGGTAAAGGTCACGGCTGCAAGTGCTACATCATTATACGCCGAGGTGCCGTCGACGCCCGCCATGGGACTGGCGAAGACCAGCAGTGCGGCACAGGCGGCAGGCAGCGGGTAGCCAGCGCGGCGGCCGTAGGCGAAGATCTGCCAGGCCAGCGCCAGCAGGAAGGCGAAGTGGACCATAGATGCGGCCGAGTGGCGGCCGAAGGCGAAGGCGAACAGGTAGAGCATTTCGGCGCCTTCGGAGAGACTGGCGTAGAGGGTCCAGGTGATGCGGTGGAAGCCGTGCTCGTGGAGGTAGCGGGACACCAGGCCGAGGTGGTAGCCGGCGCCATCGAAGCTGGATTCGGGCGCCATGGAGCTGAAGAAGTAGAGGATGAAGTAGGAGGCAAGTACAAGGAACAGAAGGTAATGATGGATGGGGAGGTGGCGCCAGTCGGGAGGGTGCGGGGTGAGGCGCGGGAACCACAGGAGAACGGTGGCGGCGAGCGCGAGGAAGACCAGGGGGTAGACCAAGCCGAGGCAGCAGAGGGTGAAGACGGCCATCGAGAGGACGGAGGCTCCGGCGACGAACTGGACGCCGGGATCGATGGTGGCACCTGCGAGACGCCGGCCGAGGGCGAGGGAGACGGCCACGGTGAGCACGGCGCCGAACAGAATGGAAAGGGGCGTCACGATGTCAGATTGTAGCGTGCGGGGAAGGCGGCGTCACGCCCCGGCTTCGCGTATGGTGGGAGAATGGGGGAGCAGACATTATGACTGACGCATTTCATTCGGGGTTCGTGTCGCTGGTGGGGCGGCCGAATACCGGCAAGTCAACGTTGTTGAACGCCCTGGTAGGGCAGAAGATCGCCATTGTGGCGGATAAGCCGCAGACCACGCGGACGGCCATACAGGGGGTGGTGACACTGCCTGGGGCGCAGATTGTGTTCGTGGATACGCCGGGGATTCACCAGGCGGATTCGGCGCTGAACAAGCGGCTGATGGACACGGTGCGGGCATCGCTCGAAGAGCGGGACCTGCTGCTATTTGTGGCGGACGCCACCCGGCCGCCCGGCGAGGGGGACCGGCGGGCCATCGACATGCTGCGGCGCACGGAGACGGCGGCGCTGCTGGTGTTGAACAAGATCGACCTGGTGAAGGAGAAGGCGCGGCTGCTGCCGTTGATCGAGCAGTACAAGACGATCCACGATTTCGCGGACTACGTACCGGTATCGGCGACGCGGGGCAAGGGGCTGGACGTGCTGCGGAAAGCCATTCTGGATCGGCTGCCGGAAGGGCCGGCGTACTTCCCGGAAGACTACGTGACGGACCAGCCGGAGCGGTTTCTGGCGGCCGAACTGATCCGCGAGAAAGTGTTGCTCGCGACGCGGCAGGAGGTGCCGCACTCGGTGGCGGTGATGGTGGACCAGTGGCAGGAGACCGGCGGGCTGACGCGCATCTTCGCGACCATACGGGTGGAGCGCGAGGGGCAGAAGGCCATCGTGATCGGGACCAAGGGCGCCATGCTGAAGAAGATTGGAACGCAGGCGCGGCAAGAGATGGAGAAGCTCTTCGGGGTGAAGGTCTACCTGGACCTGCACGTGCGGCTGCAACCGCGGTGGCGGGAGAAGCCCTTGTTTCTGAACGCGCTGGATTGGCGCACCATGACAGGGCAAGACAAGAGCTAGCCGGCGGGCTGCCGCTCATTCGTTGCGCAAGGCCACCACGGGGTCGGCTTTCGCGGCGCGGTGTGCGGGCAACCAGCAGGCAAGGATGCCGACGCCGGCCAGCACGGCCGCAACGGCGGCAAAACTCAGCGGGTCGGAAGCCGATACTCCGTAGAGCAGCCCTTGCAGGAATCGCGTAAGGGCGAAGGCCGCGAGCAATCCGAGAGCGAGGCCGATGCCGGCCAGCTTCAAACCGCTGCGCATCACCAGGCTTACTACCGAGCCCGATGTGGCGCCCATCGCCATGCGAATGCCGATCTCATGGGTGCGCTGCTTGACGGAGTGAGAGATCAATCCGTAGAGGCCCAGGGTGGCGAGGAAGAGAGCAATGATACCTTGCCCGCCCGCGACGATGGTGCCCATCCGCATGGGAGCCATCCCCATGGGACTGCTGGCAATCTGCTGGTCGAGGGTGCGAACGTTGAAGACCGGCATTTCGGGGTCGAGCTGGGCGACGGCTCGCTTCACTGACGCGGTGATTTGCAGCGGATCCATTCCGGTGCGCGCAACGATGGTAACGGTTTGCTGAAAACGCTGCGCCAGCGGATAGAAGATCAGGGGACGACTGGTGTCGGCTATGCTCCAAACGCGCATCTCATCGACCACGCCGACGACCTGCATCGCGTCTCCCTGGAGCACCAGGCGCCTTCCGACGGGATCGGCATTTGGCCAAAGCAAGCGGGCAAGGGCTCGATTGACGATGACCACGCGCGGCGCGGACTCATCGTCGTGCGCGGTAAAATCGCGGCCCGCCACGATGCGCGTTCCCATCGTTTCCAGATAGGCGCGATCGACGGATGTACAGACGACGCTCAGAAATTTCTGGCTCTCGGTCGGGGTTTGACCCTCGGGCCAAACTCCGGAGCGCTGACTACCTTTAACATCGAAGGGTAGATGCGCGGCGATGCTGGCGCTGCTGACGCCGGGCAGCACGCGGAGCTTATCGAGCAATTGCGCGTGAAACCGCCGGCTGCGCTCATCGCTGTAGCGTTCGAGCGACGGATCGACGGTGGCGAGAAAGACGTGATCGGGGCGAAAACCGAGATCGATCTGCGAGAGCTTATGCACGCTGCGCGCGGCAAGACCGGCGCAAATCAGCACCAGGCAGGAGAATGCCACCTGGGCGATCACCAGCAAGCTGCGCAGGCGGTGGCGGCCACCGGCGATGGCGGACGAGTTCTTCAGCATCGGCAAAATCTCCAGCCGGGTAGCCTTCCATGCGGGCAGCAGTCCGGCAAGAATGCCGGTGGCCAGCGACGCCAGGAAGGCGAATACGAACAAACGCCAGTCCGTGCCGGTGTTGGCCGCGGGCGCCGTGTCGCCGGGAGCGATCTGGTTGCCGAGTATGGGCGTGATGGCGATGGCGGCCATGGTGCCGATCACTCCGGCGGCCAAGGCGAGCAGCGTGCTTTCGGCGAGCAATTGACGAAGCAGCCGCCAGCGCCTGGCGCCCAGCGCTCCGCGAATCGCCATCTCCCGCTCGCGGTCTGCAGTGCGCGCGTACAGCAGATTGGCCACATTTGCCACCGTGACCGCCAGCACCAGCAGCGCCATGATCGTCAGGGCGAAGACAACCAGCGGTATGAAGTTGGCAGCAAAGGGCGTGGGCCGGCACATGGATTCGCGCAGAACCACGGCTGCTTCGAGCGGGGGGTGATATTGAGGATAGTCATCGAGAATGCGCGCCATCACAAGCGATGCCGCGGCGCGGGCTTGCGTAAGGCTGGCACCCTGCCGCAGCCGGCCCATCATGAAGACCGATGTGTAGCCGCGATTATAGATGATCTCGTAGGCCGCGGGATTCAGCCGCGGCAGCATTGTGATCGGCATGAATCCGCCGAGCGCCGTGCCCCACTGCGCGCCCACGAATTGGGGCTGCGTCACGCCCACCACGGTAAACGGCAGTCCGTTGATCTTCACCAGTTGGCCGACGATATGCGGGTCGGCGGCAAAGCGGCTGCGCCAGGTGTCGTAGGTTAGAACGACGATAGGATCCGCTCCGACAGTACGCCCTTCGCCAGGCAGGAAAAGCCGCCCCATCATCGGCTGCGCGCCCAGCACCGAAAAGTAGTTGCCGCTGACCGCATGCATATAGGTTCTTTCCGCGGCTTCGCCCTGGCGGCTCAGTTGGACTGGCGACTCCAGATAGGCCATGATTCCGGTGAACGCCTGCGCGATCCCCGGAAAATCATGGTTGCCTCCCTCGGCGGCGCGCTGAAAGTCCTGGAAGTCCGGATACGAAGCCGGAAACATCATCTGTGACTGTGGGATCTTCTGCACAATCATCACGAGCTTCCCCGGGTCCGCCGCAGGTAAGGGCCGCAGGAACAGGTCATTGATTATGAAGAAGATAGCCGCATTGACGGTCAGCCCCAGCGCCAGCGTGATGACAGCTACAGCGGAGAACCCGGGGCTCCCGCGCACCTGGCGAATGGCATAGGCGAAGTCGGCCACCACGGTCTCGACGAGCGGTAGCCCGCGGCGGTCGCGGCAGCTTTCCTTGGACGTTTCGAGGCCCCCGGATTTCAGGAGGGCTTCGCGGCGGGCCTGCTCGGGGCTCATCCCGGCGCGAAGGTTGTCCTCGATTTGCATCTCGATATGGCTTTCGAACTCTTCGGCCAGTTCACGGTCCTTGCGGCCCTTGTCGAACAGGTTCAGAAACCGGAGCAGGAAGGCGCGAACGGTTCTCACGATGCCTCCCCGGACGGCGCAAAGAATCGGGCAATTATGGCGGTGGTCCGATCCCAGTCCCGCGCTTCGGTTTCGAGTTTTTTTCGTCCCGCGCGAGTCAGGGCATAGTACTTGGCCCGGCGATTGTTATCCGAGACACCCCACTCCGCGGAGATGTAGCCTTCCTGTTCCAGCTTCATGAGGGCTGGATAGAGGGTTCCGTAACGCACGGCGAGCAAGTCGCCACTGGTCTGCTCGATGCGGCGCGCGATGCCGTATCCGTGTAAGGGCCCGAGCGTTTCGAGGGTCTTCAACACCATCAGGGCAAGAGTGCCCTGCCAAACGTCCGTTTTCTCGTTCATACGGCTCCTGCTGTTTGCCAATATGAGAGTAGCATGCGTCTTATTGGAATGCAATAGGAAGGTGCTGGGGATCCGGACGGACCGGTCGCGCGTGGAAACGCGGTGAAGCGCGGTGAACATGCCGTCTGTCCCCGGGTTGGCGTACAATGACGGGTGAACATGACACATAAACTCGTGGCTTCCCTTCTTGTGGCTGTGCTTATGGCCGGCGTTGCGTTGGCTTCGTCGAAACCCGTCAGCGACGCCGCAATCAGCGATGAAGTAAGGATCAAGCTGACGTCCGATTCCGTGGTAAAGGGCGGCGATCTCAAGGCCGACGTAAAGGACGGGGTGGTCACCCTGACCGGCACGGTAACGGATCAGAATCAGAAGGACAAGGCGAAGAAACTTGCCGGGAAGGTGAAGGGCGTCAAGCAGGTGATCAACAACATCACCGTGTCCAAGACCGGTAGATGAGGCGGCGCGGGGGGGGTGGCCTGGCGGCGGGCGGCTTCGCGGTGCTGGCACTTGCGGCGGCCGCCTGGGCACAGGAGCTCGAACCGTTCAAGCTGGACTTGATCGCCAAGGATCTTACCTTCACGGAGGGGCCGGCGTGGTCCCACGACGGCTACCTGGTTTTCAGCGACACTCCCAGCGACAGGTTGATGAAATGGGTGCCGGGCCATGGCGCGGAGGTGCTGCGCGAGGATGCTCACGGGCCCAGCGGGAACGCCTTCGATAGCGAGGGGCGGCTCTACACCTGCGAGACGCGGACGCGGCGGGTGACGCGGACCGCGAAATCGGGGGCGGTCGAGGTGCTGGCGGAGAGTTGGGAGGGCAAGCGCTTCAACGCGCCCAACGGAATTGCCGTGGCGAAGAACGGGCAAGTCTACTTCACGGATCCGGCCTTCGGGTGGCAACGGGACCACCGCGAGTTGGACTTCTACGGAGTGTACCACCTGCCGCCAAAGGGGCCGCTGAAGTTGGTGGCGCGGCCGGCGGGGCGTCCGCACGGGATCGCGGTCTCTCCGAACGGGCGCACGCTGTACGTGGGGAACGTGGACGAGCGGAATGTGCGGGCTTACGATCTGGACCGCAACGGTGACGCAGCCAACGAACGGGTACTGGTGAGCGGGATTGCGGGCGTGCCGGCGGGGATCTGCGTGGATGAGAAAGGGCTGCTCTACGTGGCCGCGGGCGCGGTGGCGGTTTATAGCGCGGGCGGGCAGCGCGTGCGGACGATGGAGGTGCGCGGAGGGGCTTCCAACTGCGGCTTCGCCGTGGCCACCGAGCAGATGCGGATGGCGATTACGGCGCGGGGGAATGTGTACTTGACGAAGGTGGGGGAGTAGGAAACCAGGGAATCGAACTGTGAAGACTAGCGGCGAAGTGCTCGAGTTCGAAGGGTTGCGGAAGCTGGTGGGGCGGTATGTGGGGAGCCCGCTGGGAAAGCGGGAACTCGATAAGGTGGCGCCACATGCCGACCGTGCGCGGATCGAGGCCGATCTGGCGGAAGCCGGGGAAGCCATCGGGTACTTACGCCTGGCGGCCCGGCCACAAACGGGCGGACGCGGGGCGGCTATCCGCATCGACTTCGGCGGGTTGCCGGACGTCGAGGCGGCGGTACACAAGCTGCGCATCGAAGGGGCGGCGCTCGAACCGAAGGAGATCTTCGAGGTGTTCACGCTGCTGGACCGGGCGGCGGACGCCAAGAGCCTGCTCACCGCGGCGGCGGAGCGGTTTCCGCTGCTGGGCAACAGGGCGCAGGTGATCGGGGATTTCCGCACGCTGCTACACGATCTCGAAGGCAAGATTCTGCCGGACGGGTCGATGGCGGACCATGCGAGCGTTGCACTGGCGCGGCTGCGGCGGGACATGGAGCGGCAGAAGAAGGCCATCCAGGAATCGCTGGAGCGGTTCCTGAAATCGCACCGCGAGGAAGGCGTGCTGCAGGAAGAGTTCGTCACCATCCGCAACGAGCGGTTCGTGGTGCCGGTGATCGCGGGGCAGCGGCGGAAGCTGGACGGAGTGATCCACGGGGCTAGCTCCAGCGGGCACACGCTCTTCGTCGAGCCGCTGGAGACCATCGACCTCAACAACGAGCTGGTGCGGCTGGGCGAGGAAGAGGCGCGCGAGGTCCACCGCATCCTGCTGGAGATGACGGCGCGCCTGCGCGGGCACGGGGATTCCATCCGCGACACGTTGCGGGCGATGGCGGAGCTGGAGTTGATCTTCGCCAAGGGGCGCTTCGCCACGGAGTTCGACTGCGCGATTCCGCGCTTCGGCGAGCGGTTGATGCTGCGGGACGCGCGCCATCCCCTGCTGGAGGATGTGTTGAAGCGCCGTCGGGCGGGGGCGGTGCCGGTGAGCCTGGAACTGACGCGGGAGCGGCGGACGCTGCTCATCAGCGGGCCCAACACGGGCGGCAAGACGGTGGCGCTGAAGACGGCGGGGCTGCTGAGCCTGATGGCACAGGCGGGGCTGCCGGTGCCGGCGGCGGAGGCGGAGTTTCCGCTGTTCGACCAGGTGCTGGCGGACATCGGCGATTACCAGTCCATCCAGGAAAACCTCAGCACCTTTTCGGCGCACGTGTCGCACCTGCGCGAGATGGCGCTGGACGTGACTCGGGATTCGCTGGTGTTGATGGATGAACTGGGCTCGGCCACGGACCCGGAAGAAGGCGGCGCGCTGGGCGTGGCCATCGTGGAGCACTTCCGCGCGGCCGGGGCGTTCACGCTGGTATCGACGCACCTGATGGCGCTGAAGGTGTACGGGGCATCGACCGAGGGCGTGGTGAACGGGTCGATGGGATTCAACGAGGACACCTTCGAACCGACGTACGTGCTGCGGTTGGGGCTGCCCGGGAAATCGGCGGGTCTGGAGATTGCCACGCGGCTGGGGATGCCGGAAGACATCATGCGGCGGGCGCGCCGCTCCATGAGCGACCGCGAGCGCGACGTGACGCGGTTTCTGGCGGAGCTGCACCGCAAGATCGAAGAGGCCGCGGCGGCGGAGACCGAACTGCGGACGCAGACGGCTGCGCTGGCCAAGCGCGAGAAGGAACTGGCGGCGGAGTGGGAGAAGCGCGAGACCGCGAAATTGAAAGAGCTGGAGCGGCGCACGGACGCGGCCCTGGCGCGGTTCGAGGAAAGCGCCCAGGACACCATCGGCAAGATCACGCAGAGCGGGGACCGGCGGAAGGCCGAGCAGGACGCGCAGCGGCGTGTGGCCAAGGCGCGGCGGGAACTGCGGGAGGATTTCCAGACGACCGTGCTGGAGACGCAGGACGACTCGCGGCAGAACCGCATCGTGCCACTGCGCATCGAGGAAGGAGCGCGGGTGCGGCTGAAGGACGTGCGCGATCCGGCGCGGGTGCGGCGGGTGTTGGGCAACGGGAAGCTCGAAGTAGAGGCGGGCTTTCTGAAAATGCAGGTATCGGTGGACGATGTGGTAGAGGTGCTGCCCGAGAGCGCGGCGGGACCGGGGAAACTGCCGAAGGGAGTGAGCTATCTGCCGGCGCCGCAACTGGCGCCCGCGGTGCAGGAGATCAACCTGATTGGGCAGCGGGCGGAGGAGGCTCGCGATGCGGTGGACCAGTTTCTGGACCAGGCGGTGATGGCCACGGCCAGCCGCGTGCGGATCGTGCACGGGTTCGGGATGGGCGTGCTGCGGAAGACCATTCACGAGTTGTTGGGGAGGCATCCGCACGTGGCGCGGTTCTACTCGGCGCCGCGGCAGGAAGGTGGTGCGGGGGCGACGATTGTGGAGATTCGGGAGTAGGTTCGTGGCGGGGAGCTACTTCCAGGGAGTGCGGCCGTCTTTCAGCCACTGGTAGAAGGCCCGATAGCTTCGTAGCAGAGATCCGGGATAATTCGGCCATTCGGGATCGACGGCGTTGCTCTCCCCATAGCTGTAGTCCCCTACGTAGAGCAGCAGAACCTCGCTGAAATACTGGCGCATGTCGCACGCGTCTAGTGAATAGGCACGCTGGAACACCTCGGCAAAATCCTCTCGGAATCCTTTGAGGTGGGTCTGCATCCCGGTAAGGTCCGCGGGGTCGAAGCGGCTCGCAAGCGGGTAAACGGTGAGTGGCCTCGCAGGGTCGAACTGCCGGCGAGACTCCAACGCCGACGCGACAGCCCGCATCACCCGGCGGTTCTGGGCATTGGGAGCGAACATGGCCACGAGTTGATCGGGCAACACGGCGGTGCAGATGCCGCTAACATCGGAGATGCCCGTCCTGGAATCGATCAGGACCCTGCTATACCGCGACTTTAGGCAGTCGCGGAACACGCGAAACAGGAAAGGGTACTCCCGGTGCATCGCGGCCCAATCCAGTTCGCCCACTCCTGTCTGGTACAGGTTGGTGGCCATGGCCTCCGCGCCGCCCGCGGTCATCAAGTACAAATTCTTCACGCCGGTGTCGACTACGTAATCGTCCAGGGGCAGCGCCGAGCCAAGCATCGCGGGCCCATCGCCCGTCCGCATCGCCTCGCGGAGAGCCGCGTCGGTTCGCAACCGCGCAACGGCATTCAGGAAGTAGTCTACCAACCCCGCGGTTGCCTCGCCGGCCTCGGGGAAGTACTCCTGCAGACCGGGCGCATCCAGGTCCCAGTCGATTAGCAGCACGGGAGCGCGGCTCAAGTCAGCCGCCGCCAATCTTCCCACGTTGGCCACGGCCATGGTGCGCCCTACACCGCCCTTGAAGGAGTAGAAGGTAGTGATGAGTCCTGTGGTCGCCCTCGAAGCACCGGTGGCGACCGATGACACCGGGGCAGCGGCCACATCCGCCCCGCCGTACGACCCTGCCTTGGCGTAATCCGCAAACGCCGATACCTTCGGCAGCCGGAATCCGCCGCTGGGCACCGACGGCCGGCGCTTGTCCCATGCCTGGTTCGCCACGCCGTCGATCCAAGCCACGATTTCGCGTACCAAATTGTCGAACGCGGCGCTGGTTTGAACGTCCCGCCGCCTTGAGCGCACTCTGGAGCGATTCAAGCCCTGAATCCGTGCAACCTTCGATGGGATTTCGTCCTCCTGAAAGAGCCCCGGCCACGGGCTCTCATATCCAGTCACCCCCATCAGCGGCAGGATTCCCGGCTCGTCGTCATCAAGACGGCTGGCAGCCAGCAACTCCATCCCAGCCCATTCCCTTCCGCAGAAGTTGCTGCCGTAATAGTCCGGTTCGCACAGGGCGACCATGGTGAGGCTCTGGCGCAGTGCCTCAGATATGCGCCGGGACCAGACCACCCCTGGCTTGATTTCATCCTTATCTAGGAACACGTCGCCGGGAAGAGAGCATCTCCCCGCATCCTCAATCAGCGCGCGACGGAGCTTCTGCATGAATATTGCGTCCGCGCTACCCGCCTTTGAGCGCGGCCAACTGATGAAGGTTGAGTACCGGTAGCCGGACGACTTCAGCCAGTTCTGACGCTTAACTCGGTTGACTGGAGCCATGGTATTGGTCGGTGCGCTTGGCGTGCGCCTGGATCATGGCCGCCTGACGGACCTTCAGCGCCATGTCGATCTGCCTCCTCAGTTCGGAATCCACATGGTGGAGCGCGCGGTCTATGAGCTGAAAGGCGCCCTCAGACTTGGCGCGCTCCACGGTCCGCCTCGTGACATACGCAGAAATCAGAATGACCGGGAGATCCGCGTCCTTGGCCTTGGCCGCTTCGAGCACCTCAAAACCGTCGGTATCATCGCCGTGACTGTGAAGCGCGATGTCGGTGACCACCAAGTCCAGATCTTCGGACTTGAGGATATCGAGGGCCTCGCCCCGGCTACTGGCCTCTTTGATGTCGCGACCCTCGGCCGAGGCCACGCGTATCATACCCTTAAGTCTTTCGGTGTCGTCCTCAACCAGCAGCAGTTTCGGCATTCGAATCACCTCCCGCCTCTTGGCATATCGGCAGTTTCACCAGTATACTTGAACCACGAGCCGGCGTGGTATGGACGAGGAACTCCCCCCCATGCCCCGCCACGACCCGTTTTACGATTGGCAATCCCATCCCCCTGCTCTTCCCTTTCGTGCTGTTCCACTCCAGGCCGATGGAATTCCGAATATTGTCGGGAAATCCGCCGGCTTCATCCCTTACTTCAATCATCGCCCATTTCCCGTCGATGCGGAGACTGACCGTGATTGGGAGGCGCGATTCAACCGGCAGCGATCCTAGGGCCTCGTGCGAATTGGTGACCAAATTGCGGAGTGCCTCCTCGATTCTCCCTGCATCGCCACTTATCACTGGATCTTCAGCGCACAGGCGGAGATCGACATCGGGCTGTCCCTCGACTGCTTTTCGAACCACGTCGCGAAGCTTGACCTTTCCAAACGACACGATGGCGGGCCGGGAGTAGTCTTGGAGGGAGGTTACGATCCGGCGAAGCCTCTCGATGCGTTCCCGGAACTGTTTGACGCTCTCCTGGAATTGCCCCGGAAGCGGCATGCCCCCATCCAGCAAGGTTTCCCACTCGCTCACCGGGGAGCGAGCATCGGAAAGGGCGCCGTTGAGGGTATGCATGGTGCTTCTGAAGTAGCGATCCCAGTCCTCTCGCTTGTGTTCGTCGCTCAGGGTATTGCGAAGATTATCGCTGCTCACGGCAAGGGCGGCCATCTCGGCGAAGGCCCCGAGGTTTCCGACGTCCACGCGCGCGATCGCGGCTGGATCGTCTTGAAACTCGCGGTCCGCCAAGATGAATCCATCGGCGACGCCGGCTTTGAGTGGCAGGATCACGAAGCCGCGCCGCTTCCCGAATGCTTCGAGGCGGAGGTCGGAAAGGAAAGGTTCCATAACCGAATCGCCCGGCTTGCGAATGCCCCGGAGAGGCTCGGCGGAGATCTCCCGAAGAAGACCAGCGATCTGGGCTGGCAACTCGAATGGCCGGCGAATGGCGAGATCCAGCGTCTCCCTTGACTTACCGGCCATCACATCGCGCTCATACTGGGCGGCGCGGGCGAGCAACTCGTCGAGGGTGTTGCGGGCGGCACGGGATTCGGTCTCTATTCCGTCCGTGGCTTTCCAGAATCGCTCGGCCTCACCGCCGTCCCAGGGGCCAACCGCCCCTAGGCCCTCGACTTGGCGTCCGTTGGCGCCAACCCGAAACACCATGGCCCGGGTGTACCCTAGCCCCTGTTTGGCGGTGATCCCGGTGAGAACTAGGCGGAGCCTCAGGCTGAGATCCCCATCGGTGGTCTGGACGCTGGCGGCGACTTTCGTGAGCGCCTGAACGAGCGATTCCAGTGCCTCGATGGAAGACATGCTTCGCAGCGCGATCATTCCTTGCATCCCGAGCGCCTCGACCAGGCCGCGGTCAGCGTCCCGGAAGAAATCGGGATCGGGATGGACCAAGTGCAAGACGCCCAGCAGGCTAGCGCCGGAGCGGAGGGGTATTCCCAACTCGGACGCGGCGCCCTGAGGACCGTGGATTTCGATGGCTGGAGAGGGCCCCGAGGCCGCCCGTCCCACAACTCCCTGGCCAGAGGCGACGGCCTGGGGGTGAAGCGACTCGTTGCCCCGCACCGTTCGCCGCCGAACGTCGGAGCCGTTTCCGGCGGGCAGGTACAGGGCAGCGCTGCTGGCACGGGAACTAGACCGCGCCTGGTCTAGCACCTCCGCGAGGACGAGGGAGATGTCGAGATTGGCGAGGGAGTCGGCGATCAGATCGTCGACCTTTTTCAAAACGGCGAATTCGTGCTGGACATGGGCCAGCGTCGGGTTCGCTTTGCGATACAAGCGGGCGGCCTGGATGGCGATGTTGGCGCCGGCAGCGAGGGTGCTGATGGTGTCGCGGTCTTTGGGGTAGAAGTTCTGCGGTTGACAGTAGTTGATAAACATGACGCCGCTGACCTCGTTGCTGCGCAACCCCCGCAGAACTACCTCGGCGCACGACTTGACGGATTCTCGACGGGCGAAACTGCCGGCTTCTGCACCGCGATCCCGCTGGACGTTGTGGACGAAGTTGGTACGGCCTCCGGCGAGAAGCTTGCGGGGCGGTGAATCGAGAGATGGAGCGCGGGTGACGCGCGTCCCGACACCGGCGCTGACGGGTTCGAGGATCTCGCCAGAGCTATGCACATAGGGGTACAAGACTACGCTATCGGCGGCCATAGTCCGCTTGATGTCCTCGACGAGAGCCTGGAGCACAACCTCGTGTTCGCGCTCCCCAACCAGGGACTGGAGGACGGGCTGCTGGTGAGCGATCATCCAGGCCCATTGGGCGTTGGAAGATGCTTCGTCCAGCAGGAGACGGTTGAGGATCACGCCTTCCATGGCATTGGCAATGCCGCGCAGCACTTGGCGGTCGGCCTCTCCAATAGTGGGACGTTCCCGCCCGAAACAAAGGTACAGCATGCCAAAGGTTCGTTCGCTAGAGACGAGGCGAAAGGCCGCTACGGAGCGAATCCCCTGGGAGTGGAGGTGGGGATGACATTTCTCCAGGTTGGCGCCATCGACCACCGTCGAATCGCTTCCCTCTCCTGGAGAGATGGCGAGACGCCCGGCTTGGCCGAGGACCTGTTGAAGAATGAGGGTTGCTGCCATCCCTTCCGTGGATACGGCGTGCGTCAGGTTGCCGTCCTCGAGCAGCAACAGCACTGCCCCTTTGGCTTCGGCGGCTTGGCTGGCGCGTTCAGCCACCTTGGCCAAGGTGCTGTGAGTGGGAATCGCGGAAACCGGAGCACCCATTGCCACCGCCAGATGGGATACGTAGCTCAGATGTTCCCGCACGTGGGTCTCGCGGTCACGGGTGCACCCGGTCTCGAGGACACCAACGACGAGGCCTTCCAGCATCAGCGGGGCGAAAATGCGGGCCAAGTTCTCGTGCCCGTATTCGGTGAATGTCACGGAGTTGAACCGCGCGTCCTTCCCGACGATCACCTCGGCTGCCCGCCGCCTGACAACGTCAGTCAGGATATCGGGGTAAGTGAGCGGGTAGCAGGTATTCCTCATCCAGCCCAATTCAACATTCCGGGCGCGGGTCATCGAGATGGTGCCGGCGTGGGGGTTGACGACGGAGACGGCGGCGAAGTCGAAATCGAGGTCCTCGGTCAGATGGTGCAGAAGCCACTCCACCATACGCTCGTTGAGGTCGGTCGTCCGGAAGTCATACAGCGCCAGTCGCTGGACTTCCAAGAGCTTCTGGAGTCGCTCCCCTTCGTGGCGCTGGAACCGGGTCCGGAGGATCGAAACAAGTGCGAACAGGACCAAGAAGCCTCCCCGCGTGGCCCACATGGCGGTGAGATCGAATCCCCGGTGAACGCCGGTGGCGACGACACTATCCTCAACTGCGGACGAGAGCAGCAAGCCTGCCCCAAGCCCCAGGACGGCAAGCAGGACAGCAGTTCCAATGTCGCCAAGGCTGAGATACTCCGCCGCGGTAAGGATGGGAAGATAGTAGAACAGGAAGAAATCCGACGTCACCTTTCCTGTCAGGGTGTATGCCCAAGTGATCAGCGCGACGTCGAGAAGTACGGAGAACGCCATCATCGACCGGTAGGTCGAGTCCCTGATCTCCTCCCTGTACCTTCGCAGCGCAGCCATCGCGGAGAACAGAACCAGCATCGCCGTAACCATCGCTACGATTTGGCGCGTGCTCCCTGCCCTCTGACTCCACGGAATAGCGAAGCGCACGGCCACCACGAACAGCACAGAGCCGCGCAGGCACAACAGGTAAGGGATTTTCCCCAACATCCCCGGAGTCCGGCCGCTTAACAGATGGGATAGCCGACCGTTCAGAAACCCCTCGATTCGCCTGTGGTAGCTCAAAAAACGCATCGCAACCTCCGGCGCTGGCTGCTCCGCCTAAACTCGAACTTAGCGGCTCGAACACTGAAATGCATTGGGGACATCTGAATTGAACGCCTATCATTGTCGCATGGTACGCGGCTCAAGGGGCAGATTTTATTGGGGGAACTCTTTGGATAGGACACAATGCACAGGTGAAGAGAGGCGCCAGAGAGTTACGCCTGCGGTAAGATGATATCTAACTGGAGACTATATGAAACAGCGCCTGCCATTGCAGGGAATCCGGCTTCACCTGTCGGGGTCCATTCCCGATGAATCGACGCCGGAGCAGTCCGCCGGGATCGCGTCGTTCGTGGAGAAGCTAGCCGGGGCCGTCCTGCGAAACGGGGGAACGCTGATCCACGGAAGCCACCCGACGTTCAATATGCCGCTGGAGGCCGCGGCCAGGCGACATGTTTCGGCGGGTGGAGCGAGAGACTCACTAACGCTAGTTCGGGTGCGGAAATTCGCGGAAACGGCCGATCAAAAGGCCGAGATACGGGCGCAAGAGGAATACGGTACGGTTCAGATCGTCCCGGCGCTTCCAGGAGATCCGAATCGAAGCCTCGTTCCGATGCGGGAATGGATGGCAGAACGCTGCGACGTGGTTGTGGCAGTTGCCGGCAAACACTGGGATGTCAGCAAGCAGCGAGCGGGAGTTCCTGACGAACTGGAGGAAGCGCTGCGTCGCGGCAAGCCCGGGTTCGTCATCGGCGGTTTCGGGGGTGCGGCTGCCGGATACCTCCAAGACAACGAGACCGTGTTCGGGAGGCTGCGGAACGGGCTCAGTATATCGGAGAACCGGGCACTAGCGACAAGTACCGACGTCGAAGGCCTGGTCAACCGGATTGTCTCGCAGATAGGGTTGCTGCCCTTGGTCCGGGAAAACGTGCGGGGAGGGCGTCTGTTTCGGATACTGGCCCTGGATGGGGGAGGGCTTCGGGGGGCGTTTACGGCGGCGGTCCTTGCTCAGTGGGCCGAGATGTTAGGGGACGCCGGCGGGCACGATATCGTCAAGCATTTCGACCTGATTGCTGGGACCTCGACGGGTGCCATCCTGGCGATAGGGCTGGGCCTCGGCCAAACTCCGCTCGAGATACTCGAGTTCTACCGCGAGCAGGGGCCGAAGATCTTCCCGAAGGACAGCCGGCTACGGCATTGGGTGGAGTCCAAGCACGACTCACTCGTGCTGCGCTCAGCGCTCGAAGCGGTCTTCGGCAAGAAGATGCTGCAAGAATCCCGTTGCAGGCTTGTGCTTCCGACGGTACGGGCGATCCATGGTGAGGCCGAAGCCATCGTCACCGGCCACGGTCCGGATCGCAAAGCGTTTCTCGGGTTCTCCGCGGTGGATGCCGCGCTGGCCTCTTCGGCGGCCCCAACCTATTTCGACGAGGCTGTGGTTGAGAGGCCTATCGCTTCGGGAATGTACCTGGACGGGGGGATCTGGGCGAACAACCCGGTACTCCCGGCGATCACCGAGGCGATGCGATATCTGAAGGTGCCGCTGGATCGAATCGATGTCCTGAGCGTGGGAACAACGGGGAATGAACTGGACTTCACGAGGTTTCTGGGCAAGGGGAAGGCCGGATGGGCGGCTCAAATCACCGACCTGTTCTTTGCGGCGCAAGAGCACGCCGCCGGAACACTGGCGGACGGTTTCCTGACCTTGGCGCGCCACTTGCGCGTGAACCAACTGACGCCGGGCAGGGTCGAGATGGACGACAAAAGGGTCATTGAAGATATGGCGCGGCGGGGGGCAGACGCCGGCCAGGATTCGTTTCCCCTTGTCAGGTCACGCTTCCTCGACGGCTTTCACGCCCCGGATTGGCGGTCCGAGAGCTAGTCGACGCGGTCGAGGCCGAAACGCCTGCGTGCACCGCCGGAGCGCGAACCCCGCCCCCAGCGGCTCAGACGCTGCATCGGCTGAAAACCTAGCCCGGATAAAACCAATAGGACTAGAATTCTTCAGTGCTTCTTGTGGGTGAGGGTCTACCCACAAGTGAGGGCACCTAGCTAATCCTAACAAACCAAAAGGGGAGTGCTAACCTCTCTGTTTACCCTACCGTAGAGAAATTCGGTAGTATCCTTTGCGCCATCTGGAATAAGAATGTATGATTTGAATGCCGCCCAGCCGGGTGGATCTCGCGATGGGTTCCAATTACCACAACCTGCGACGCAGCCTGCGCGCTTCCGCCTCGTGGCGTTACGGCGCTGCCTTGCTCGGCGCCCTGCGCGGTCGCGCCGCGAAGAGCCAGCGGGATCTTCGGCGGCACATCGAATCGGCGCCAGCGGCCATTGCCGCCTTCGACTGCCAGATGCGTTACCTGGTGGCGAGCGGGCGATACTGTGAAATCCACGGGCTGAACGCCGCGGAGCTGCTGGGGCGCCGCTACTACGAGGTTTTCCCGGAATCCACCGAGAGTTGCCGCGCCATGCACCAGCGATGCCTGGCGGGTGCCGTCGAGCGGAACGCGGGAGAGCTTTGTCCGCGGGCGCACGGAGGCGAGCAATGGGTGCGCTGGGAGGTTCAGCCGTGGCGGGAGGCTGACGGCAGCGTGGGGGGCCTGGTGCTCTTCAGCGAGGACATCACGCAACAGATGCTGGCGGAGAGAGAGGTGCTGCGTCTCAACGCCTCGCTGGAACAGCGGGTCAAGGAGCGCACCGAAGAGCTGGAGGCGGCCAACCGGGAGATGGCGGCCTTCGCCTACTCGGCATCGCACGATCTGCGGGCGCCCCTGCGCGGGATCGACGGGTGGAGCAAGGCGCTGCTGGAGGATTGCGGCGAGCAGTTCGACGGGCGGGCGCGGGAGTACATCGAGCGCGTGCGGTCGGAAACCGGGCGCATGGAAAGGCTGATTGACGAGATGCTGCGCCTGTCGCGGGTGACGCGGGCGGAAATGAGCCGGAGCGCGGTGGATCTGAGCGAGCTTGCGAGCGCGATTGCGGGGCGTCTGCGGCAGACGGCGCCGGATCGCGAATTGGAATTTGTGGTGGAAGGTGGGCTGACGGCGTCGGGCGACCCCGACCTGCTGGAGATCATGCTGACCAACCTGCTGGACAACGCCGTGAAGTTTACCAGACCGCGGGCGCGGGCGCGCATTGAGTTCGGACAGCGCGGTTGGGAGCGGGAGAAGGTCTTCTACGTCGGCGACAACGGCGTGGGTTTCGATATGGCCCATGCGGGGACCCTGTTTGGGGCGTTTCAGCGGCTCCATCGGGCATCGGAGTTTCCGGGGACGGGCATCGGGCTGGCCACGGCGCAGCGGGTCATCCGGCGGCATGGAGGGCGGATTTGGGCGGAAGCGGAACCGGAGAAGGGGGCCAGGTTTTACTTTACCATCGGCGGGGAGACGTCAGGTTGAAAACCCACATAAGACCGGCCGGTGTCGTGACCGCGTGATTTGGCGCGTTAACTTCGGGCCGCTCGCTTACAGGCGCGGTCCCGTGTGCCCTGCCCCGGAAACCGCGAGCGTACGCGAGCGGCCCGAGGCAAAGAACGTCATCTCGCGGTCATGGTGCCAGGAACACATAAGAGCATGAGTGAGAGGCTGCGGATTCTACAGATCGAGGATTCGGAGAGCGATGCGGCCCTGATCGTGCGCCACATGCAACGGGCCGGCTATCGGGTGGAGGCGCGCCGCGTGGACGATGCCGCCGGAATGCGGCAGGCCCTCGCCGAAGCGGAGTGGGACGTGGTCATCTCCGATCACCAGATGGGGCTATTCGACGGACCGGAGGCGCTGGGGATTCTGGCGGAATCGGGCAAGGACATTCCGTTCCTGGTGGTGTCGGGCGCCATCGGCGAGGAACTCGCCGTCGCCATGATGAAGTCCGGCGCCCACGACTACCTGCTGAAGAGCGACCTGGCGCGGCTGGCGCCGGCGGTGGAACGGGAAGTCCGCGAGGCCCGGACCCGGTGCGAGCGGCAGCAGGCGGAAGCCGAGTTGACGGAAAGCCGCGACCGGCTGGCGATGGCGTTGAGCGCCACCCATCTGGGCACCTTCGATTGCGACCTGCGCTCCCGCAAGCTGATTTGCAACGACGCCGCCAAGCGGCAGTTCGGTCTGCCACCGGCGGCGGAGATCACCTGGGAGAAACTCCTGGGAGCAATCCACCCCGAGGACCGTGCGCGGGTCGAGGCCGGCGCGCAGGATGCCCGCTTGGTGCTCGACGAACGGCGGGCCACGGAATTCCGCACGGTGGGCATCCAAGACGGAGTGGAACGTTGGCTGGCCATCTGGGGCCAAACGTTCCTGGACGCCGGGGGACGGCCGGTGCGGCACGTCGGCGTTAGCCTGGATCTGACGGAGCGGAAACACCTTGAGGAGCAGTTCCGGCAGGCGCAGAAACTGGAAAGCGTGGGGCGGCTGGCGGGCGGAGTGGCGCACGATTTCAACAACCTGCTGACAATCATCACGGGGTATTCCGAGATGGCCCTGGCGGAGACTGGAGACCAACATCCGCTGCGCGATGCTCTGCTCGAAATTGCCGAGGCGGCGGCCCGGGCGAGCACCCTGACCAGGCAGCTACTTACCTTCAGCCGGCGGCAGATCACGGAACCGCGGCGCATCGCACTGAACGAGCTGGTTCGCGGGTTCGAGAAAATGCTGGGGCGGCTCTTGGGCGAGGAGATCGAACTGGTTCTGGCTCTGGGCACGGAGGACGGGTGGTTGATGGCGGATCCGGGGCAGATCGAGCAGGTGATCATGAACCTGGCGGTGAACGCCCATGACGCCATGCCGCACGGGGGGAAACTGACCATCGAGACCGGCATGATCGACGCCGGCGAGGAGTACTCGCTGGCGCACCCCGGCGTGGCCCCGGGCCGCTGGGTGGCGCTGACGATGAGCGACACGGGCATGGGCATGACGCCCGAGGTGAAGGCCCACATCTTCGAACCGTTTTTCACCACCAAGGGGCCGGGCAGGGGCACGGGGTTGGGGCTTTCGACCGTGTGGGGCATCGTGCAGCAGAGCGGGGGCACCATCCGGGTGGAGGCCGAACCGGCGCGGGGAACCAACTTCAAAATCCTGTTTCCGGCGGTGGAAGCGAAATCGGGAGAGGACGAAACGCCGGAGATGGTGGATTCGCCGCGCGGGCAGGAGACCGTACTGCTGGCGGAGGACGAACCGGCCGTGCGGAACTACGCCCGGCAGATCCTCGAGATGCACGGCTACACGATTGTTGCCGCCAGCAACGGGCGCGAGGCTTTGATGGCGGCGCGGCAGTATGCCGGCGAGATCCAGTTGCTCCTCACCGACGTGGTGATGCCGCAGATGGGCGGCGCGGAACTTGCGGCGGCCTTCGCGGTGGCCCGGCCGGAGGCGCGGATCCTGTGCATGTCGGGGTATAGCGAGAGGCTGTGGCCTGGCGCGCAGGCGGGGCGGAACTACATACAGAAGCCGTTCACTCCCTCGGGGCTCCTGCGGCAGGTGCGAAAGGTGCTGGACGGGGTGTAGCGGCTGGGACGCGCTCCACGGCGGCTCCGAGGCGGCCAGCTTGCAGCGGGACGCGCTGGCCCTTACACTCGTACTTCCAATTGGAGGCAATCGAGTGCAAGAGCCGGTTAGCATGACGTTCTGCTCCACCTGCGGAAGGCAGGTGAGCGGCGACTGGAAGTTCTGCGGCACTTGCGGGGGAGCGGCCGTGCAAGGAAGCGCCGCCGCCCAGGGTCTCCCAAGCGGACCCGTCGAGATGGTCTGGGAGCGCCTGGCGGTGCGCGGCCTCGGGCCGGCAGCGGCGGTGCACCGGGCGCGCGTTCCGGGAGGCTGGCTGGTGTGGGTCACCGAGAGAGAGTCGCTGGCGGGAACGAACGTGATGCCGGCCGGGACCATTGTCGGAGCCCGGCCCTACCAATCCACCGTTCCCGTGGGTCTCTCGGGTCTAACGTTCTACCCCGATCCAGAGCATAGCTGGGACGGGGTGTAGAGCGTGGCTGGCGGGCACGCCGAAGATCTTTGACGGTCGGGCGGCGAATTTCGCGCAATGCATCGTGAGAGGATCTCTTCACGATGATTACGAGACATTCGAATGCGCGGGGCCGCGCCGTCCGGCGGGCCGCTTCTTTAGCCATCGCGGGAATCGCGCTTATGGGTCTGGCGGAGGCGCGGACACCGCCTTCGGCGCTGTTCCAGAACGCCACCCTGACGGGGTCGGCGAATACCATCACGGCGACGCGCGTGCCGGTGGCGATTTCGTCCACACTGACGATTTACGTGGACATTGCCAAGCAGTTCACGGCTGATGCGAACGGGAACCTGACGCTGGCGGCCGGGTATCCGCTGTGCCGTCGCCGATTCTGTTGACGGGAAGCGGCAAGGCGGGCAATTACGTGGGGCCCAGCACTTTGTTCAACGGGCAGGGGTACGTCACTGTCAGCGGGCCGGGCGTAACCGGCGGAGGTGCAACCACGTGGTCCCTCAGTGCCGCTAACGGGGCTTATCAAACCACTCTGAGCAGTGCTACCTGGTTTGTGGGGCCAATCGCCAACAACCCGTTGGCGGCGCGAATCGGCAAAGCCGGCATCACCTCGACAGCCTGGAGCTATGGCGTCTGCGGCGGGGCCGGCGTGAACCACTCCTGGTACGGCGGCGGCCTGATCGGCGTCAGCCAAACCGGGAATGCGCTCACGATCGCCAACTTCACTCTTGGCAGCAGCAGCGATTCCAGCATGCCCAAAGACCAGGTGACGTTTACGCTGGTGACCCCGGCCGCCCAGTAGAGCGCGCCTTCTGTTATTCCCATGACCAAACCGGAACTTGGCAGCCTTGTCTGCCTGATCGCAATTCTCGCGCCGGCCTCGTGCCGCGCGCAGGGGTACACGATATCGACCGCCGCTGGCGGCGCCAACCCGTACTGCATTGAAAAGGAGAAATAGTGAGACAAGTTGACCTACCTTCCATGCGCACCGGAATGCTAGCGCTCTTGAGCGGAGCAGTCGCACTGCTGGCACCAGCGGCGTGCCGGGCACAAGGCTACACGATCACGACCGTGGCGGGCGGAGTTGACATATACACCCCCAATCGGGGCGACGGAGGGCCCGCTAACAAAGCATTCATCTTCGAACCGATGGACGTGGCTCTGGATGCTGCCGGAAACCTCTACATCGCGGACCGGGGAAACGTCCGGGTCCGGAAGGTGTCGCCGAGTGGCGTGATTTCCACCGTGGCCGGCGGCGGACAAGGGGACGACGGCGGCTTGGCGATCAACGCCTCCATGGCACCCAGTGGTATTGCACTGGACCCCGCGGGGAACCTCTACATCGCGGATATCGCCACCCTGCGGCCGTATCGCATTCGTAAGGTAGACACCAACGGTAAGATCTCGACCATCGCCGCGGGCCCTCCCTGCTGCCTGTTGGGCGAAGGCGGCCCGGCAATCAGCGCGGGGCTCGGTAACCTGCAAAATGTGGCACTGGACAAGGCGGGGAATCTGTATTTTGCGGAACAACTGGAGAACCGGGTCCGCAAGGTGGACACCAACGGGACGATTACCACGGTGGCGGGCAGCAAAACCGGAGACGCGGGCTATTCCGGCGATGGGGGCGCCGCGACCAGCGCTCTCCTCTGGTCGCCTTATCGCGTGGCAGTGGATTCCGCCGGCGCCTTGTATATCGCCGACGAATTCAATAGCGTCATACGCAAAGTCACTCCCGCTGGAATTGTCGGCACGGTAGCCGGCAATGGTAATCCCAGCTACTCCGGCGACGGTGGCCCGGCTATTAAGGCGAGTCTTCGGTATCCGCGGGGTATCGCAGTCGACTCAGCGGGAAACCTGTACATCGCCGACTCCGGCAATCACCGGATCCGCATGGTGAAAACCGATGGCACCATCGCCACCATCGCAGGCACCGGCGACGATAGCATTTTTGGCGATGGCGGACCCGCGACGAGTGCGGGCTTTGACGTTCCGTGGGGCATCACCGTCGACAGCCGGGGGGTCGTCTACGTAGCGGATTAAGGAGATGGCCCCGATAACGGTAGCGTCAGACAATTGACCCCCTCGCTTCCCCCTGTTAGCGCACCGCCCTCCATCAAGTCCGGCGGCGTGGTCAGCGCGGGCGCCTTCGGGGCGTTCACCTCCGTCGCGCCGGAATCCTGGATCGAAATCTACGGCGCCAACCTCGCCGCGGATTCGCGCCTCTGGACCGGCGCCGATTTCAACGGTTTGAACGCACCTACATCGCTCGATGGCACCAGGGTGACCATCGGCGGCCAATCCGCCTTCCTCGACTACATCAGCCCGAACCAGGTCAATGCTCAGGTGCCGTCGAACATCGGCACGGGCTTGCAGCCATTGATCGTCACGACGGCGGCCGGCGCCAGTGCGGCGTACTCGGTCACTGTGAACGCGGATCAGCCGGGGTTGCTGGCGCCACCTTGAATCAGGTTGAGCATGAAGCGCTCGACGCGGCCGGTGCGGGCGGCTTCAGCAAGGGCGGCGTCGCGGGCGGCTTTCAGGCGCAGGGTGTAGAAAGCGGTGAGGCCGCCGACGAGAGCAAACACGATGGACGCGGCAGCCACGGCGCGGCGGTTGCGGCGGACGAACTTGGCGGCGGTGTAGGCGAGGCTGTCGGTGCGGGCATCCAGCGGCTCGGCGTGGAGGTAATGGTCGAGGTCGCGGAGCAAGGCCTCGACGGAGGGATAGCGCCGCGCCACGTCCTTGTGCGCGGCCTTCAGGATGAGGGCGTCCAGGTCGCGCCATTCGGCCCTGGTGGCGCGCGGCGCCTCGGGCGAGTGGCGGGCGGCGTCGGAGGGTCTGGGCGGATCCTGCTCCACCACGGTACGCTCGGCTTCGCTGGCGGTGCACCTGGAGAGATCGAAGGGATGACGGCCGGTAGCGAGTTCGTAGAGAATCACGCCGAGGGCGTAGACGTCGGTCGAAAAGAGCGGAGGCAGGCCGCGGAGTTGTTCGGGGGCGGCGTGGGCAATGGTCATCAGCCGCAGACCGAAGGCCGTGCGGTTGGCGGTGCCTTCGGAAGTCTCGATCGGTTTGCCAAGGCCGAAATCGAGCAATTTCGGCGCGCCGTCGTTGGTCACGAGGATATTCGACGGCTTGAGATCGCGGTGGACGAAAGTGAGCGAATGTACCGAGCTTACTGCTTCGCAGAGTGCGCGGAAGAGACGGAGGCGCCGCTCCATGGAGTAGTGGAGCTCGCGGCAGAAGTCGTCGATGGGGCGGCCCTCGACGTACTCCATGGCGAACCACGGGGTTCCGTCGGCCAGCGTGCCGGCGCGATGGAGCTGAGCTATGTTGGGATGGTTGAGCTTGGCCAGGATGCGCTGCTCGGAGGCGAAGCGCTCGCGGCGCGCGGGCGAGAGGCGGGCGTCGAGCAGGATCTTGATGGCCACCTGCTGGCCGGTTTCCCTGTCCTCGGCCAGGTAGACCACACCCATGCCGCCTTCGCCGAGGGGTTGCTTGAGGCGGTACGGGCCGAAATCGGCCGAGGCGATGGACTCGCGGGAGGCTCCGACGAACTGAGCGGCGATTCCGGGGAGACCGCCATCGACGATGGTGCCCTCGGAGGCGTCCTGCTGAAGCATGGCGAGGACCTGGGCGGCGGACTCCGGGTCTGCCGCGAGCGCGCCATCGACGAAGGCGCGGCGCCCGGCGTCGGGAAGGGCGGCGGCGGCGTGGAAGACGCTTTGGATTTGTCGCCAGCGGTCAGCGGTCATAGCACTCCGTACGGCGCGGGCCCGGCTACTCAGGGGCAACGAGCTGGGTCTTCAGCCACGCCCTGGCGGCCTTCCAGTCGCGCTCCACGGTGGAGACGGCGACTTCCAGCTCGCTTGCGATTTCGGGGATCGTAAGCTCCGAGAAGACGCGGAGCTCGGCCACTTTGGCCTGGCGGGCATCCATGGCGCCGAGCTTGCCCAGGGCTTCGTGCAACGCCAGCAGTTCCAAGTCGAACGCCGGATCGAAGACACCCATGCCTTGAAACCAATCTTCCACGGGCACGCGGACGGCGTCGGGGCCTCCCCGTTTGCCGGCATTGCGCTGGCGGGCGGCATCCACCAGAACCTGGCGCATGACGCAAGCGGCGATGCTCTTGAAGTGGGCCGGGGAGGTGGCGGCCAACTGGGGGGAATCCTTTAACCGCAGCCACGCCTCGTGCACCAGGGCGGTGGAGTTGAGCGTCTGGTGAGCCTCATTGCGGCGGAGCGCCGAAGCGATGCGGTGGAGCTGCTCGTAAATCAGGCTGAAGACCTGGTCGATGGAGGGCGGCGGCGCATCGTCACTTTGCGGTTTCGTCATGAGGGTGTTTCCCGCTGGATTACGCAATCAGTTGTGAAGGCCGAACCGGGGGCGGTCCACGGGGCGGCCGGGCAGTCGAAGACTGCGACTATCAACGGTAGCGTAACAGCCGGGGCGGACAACCGCAACCCGGCAAACAAGGAGAAACGGCAATGTCTTTCAGCTCATTTCTGGATAGCTTCAAGAACCCTTCCACGGGTGATTTCGATCTCGCCGGGTCCACCAACGCCGGGACCTGGGAGAGGAACTCCGGATCGTCGCTGACGCCACAGCAGGCGGACGAGTCCTGGAGTTCGTTTTCGACGCGGCAGGATTCGTATAACAACGGGGACAAGAACTGGTAGGAGGAGTTACCCGTGAGCCGCGGGCGCGGCAGGCGTTCACGCCGCGTCTGCGGCAGGTACGGCAGGCACCGTCATGGCCTTGCGGCGGAGCAGCAGCCAGCAGAAGATCGCCCCGGCGAGGACGGACACCAGGCATGCCGTGAATTGGTCCGGCCACCAACCGCCCGCGACGATCAGCGGTCCCGACTGCAGCGTGTTGTTGGCGGCGTGGGCCAGGGCGGCGGGCCAGAGGCTGCGGCTCTGCCGAACCAGCCATGCCAGCACGAAGCTCATAGCGATGGTGTGGATCTGAAAAATCACGGCCGCCTGCGGAATGGGATGCTGGGAATCGTTGTAGCCGGCAAGGTTGACGGGCAGGTGCCAAAAGCCCCAGATCAGGCCGACCAGAAGCGTGCCGCGGAAAAGCCCGAAGCGGCTCTCGAGTTCGGGCTGCAGGATGCCGCGCCAGCCGCCTTCCTCACCGATGCCGCCGATGAGCATCGAAATCAACGAGCCGGCGGTTACCGAAAGCACCAGGTTTAGGGCGAAGAATGCGTAGCTCTGATGCCCCACGCCCAGCAGCATGGCGACGCCATGCACCGATTCGACGCCGCGGCCATCGGCGGCGAGAGGAAACATGCCGCCATCCCACCTCCCGCGATGCATGGCCCAGAGCAGCAATTGTTGGACCATGCTGAACGACCAACCCGCGATGAGAGCGGCCGGCCAGAATCTCCAGGCGCCCCGCCGGACGCCCGTCCGGACTAGCCTCCGGTTCTCGCGGCTGGAGACAAGCGCGGCCAGCACTGGCGCCCACATGGCGGCGAGCAGCCAGTTGCGTCCCGCGCCGCTCAAGCCGTAGCGAATCGCCAGTCCCTGGCATAGCCAGCCGATGGCGAACACGAGAACTAGATATGCAAGCAGGCTCCTGGTTTTCATGACGGTTGCGGACCTTCCGGAAACGGCCGGGATGGCGGATATCATCGGACCACGCGTTTCGCAGAGAGTTCATGACGGGCGACCCGCAGCAAAAGCCGGTAACACGCCCAGAACAGCAACAGGCCGCCGAAAATGAAAACCGGCATGGTGGCATTACCGAGGACCTCGCGCATCGACTCCGGATTTGCGATCCATCCCACCCCGCCAAAGCCGCCGCCGGGCTCCAGAAACAGGCCGATGTGCCCACTGCTGAATGGCTTGCAGAAGCCGATGACGGCCAGGGCGAGGCCCGCGATCTCCAGAAGCGCCAAGGGAAGCACGACGAACACCGCCACCGCCGCCCGGCCAACCCGGCCGACCAGGGCCGCGGCCAGCCGGAGCGGATTGCCGGCGAAGACGGCGGCGCGGAGTGCCTCGATGTCGACAAAGCGCGAAGCATATTCCTCGGGCGAGCCGAACGCCGCCAGATCCAGCTTCTCCTGCGCCAGGCGCTCTTCGAAATGCGATCGGACCTCTTCCGCCAGGTCGTCGCGGATGTCGGGGCGGAGAGCCGCCAATGCCCGGCGGAAGCGCCGCAGGAAATCTTCCGCTTCGTTTCTGGATGCCTGATTCATTGTGGATGGACCTTGCCGAGTATGGCGCCGATGGCCTTGGCGTGATCGCTCCACGCGGCCAGCATCTTGGCCAGGATCTTGTGGCCATACGGCGTCAGCTCATAGTACTTGTGCGCGTGGCGCACGCCTTCATCGACCCATTGCGCCGTGACCTTCTTTTCGCCGCGCAATCGGGCGAGCAGCGGGTAGATGCTGCCCTCGCCCACCTCCAGGTCGAGTTCGTTCAGCCGCTCGATCAACTCGAGGCCATAAGAGCGCTTGGAACTGAGCAAAGCCAGAACGGCGAGCTCGAGCGTCCCCTTCTTGATTTGGGACTTCCAGGCGATTACCTCGGTTGACACGTTGTCTTGCATTGCAAGTACTATGGCATAGAATAGCCAGAGTGTCAAGAACCGGGGCGCGGATTACACGATAGGCCCGATGCGCCAGGGCACGAATTCCCGGTGGCCCAGCCGTTCCGCGCACGTGCGGCGGCCGGAAGCCACTTCCAGCAGCAGATCGAAAATCTCCCGGCCCACCTGTTGCACCGTCTTGCCGCCATCGGCGATGGCGCCGGCGTTGAGGTCCATGTTGCCCGTCATGCGGCCGTAGGTGGCGCTGTTGCTCGAAATCTTCAGGACGGGAACCGTGGGGAAACCGATGGCGCTGCCGCGGCCGGTGGTGAATGCAATAATGTTGCAGCCGCCCGCCGCCAGGCCACTAAGCGACACCGGGTCGTATCCCGGCGTATCCATGAAAACCAATCCCGGAGCGGCGATGCGTTCGGCGTAGCGGTAGACGTCGTTGAGGGCCGAGGAGCCTCCCTTGGCCACGGCCCCTAGCGATTTCTCGAGTATGTTGGTAACTCCGCCGGCCTTGTTGCCGGGGCTTGGATTATCGTCGAACGTGGCTCCGAAATTGCTCAAGTACTGCTTGTAGTCCCGGATGCGATCCAACAGTTTCTCCGCCACTTGGCGGTTTCGCGCGCGCTTCACCAGCAGGTGCTCGGCGCCGAATATCTCGGGCGTCTCGGCGAGCGCGGAAGTAGCCCCCAACTCGGCCAGCAGATCGGAGCAGTAGCCCAGCGCCGGGTTGGAAGTGATGCCGGAGAACGAATCCGAGCCGCCGCAGTTCAGGCCCAACACCAGCCGCGACGCCGGCGCCGGGACGCGGCGTTCCGCGGCGGCCTGGTCGAGGAAGCGCGCGATCTCGCGCCGGGCGGCCTCCAGCGTTCCGGGCGTTCCGCCGCTAGATTGCAGCGTCAAGCCAGCCAGCCGCGAAGCCGGGCGCGCGCCGGAATCCACGTAGTAGGCGATCTGGTTGTCCTCGCAACCCAGCCCAACCAGCACCGCGGCCGAAACGTTGGGATGCGCCAACACCCCGCCCAGGGTGCGGCGGAGTTGGTCCATATCGGGACCGGGCGCGTGCCCGCAGCCATCGCCGTGCGGGAAGCCGATCACGCCATCCACATTGGGCGGCAGAGTCTCGCCCGCGTAGCTCGCGGCGATCCGCTCGGCAGTGTGGGCGGAGCAATTGCTGGCCGCTACCACGGCGATATAGTTGCGCGTCCCCACGCGCCCGTCTTCGCGAACGTAGCCGAGGAACGCCGGCGTGTCGCGGCGCTCGGGTAATGGGATATCGGCGGCTGGAAACTCGTATTCGCGCGTGAGGTCCTCGAAGGCCAGGTTGTGCGTATGAACGTGGCCGCCCGCGGGAATCGCCTCCCGGGCGCGGCCGATGGGCTGGCCGTAGCGCAGCACGATCTGCCCCGCCCCAATGGCGGCGATCGCCAGCTTGTGGCCTGCCGGAATCGCGTCGCGGATCGCTACGGGCACGCCATCCACCACCAGCGCGGCGCCGGGTGGGATGGGGACTCGCGCCACCGCGATGTTGTCCGTGGGGTGCAGATGAATGGCGGAATTCTCGGGCGTTGGAGGACTGGCAATGTCTAGCAGCACTGGACTCTATAATAGGAGAAATGTGGCGCAAAATCCCCCTGCTGGTGTGGCTCGCCGTGCCGTTGGCGTACCTGCTCTATTTTCACCGGCTTGGCGCGACGGGCGTATTGGGGCCGGATGAGCCGCGTTACGCTTCCATCGGCCGGGAGATGGCGCGCTCGGGAGACTGGATCACGCCGCGCCTCTGGGGCGCCCCCTGGTTCGAAAAACCGGCGCTGATCTACTGGATGACGGGTGCGGCCTTCCGCGCCGGGATCGGCCCCGACATGGCGCCCCGCCTGCCCGTGGCCCTCCTCGCGATCGGGTTTCTGGCCCTGCTCTGGTGGATTCTGAACCGCGAGTACAACCGTCGCGTGGCCTGGCTGGGAGTGCTGATTCTAGGCACCACGGTGGGATGGCAAGGGCTGGGCCAGGCAGGCGTGGCGGACCTGCCGCTGGCGGCTACTTTCGGCGGCGCCATGCTGCTGGCTCTCCCGTGGCTGCAGCGCGGCGAGACGCGATACCTGCCGGCGGCCGGGGCGCTCATGGGCCTGGCAGTGCTCGCGAAAGGGCCGCTTCCGCTGGTGCTGGCGCTGCCCTTAGCCCTGGGCGGGCGGCGGCTGCGGGATCTGTTGCGGGTGCGCGTCCTGGGGCCCTTCCTCGCCGTTTCCGTGCCATGGTATCTCCTGTGTTATCTGAAGAATGGCGATGTTTTCGTAAAGGTCTTTCTTGTCCGCCATAACCTGCAGCGCTTCACTTCCAGCGAGACCCTCCTGCACGGTCAGCCGTGGTGGTTCTACCTCCCCGTGCTGGTGGCCGGGCTGATCCCCTGGGCGCCGCTGATGGCCCTCTCGGCGCGCCCCGCCGCCCTCCGGGATCCGCGAAAAAGGTTCCTGCTGGCGTGGGTCGTCTGGGGCATGGTGTTCTTCTCGATGGCCGCGAATAAACTGCCGGCGTACGTCCTCCCATTGCTCCCGGCCTGCGCGGTGCTGATGGCTGTGGGACTGGACGAACTGGCCAGCTCGCGCGCCTGGCTGGCGGTCTGCGCCCTGCTGCTGGTGGCGTTCCCCATGGCCGCTCCGCTGGTGGCCAACGCGCTGGCCGTGGGACTGTCGCGGTCCCTGCGCCCGGCGTTCGGCGCAGCCTGGCTGGCGCCGTTGGGAGTGGCCGCCGTGGTGTGGCTGCTGGAATCCCGCGGACGCCGGTTGGCCGCGGTAGCCTTCCTGGCGGCGGGAGTGGCCGTAGGCGCGGTGTATGTAAAGGAAACCGCGGTAGCCTCGCTCGACCGTATGCCCTCGCCGCGCGCGCTCTGGCGCCAGGTGGCCCCCCACGCCCGCGACGTCTGCATGGACCACGTGAATCGCAACTGGCAATACGGCCTCAACTACTACGCCGGCGAAGCGCTGCCGGAGTGTTCCGAGCACCAGGCGCCCTGGCAGGTTCGCCAGGGTCCGGGCCAGGTCCCCCGTCTGACCGCGCCCTCGCACGCCCTGGCGGCACATCCGGCGAAGCGGCCGGGGGACGCCATTCCGGCCGGCACGGTTGACCCCGCCATGCGCGGCATTGTACTCTCACGTATCCGGGACTAAACGATATGATTCTGCCACAGACCTACGGTGCGGCTCTGTTCCTTCTGATCCTGGGCATGCTTTGCCTGGGTTCCTGGGCGAGCGCGTATAAACCGGCCGGGAAAATCCGGTACGAGTTGTTCTATGTCGATTTCGCTCTAGGCGCGGCGGCGCTGGCGTTGCTCTACGCCTTCACGGCGGGCACCCTGGGCGTCAACCTGGACGGCCTCTCCTTCATGGACGATCTCAGCAACGCCGCCAAGCAGAAATGGCTGCTGGCCTTGGTTGCGGGCATCGTTTTCAACCTCGGCAACATGTTGTTGATGTCGTCGGTTTCGGTATCGGGCATGGCAGTGGCCTTCCCCACGGCCTTCTCGATGGCCCTGATTCTTTCCTCCATCGTCAACATGCTGGGCGCCAGCCCGTCCGGCAATACCTCGCTGCTGCTGGCGGGCTGCGGGGCGCTGCTCATCGCTGTCATCGTGGCCGCCGTGACCGTCAACATGCTGGGCGTGCTGCGGCACGAGGCCGCTGCCCGCGCTGGAACGGCCAAGAGCACCCGCCGCCCGTCGTCCGTCAAAGGCGTGATCCTGGCGATTCCGGCGGGACTTCTCCTGGGCGCGTTCCTGCCCCTGGTGGACAGGGCCAGGGAAAGCGATGTTGGAATGGGCCCCTACTCGGAATTGGTCTTGTTCGCGGTTGGGCTGTTCCTGTCCACGCTATTGTTCAGCGTGTTCTTTTTCAACCTCCCGGTGGATGGCGACCCGGTTGGCCTGGGCGACTATCTGAAGCCGCGCCTGGCAACCCACGGCAAGGGAATTCTTGCGGGAGCCATCTGGTGCACCGGAGCGCTGGCAATGTTGGTGGTGTCGCAGGTCCCCGACGTGATGAAGGACGCGCGGCCGCTGGCCTTCTGGCTGAGCCAGGCCGGCCCGCTGGTTGCGGCCCTCTGGGGCCTGCTGGTGTGGAAAGAGTTCCGCGGCGGTGACGTGCGGGTGAAAAGCATGGCGGTGCTGATGCTGGTGCTCTTCGCCGGAGGTCTGGCGCTGCTGGCAGTGGCCGCCGGGCACGTGGCGAAAGCCGCGTAGGGGCTGGAGGCGCGGGTCGGAATCGAACCGACGAATAAGGGTTTTGCAGACCCTTGCCTTACCACTTGGCTACCGCGCCATTCGGGTGGGCTCTATTGCAAAATAGCGCGTTGAGAAGGGCTAAGTCAAACTGCGCGCGAGCCGGCAACCCAGCCCCCCGGCTCCCCCAGCAACCATCCTCACCCATTCTTGTCTTTGCTTATCCGTGTTCATCTGTGTTCATCTGTGGCTCAAAATGTCTTGAGAAGTGCCCTCCCGTGCCACCACAAAACCCATTAGCCACAGATGAACACAGATGAACACGGATAAGACCGGATATTGCAATTCTCTAACCGAGCGCATTCTCGCCGCCATCTTCGAAATCTCGAACACCCTCGGCGCCGGCTTTCTCGAGAAATTCTACGAACGCGCCCTGCTCCACGAACTGACCTTCCGCCGCATCCCCGCCACCGCCCAGGCTTCATTCACGGTCACCTACAAAGGCCACCTCGTCGGCGAGTACTTCGCCGACATCCTCGTAGACAACCTCGTCGTCATCGAAGTCAAATGCGTACACCGCCTTGCCCCCAGCCACGCCGCGCAGGGCATCAATTATCTGCGAGCCTCCGGCCTCCGCCTCTGTCTGCTCGTCAACTTCCAAAGCCCCAAAGTCGATTGGAAGCGAATCATGCACGGCTTCGATCTCCCCGAATC
Organism: uncultured Solibacteraceae bacterium; assembly: GCA_963807205.1. GTDB lineage: Bacteria > Acidobacteriota > Terriglobia > Bryobacterales > Bryobacteraceae > CAWCVR01. The sequence goes on along the minus strand of CAWEAQ010000001.1, from coordinate 339,026 downwards.
GCCAGTCACTCCTCTCCCGCCGGAATAACTCCTTTCCCCTCACCATCCCCCCCCGCCCCAATTTCAGACTCCACCCCCTCCCCGTGCTACTCCTCAAATCGGAGGTCTCCATGTCCCGCAACACCAGCAAACCGAAACGTCCCCCATCCCCCGCCGTCCTCGCCGCCAACCGCGCCAACGCCACCCATTCCACCGGCCCCCGCACCCCCGAGGGCAAAGCCAAGTCCGCCCAGAACTCCCGCCGCCACGGCTTCTCCACCGCCTGCTTCAACGTCATCCGCCTCGAAGACCTCCACGAGGTCGCCCATCTCCGCGCCGATCTCATCGCCGTCTACCAGCCCGCCAACTCCCAGGAAGCTTTCGCCATCGAGCGCATGGCCGTCGCCCAGCAGACCATCCGCCGCGCCGCCCGCCTCGAAGCCGGCCTCTTCACCAACTGCCTCAACGAGGCCCTCAACGTCGCCACTGACGAGCCCTTTCTCCCCATGAACCAGCAGCTCGCCGGCGACGGCGACATCGAAATCGCCCGCGCCCAGAACCGCAATTTCCTCCTCGCCGAGGGCTTCCACCGCCTCACTCGCGAGTCCAACAGTTGGTCCCTGTTCCTCCGCTACCAGGCCCAGGCCGAGCGCCTCTACCGCCGCGCCCTCGAGGAATTCGAGCGCCTCAAAGCCCTCCGCGGTGAATTACCGAACGAACCCATTTCCGACCCCGAACCCGAAGAAAACCCTGACCCTTACGTCCAATCCGAATCGAACCCGTTCCAGACCCAAAACACCGCCCCACCCCAGCCCCAACCCGCGCCCGCCGCCAAACCCGCCGCCAAGTCCCCATCCGCCTCCCATTCAACCCCCGTTTTGCACCCCTTCGACCCTGCCCCGCATCCACTAACCAGCGAATCTTGACTAAGAAGTACAGATTAGCTAATGTAGTATTAGCCCAACACTTTAGGAGCACACTCAGGTGAGCGATTCCACAAACACCATCGAGACAATGGCGAATCGCGAGTACCAGTGGGGTTTCGTCACCGATATCGAGGCCGACGCCATCCCCCGCGGGCTCAGCGAGGACGTCATCCGCCTCATCTCCGCCAAAAAGGCCGAGCCCGACTGGCTCCTTGAATGGCGTCTCAAGGCTTACCGCCACTGGCTCACGCTCACCGAACCAACGTGGGCAAACGTACATTACCCCAAAATCGATTACCAGGACATCATCTATTACTCGTCGCCCAAGAAGAAGACCGACGGCCCCAAGAGCCTCGACGAGGTCGATCCCGAACTGCTCCGCACCTACGAGAAGCTCGGCATCCCTCTCCAGGAACGCGAACTGCTCGCCGGTGTCGCCGTGGACGCCGTCTTCGATAGCGTCTCCGTCGCCACCACCTTCAAGGCCAAGCTCAACGATCTCGGCATCATCTTCGGCTCCTTCTCCGAAGCCGTCCGCGAGCACCCCGATCTCGTCCGCAAGTACCTCGGCTCCGTCGTCCCGGCGTCCGACAACTTCTTCGCCGCCCTCAATTCCGCGGTCTTCAGCGACGGCTCGTTCTGCTACGTCCCCAAGGGCGTCCGCTGCCCCATGGAGCTGTCCACCTATTTCCGCATCAACGCCAAGGATACCGGCCAGTTCGAGCGCACCCTCATCGTCGCCGATGAAGGCGCCTACGTCAGCTACCTCGAAGGCTGCACCGCCCCCATGCGCGACACCAACCAGCTCCACGCCGCCGTGGTCGAGCTCGTCGCCCTCGACGACGCCCAGATCAAGTACTCCACCGTGCAGAACTGGTATCCCGGCGACAAGGACGGCAAGGGAGGCATCTACAACTTCGTCACCAAGCGCGGCGCCTGCCGTGGAGTCAATTCCAAAATCTCCTGGACCCAGGTGGAAACCGGCTCCGCCATCACCTGGAAATATCCAAGCTGCCTTCTGATTGGCGACCACTCGGTCGGCGAGTTCTACTCCGTCGCGCTAACCAACCACTGGCAGCAGGCCGACACCGGCACCAAGATGATCCACATCGGCCCCAACACGACATCCACCATCGTCAGCAAAGGCATCTCCGCCGGTCACGGCCAGAACACTTATCGCGGCGGCGTCAAGATGCTCAAGTCCGCCACCAACGCGCGCAATTACTCGCAGTGCGATTCCCTGCTCCTCGGCGACCAGTGCGGCGCCCACACCTTCCCATATCTGGAAGTGAAGAACACGTCGTCGCAAGTCGAGCACGAAGCCTCCACCTCCAAGATCGGCGAGGACCAGATCTTCTATTGCCGCCAGCGCGGCATCTCCACCGAAGACGCCGTCTCGATGATCGTCCACGGTTTCTGCAAAGAAGTCTTCCGCGAGCTCCCGATGGAATTCGCTGTCGAAGCCCAGAAGCTCCTAGGCGTCAGCCTGGAAGGCAGTGTCGGATGACCCACAACCCACACCTCTCTGCCCAGTGCTACTGCCCTGCTACCTGTCTGTCTTGTGTGGGGCAGGCTGTCAGCCTGCGGCGGGTTGTCAACCCGCCTTCCGACCCGTCATCCGACCCTGCGGCCTTTAGCCAATAATCCTATGCCTCTACTCCAAATCTCGAAGCTCCACGCCACCGTCGCCGCCCGCGAGATCCTCAAAGGCATCTCCCTCACCGTCAACCCCGGCGAGGTCCACGCCATCATGGGCCCCAACGGCTCAGGCAAAAGCACTCTCGCCCAGGTCCTCGCAGGTCGCGAACTCTACCACGTCACCTCCGGCGAAGTCACTTACGACGGCAAGGATCTTCTCTCGCTCTCCCCCGAAGACCGCGCCCGCGAAGGCATCTTCCTCGCCTTCCAGTACCCCGTCGAAATCCCCGGCATCAGTAACATGTACTTCCTCAAGGCCGCCCTCAACACCATCCGCAAGCACCGCGGCCTCCCCGAGTACGACGCCATGGATTTCCTCGAACTGGTCCGCGAAAAATCCAAGCTCATGGAGATCGACCAGGCTCTGCTGAACCGCCCCGTCAACGCCGGCTTCTCCGGCGGCGAAAAGAAGCGCAATGAAATATTCCAGATGGCCGTCCTCGAACCGCGCCTGGCCATCCTCGACGAAACCGATTCCGGCCTCGATATCGATGCCCTCCGCGCCGTTGCCGCTGGCGTCAATGCCCTCCGCGCCCCCGACCGCTCCATGATCGTGGTCACCCACTACCAGCGCCTGCTCGAATACATCGTGCCCGATTTCGTCCACGTCCTCTCTCAGGGCCGAATCGTCAAATCCGGCGGCAAGGAACTCGCCCTCGAGCTCGAAGCCACCGGTTACGCCGGCCTCGGCATCGAGGACGCCGACCCCAGCCCCGCACCAGCCGCCAGCGGCCATGCGCCCGCCCCCGGTCCCGCATCCACCAGTGTCCGGGAGTCCTCCCCCAGAACCGCGAGCGTCAGCGAGCGGCCCGAAACCGAGCCCGCATCCGCCCGCGCCTCGGAGGCCGCCCGCGTATGAGCGCCGTTGCCGAACAAACCGGTGAGTGGCTCACGGCTTTCTCCCGCCAGTCGCCCGCCGCTCCCTGGATCCAGGACCTCCGCGAAGCCGCCTTCCAGCGCTTCTCCGACACCGGCTTCCCCACAACCCACGACGAGGAGTGGAGCTTCACCAACGTGGCCCCCATCGCCCGCGCCAGCTTCACCCCGCTCCCCACGCCCATCGGCTTCCGCGGCGTGCCCCCTGGCGTGGAAACTCCGCCCCTCGAATTAGCCTCGCCTTACCTGGGCTACCACGCCACCATCGATCGCAATCCCTTCGTCGCGCTCAACACCGCCTTCCTCAAGGATTTCGTCTTCCTCGGCGTCCCCCCAGGCGCCATCATCACCGAGCCCATCCGCCTCGATTTCCTCCTGAGCGGCGGCGCCAAGCCCTCCGTCACCCACCCGCGCGTTCTCATCATCGTCGGCGAGAACGCCCAGTGCACCATCGTCGAAACCTACGTCGGCGGCGGCTCCTATTTCACCAACGCCGTCACCGAAATCATCGCCGCCGATGGCTCGGTCGTGGACCACTACAAGCTGCAGCGCGAATCCCTCAAGGCCTTCCACGTCTCCACCCTTCAGGCTTACGTCGGCCGAGGCGCCAGCTTCTCCTCCCACAACATCTCCTTCGGCGCGGCCCTGACGCGCAACGATGTCGGCGCCCGGCTCGATGAAGGCGCCGAAGCTACCCTCAACGGCCTCTACATCGCCGGCGGCTCGCAGCACGTCGATAATCACACCGTCATCGACCACTCCAAGCCTCACGGCACCAGCCACGAGCTCTACAAAGGAATCCTCGATGGCGAGTCCTCCGCCGTCTTCAACGGCCGCATCATCGTCCGCAAAGACGCGCAGAAAACCGATTCCAAACAGACCAACAAGAACCTCGTCCTCTCCGATGGCGCGGTCATTAATACCAAGCCCGAACTGCAAATCCTAGCCGACGACGTGCGCTGCACCCACGGCGCCACCATCGGCCAGCTCGACGCCGAGGCGCTCTTCTACCTCCAGTCGCGCGGTATCGCCGCCACCGATGCCCGCGGTTTGCTGACCTACGCCTTCGCGCAAGACGTGATCGATAGAATCAAGGTGAAAACATTGCGGGATTCGCTCGAGCGGGTCCTCATCGAGAAATTCCATGAGCACGACAGCCACTGAAGTCCACGCCGCCTTCGATGTCGCCCGCATACGCGAGGATTTCCCCGTCCTCAAGCAGACCGTGCACGGCAAGCCGCTGGTGTATCTCGACAGCGCCGCCACCGCGCAGAAGCCCTCCTGCGTCGTCGATGCCATCCGCCATTTCCACGAAGTGGATTGCGCCAACATCCACCGCGGCGTCCATGAGCTCAGCCAGCGCTCCACCGCCTCTTACGAAGAGGCCCGCGCCAAGGTCAAGCGCTTCCTCAATTCCCGCAGCAAAAACGAGCTCATCTTCGTCCGCGGCACCACCGAAGCCATCAACCTGGTCTCCAGCTCGTGGGGCCGCAAGAACGTCAAGGAAGGCGACGAGATCGTCATCTCCGCCATGGAGCACCACTCCAACATCGTGCCCTGGCAAATGCTCTGCGAGGAGAAGGGCGCCAAACTCCGCGTCATCCCCATGGATGATACCGGCACGTTGCTGCTCGACGAGTATCGCAAGCTGCTCAACCCGCGCACCCGCATGGTGGCCGTCGCCCACGTTTCCAACGCTCTCGGCACCATCAACCCCATCCGCCAAATCGTCGACATGGCCCACAAAGCCGGCGCCCTGACGCTCATCGATGGCGCCCAGGCCGCCCCGCACATGAAGGTCGATGTGCAGGCTCTCGACGCCGATTTCTACGCCTTCTCCGGCCACAAGGTCTGCGGCCCCACCGGCATCGGCATCCTCTACGGCCGCACGCGCCTCTTGAACGCCATGCCCCCCTACCAGGGCGGGGGCGACATGATCCGCACCGTCACCTTCGAGAAGACCACTTACAACGACCTGCCCTATAAGTTCGAAGCCGGCACCCCCAACATCGCCGGCGGCATCGGCATGGGCGCGGCCATCGATTACGTCACCAACATCGGACTCGACAAGATCGCCGCCTACGAGCACGACCTCCTGGTTTACGGCACCCGCCGCCTCCTGGAGATCCCCGGCCTGCGCCTCATCGGCACCGCTACCGAGAAGGCCGCCGTCCTGTCGTTCGTAATGGAAGGCATTCACCCGCACGATATCGGCACGGTGCTCGACCGCCAGGGCATCGCCGTTCGCACCGGGCACCACTGCGCGCAACCGGTGATGGACCGGTTCAACGTCCCCGCCACCACCCGCGCATCGCTGGCTTTTTACAATACGGTGGGGGAGATCGACGCGCTCGCCGCCGGTCTTGGCAAAGTAAAGGAGATTTTCTCCTAATGGTAGACGACCTCTACGAAGAAACCATAATCGACCACAGCAAGCGTCCGCGGAACTGCCATTCCATGGACGACGCCAATCACAGGGCGGAGGGTTATAACCCGCTGTGCGGCGACAAACTCAAGTTGTATCTCAGGATGGAAGGCGAGATAGTCAAGGACGTGAGCTTCGTCGGCTCCGGCTGCGCCATCTCCACCGCCTCGGCATCGTTGATGACCGAAAGCCTGCGCGGCAAGACCCGCGCCGAGGCCCTGGCCCTCCTCGAGAAATTCCACGACCTCCTGACCACCGATTCCCCCGTCACCAAGGACCTCGGCAAGCTGGTAGTCTTCTGCGGCGTGCGCGACTACCCCGCCCGCGTCAAGTGCGCCACCCTCGCCTGGCACACCCTGAAGTCGGCGCTGACCGACAACTCCGACGACCCCATGGTCACCACCGAATGACCCCCTCACGCACCTCTCTCACCTCTTATGTGGGGCAGGCTGTCAGCCTGCGGCGGGTTGTCAACCCGCCTTCCGATCTGTCAGCGGGATCCGCACCTGGGAAAATCCGATTGAGTTCGTGCCGCCCCGCAGGGCAGGTTTTCAACTTACGGCCGAGTGCCACTCGGCCCGGCGAGCGGAGCTCGCCCGCTCTCACCCTCGGGAGCCCCCAATGACCCCCGACACCACCCAACTCATCTCCGCCCTCAAAAAGGTCTACGACCCCGAGATCCCCGTCAACATCCACGACCTCGGCCTCATCTACTCTCTCACCTCGACCGAGTCCGGCGACGTCTCCGTCCGCATGACCCTCACCGCGCCCAACTGCCCGGTGGCCGGTTCCCTGCCCTCCACCGTCGAGAACGCCCTCCGCGCCGTCCCCGGAGTCACCGGCGTTACGGTCGAACTCACCTTCGACCCTCCCTGGACCAAAGACAAAATGTCCGACGCCGCCAAGCTGGCCCTCGGCTTCGACGACGTAGTCCCCGTCGTCCCCCTCGCGAGGCTGCGCCCATGAAGCTCACCGCCAACGAAGAGTACGGCATCCGCTGCCTGGTGCGCCTCGGTCTCCACAAGCAGGGCCTCACCATCCCCGAAATCAGCCAGGCCGAAGGCGTCTCGCCCGCCTACGCCGCCAAGATCCTGCGCGTGCTGCGCAAGGGCGGTTTCGTCAAAGCCGCCCGCGGCAAGGAAGGCGGCTACACTCTCGCCCGCGAGTCTCACGAAATCGTCATCGGCGACGTCATGAACTCGCTCGGCGGCCGCCTGTTCGAAACCGGATTCTGCGATACTCACTCCGGACAGGCCGCCATCTGCACGCGTTCGGTAGATTGTTCGGTACGCTCGCTGTGGCGCGCCGTCCAAGTGGCAGTGGACCACGTGGTCAGTAAAACCACCCTCCGCGACCTGCTCCAGAACGAAGAGGAGATGAACACTTGGGTACGCACCATCCCCGGCCCCAGCGGCTTGCGGACTATTCAGTAGCAGCAGCCCTGCTCCTCTGCCTGGCCGCTCCCCTGGTGTGCGCCGCGCAGTCCCCCGCCCCGCCTCCCGCCGTCCTCGAAGCCGCCCGCGCCTACGCCCTCGATTACAGCCAGACCCTCCCCGACTTCATCTGCGACGAACTCGTCCACCGCTACCGCGAAGGCGTGGACCCGGGCACCTGGACGCTCACCGACACGCTCACCGTGCGCCTCTCCTACTTCGGCCACCGCGAGGATTACAAGCTGCTCCAGGTGAACGCCAAGCCAGCCGGTAACCTCCGGTACGAATCGCTGACCGGCTCCATCTCCGAAGGCGAGTTCGGCAGCCTGCTGCGCCAGGTCTTCGAGGCCAGCGCCTCTACCGAAATCCGCTTCGACCGCTGGGACTCCATCGGCTCCCAACGCGCCGCCGTCTTCGCCTACCGCATGACCGCCGATCGCGCCCGCTACTCCGTCAACTTCACCCTCAACGACCAGCGCTACTCCGCCGTTGCCGGCCGCCGCGGCCGGGTTTTCGTGGACCCCGCCACCGGCGCCGCCCTTCGCATCACCTCCGAAGCCGACGCCCTGCCCGCCAGCTTCCCCGTAGACCTGTTGGCCTCCACCCTGGATTACTCTCCCACCTCCATCGGCGGCCGAACCTTCCTGCTCCCCCGCACCGCCGAAGTCGAGATGCACGCCGGGACGTTTCTCACCCGCAACGCCATCGAATTCGGGACCTATCACAAGTACGACGCCGACGCCTCTCTGTCCTTCGATGCGCCGCCAACCGATCCGAAATGACGACCCGTAACCCAATCGTAACGGCAGCTTTTCCCGCCGATGGTACAATTAAGCCAGAGCAGCCCGGCAAGCGCGGGCTGGAGGTATCCAGCACACATTCGATGAAAGCGAGCGTGCGTATCAGCCGAGGCGTCGAAAGCCTCTTCGGAACCCGCGACGAGAATATCCGGCTCATCGAATCGGTCCTGGGCGTTCACACCCAGTTGGTAGACAACAACCTGGAAATCGAAGGCGAAGCGGAGAACGTGGCGCGCGCCGAGACCATCCTCGAAGACTACGACCAACTGGTGCGCGAGGGCCACGTCTTCACCAACGGCGACCTCAACAGCCTGCTGCGGGTGGTGACCGGCGATCCCGAAGTTTCCCTGCGGGCGCTGGTGGCCAGCGGCAGGCAGCGCAATTTCGGCAAGAAGATCCTGGCGCCCAAAACCGTGAACCAGCGGCGCTACCTGGAAGCCATCGAACGCAACGACCTGGTCTTCGGCATCGGCCCCGCGGGCACCGGCAAAACCTACCTGGCGGTGGCCATGGCGGTCTCCGCGCTCATGAACAAGCAGGTGGCGCGCATCATCCTCACGCGGCCGGCGGTAGAGGCCGGCGAACGGCTGGGCTTCCTTCCGGGCACGTTGCAGGAAAAGGTGGACCCCTACCTGCGCCCGCTCTACGATGCGCTCTACGACATGCTGGATAACGAGCGCGTGGAGAAACTGCTCGAGCGCAACGTGATCGAAGTGGCGCCCATCGCCTTCATGCGCGGGCGCACGCTCAACGATAGCTTCATCATTCTGGACGAGGCCCAGAACAGCACCGCCGAGCAGATGAAGATGGTCATCACGCGGCAGGGCTTCAACTCAAAGATGGTGGTGAACGGGGACATCACGCAGATCGATTTGCCGCCGGGCCGGCGCAGCGGCTTGATCGACGCAACCGAAGTGTTGCGCGGCGTCGAGGGCATCAGCTTCGTGCAGTTCGACGAGAAGGACGTGGTGCGACACACCCTGGTGCAACGCATCGTGAAGGCCTACGAGCGCTACAACGAGTCCATCGGCGCGGGACGCCAGTTGACGCTCAAACTCGCGGAACCGGGAACCGAGACGGTGGCGGAAGCCCCCGCGGCCGATCCCGGTACGCAGGCTTGAGGGCTGTCATGTCCTCTCCCGATGGCAGTACGGTGACGGTTCTACGGGCTCCCGCAGATGTGCGTCCGCGGGCATTGCTGCTGTTCGCGCGGAAGCTCCAGCGGGAAGCGGCCAAGGGACGGCAGTTCGATTGTCTGGTGGTGGGTGACACCGAACTGCGCCGGTTGAACGCCCGCTTTCGGGGCAAGGACTACCCGACCGACGTGCTCTCGTTTCCCAGCGTTGACTCGGGCCGGCTCGGGGACATCGCCATCTCGGCTGCGCGGGCAAAGGCGCAGGCGCGCGAGTTCGGACACTCGACCGAAACCGAAATCCGCATCCTGATGCTTCACGGAGTGCTGCACTTGCTGGGGCTGGATCACGAAGCCGGCGCCGGTGCGATGGCGCGCACAGAGAAGCGCTGGCGCAAGCGGCTGGGCCTTCCGGCCGGGCTCATCGAGCGGGTGACGCCATGATCTTCATCCTGCTCGCGGCCGTTGCGGCCACGGTGGAGCTGGCGCTGGTGACCTTCGTACAGCTTCTATACCTGGAGAGTATGCGGCTGCGGCCGCGCGATCTGCCATCGGTCGAGTTTTTCAAGGAGACGCTGGAAGACCGCATCGGCTTGACCAACGACGCCGGCGACCGAACTTTCTCGCTCATCAAACACACCACGCTGGTTCTGATCGGAGTCCTGTGTTTCGCCTGGTTTGCCTATGGCGACCCGTCCATCTCCGCGGCGTTCTGGCAGTCCGCGGCGACCGGGTGGCTGGTGCTGATGGGCGCGAGCTTCGCTCTTCCGCAGTTGCTCTATCGGCGGACATCGGGGCGCTGGCTGCTTCCGCTGGTGCCGCTGCTGCGGGCCATGGCCTGGGTGGCGCGGCCCTGCGTGGCGGCGATGGGGTTCTTCCAATCGCTGGTGGAACTCACGGACCACGCGGCGGCGCCCGAGGAGCCGCCCACGCCGGCGGAGAACGTGGACGCCCTGATCGACGCCGGCACCGAGGAAGGGCTAATCCACGAAGGAGACCGCGAACTCATCCAATCGGTGGTGGAGTTCGGCGACAAGGTGGTGCGGGAAGTGATGACGCCGCGGCCGGAGATCGTCTCCATCGCGGCCGGCGCCACGCTGGAGGAATTGCGCACGCTGGTGATCAACGAGCAGTACTCGCGCATCCCGGTGTACGAGGGCGACATCGACCACATCACCGGATTCGTTCACGTGCGCGACATGTTCGAAGTGGACGAGGACGAGCGGAAGCGGCGCTTCGTGCGCGAATTGGTGCGGCCCACGCTGTTCGTGCCGGAGACTAAGCCGGTGAACGACCTGATGCGGCAGATGCAGCGCGAGAACACTCACCTGGCGATGGTGGTCGATGAGTACGGCAACACGGCGGGCCTGGCGACCATGGAGGACCTGCTGGAGGCCATCATCGGCGAGATCCGCGACGAGCACGAGCCGGGCACGGACGTGGTGGAAGACGGGAAGGGCGGCTACCTGGTATCGGGGAGCTTCGACCTGGACCGCATCGGCGACCTGTTCGAGGGGTTCCGGCGCGGTGAGGAAATCGAATCCGCCACGGTGGGCGGATTGGTGAGCGAGTGGCTAGGCCGTGTACCGAAGGCCGGAGAGATGGCCGAGCGCGGCGGCATCCGCATCGAAGTGGTGGCCGGCGATGAACTGCGGGTGGAGAAGGTGCGGATTTCGAAATCGGAGAAAGTGGCGAGCGAGTAGGGCGATGGGGTAACTCCGTCACAGTTTTCCCGGCTGATGGAGCGAGTGTACTCCGCCAGTGGCAAGGCTCTGGCCCCTGTCGTCAAATACCTGCATGTCGATCACGACATCGTCGGTTCTAGGCGAATACACAACGCCTAAGCCGGCGCTGAGTTGAGCGTGGTCGAGAGCGTAATTCTGCCGGATGCCGCCATCGACTATCTGCAGGTTTCCCGTTTTGGGCTTGCTGCCGCTCAAGGAATCGAGGCTCCAGGTCACCACGAGATCGGATCCAGAGGGTTGCACACGCAGGCCGAGATTGGAGAGGTCGGCTGCGGAGGTCGGCGCGCCGGAGTTCGAGTGGAGACCGGAAAGGAACATGTAGCTGCCAACCCCGATAGCAAGCAGCCCCAGTAGGACCACCATCCAGGCCCGGCTGCCTCCGCTGGCGGGCGCCTGCCACGCGGGCGGCCGGGCTCCGTACGTAGGGACCGGCCGAGGGGCCGGAACCGGTCCGGGCACGGGCTCTGCCGCGGGCATTCGCTCTTCAAGCGAAGCCGAGAGGCCGCTGACGAACTCGGCGCAGGTGGCAAAGCGTCGATTGGGGTCCTTTGCCAGGCCCTTCCCGAGCACCTCCGAGGTGCGCGGCGAAAACGAGCGATCGATCTCATGAAGGAGCTGCGTCTCGGGGCCGCTTCCGGAAATGGAGGGGCTCCGGCCGCTGAGCATCTGGCAAGCGATGGCGGCCAGGGAGAACTGGTCGGATTTGCCGCTGGATCCGGTGGTGGCGGCTGCGGGGTGCGAGCGGCCGGCAGTTCCGAAGCCTGTGATCTTGGCTCTGCCGTCCGGGCGCACCAGAATATTGGAGGGATTCAAGTCGCCATGCACAAAGCCCTCGCGGTGGGCGTAGTCCAGAGCGTCAGCCACCTGGGACAATACGGAAACAGCCATCCCCCGGTCGTACGGTTGGCCGCTGGAAAGAGACTTATCCAGGCTCGATCCATCGACAAACTCCATCACCAGGAATTGCAGATCGCCTTCTTCGCCGCGGTGATGAACCGTCACGATACCAGGGTGGGAAAGCCGGCCGCTGGCAGCCTCATCCGCAAACCGGAGCTTGATCGCGGCTATCTCGTTGGGGTTCGCGAACTGGCCGATTTGGACGACTCTGATCGCCACGGCACGGCCGATCCCAGGGTCGAAGCCCCGAAATACCGTACCCATTGCCCCGCGACCCAATTCCGATTCCAGCCTGTACGGACCGACGGATTCCATGAGACGCCTCCGCTGGATCTTCTGTTTTGGACCTCCAGATCTCATTCAGTATACGCCAAACGGCCGCGCTTGGTTCCGCGAATCGGGGCCTTGCTGCGAGAGCGGCTTTCGGTTCTGCAAGGCGGGGTTATCGCCCGCGTGGCCAGGGCCGGGGCGGGCGTGGAACGGCGGCAATCAAGCCGCGCGGGGCCAAGCGGGCTCGCGGGCGGGTTGAGTGCCACGCGGGGGCGGGCCGAGCTGGATTAGTTGCCGGTTACGATGGTGACGCCGGCGGGGGTGGAGACACCGCCCACGGTGAGCGACACGGCATTGGCCCCGGGGGTTAGCCCGGTGGGAATTTGGAGGTTGATCTGCAGGATTCCGGCTACCAGGGATTGCGCGCCGCCGGCGTATTGCACCACGGCGGTCTTGCCGCCGATGGTGGCGGTGGGCGTGAGAACGGGCAAGGGGAAGGGCTGCGAGTAGAGCGCGCCATCGGAGCCGCCGGGCGTAGTCTGGCCCAGGCCGGTCGCATACAATAGGATGTAAGAGCCAGACTTGGCGGGATGCGCGGCGCCGTTCAGGGTGGAATCGGCGAGGTTGACGGCGACGGCCTGGCCCTTGCCCGAGTAATCCAGCGTGAATAGCGCGGGGGCGGCCGGGGCCACGGTTAGGGTGACTGGGGCGGTGGTCTGCGCCTGATAGCTCACGAAGATGGAGAGATTGCCGGGGGCAGCGCTGAAGGGCACGATGGCGGCGACTTGGGTGGCGGAAGTATAGAGGATGGGACCGGGGACGCCGTTGAAGTAGACCGTGGTGCCGGAGACCGTGTTGGGCAGGATGCCATTGCTGCCATAGGCGGCCGATACGGCCGGGCCCGCGGGGCCGAGGCCGGAGCCGTAGATGACGATCATCTCGCCGGGAGCGACTGGGCCGGTCTGGTTACCGGCGGCGGAGACCACGGCGGCGATGGAATTGCCGGTGCCTACGGCGCGCAGGGCCCGGATGGAGTTGTTGGCGGCATCGGCGACGTAGAGGACGCCTTTGGAATCGACTGCCATGCCCATGGGCACGTCGAGTTGCGCGGCGGTGGCCAGGCCGCCATCGCCGGAGTAGCCCAGCGTGCCGTTGCCGGCGATGGTGAAGATGGAGCCGCCAACGGTGAATTTGCGGATCACCGTGCTGGAGTCGGTAAAGTAGACGGCGCCGGAGGAATCGACTACCAGGCCCGTGGGACTGACGATGTTGGCGCCGGTGGCCGCATGGCCATCGCCGGTATAACCCGGAAGGCCGGTACCTGCGACGGTGGAGATGGTCCCGGCGGGAGTGACCACACGGACGCGGTTGTTCTGGGAGTCGGCGATGTAGAGGTTGCCATTGGCGTCGACGGCCACGGACTGGGGGCCGTTGAGGGCGGCGCTGGTGGCGGCATGGCCGTCGCCGCCATAGCCCTGGACCCCGTTGCCGGCGACGGTGGAGATGGTTCCGCTCGAGGCGGCGACTTTGCGGACCCGGTTGTTGCCGTAATCGGCGATGAAGAGATTGCCGGCGGAATCCACGGCGAGGCCGACGGGAAGGTTCAACTGGGCGCCGGTGGCGGCCGAGCCATCGCCGGCATTACCGGCGTTGCCGTTGCCGGCGACGGTGGAGATGGCGCCGGCGGAGGAGACTTTGCGGACGCGGGCGTTGCCGGTGTCGGAGATGTAGACGTTTCCGGAAGAATCCACCGCGACACCCTGCGGGGCGTTCAACTGAGCGCTGGTGGCCGCGGCGCCATCGCCGCCGGAGCCCACGGCGCCGTTGCCGGCGAGAGTGGAAATGGCGCCCGCGGCGGTGACTTTTCGAACCACGTTATTGGCCGTGTCTGCGACGTAGAGGTTGCCGGAGGAATCCGCGGCGACGGCCAGCGGGGAGTTGAGCTGGGCCTTGGTGGCCTGGCCGCCATCGCCGGAATAGCTGACGCCGCCGTTGCCGGCGATAGTGGAGATGGGGTTGGCGCCGCCGTGGTTGGTGGCCTCGCGGATGCGGAAGTTCTCGGAATCGGCGATATAGAGGTTGCCGGAGGAATCGAGAGCGATGCCGGTGGGCTGGTTAAGGATGGCGGCATTGGCCGCGGCGCCATCGCCCTTGAAACCGAGCGAGCCATTGCCGACCACGGTGACGATGTTGGCCTTGGCGGCATCCACCATGCGGATGCGGGCGTCCTGGCGCTCGACGATGAAGTAGTCGTTCGCGGCATCCACGGCGATGGCGTAGGGTTCGATCAAACCGGCCGAGGTAGCGGCGGCGCCATCGCCGGAGTACTGCATCACGCCGGGCGTGCCGGCGCAGGTGTTGATGTTGCCGTCCGTGGTGATGCGGCGGATGAGGGCGTTGCCGGTATCGGCGATGTAGATGTTGCCCTGCGTATCCACGGCTACATCGCCGGGGTGGTTGACCGCGGCGTTGACGGCGAGGTAGGTATCGCCGGAAAAGCCGGGCAGGCCATTACCGGCAATGGAGGTGATGGTGCCGCCTGGGGTGACCTCGCGGACGAGGTTCTCGCCGGTATCGGCGATGTAGACATTGTTGCTGGAATCGGTGGTGACTCCCTGGGGCATGAACAGGGTCGCCTGGATAGCCAGACCGCCGTCGCCAAAATACCCGACGCTGCCGGGCAAGCCGGTGCCGGCGAAGGTATTGATGATACCGGAAGGAGAGACGATGCGGACGCGGTTGTTGAGCGAATCCGCTATGTAGAGGTTGCCGGCTTTATCGAAGGCCAGGCCCGCGGGGGTGTTGAGCTGGGCGTTGACGGCGGGGCCGCCATCGCCGGAGAAGCCGGGGCGGGAGTTGCCGGCGACGAGCGCGAGGCTGGTGCCGCTCAACATGAAGACGGAATTGCCGGCGGAGAAATAGACGTTGCCCTTGGAATCCAAGGTGACGCGGTTGGGCCTTCCGAGAGTAGTGCTGAGGGCCGGGGCCGGAGTAGGAGGAGGTGCGCCGCCGGCGACAGTCGATATCGTATACTGTTGCCCTTGGGCCACAGAGAAGCCCGCAAGCAACAGAAGCAAAGCGCTCCCGAAGAGCCTTGAAACCACCGGTATTTTCATGTACACGCTCAGTTTAGCAGACGATGCGGAGGAGCTACCGGAGGGATGTAGCATGTGTGGGGCCAGAGGGCGAGGGCGGTCCCTCGGCGGCGCGGTTGCCGGCCGCTAGTTACCAGACGCGACGGGCGGAAGTTGGCGGACGGGACGAGACTCCCCAGGGTTCCGGCGTCACGCCGCCGGGTGGTTCGCAACCGGGCTTCCATCAATTGGCAGTGGCGGACGCTGAATTTGTGGGCTCTGCGCTTCGCCTTCGATGGAGCGGCGATGTGACTCCCTGAGGGCGACAAACGAAGACGGAAATTACGAAGTCGTCATGACTGAGATTGCTCTTTCGCCTGGCTGCCGGACTTACGGCGGCGTGGCCGGGTTCCAAGCTGGTGTTGCAGCGCGTCCGCCAGTCCTCTCAAATCAGTGAACTGCGTCCGCGCGCCGCTGCCATCCATCGCCTCGACCTGGCCGGCCATCTGGTCCGGGGATTCCGGATCGAGCCGGTAGAGGCGGACAACGAAGCACCTTGCCGGCGTCAGTTCGCGCATGACGAAACAATGTGGCGGGCCACCGCCCAGGGATCACCCCCGGATCCCCGAGGAAGTCGAGGGATTCGTACCGCTCGAGGAAGCGGCACGGCGAAGCTGGCGTTACGGCTCAGGGAGCCAGCGTAAAAGGGATAGATTTGCGGCGATGGCCTCCGGGAGAGCTCTATGCTGACTTCGCTCCGCGGCTGGCGGCAGCGGCGGCAGGTGCGGACCGCCTCACCGTAGTTGCCGTGCTGGTGTACCGGGCCGGGTGCGCGTCGGTCAGTTGGAGCGCCCCGCGCCGGTTGAGGGCTCATTGCTTGAGGCATAACTTACGCAGGTGCCGCACACGAGAGGCGCGCAGAGCCAGGCCCAACAGCGCCAGCGCGGCCAACGAGGTGGCCACCGTAGAGGGCTCGGGAACGTCGGGGCCTTCCTGATAGGTAACCGTGACCGGCAATTGCGCCCGCGGGTAGTAAACAATTGTGTCGTTTATGTCCCAGTTCGCCGATGTGGTGTCGACCTCGTAGATCACGTCAATGGAGCTCTGCGCCATATCGCCAGGGTTCAGATCGCCAGGGTTGAAGCCCACGCCAATGTCGTAGGAGCCAATGCCAAGGGACTGCACCGGGTCGAAGGCCTGAGACCAACTGCCGTTCACGCTCAGATCGAGCGGAGTCAGGGTGTTGATTTGCGGCGAGAGGAAATCGGTGAACGCTCCGATGCTGGTGTAGACTCCGGTGTAAGGCGGCGTGTCCCAGGTCACACTGTCAATCGCCAGCCAACAGGGTGTGTCGGTGGTGATGGTGATTCCCCAGCCGATGGTGTCGCCGGGCAGTCCGGAGATCGCACCGCTGGGCGGATCCAGCGTGAACGCGATCAAGGGGCTCGCGGCAGCGGGCAGCGCCGCTATCCCAAGGATGACCGCGACAGAAAGTGCACAGAGAAAAGATCGCATGACGGTTTCCGTTACCTACATCGTCTGATTGGTCAATGTTGTCGAGCCGCCCGAGGTGCCGAGATTGGCGGTAAACACCAACACCACCGTGAATCGCGCGTTGGCCGGACAGCCACTGAAATCGAACGTGGCCGTGGCGCTGGAGGACGAGGTCGCATTGATATTCGAGAAGTTGATCGGGAATACGAGCGGGGCCGTTCGCCCCGGCATGGGTGAACAGGCCGTGCCGTAGGTCTGCGTCAGGACCACGCCATGGATCATCGGCGCATACGCCAAGCCGGGACCGACGTCGGTCAGCGTCAAGTTCCATTGGCGGGCGTTCTGAGCTCCGGATTTCCCCGAAATCTGGCCGGTCAGGGACGTGACGGGAATCGGCAGGAACGTGGCGGTGACATTCATGGGCCCGTTCATCGGAACGGTAAGGGAGGGACTGCTGCCCGAGGCGTCGCCCGTAAAGCCCGCGAAGAGATAGCCAGGGTTGGGCGTGGCGGTGAGACTGGCGCTTGTCGACTGGGCGTACCATCCTCCGCCCGAAACCTGCCCGCCGGTAGCCGGGCTGGGCGTGACTGTCATCAGGTACTCGGAGGAGAACTGCGCGGTATAGGTGGTGAAAGCAGAGGGCATGCTGAAATATCGGGGATTACTGGTATTGTCGTCCTGCCACTGTTGGAAGGTGTAGCGGGTGGTGCCTGCGCTGGAAAGACCGGGAGACGGGAACTGAACCGTGCACTCCCTTTCCGGTTCCATGGAGTAGGGCGTGGTTGCGGAGGGCACCGATTGACACATTTCGTAATCGGGACCGCCCTGGAGAGAGAAAGAAAGGCCCGTCGGAACGGAATCGATAATCCAGGACGACCGGCCGTACACGGAGACGGTACCCGATCCCGCGTTTTGGGGCGCTCCAGAAACCACCCAGATCTGAGTTATGGTGTCGGCGAGCGCCACACTCCGGAGTTGGCCAGACGTGGGCCCCCATTCCAACTTCAGGCTATGGGAGTTGGGGCCGACTTCGTAAACGTACAGTTTGCCCGAGTAAAGGGCTCCAATCACCGCAACCGGGCCCTGAATTGAGTCTCCGGGGTTGTACTGTATGTCGTCGTACGCGACCGCGCTGCCGAACCCGTCGAAACCGACGCCGTCGTCTGCCGAAAACTCGTCCTTCTGGTTCCAGACGCCCGGCGCGCTCCAAAACAGGTAGACCCGGCCCGGGACACCCGGGGGGGCCCGCTGCTCTGATAGGCTCCGATCAGTAGCGAGAAGTTTCCCGAGGCTTCCAGGTAGGGCTTTGACACGGCCGCCCCGAAGCTAGGCGCGGAGTCGGACGGCGTCATCTTGTATTGCTGGAACCAAGTTCCACTGAGCATGAACGAGTACACGGCGCTGGCGCCGGGGGCCCCGATGATGGCTATGGTCCCGCTGTCGCTCACCGCCAGGGAATTGCCGAAATCGGCATTGGCCGAGCCGTCAGTGGCCAAGAGCTCGGCCTGCTGGCTCCAGGCGCCGCCGCTATTGGTGAATACGTAGACTGCCCCTTGGGCGGTCGCCCCGTTGATGGCTTTGAACGGAGACGCGACCAGAATCGTGTTCCCGCCGAGAGCCACGGTTTGACCGAAATCGTCTCCGGCCGCAACGTCGGTGGGTTGGAAGTCGGCCGCCTGGGTCCAGGTGGTGCCGCTGCGAGTGAATACGTACGCCCGCTGTATGCATGGGGCGCCGATCACCGCTGTGTCCCCGCTCAAAGCCACCGAGTTACCGAAGCAAAGCTGGCCGGCGTCGGAACCCGTCAATTTGGCCTGCTGAGCCCAAACCCCGCCGGTCATCACGAACACGTAGGCTGCCCCGGTCGAGCCGTTCTTCGAAGAAGCACCGACCAGGATCGTGTTTCCGCTGGCCGCCACGGAAATGCCGAAAGTGTCGCCCGCTGCGGCGTCCTGAGCCACAAGCTGGGCGTCCAGTGTCCAAGGGTCGACGGTAATCGGGTAAGCCGCGGCGGTATCGTCGACTGTGAGCCTGACTTCCCGGCCGCCGACGGAGAAACGTGCGTCCAAATCGCGCCCGTTGGCGTCCCACGCGCGCAGGCCGGTGTAGCGCAGTTGCGCCCGCCCGCCGGATTCCAGCAGAACCGCGTCGCCCGCGGGGGCGAGCACCGGCTGCATGCCACCCGTAACCGTCAGAGCGATGGTGAGCCGCTCGCCGGGTTCGGCGCGGCCCGGAGCCGAGGCAAAGGTGAAGCCTTGCTCCAAGCCCCGCGACTCGTTCACGTACCATTCCGTCAGCGGACCTCGGCGGTATTCGATGCGCGTGCCCGCTGCCGTCAGATGGGCGGCCTCGGGAGGTGCCAGGCGTTCGCCGTAGCCATAGCCTGCCAATTCCAGGCCAACCGCGCCGGCCTTGGTCTCCAGGCGAACTGCCGCCGCGGCGAAATGGGCGGAAAGGTGCTGCGCCGGGTTGGCGGCCGCGAAGCCGCCGGGCGCGGTTTCAATGGTGTAAAGAGCCTGTTGAACAGCGGAAGGAAGTGCCGCAACCGAGGCTGGTTGAGAGGCGGCCCACCCAGAGCCGAAGGAAACGGCCCAAGAAGCAAGAAGCATGAAAAGTCCGTACCGGTTCATCGCAAGTCTCCCGTGATTTACGGCTCAAGCACGTAGTAACGACCGTATTCAGCAGTACTAATGAATCTGCCATGCCGGTACCCACGGATCACCCACGGATTTCAGACAACTAGAACCAATAGTACTCGTGGATGACGAGGCGAAAAGGAGACGGTGTCACTGCTCCGAGGGCCGCACGAGGGAGAGATAGATGGCGGTGGTTTCGGGGGAGGGATCTATGCCGAGTTCGTCGTGGAGCAGGCGGCGGCAGCGGCGGTACGTACGGGCCGCGTCGCTGTAGTTGCCCAGTTGGCGCTGGCATCGCATCAGGCGGCGGTGGAATTCTTCCGCCAGATTGTCGATTTCGATCCCCGGCTGAAGTACCCGGCCGCGCGTTCCCAGTCCCCGGTCTCTTCGAGGAAGCATCCCGCGGCCAGAATCAGGGTGAGCACGCGGCTCTTCAAGACCTCACGCCGCGGCACGGCGCAAACGGGAGCGTCGCCGGTATCGAGGAACTCGCCTCTGTAAAGGGCCAGCGCCCTGTCGCAGAGCAATGGAATGTGCTTCGCCGGTGTGTCCGGCATCGCGTTCAGAAGACGGCTCAGAGCCACGGCGTCCACCCAGCAATTGAGCGGGTTCAGCGTGACCTTGCGCGAACGGCATAGCACGCGAACCTCTCCGAACAGAAGACGGCGCAGACGGCTCAGAGTCATCTCGAAGGATTTGTGGGCCAGGTCGCCATCGGCTTCCGGCCAGAGCTCATCTGTGAGGCGATCTTGGGGCACCTCCGATGCGCCAAAGGCGATCAAGGCCTTCAGCAATCCAAGCGGCTTCTTCTGTTCTTTGCCGGAAAAGACCAGCGGTTGACCGTCGATGTGGATCTCGAATCTGCCCAGAGTATAAATTTTGACCGCAAAAGGCCAGGTTTCGGGACAGAAGACCGGCCCGTGGTGCAGGCCGGCTTTAACCGGAGGCGAGAGCGCCGATTTGCGAATCACCCCCTTGACATACTCCGGCTCGATGTTCTCCTCCAGCGCTCGGGCGAAGAGCACCCGCATGATCGCCGGCCGATAGAACTCCAGATGGACAAACCCATAACGTTTTCCCAGTGACAAGCCACGGCGTAGCGCAAGAAGGCCTTCAGCCTGTCTCCCCTGCTCCAGTTGCAACGAGGCGTCGATTAGGAATGCGTACCACTCCAGAACGGGGCTCTCCATAGCCGAACCGATGCTCTGCGCAGCCTTGAGATGCATCGCGGCATCGGCGGGACGATCGAGCAGAAACTCGGTCTGTGCCATACCGATATGCCAGAGTGCCCGGTAATAGGGAGTTCCCATCCGCTCGGTTGTCGCCGAGATGGTATGCAAGTGCTCGGCAGCCAGAGAGGGGTTTTCCTCGAGGAGGGCACGCCAGGCCGCGCCGACATGGTAATAATACGCATCCAGAGCCTTTCCACCGCTGGCAACGGACACCCGCTGCCGTTCGAGCGCCTCCGCCGCGCGCTCCATATGACCCCGCGTCATCTCCGCCGCGGCTCGAAAACTCCATAACTCGGAGTCGAAAACGTGAACGCCGCTTTCGGCCGCGATCCGCAGCCCTTCGGAGAGGTTGCCGATGGCGGCGTCATACTCCGCGGTGATCCAGCAGTGAATTCCCAGCATCAACTTGACGCGGATAATGCCGAGGGGAGACGTCTTGCGGAAACGCATTTCGGCTTCCGCCCTTTCCAACAGGACTGCGTTCCGGTCATACTCTCCCTTCCACACGAAATAGATACTCATAAAAAAGACCGCGTCCATCTTGATATCGAAGGAAGAAGTCTCCTCGAGGAGTACCGAGACGCGCTCCAGCCAGCGATCGATTCGCCGCGGATCGTCGGTCTTTCGCAGGACCAGCGAGACGATCATTCTGGAAGCGGCCAGCAGTTCCGTCTCCGGCGAAGGGAAAGAAGGCCAAGCCGCCGTCAGTTCCTCGAAGAGCGCGATGCAGCCGTCCAGAGCCTGCCAATCGTCGAGCCCGAAAGCGTGAGAGTCCGCGATGCCCGCCCAGGACAGGTAGATGCCCAGACAGTCACTGTCTGCACGGAATGCTTTGAGAGCCTGTTCCAGATAGCGGGTGGCACGGGGCATGTCCGCCGGGAAAAAACACATTCCCCGCCAGTAGGTGAGCCAAGGATCGTCTGACGGTTCCTCGGGAATGCCGGCCAACCATCCCTCGACGGTCTTGTTTCTACCTTGAGTCAGCAGTTCCCGGGCGCGATCCTTGACGATGCGGGCAATTCCGTCCCGGTCGCCGGCATCGCTGTAGAGTCTGACGGCGTCCTCGACCCGCCCCGCCTCCTCCAGGAGGAGCGCGGCTTGGCGCCGGGTTCCGGCCAGTTCCGCGGAGGAATACGCCATCTTCGCGCGGTTCACGAGAAACTCCCTCCACAGCGGGTGGTACACGTACTCCCGTTCGCTTCCCGAGAGCTTCTCCGTGAAGAGATGATCGCGGTGCAGAGTGGACAGCATGCGTTCCGCCGAGTCGTTTCCGGTTAATCGGTTGGCCAGTGAGACGCTAAGCGTGGGAAGAACGGCGGTCTTCAGCAGGAAATCCCGGATTGCCGGCTCCATGCCCCCGAAGATCTCCCCGGCAAAATAGTCGAATACGCCGTCATAGCTGAAATTCCCGGCCGTTTCGGCTGAAGCGCGGTGCAGGCCGCTTCTTTCCAACATGAGAACGATGCCCGCGGCCCATCCCTGCGCGGCCTCATGAATCCGGCGGATGGCCTCATCTCCAAGACCTGGGACAGTCTTGCGAACCAACTCGCCGACCTCGTCAATGGTATACCGAAGATCTTCGTACTCGATCGTGGCAAGCTTCCCGCCGGCCTGGAGACGGACCAGGGAAGCTGGCGTCCCGATTCGGCTGACTACCATTACACGGACCTTGCCGGGAACGCCGTCGAGCCCCGTGGCAATCATTTCGTGAAAAGGCGAATCGGCGGGAACGTGATGGTAGTTATCGAGAACGACCACCCTCGTCAATGCGGCACCAGCAGAAGCAGAGGGGCGCAACGACAACAGGCAATCGAAGAGTTTTTCGAAATATCGCCGCGTGAATGTGGCGATGCCAGTCAGGTATTCCGGCGTCAGCAGCGGAAGCGAAGCCGGGCGCCGCGGCGACGCCCTCTTCGCCGCCAGTCCCATGTAGTAAAAGAAGGTAGCGAGGTCGGAGTCGCCCTCATCGCAGTTGTACCACCTGAGCTATGCGCCCCTGCGGCATGCGGTATGAGGGCGGAAGCGTAGTGTACCATTTGGGGACCCCGTAAAGATCGGGGTAAAACAGAAGTTTGCGAAATTGGCGCTTCGCAAAACCGACCCCAAGGAGGTCACCCAAATGGTTACCGACAGAAAAAAGGATAGCGATAAAACCCCCGTAAAACAAGGCCCGGCCAGGGTCTCATCGGAACCCAATAAAATCAATGCTTCCACGCCCTACGACTTCAATGGGAAGAATCTGACTCCCTACGGCGGACTGCTGCCGGTGATCACCATGCTGGAAAAACTCGACTTCCAGACCCTGGTGGAACAGACGGTGACCTCGAAGCGCATTCCCCGTGCCCTGGACCTGTACCGGTTCGTGTTGGGAATCGTGTTGGGGCTCTACATCGGTTTCCCGCGCCTGAACCAGTTGCGCTTCATCGCTCGCGACCCGATTCTGACGGGCATTCTCAAAGTCACCAAGCTGCCGGTGCAATCCACCTTCTGGAGATTCGTGAACGCGCTGCACCTCAATGTCTCCCGGCAGATTCTGACCATTATGCGAATCATGCGCGAACGAGTCTGGGCGGCGGCCAATGTGAAACTGGCGGTCGTCACCATCGACACCGACACGACCGTGCACACGCTGTATGGCCAACAGATGGGCGGACGCAAGAGCTACAACCCCAAGAACAAAGGCAAGAAGAGCTACCAACCGATGCTGACGTTCATCCACGAGACGCGGGAGTATATCTGGGGGGAATTGCGCAACGGCGATCGGCCCACCGGCAAACAGATAGGCGATCACATTCGGGATGTGTGCGCGGCGCTGCCGCCGTGCGTGAAGCAGATTTACGGCCGGGCCGATTCCGGGTTCTACTGCCGGCAAGCAGTCGAGGCTTACGAAGAATGCACTGCCCGGTTCGTGATCTCAGCACGCAAGACGTCGCGACTGGTCGAGTTGCTACGCCAAGCCGAGTGGAAGCCGTCGAAGAAGACGGATGCCAGGTGGGAGTGTGAATTCAGCTATCAGCCGGACGGGTGGAAGAAGAAATACCGGTTCGTGGCTCTGCGCTATGAAAAAACGCGTGAGGAGGTCGAGGCGGAGAAGACCGAGCAGTACCAGTTGTTCGAGACCAGCCAGTACAAGTACCGGGTCTTCGTGACCGACTTCGGCGATCCCATCTACTTCGTGGTCTGGTTTTACAACCAGCGCGGCGGCGCGGAAAACCTGATCAAGGAGGCGAACAACGATGCCGGACTGGCGGCGCACCCCTCAGGCCGCTTCGATGTGAACGGGAATCATTTCCAGTTGGCGATGCTGGCCTACAACCTGAACTGCTGGCTGATGCTGTTCAACCGCGAACCGCAGGCCGACGCCACGGCGCTACAACACACGACGCTGGCGACCGCGCGACTGCGCTTCCTGTTCGTGGCCGCCAAGATCTGGCGCCACGCCGGGCGCACCGGGGTGAGCTACAGCGATCACTACGAGGAGAAGGGCGTGTTCGAGCGACTGATGGACCGCCTGCGAAAGATCGCGCCGCGCGGAGCAGGCTACGCGCCGGTCATGCTGCCGGCATTGCGCTGATTGCACGCCCCCGCAGGCCCTTCGGCTGGTGTGCATAGAAAATTATGCGCGGCCGACAAGCGCAACGAAGTAAGAGACTTCGGCGCGGGGTTTGGCGAGAACGGACTCTCAGGAGGGCGATGCAACAGCAAAAACCGAACTGACTCACTCAACTACGGGCGGCATCAGCCGAGCGAAACCGGCGCTCGGAACACCGGAGCTGTGCATAATTCAGGTACCAAATAAAGGGGAGTTTCCGGGCGTCGAGATAGCTGGCGACAAGCGTCGTCTTACCAGCGCGGGCGGGCGCCGAAACCCAGGTGACCGGCCTCTTGCCGCACCGATCGAGGAGCCGAAACAGCCTCGGCCGACGGATGGCTTCCGCTACCGTCGGGGGTACCAGTTTGGCTGTGTGCATAAAGCGTTTAGACTCGCGGATCGGCGTCACTCCCCCCATGGGCTGATTCTACATCGTCAGGGTCTGTCGATCATGGGTGAAGACCCGGTGCTTATAGCCCGGCGTGAAACGTCATTGCCGATTTCCGTGCGCAGCCAAGAACGTTATCCGATTTTAGCTTTTGGGAAGCCCGTTCTATGGGTATTTCGGAACATCACCCAACCATGGCCGAAGAAGATCGACCGCGGCCAGGCAGGAGTATCAAGCGCAAATAGCGGAAAACGGACTCCTGAAAGGGCCCGTTCCGAGAACGACCGCATCGAACTGCCGCAAAGCACTCTGGATCTTCCGATCCCACGTACGCTGGCGCTGGAA
The DNA here is from genome assembly GCA_963807205.1 of uncultured Solibacteraceae bacterium. Taxonomy (GTDB): domain Bacteria; phylum Acidobacteriota; class Terriglobia; order Bryobacterales; family Bryobacteraceae; genus CAWCVR01. Next base: position 314,084 of record CAWEAQ010000001.1, on the reverse strand, counting down.
CCGCAGCACGGCTGGCTAGGGGTCCCGAAGCCGGGTAAGAGTCCCGCAAATCAGGATGCGGTATTTGGGCCGCGGATGGACACGAATACGCACGGATACTTGGTTGCCCGGCTATTCCATGAACACGGCGCCGGTTCCCGCACGCGAGGGGCGGAAAATCGCGGACGGGGCGAGAAACCTGGGGACGGGTGCGACATAGAAGTGGATCTGCCGGCGCTATGTGGGGCAGGCTGACAGCCTGCCCCACAAAAACCTAGCGCCCACCTACGCTCGGATTCATATGGTTTCACTGGCGGATCGCCTTTGCACTCACTTCCGTGTCGCGCACCCCCCGGGGACGTTGCGCAACGCTCGGATGCAGATATAATGCTAGCAGGATGCGATCGTTTCTAACGCTGCTCATAGCCGCGCTGGGAGCGTCTGGGCAGAGTCTGAACCTTTCTCATGATCTGACCGCAAAGGGGATTGCGGCGCAGAACATGACTCCCAACTCGCCCACGCTCGACGCGCGGCCGATGTTTCAGGCGGGCATCGCCTACGCCTCGAAGAACAACATTCCGCTGGTCACCGCCGATCCGGGAAGCTACTACTTCCTGACGCTGAACAGCCCGTATCAGCATGTCTATCTCAACGCGATCAGCAATGTCACGGTGGACATGCAGCACTCCGACCTTTACATGGCGCAAGGCAACGTCATGGGGATTGACGTGAACGACTCGACGAATTTCACGCTCAAGAACTTCACCATCGACTACCTACAATTGCCGTTTACCCAGGCGACCGTTACCAGCGTGAACGCGGCGGCGCGGACCATCGGCATCAAACAGATGGGGAGGTATCCGCTGCCTTCGTATTTGAACGCGGTGACGTTGCCCTCGGGTTTCGTCAATGACGGGTTTTTCGCTTACATATTCCGCAACGGAACGGAGTTGCGGACTACCGGACGAATGTCCGTGGCGGCGCCGGTGACGGACAGCTCGATCCAGATTACGGGAACCGATCCGTGGGCGACGGCGACGCAGCTTGCGACCATACAGCCCGGCGACACCGTGGTGCTGGAACTGCGGGCCGGAATCGGAACGATTTTTGCGAGCAACTCCACCGGCCTGACAATTCAGAATGTGTCGGTATACGCGTCGGGGTTTATCGGGGTGTTCACGAGCTACGGTTCTTCAATCACGGTCGATCATGTGCAGGTGATTCCCCGCCCCGGGACGGACCGGATGATCTCGACCAACGCGGACGGCATCCACCTGGCGGGTGTGGGAGCGAACAACGCGATCACCAACAATACGGTAAAGCGCGGGTGCGACGATGCCATCGCGATGGACGGGCAGTGGGCGGCGATCGTCAGCGCCGCGAACTCGGGAACGACCGTGCAAGTGACCCGGCACAACCAGACACCGATCGCGGTTGGCCAGGCGTTCGATTTCATCGACATCACGACGGCGGCGACGGTGGGAACGGCAACCGTGACGGCGGAGAGTCCACCGGTGAGCGCGCAAACGGGAAACGACGGCGAGGCGATCACGCTGACGCTGGACCATGCCGTATCGCTGAAGCAGAACTTCGGCGTCGCGATGGACGATCCGAACCTGCGGGGGAGCGGTACGGCGATCCGCGGCAACCTGGTATATCAACAAACTTTCGGGCGCGGAGTTTATCCGGCGGGCGTGGCCAATGTCACGGTGTCGGACAACATGATCGAAGCGACCGGGGGCGGCGGCATCCTGGTGGAGCAGGATGAGGGACTCAGTTACAACTACAAGACGGGACCTTCCTCGGCCATCGCCATCAGGAATAACATCATCGACAACGCCCTGGGCTTCGGGGTGCCGAGCTATAACGTGTTGAGCTATGCGGGAGCGATCAACGTGGTCGCGTACGACGAGAACTTCAATTGGGTTAAGACGGCGTCCATGCAGAACATCGCCATCGAAAACAACTTCGTGACGAATTCGGTGGGCTCGGGAATCCGGATGGAGAACGTAAACGGTGGGAGCGTGACCGGAAACACGGTGTTGAACTACGGGATGGATCCGACGGATTACCTTTGGTATATGCCGGCGGGCGAGACCGTGGCGCAGCTTGAGTCCGAGCTAAGGCAGCCGGTGGTGGTTGTGAACAGCAGCGGCATCGCTAACTCGAACAACGCGATCGCGGGATCGTACGTAGCAAACGTGTCGAACGCGGACGAGAGCTATCGGGTGGCGCCGGGGTCGATTGCCAGCGCGTGGGGCCAGTTTCCGGTTGCGACGCCAGCGACACCGGCAGGCGCGACGCTTCCCACGACGCTCGGCGGGATGACCGTGACGGTGCAGGACAGCGCGGGAGTGTCGCGGCTGGCAAGCCTGTACTATGCGAGTTGGCAGCTCATTAACTATGTGGTGCCACAGGGCACGGCTGCGGGCGTGGCAACGGTCAAGATTGGAAGCGGTGTCAGCGGGGCGTTTGTGGGCGCGGTGGCGCCGGCGCTGTATGCCGCGAACGGCGGCGGAACGGGCGTGGCGGCGGCGGTCGCGGTGCGGGCTGCCGCGAACGGGGCGCAGACAGCGGTGCAGGTGTTTCAGTGTTCACCGGGTTGCACCGCGACGCCGATGGCTTTGGGCGGGCCGACGGACATTCTGGTGGTCGAGCTCTACGGAACCGGCATCGCGGGGCGCAGTTCGTTGAGCAACGTGACGGCGCAGATTGGCGGCGTCAACGCGACGGTGGCTTACGCGGGAGCGCAATCGCAGTATCCGGGTCTGGATCAGGTGAACGTGTACGTACCGAGGGCGCTGGCGGGGGCGGGAGAAGTTCCGGTGGTGCTGACTGTGGACGGGGTGACGGCGAACGTGGTGACGATCAGCGTGGAGTAGGCGGTTGATAATGGTTGGACTGTAACGCCAATCCGGCCGGCTGCGTCTGACGACACTGGAGATTGAGAAGTGCGAATACGGCTGTTATTCGGTTTCCTGGCGGCTGTCGCGGCGAGTGGACAGGATCGGGCGCAGGAAGGCGCGCTCGGAGCGCGGCTGGCCGACGAAATCCGGCAGCGACCGCAGCCTCTCGACAGCTCCGTGGTAACTGCGTACGCGGAGGGGATCTGCAGGAAGCTGGCGGCGAAGTTGCCGGATCCCGGGATTCCCGACAGCTTGGAATCGATCTCCGGCGGTGGATACTGGACCCTTTCGCAAGAGCCTCTGGTGTTACCTGGGGGACGCATCTTTGTTCGTGCCGGTCAGATTCTGACGGCGCAAAGCGAGGCGGAGTTCGCGGGCGTGCTGGCTCACGCGTTGGCACACGTCGCCGGGAGGCAGTTCACCCAGTGGAAGCCGGGACAAACCATGTGGTCCGCCGGGGCGCGGGACCGGGGGCGGTTTGAGTTTGAGGCGGATCCGCTGGCTATCCAGATGACCAGGGACGCGGGGTACGATCCGGCCGGGTTGGTCCGCTATCTGGACCGGCCGCCGAGTAAGCCGGGTACCGATTCATCGCTGTTCACTCCCCCGCCCCGCGCGGCGCGGGTGGCCGCGATGGAAAGCGCGATTCGGGGCTTACCCGAGCGGACCTTCGAGGCGCCCGATCCGGAAGAATTCGCGCGGGTTCAGGCGGAGGTGCGCGGGGTGGCGCCGGTTGACGAGCCGCTTTTCCGGGGACCTTTTATGGGATCGGGAACGCTTCGGAAACACGAGTAGGGGTGGGTGCGGGGCCCGAGGGGTGTGACCGCCGGGAGACGATCCTGTACCTCGGGCCGCTTACTGACGTTCGCGGTTCTGGGGCGCGATGCCAGGCGCTAGCGGGGCGTGGCAGCGACAATCGCGGCGGCAATGGCGAGCTTGTGATCCATGTTCCAGGGCGGGCCGATGGACCTCCTTAGTTGGAGGAAGTGGGCATCGAGGTCCTCGAAGTGCAGCGCCTGGCGGTACATCACCCAGTCGGCGACGTTCTGCGCGCGGTAGTTCTTGATGCGCTCGGCAATGGTGGGAGGAAGCTGGGGGCAGTTGCGAAGGGCGATGCCACGGATACGTCCGGGCAGCGTAGCCGCGACGGCATCCAGGACGAGCTTAGCGCGCCGTTCCGCCGATACACGCACGCGCTCGACGAGCGGCACGGCCTGGTCGAGCGGGAGCTTCTGACATTCGCTGTGGTGCGGGATTTTCGGGAGGCCCTCGTCGACAAGTTCCACGCGGCGGCGGTCGAGCAGCGTCCCGTCGCGTGCCGCCGTCACCAGTATGGCCCAGCCGCCGTGATCCGACACCCCGACGATCGCATCGTTCCGCGACATCGTGTTTCCTCCAGGCGATTAGCGCCCGTACGATAACTCGACATAGCCGTCCTTGTAAGCGACTACGTTCTTCAGACGCCACTTATGGCAGATACCGGGATCGGCAAACAGGCGCAGGCCGCCGCCCAGTATGACTGGCGCGATCATCAATCTGATTTCGTCTACCAAGCCGAGACCGAGAAAACTTTGGCAGAGGATTGCGCCCCCTACGAGCCAGATGTTCCGGTATCGCGGCGAGAGGACGTCTTCGATCAGCTTTTTGAGATCACCGGAATAGAACTCAACGGTACGTCTGGTGGACGGCAGTTTTCTGGTTGTTGTTACGATCGCCGGGGTTTCGCCATAGGGCCAGCCGAGTTGCAGGGCGTGCTCATAGGTTCGAGAGCCTAGTGGTCTGCGGCGAGCGGATTAACCATTATCCAGCACGGCGCGGGCGCGCTTGACCCTCTCCAGGATGCCGGCTGCCGCCAACCAGACGACGCGAGCTCGTCCGACCCGGCGGGCAGGCAACGACCGGCCGCGCGCCCACTGTTGCAGGGCTCGCTTCAGGTCTTCTGTCAACACAACGGCGGGTGCGACATTGGTTACTATTTCAGCCGCACCACACTAGCACGTAGCAGTCTATCGACTGGAGTACCGCAGCGCCGTCGCCGGTGACGCCCTTCTCGTAGACGTCTCCTGGGCTGTCCATCCATGAAACGGTGTTGTCATGGCTGGCGATGAAGCCATCAAGGCTGGATACGACGTGCAGCGTTACCGTCGATTTGCTTGTGCCCGGCATGTTAGTTTTCGATGAGGCCGACGATCGGGGCATGGGATCCGGTGCGCGATCGGAGCTTCTACCAGGTATAACGCGGCGCGACGGCTGCCATCAAGGGAACAACCGTAAATTTCAAAGGGGTGGGGTGCTGAACTGTCGGCACGATGATACCTGAATTATGCACAGCTCCGGTGTTCCGAGCGCCGGTTTCGCTCGGCTGATGCCGCCCGTAGTTGAGTGAGTCAGTTCGGTTTTTGCTGTTGCATCGCCCTCCTGAGAGTCCGTTCTCGCCAAACCCCGCGCCGAAGTCTCTTACTTCGTTGCGCTTGTCGGCCGCGCATAATTTTCTATGCACACCAGCCGAAGGGCCTGCGGGGGCGTGCAATCAGCGCAATGCCGGCAGCATGACCGGCGCGTAGCCTGCTCCGCGCGGCGCGATCTTTCGCAGGCGGTCCATCAGTCGCTCGAACACGCCCTTCTCCTCGTAGTGATCGCTGTAGCTCACCCCGGTGCGCCCGGCGTGGCGCCAGATCTTGGCGGCCACGAACAGGAAGCGCAGTCGCGCGGTCGCCAGCGTCGTGTGTTGTAGCGCCGTGGCGTCGGCCTGCGGTTCGCGGTTGAACAGCATCAGCCAGCAGTTCAGGTTGTAGGCCAGCATCGCCAACTGGAAATGATTCCCGTTCACATCGAAGCGGCCTGAGGGGTGCGCCGCCAGTCCGGCATCGTTGTTCGCCTCCTTGATCAGGTTTTCCGCGCCGCCGCGCTGGTTGTAAAACCAGACCACGAAGTAGATGGGATCGCCGAAGTCGGTCACGAAGACCCGGTACTTGTACTGGCTGGTCTCGAACAACTGGTACTGCTCGGTCTTCTCCGCCTCGACCTCCTCACGCGTTTTTTCATAGCGCAGAGCCACGAACCGGTATTTCTTCTTCCACCCGTCCGGCTGATAGCTGAATTCACACTCCCACCTGGCATCCGTCTTCTTCGACGGCTTCCACTCGGCTTGGCGTAGCAACTCGACCAGTCGCGACGTCTTGCGTGCTGAGATCACGAACCGGGCAGTGCATTCTTCGTAAGCCTCGACTGCTTGCCGGCAGTAGAACCCGGAATCGGCCCGGCCGTAAATCTGCTTCACGCACGGCGGCAGCGCCGCGCACACATCCCGAATGTGATCGCCTATCTGTTTGCCGGTGGGCCGATCGCCGTTGCGCAATTCCCCCCAGATATACTCCCGCGTCTCGTGGATGAACGTCAGCATCGGTTGGTAGCTCTTCTTGCCTTTGTTCTTGGGGTTGTAGCTCTTGCGTCCGCCCATCTGTTGGCCATACAGCGTGTGCACGGTCGTGTCGGTGTCGATGGTGACGACCGCCAGTTTCACATTGGCCGCCGCCCAGACTCGTTCGCGCATGATTCGCATAATGGTCAGAATCTGCCGGGAGACATTGAGGTGCAGCGCGTTCACGAATCTCCAGAAGGTGGATTGCACCGGCAGCTTGGTGACTTTGAGAATGCCCGTCAGAATCGGGTCGCGAGCGATGAAGCGCAACTGGTTCAGGCGCGGGAAACCGATGTAGAGCCCCAACACGATTCCCAACACGAACCGGTACAGGTCCAGGGCACGGGGAATGCGCTTCGAGGTCACCGTCTGTTCCACCAGGGTCTGGAAGTCGAGTTTTTCCAGCATGGTGATCACCGGCAGCAGTCCGCCGTAGGGAGTCAGATTCTTCCCATTGAAGTCGTAGGGCGTGGAAGCATTGATTTTATTGGGTTCCGATGAGACCCTGGCCGGGCCTTGTTTTACGGGGGTTTTATCGCTATCCTTTTTTCTGTCGGTAACCATTTGGGTGACCTCCTTGGGGTCGGTTTTGCGAAGCGCCAATTTCGCAAACTTCTGTTTTACCCCGATCTTTACGGGGTCCCCAAATGGTACACTACGCTTCCGCCCTCATACCGCATGCCGCAGGGGCGCATAGCTCAGGTGATATGGCGGGGGGTTACGGACCGCGATCGCGATGCGCTGTGCGCGGCGTCGGCTGACGGATCGGAAGGGCGGGTTAACAACCCGCCGCAGGCTGACAGCCTGCCTCACACAAGACAAGGGTAGGTGGTGGTAGATCAGGAGGATATGACGCCGGTGAGGATCTCCAGGGCGCGGGAGCAGGCGGCGGCATCGGCGTCGTAGTGGGTGACGGCGCGGAGACGGTGGTTGTCGATGGGGTTCATCAGAACGCCGCGGTCTTTGAGACGGCTGGAGAATTCACGGGCGGAGAAGGGGGAGGCGGCGACATCGAAGATTACGATGTTAGTAACTACGGAGTGGGGGTCAACGGAGATGCCGGGGATCTTGGCGAGGCCGGCGGCGAGAGAGCGGGCGTTGGCGTGATCCTCGTGGAGGCGGAGGGGCATTTCCTCGAGGGCGATGAGACCGGCGGCGGCGAGGATACCGGCCTGGCGCATGCCGCCTCCGAGTCGCTTGCGGTAGAGACGGCCGCGAGCGATGACGTCGGCGCGGCCGGCGAGCATGGAGCCGACGGGCGCGCCCAGGCCCTTCGAGAGGCAGAACATGAGCGTGTCGACGGGGGCGGCGATTTCGTGGACGGGAATGCCAAGTGCCACGGCGGCGTGGAAGACGCGGGCGCCATCCATGTGGACTGGGACGCCGTGTTTGTGGGCACCATCGCAGATTTCGCGCACGGCAGTGAGGGGATAGACCTGGCCGCCCGCCATGTTGTGGGTGTTTTCGATCTCGATGAGGCCGGTGGGCGCGCTGTGGAAAGAGACGGGCTTGATGAGGGGGCGCACGTCGTCCCAGGAGAGGATGCCGTTGGGGGTGGGGACGGCGCGGATGAGGCAGCCGGAGAACCAGGCGACCATGGAGAGCTCGTAATCGAGTAAGTGGGCGCGGGAATCGCAGATGACCTCCTGGCCGTGGGAGGTGAGGGCTTTGACGGCGACGGTGTTACCCATGGTGCCGGTGGGGACGAATAGGGCGGCCTCTTTGCCGGCGATTTCGGCGGCGCGGCGTTCGAGCGCATTGACGGTGGGGTCCTCGCCGTAGACGTCGTCGCCGACTTCGGCCTCCATCATGGCTCGGCGCATGGCGGGGGTGGGCTTGGTGACGGTGTCGCTGCGAAGATCGATGACGTTCATGGGATGACAAACTCCTGGAAGACTTCGTTGGAAAACAAGACGCCGCGCGGGGTGAGGCGGAGCGTGGGGCCGGCGGTTTCGAGGAGGCCGGCCTGGACGAAGCGGGCGATTTCACGGGCGTAGCGGGACCATTCGGCGGCGGTGGGCTGGATGCCCTCCATGAGGCGGAGGCCGACGAAGAAGCGCTCGTCGGGGGTGGCCGGTTCGCCGGGGGGCGGCGGGCGATGGGGCACGAGGTAGGCTTCGACGGTCTCGGGATTGGCGCGGCGCGAGTGGCCGTCGAAGGAGTGAGCATCGGCGCCGAAGCCGGCGTAGGGAGCGAGGCGCCAGTACTTGAGATTGTGAAGGGACTGGAAGCCGGGGCGGGCGAAGTTGGAGATTTCGTAGCGCGGGAGGCCGGCACGGGCGAGGCGGTCGACGGCAGTTTCGTAGAAGGCGGCAGTCTGTTCTTCGGTGGGCGCGTCGGTGGCTCCGTAGCGCGCGCCGCCGCGGAGGATTTCGGTGCCGAGGCGGCTGTCCTCGTCGATTTCGAGCATGTAGACGGAGACGTGGGGCGGGGCGAGGCGGTCGATGCAATCGAGGGATTCGGCCCAGGTTGCGGCGGCTTGGCCGGAGAGGCCGGCGATGAGATCGATGTTGATGTTGGAGAGGCCGGCGTCGCGGAGGATGGCGAATTCGCGGGCGACGGTGGCGGAGGAATGGCGGCGGCCGGTGCGGCGGATTTCGAGATCGACGAAGGTCTGGACGCCTAACGAAACGCGCGTGATGCCGCAGGCGAGCCAGGCGCGGGCGGTTTCGGGGGTGATGGAGCCGGGGGCGGCCTCGATGGTGGCCTCGGCCCAGGGGCGGCCGGGGATAGCGTCGAGGATGGCGCGGAGGGAATCGGGGGCGAGGTTGCCGGGGGTGCCGCCGCCGAGGTAGACGGTTTCGGGGCGCCAGGGCCAGGAGTGGGCGCGGAGTTCGGAGAGTAGGGCGTCGAGGTAGAGGGGTTCGGTGGCGCGGGGGAAGACGCCGGAAGCGAAGTTACAGTAGGTGCACTTTTGGGCGCAGAAGGGGTAGGAGATGTAGACACCCGGCACGATTTGATTGTAGCGGGGGGCGGGGGGCTAGGGATGAAGCGGTTGGGCCGCAGGTTGGGAGGCGTTACAGGACCCGCCGTTCACAATCGATTAAGTGAGAGAATGAGGTCCACAAACGCCTCGGCGACTGCTAGTTGGTGGCCTTGCTGCTTTCTGCAGCTCTCCGGGTCGTACTTGACGGGAAAAGGCGTCTCGGTCAGAACCACTCGGTATTCCTCTCTGTTCTCCAGAATAGCCGCAAGATCGATCTTGGATTTTTGCAGGTGGCACCTCTCCACGGATCTCTCCAACGTGTGGACAGCGTTGTTGTAACGCTGAAGAACCGAGTAAATCTCTTCCTGAGAACCCTGTGAGATTGGGTTCTCCTTGTGCACGCGACCAAACGTTCTGTCGAGCCTCTCTGAGGCGGCGAGCGCGTCATTCGCGAGCTTAATGAGGATCGCTTTCTCTCCGCTCGCGACCGCCGACCGCTGCTGGTACAGCAGGTTCAACCCAAGGAACAGCGCAAGGCCGACAATCAGCGAGGCGAGACCGTCGAGGTCGATAGTTCTCTGGATCGAAAGAGGAGGCTGCGCCACGAGCACCCCGATCGCGACACCCAAGACAAAGGCTGTCAACCACTGGAGATGTCTCATCGGTGCCTCTTCGCGCTTCCGGTCAGCGCTTCGCGGATGTACGACAGAACATCATTGACGAGATAAGGCTCCTCTTCCGATTTGAAGTTAACGTGATCCAGGACGAGCTGGACGCCTCTCCTGCGGGCCAAGCCTCCAAAGGCTTCCTCGAGAAACGAGGTCCCGTAGCCGTACCCGCCGTCCAAGTCTACGAGAAGTACTGCTTGGGAAGCCACCGCTTCATCAAACCGGTGTACGAGAATGGTATCGAGGAACTCTTCCGCCGAGTGTTCCCCCTCTGCGCGGGTCCGGGGGCCAGGAGTTCTGCTAAACACCTCGGCGATGTTCAGCGGGATTCTTTGCCTCGTATCCATAAGTCAGATCTCCCAATAGACGATTGTGCCATCAAACGTGACCGACAGCTCTTTGAATTCCTGCTTTTGGGCGTTTGCATACCCATTGTTGGCGATTATGACAAGATTTTTGACCCTGCCGCTGCTCCAGGCTTCGTACGCGCTCGGCAAGCCGCGCCCGCGGTGTTTTTCCTTCGTCCGGGAGGGAATCTGGCCGAGCAGGAGGCTTTGGAGTCTCGCCCCGGAGCCGAAGACTCCAGGAAAATGCTTCACACGCTGGAGGAACGTGCGACTTCGCAAGATCCCTACTCCGTGGTCGACGAACGTGAAACATGCCTTCGCCAGTGTGTGGTCATAGTAAACAGAGGTCCACCATTCCTGTCTTTCCAGCGTATTCGGGGAGGCGTGGTCAAAGGTATTTGCCATGGTCTCCATCAAGAGCCCGTAACTCGGGCCGTGCTTGCTCGGTTCGCCGGACATCTGCTTCATCGCGAAGCTGGAAAGCTCCATCGCGACCCGGGCGATCACCGTCCTGTTTTGCTCTATCCGGTACATTTTTCCGGCTCCGCGGGAGGGGCTGCCCGGAGACGCCTGCCGCACATGATCGAAGAAGCCAGAACCCTCCAGCAGTTCTCGCAACTCACCGTCTGGAGGATAGTCCCCTACAGTGTTCCTGTTCTCGATTTCCGGGTGCGAGATCGTCGCGAGGAAAACGGCAATTGCTTCGGGCCCGAGCTTCCGTATCCCGCTGAGTCCGACCCGGAGGTGGTGGTCTCGAAGGGTGCCCTTCACCTTATTGAGGAACTCGATTGTGCCGTCCGGATTATCCAGAAGCGAGAACACCGGCGGGGCAGCAACCTCAATCCTGGGCAGGATCTCCTTGCGGCGAATGGTCCTTGCCGACGGCCTCCCGGACCGCTCCTGGTTTCGTTGGCGTTTCTTCTCACGTGACCGGCTGCGGCGTCGTGCCCCGTCCAGGTTCCGGTTGCACGCCCAGCGAACATGATCGGCTTCCGTCCAGAGTTTCTTCACGAGGGCAAATTCTCCGCGCCTAGCCCCGCAGCAGCTAAACCACTAAGCCACAATGTAACATTCGTACAACGCGATGATCCTAGACAGTTCGTGGCTCCACATAACCACCTCGGAGTTCCTCCGTGGCTATTGCGGTTCAGGCGCGAGGCGGGGATCCTTTGGGGTCGCTCAACACTGATCCGCAGGTTTTGTCGGTCATCTGACGTGATTCTACGGGACGCAGATGGCGGCGGCGCCACAGCCTTCGGTTGGCCCGGTGCGTCACCGCTCGGTACAGCAGCCCGCGCACAAATCCGCGAGCGCCTCGGCTGCCAGGACGTCGAGGCGGCCGGCGGCGATGTCACCCTCGATCTGGCGGTCCCACGAATCTGCATCGATCTCGGCAAACCAATCCCGGATTTCGGCGAGTTCGGAGGCGGAGAGTCTCAGAACTGCTTGCTCGATCTCCTGCACGCTGACCATGACCTTGAGATTACTCCGCACGATCCGCGCGCACAACAGCACTCATTCACGCGGCGCGATCCCGCGATGAGAAGACGGCATGGCGGCGGGGAGTTGACTGAACCGGATCGGGGATCAGCTTGCCAGCTCTTCGAACTGGGTGATCCGCACCTCGCGGTCCTTGAAAACCGCGCGGATTTCCAGGCGGCCGCCCATGGCCTCGATGTAGTTGGCCAGCGTGCTTACGCAGATATCGGGGCGGTGTTCGATCTTGGAAACTTCGCCCTGGTTAACGCCGAGAATGCCGGCGAGTTGCAGTTGCGTCATCTGCTGGGCTTTGCGCAACTCGTCGAGGGGCATGGCCGCCAGGCTCTTCCGGAACCGCTCCTCGATCCTTCGCTGCCGCCCGGCCGGCATGGCTTCCAGCAATTCACGGAACTTACGAGTGGGCATCAGACGATTCCCTCCTTTCCAAGTTCAAACAGGTGAATTTCGAAAAGGCGATCCGCCACTGGCACGAATTTCTCGTACCAGCGGTCGTCGCCGGTCTTCTCGCCACCAATCAGGAGTATTGCGCAGCGTCGCGGGTTAAAGGCGTAGAGCGTGCGCAAGGGTTTCCCGGCGCTTTGGGTACGAAGCTCACGCATCTGGGGGTAGCGGGAACTCGCCACCTTCGAGCTGTGCGGGTAGCCGAGAGCCGGACCAAATTCGATGAGGTGCCGCACGGAGTGAGCCACGTCGTCCTGGTGCTCTTCGGAGAGCCGATTCCACCAATCGCCAAATTCGTCAGTGAATTCGACTTCCCACGGCACATCAATATTATGCCATATACGGAATAGCCCTGGGGTGAGGCGCGTTTAGTTTCGGGAAGCCTGGTGCGGCCAGGGCCTGTTGCAGGCCGAACATGATTAGTTTGGAGTTGCGCTGCGGTCCTTCCGGCAGGGCGATCGGGTCCGATCCGAAGGATATCTGCCCGTATTTGCCTCTAGCCATGCTGGAACGCGGCGCCGGAGACTGGAATGCCCTGGTCGAGGTGACCGACCGCATGTTGCGACTGGACTCCATCGATTATCTTCTGGCCCATGTTCTGAACGCAGCGGAATCGGTTGGCGTCTTCCAGGCCCTCGGACCCGGGACCGGTGGGAAAACCTATTTGCACACCGCTACCGACAGCATGCTGCCCAACATCCTCAAGTCGCTGGCCAAAGAGGTGCTGCCATATACTTACGTTGCGGGCTACTACCCGAGCACGTCAGACGATTGAAAGCGGCATGAGGTTAAGGTGAACCTGCTCAACAAGGACAAGGCCGAGTTGAACGGCGGCAGCCGGGTTGTGGTGCGCTGAAGGCGAGGTTGGTGGCCCGCTTGGGAGTGCCTACCGATTCCGGCTACAAGGGGGTTCACGGCGGGCCGCCCCGTTCCTTGAGCGACCCGCGTGGAGAGTGGTCTTGGCATGGTATATACTGCGAGGCGGGAGTCGGGTAACAATCCGAGGAAGATAGAGGCGAGGGGGCTATGCAGGTTGCGGCTTGGGTGATAGGGCTGGGGCTTGCGGGGATCTTGAGCGGGGCGGAACTTCCGGCCGCTCCGGCGTTCACCGAGGTTGTGGTCCAAGTGGGGAAAGGACCCGGCCCTATCGCCGTAGCGGACGTGAACCATGATGGCAAGCCGGACATCCTGGTGGCCAACCAGGAGAGCGAGGACCTGAGCGTTCTGCTGGGCGATGGGAAGGGTCATTTTCTGCCGTCGCCACATTCGCCGTTTCCGGTGGGGCATCTTCCCAATGACATCGCCGTCGGCGATTTCAACGGAGACGGCCATCCCGATCTGGCGATCCCGAATGACCAGACGCCTTACGTGACCATTCTGCTGGGTGACGGCAAGTGTGGATTCCGCGCGGCGCCGCACTCGCCCTTCTCGACACGATCGCGTCCTCATCCGCATGGCGCGGTGGCGGCGGACTTTGACGGCGACGGCAAGATGGACGTGGTCATCGATAGCTGGGGCGACAACAGAGTGCTGCTGCTGGCGGGCGACGGCGCGGGAAACCTCATCCTGCCGGGACGGTTTTTTGGCGTGGGCAAGCGGCCGTATGAGCGGCTGCGGTCGGCCGACTTCAACAAAGACGGGCGGCCGGACCTGGTGACGACGAATCTCGACGGCAACAATGTCACGATCCTGCTGGGAGATGGGAAGGGCGGATTCCACGAAGCGGCGGGGTCGCCGATCCCGGCGGGAGCTGCGCCATGGGCGGTAGCCATCGACGATATCAATGGCGATGGCAATTCCGACCTGGTGGTGGTGCCATACGCTCCCGATGTCAAGGACCCGAGCCAGATCGGCGTGACCATTCTGCTCGGCGACGGGAGAGGCGGGTTCGCACCGATGCGCGGCTCGCCGCTGCCTTTGCGGGGATGCCGGGGACCGAGGGGCGTAGCTACGGGCGATATCAACGGTGACGGGTACCGCGACATCGTGGTGTCCTGCGCGGAGAGCAATAACATCGCGGTGTTCCTGGGCTCGAAGACAGGGGCGTTTCAGGGCTCGACCAGGCAGTTCAAGGAGACGGGATGGTCTGGCCTGGCGGTGGGCGACCTGAATGGCGACGGCAAGGACGATATCGTCGTTGGCAACAGTGCCAGTGGGACGATCACCATTCTTCTAAGTAAGTGAGGCTCCTTCGGGGGCCGGGAGTATGGACGCGCAGATAATTGGTGTCTGACACCTTTTTTCCCTGAATCGGGGTATACTGCTTCCCAAGATGCGAAAGAGGAAATTCAGGATGAAATACGTCCTTCCAGCAACAGCTCTCGCGCTGGCTTCGCTGGGTCTGGCCCTGGAGGGCCAGTTTGGAATCCACGATCCGTCGACGGTGGTGATGTGCGACGGCAAATACTACGCCTACGGGACGGGCGGCGGCGCTCTGGTGTCCGACGACGGTTGGACCTGGCGTGGCGGGACGAGACCGGCACGGACCGGAGCGGCCCCCGACGTCATTCACCTCGGGGACCGCTACTATATGTACGTCACGGCGGGCGGCGGCGGGGAGTACAAATCCAATATCGCCATGTCATGGAGCAAGAGCCTGGACCCGGCATCTCCCGACTACAAATGGGAAGACGGCGGCAACGTGGCATCGTCGGACGGCGTGGAGGACTGCAATGCCATCGATCCGGGCGTATTTCTGGATCCCACCGACGGCAGGCTGTGGCTCACTTACGGCTCGTATTTCGGGTACATCCGGCAGGTGGAGCTCGACCCGAAGACGGGCAAGCGTCTGAACCCGAACGACAAACCGCGCGACCTGGCGATCAATTGCGAAGCGTCCGACATGATGTACCACGAGGGCTGGTATTACCTGCTGGCGACGCACGGCAGTTGCTGCCGCGGGGCGGATTCCGGGTACAACATCCGCGTAGGACGGGCGAGGAAAGTTGGTGGGCCGTTCCTCGACGCCGAGGGAATCGACATGATCCGGGGCGGCGGCAAGCTGCTGATTGGATCGGGCGGGCGCGTGGTGGGCCCGGGCCATTTCGGCCTGCTCGACCTGGGCGAAGGTGTGCAGAAATTCTCGATGCACTGGGAAGCGGATCTGGACAAGGGCGGCGCGAGCGTGCTGGATCTCCGCCCGCTGCTGTGGAGGGACGGTTGGCCCCTACCCGGAGAGAACGCGAGGGAAGGCACGTACGAGATTGAATCGGTACGCACCGGAACGGCGCTGGAACTGGCGGTGGAAGGAGTGCCGGTGGGCGGCAGGCGGGCGGGTAGGGGCGGTGGCGGGCGAGGGATGTTCGGCGGCACGGGCAGCCCGATTCCGGCGCAGGATGTGGCGGAAGTTTCGGCGAAGTGGCCCGCCGGCAGGCTGGACGCGCGCATGAGCAATTACCTATGCCAGGCCCAGCAGAAATGGGCGATACGGGCGGTTCCGGGCGCCGGAGGGTATCCGGGCTCGCCGTACTTCAAGATCACGGTTGCGGGAACGGACCGGACGCTGGCGGCCGGGGATGACGCCGAACTGGTGGTGCTCGCGGCGTTCACCGGTGGCGCGGAACAACTGTGGCGGTTCGACCAGCTTGCCGACGGATCCTGGCGCATCATGCCCAAAGCGGTTCCCAACTCCAGGACGCCGCTGGCGCTTTCGGCCGTGGGAAGCAGCTTCGCTACGCTGGCAAAGTACGACGCGGCGAGCGACAAGCAGCGCTGGCTGCTCAGGATGCCGTGACCGGCGATGGGCTGCCGGAAGCCCGGTGAGGGTTCATGCGATGAACGCGTTCGGCAAATGGCAGATGCGGCAGCTCGCCATACTGGCGGGCGCGGCGGTCCTCGCCGGCGGCCAGCCGGCTAGGCTAACGCGGCCGGTCTCGGCCAACAGGGCTCCGGACCCGGACGGTTACATACAGCGGTGGTTGCTGCTGGACCCGATCCGCCTGGAAATCCGCAGCAATCAGCAGTTGACGGACAGTTTCGTGCAGGCGGCGCTCAAGAAGGAGTACTTTCCCGACCAGTTGACCGCCGTGCCAAAGGACGGCGACAAGGTGACCGTTGGCGACGCGGGGCTGACGTGGTATGCGATGGACACGAGCGATTACAACGTCAACCTGTTCCATTTCGCCTACGACCGGAAGAAGCCGGCCTACAACGCGGTGTACTGGGCGGTCACGATGGTCAACTGCCCGCGCGAGATGGCCAACGTGCGCTTGTCGGTGGGATCCAACTCGGCTTCCATCTGGTGGCTGAACGGCAAGGAGGTCATCGACCTGTACGGCGACCGCCACATGCTGGTGGACGACGGGGTGTCCAAGCGCCTGACGCTAAACAAGGGGCCGAACGTTCTGCGGGCCGCGGTCATCAACTCGCCCGGACTGAGCAACATGTGTGCCCGGTTCCTGGATGGAGAGGATAAGCCGGTGAAGGGGTTCACGGTCAGCGTGGTTGCGCCGGGAAACTGAGTCGGCGAAATCGACATTTCTAAAGCCACACCGTAATTCAGCCGATGAGAATAGCGACGCGACGATCTCGCCGCGCATGGGGACGCTAATGACGATTGGCAAGAGACTGGCTCTAACGGGCGGCGGGCTGGCGGGGATGACGGTGCTGGTGGGGGGGATTGGGATTTACAGTTTCTCGCTCCTGAGCAAGATCACCACGCAGATAGTGACGGATCCGCTGCCTGGGATCGCGCAGATGGCGACGGCGCGGGCGTCGATGCTGACCGTGCGGGGCGACGTTTGGCGTCACCTGGCGCAGCCGGACGCCGCGACGAAAGGGCAATTGGATCGCAGTATCGAGGAATACAAGGGCAAGTACCTGCAAGCCATTAAGGACTACGAGCCGACCATAACGACAGCGGAGGACCGGGTTCTGTTCGACAAGCTCAAGCCGGCCGGGCAGAAGTACCTGGATGCGCTGCCGGGAGTGCTGGCGCTGAGCCGGGACGGGCAGGCGGATCAGGCGCGCGAGAAGTACGACACGCAAGCGGCCGGGGCGTTCGAGGTCCTGAGGGGCCTGCTGCAGGCGGAGATCGATCTGAACCGGGGGAACGGGGAGAGGCTCGCGGCCGAATCGCAGGAAGTGTCGGGTAAGGCGCTATGGGTGATGCTCCTGGCGATGGGACTGTGTTCGCTGGCGGGGGCGGGGTCGGCCTTCGCGACTATTCGGGGTATGAACCTGGGCCTGCGGCGAACGGTTGCGGAACTGGCGGAGGGGGCCGTGCAAATGGCCTCGGCGGCGGGTCAGATCGCCAGTTCGAGTCAGTCGCTGGCACAGGGCGCTAGCGAGCAGGCGGCAACGCTGGAGGAAACCTCGGCGTCGAGCCAGGAGATCAACTCAATGGCGCGGAAGAACAGCGACGATTCGCGGAGCGCGGCGGCTCTGGGGACGGAATCGCAGCGCAAGTTCAAAGAGACCAACGAGGCGCTGGACGGCATGGTGGTGGCGATGGGGGAAATCAGCACGCAGAGCGGCAAGATATCGAGGATCATTAAAGCGATCGACGAGATTGCTTTCCAGACCAATATTCTGGCGCTCAACGCGGCGGTGGAGGCGGCGCGGGCGGGCGAGGCGGGGATGGGATTCGCGGTAGTGGCCGACGAGGTGCGTAACCTGGCGCAACGGAGCGCGCAGGCGGCCAAGGACACGGCGGGGCTGATCGAGGAATCCATCGCGAAGTCGAACGACGGCAAGGCGAAGGTGGATCTGGTGGCCGCGTCCATCCGCTCGGTCACGGCCGACGCGGCGAGCGTGCAGACGCTGGTGGAGGAGATCACCGCGGGGAGCGAGGAACAGTTGCGGGGGATCCAGCAAATCGGCAGCGCGCTCTCGCAAATGGAACAGTTGACCCAGAGATCGGCGGCGGGAGCGGAGCAGAGTGCGGCGGCGGCCGAGGAGCTGAACGCGCAGTCGGAGGCGCTGAAGGGCACGGTGCAGAGATTGCGGGAGATGGTGGGCGGGGGCGAGAAGAGGTAGGCGCCGTCTCCCGCACTTTCCAACTCCATGAGGGAATTCGCGAACGGGGCGAAAACCACTGGGGACAGGCGGCTGCGTCCACGCGGCGGCGGGATGCGGTGTTTTCTCGGGCGTTGCGCGACGTTCGGAAGCTTCGGCTTTGAGCTATCGGCGGTAAGGGTCACTCGTCGACACAGCCGCAGCCCATGTCGGAATCGCAGGAACAGCCCATGTCGGAATCGCAGCCGCAGCCGGAATCGGAGACGCAGCCGCAACCTGTGTCGGAATCGCAGGAACAGCCGAAATCGTCGACGCAGCCGCAGCCATAGTCGGAGTCGCAGGAGCAGCCGACGTCGCCGACGCAGGAACAGCCGGTGTCGGAGACACACGAGCAGCCGGTGTCGCCGACGCAGGAACAGCCGGTGTCGGAGACACACGAGCAGCCGGTGTCGGAGACACAGGAACAGCCGGTGTCGGAGACACAGGAACAGCCGGAGTCGGAGACGCAGGAGCAACCGACATCGGAGTCGCACGAGCAACCGGTGTCGAAAACGCAGGGGCAATTGCCGGGTACGCAGTTGCAGGTGCACTCGGCGCCGGTGGGAAGGCTGCCACCGCAGGAGATTGTGTAGAGCACGCCGTTGAGGAAGTACTGGGTACCGGAGGAAGCGGGCTCGGAGGCGGCGAGATCCATGAAGCATACCGGCACGCGGGCGCCGTCGGGGAGCGTATAGAGGCGGATGCTCTTGCCCGAAGAAACAGCCAGGTAGCCGGTCTGGGGAGGCGGGAGGGAACCCGGGCGTTCGGCGGGATGGGGAAGCGAGACCGGCGCCGGGCGGCCGGCGGGCAAGGCGGCGGGACTGGTGGAAGTGGAGAGGCAGGGCCCTTCGTTGGGGTCCAGGGTGAGCTTGGGGGTGAGGCCGGGCGCGTAGAAAATGCGGGCGGGAGTGTCGGCGTAGGCGACGGCCAGGAGGCGTCCATCAGCGCTGAACGAGAGCGACGCGGCGTCGTGTTTGTCCACCACGGCGACGAGCTGGTTCAGGCTGGGGAAGGCGTACATGTGCAGCCGGGCGCCATCGTGGGCGGCGAGGAACTTACCGTCGCGAGAGATGGCGAAGGCTTTGCCGGGCACGGTCTTAAGGATGGCGCCGGTGGAAAGGGACCGAAGGTGGAGTTGTGCGCCGGAGGTGACGAGAGAGCCACTGGGAGGGACGGCAACGGCAGCCATGACGTCGGAGCTATCGGCGAAGGTGTGCAGCGGTTGGGCGGTCGAGACGGACCAGACCCTGGTGGTGCGATCCTGGCTGACGGAGACCAGTTGAGAGCTATCGGGAGTGAAGGCGACGCCAGTGACCGAGGCGGTGTGGCCCGATAATGCGCGGCGGGATGCGCCGGTGGAGGGCCAGATTTCGAGAGCGCCGCCTTCCATGGCCACGGCGATCCACTTGCCGTCGGGGCTGACGGCCAGTTGGAGGGGGGCTGCGCTGGTGGAGACAGCGCGGTAGAGGGCGGCGGAGGGGATGGTCCAGAACTTCACGAGGCGGTCGCGGCCGGCGCTGACCAGGGTCTTGCCGCCAGGGAGGAAGCCGAGGCTATCGATCAGGATTTGGTGAGCGTACGCGCCAACCGAGCAAGCGGCCGCTCCGCGAGTCTGGGCAT
Source organism: uncultured Solibacteraceae bacterium (assembly GCA_963807205.1). Taxonomy (GTDB): domain Bacteria; phylum Acidobacteriota; class Terriglobia; order Bryobacterales; family Bryobacteraceae; genus CAWCVR01. The sequence goes on along the minus strand of CAWEAQ010000001.1, from coordinate 294,282 downwards.
TGGCGGCGAAGGCGCCGGTGGCAAGCAGCGCCATCAAGCCGCGGCGCGTGAGCTTCCAGCCGCCTGGGCCGGGTTCGATGGCGGAGACGCAGGGAGATTCATCGGACGCCTCCGGGGGGAGAGCGAAGCCGAGAATGCGATCTTCAAATCCGGTTTTCATAACTGGCCCCACTTACTCTCCATAATAGTCGTTGCAGTGGCGATTCCGGTTACTAAACTGCGTGGCTATTTCGGACTAGCTCCATTTAGCCCTTCCAGAGCACGCCGCCCGAAGAAGCGATCTTCTCAAGAATCTGCTCCTTAGTGAGTGCGCGGATAACTTCGCAGCGGCCGGCGCCGGAGAAGTCGTCGGGATTGCAGTGCAGCGCCTTGTGGTAACAGTCGCCGGCGCAGCTCCACTTGGCGAAACAGCCGGCGCAGTAGTCCAGGCGGTCTACGGTGCGGGCGCGGAGGATGCTGTACACGGTCTCGTCGAAATCGTACCCGGAAGCGGCTGCGGAGGGACGGCCGTAGAAGAAGCGTTCGGCGAAGGGCTGACGCTCGTCTGCAACCTCGTGGCAGGCGCTGATATTGCCGGCGGGGGATACGCAGAAATTGTCGTTGGCCACGCCGCAGAAGCGATTGGTGAGCAGGCCGAGGCGGGCGCCGGAGAAGCGGAGTAGCTTGGCTGCCTTTTCGGATGTGTGGCGGGCGGCGCGGAAGGCCTCGATGAATACGGCGGTTTCGGAATCGGCGGCCTGCCGTCCGCGGCCCATGCGGTAGAGGGGTTCGACCTGGATGGCGCGCGGGCGGAACCGGCGGCAGAGAAAGGCGACGGATTGCGGCAGGCGGGGAGCGGCCTCGGCGGTAACGGTCATGCGGATGGAGTAGCGGAAGCGGGCGAGATCGAAGGCGCGGAGGGTGGCAAGGACGATATCGCTGGAGCCGCGGCCGGAGGGAAAGCGGCGGTTGGCATCCTGGACTTCGGGCAAGCCGTCGAAGGAGACGTTGGCGCCGTCGAGGTGGGCGACGATCCAGGCGCGCTTTCCGGGAGTGAGGGCGCCGTTGGTGGTGAGCGAGCTGCGAAGTTGCAGGCCACGGGAACGGGCGACGGAGCGGGCGTAGCGGTGGGATTCTTCGAGCAGGGTCCAGTGGAGGGACGGTTCGCCGGCGCCGTGATAATCGACGGAAAAGGTGGGGGAGCCGGTGGATGCGGCGTTGGCGGCGACGAAATCGATGGCGCGGCGCGCGGTGCCGGATTGCATGTAAGTGGGAGGCGCGTCGCCGGCGGCGGCGTAGCAGTAACTGCAGCGCAGGTTACACGCGCTAGTTAGAAGGAGGGTGGCGGCGATGGGGCGCGGAGGACCGGAGGGCGAGCCATGGAGCACGGGCTCCGGGTCGATGTCGAGGAAGCCCGAGCGGCGGAGGAAGGCGGCGACTTCGGGCGGGGCGCCGGGGGCTTCGGGGGCTTCGCGGCCAACCTGAAGCTCGCGGAGGGTGCGGAGGAGGGCGGCGTTGGCGATGAGGGCGGCGCGGCGCAGCGGGGCGTAGACGAGATACTCGGACTCGCTGAGAGGCAGGACGAACAGTTCGGCGGGCGGTGCCGGTGGGACTGCAGCGCTGGCGGGGGGCGTCATTGCTGGGGCTTGGGCGCTGCGGCGGCGCCGGTTCGGAAGTGGAGGACCGTGGCCGGGAGCGGGACGCCATCGGCACTGACGAAAGACTGGCCACCCGTCCAGCGCAGCGGGATTACGTAGTCGCGACCCGGTTCCAGCGTGACGGGGATGGTGACAGTGGCGCCGGCGGCATCGAAGCGGCCGCCGCTGAGTTTGGAGCCTTTGGCGGGGCCCTGGCGGCTCATCGGCATGCTGAAGCGGACCACGATCTCCTTCACGGTTGGGTCGACGTCGCGCGCGCCGTCGGGGATGCTGGTGGAGAGGATCTTGGGCTGGAAGCGATCGGTTAGCTCGGCGATGCGTGGCGCGAGGGCGTCGAAGAACTGCGCGACGCGGGGCATGAAGGACTCGAACGTGGGGTACTGCTGGCGGCTGGCGCTGTAGGTATCGAGGAGGGCGACGAGATCGGCCATCCAGAAAAAGGAGCGCGAGTTCTCCTGGCGCAGAACGCGGCGGGCGGCGTCTGGGCCGTCGTGTTCGGTGACGTACTGGATGGTGGCGGCGCGGGCGAGCGACTCGTTCAGCATGGCCTGCCAGGTGCCGTAAGACTGGCGCTTCATGGCGGCGGCGACGGGCTCGAAGACCAGGGCCGCGGATTTCCCGATGGACGCGGCGGCCTGGGCGGCGGCGGGGTCGGTGTAGGCGTGGGAGAGCTCGTGAACCATGGTAGTGCGCCAATCGGCGTCGAAGACGGGGAGGCCGTCGGCATCCACCTTGGAGACGCCGGGGATGGCGTAGATCTCCTGGACGCCGGTTTCGTCGACCACGCGGGCGGCGTAACTGGGGGCGCCGTTGGCGAGCCCTGGGACGATGACGAAGCGGGCGGGCGGATGCGGTCCGAAGAAGCGGGCAAACCAGGCGAGATCGGTCTGGCCGTTAATGAACAGCTCGAGGCGGGCGTTGGTGGCGGCGTAGAGCGGTTGCTGGGATTGCAGGAAAGCCTGGAACTTTGTGTCGGCGGAGAAGCGGCGGGCGGCATCGAGAAAGGCGCGGACCTTGGCGGCGTCCCAACCTTTGAAGAGGTGGGTGCCGGGGCGGTCAAAGGGGATGCGCTCGGCGAGGGAGTCGGCGTCGCGGAGGTTGACGGCGAGCTTCATGGGGGACTCGAAGCCGATGGCGAGGGAGCGTGCGAGGCGGACGGCTTCGTGATCGCGAGAGGGGGCGAAGTAACTATCGATAGCTTTGTCGTAGGCGGGGACGCGGCACTGATGATACTCGTTGTTACCGGCGAGGCGGAAGAGGATACTCATGAGCTCGACGCGGTAATCGGTGGCGGCGCGCACGTCCTGAGCGCCGGCGGCGGTGGTCCACAGGAGAGACGTCAGTACGAAGACGGCAACACGGCGAGGCATGGCAGTGTCCTTCGGAGTCTACGGTATCACCGAAGGGCGCTCCGTGCAATAAGGGAGTTCTGACCCTTTTTACCTATTTACACGCTCTTCAGGAAGTGCAGGACGCGGTCGCCGACGGCCTGGGCCTGATCGGAGTAAGTGCCGGCCATTTGGCGGCTGTGGCGCGCGACGGTGGCGTCGTCGGCCTGGGTCTGGTTGACTTCGAGGTTGTGGGTGAAGCCGGAGAGGGCGGCCTGATGGGCGTTGAGCGGCTGGTCGGCCGCATTGGCGACGGCATCGGGGATGGGCAGATTGGCGGGGCAATCGGTGCGCGGCGCGTTGCGGCGGAGAAGGGCGTCGGCGAAGGTGTTGGCCTGGGCGGTGCGGTTGCCCAGGGGACCGAGACCCCACTTACGGGTGGCGTACTGCAGGAGGCTGGTGTGATCGAACTGCGTCGAGAGAACGCCGGGGTCCACCCAGGGGGAGATGAGAATGGCGGGGACGCGCACGCCGAGCGAATCGAAGGCGAAGGTCTGAGTGTGGGCGTCGGGCGGGACGGTTTTGGGTGGGATCACGTGGTCGTAGAAGCCGCCGTGCTCATCATAGAGAACCACGAGGAGAGTGGAGCGCCAGAGGTCTTCATTGGCGCGGATGGCGTTGTAGACCTGAGCCAGGAGGGCCTCGCCGTGACGGACATCGCTGGGCGGGTGCTGGTCGGCCTGCTTGGCGCCGAAGTAGTAGGGCTCGATGAACGCGTACTGCGGGAAGGCCTTGGCGGGCGCGGCGGCGGCCTTGAAGAACTCGTTAAGGAGCTGGTAATTGGCGGGGTACTTCAACTGCTGGACCAGAATAAGAGACTGGGGAACGTCGCCGAAGTAGATCTCCCATGGGATATTGCGCTCGCTCAAGCGCTGGTAGACGGTGGGCTGGTCGTAGAGATGGATGGCGGGCTGGAGGAAGCCGGCCGGCATGTCGGCGTGGCCGAGCGAGGTACCGCTGTGCACGAAGAAGCGGTTGGGCCAGGTGGGACCGGGGATGGAGGAAAACCAGCGGTCGCAGACGAGGAAGTTGCGCGCCAGGGTGTGCAGCACGGGGAGCGTATCGAGGGTGAAGTACGCCATGATCTGGTAGCGGTCGGAGGCGGGCGCCTGGGGGTTGTGCTGGGCGAAATCGGTGACGAAGCCCATGCAGCCGCCGTCGAGCTGTTGCAGGACGTCGTCTAACTCATGGGACGGATCGGTGGAGATGCTGTAGGCGGCGTCTTTGAGTTGGGCGAAGACGTGGGTGGTGTCGGGGTAGTCGGAGTTGAAGCGGGTTTTGTTGGGGTCGACGCCATCGAGCGCGGGGTAGACAGCCTTCATGCACCCCAGCATGCGGTCGAAGGAGTTGTTTTCGAACATCAGTACGACGACGTGTTCAATTGGATCGGGCATGGGGGACAGTATATCGCGTGCGGGGGCGCGGGGGCATGTCACTCGGGTGAGTTACAGGGGCGGGTGTGGCGGGGCGGGCTCCGCTCGCGCGGGGTCTGGGGGCTGGGTTTGTGGGCGATGAGCGGCGGTGAAGTCACGCGCGAGGGGTTGCGGATTGCGGAGCGGATTGGATGCGGCGCGCAGGCGAACTCCGCTAGCCGGGCGGGTCGCAAGGCCACCGCGGGATGAAATCCTGGCCCACGTGGTGACGCGGCAGCGAGCGGATTATCGTACCCGGGGCGCCGGTTGACAAGTCGGAAGAGCGGGTTAACAACCCGCCGCAGGCTGACAGCCTGCCCCACAAAGATCCCGACGGACAGTAGGGCTCAAGACTAACTGCGCGGGGTGGCGGAAGCGACGGCGGTGGCCTCTTCGATGGTAAGCGTTTCCACTTTGGCGGAGATGTTCATCGAGCAGAACTTGGGGCCGCACATGGAGCAGAAGTGGGCGTCCTTGAAACCGTCGTCGGGAAGCGTCTCGTCGTGCATGGCGCGGGCGGTCTCGGGATCCAGCGAGAGCGCGAACTGCTGCTTCCAGTCGAAGCGGTAACGGGCGCGGGAGAGTGCGTCATCGCGGTCGCGGACACCGGGGCGGTGGCGGGCGATGTCGGCGGCGTGGGCGGCGATCTTGTAGGCGATGATACCCGCCTTCACGTCCTCGCGGTTGGGAAGGCCGAGGTGCTCCTTGGGCGTCACGTAACATAACATGGACGCGCCGTACCAGCCGATCATGGCGGCACCGATGGCGGAGGTGATGTGGTCGTAGCCGGGGGCGATGTCGGTGACGAGCGGCCCGAGGGTGTAGAAGGGCGCCTCGTCGCACATCTCATTTTCCTTCTGGACCTGCATTTCGATCTGATCCATGGGAATGTGGCCGGGGCCTTCGATCATGGTCTGCACGTCGTATTTCCAGGCGATGCGGGTGAGCTCGCCGAGGGTTTTCAGCTCGGCGAACTGGGCTTCGTCGCTGGCGTCGGCCAGGCTGCCGGGGCGGAGGCCATCGCCGAGAGAGAAGCTGACGTCGTGCTTCTGGAAGATTTTGCAGATATCCTCGAAGCACTCGTAGAGCATGTTCTGCTTGTGGTTGCGCACCATCCATTCGGCCAGGATGGAACCGCCGCGGCTGACGATGCCGGTGACGCGGCGGGTGGCGAGCGGGATGTGCTGGACCAGGATGCCGGCGTGGATGGTCATGTAATCGACGCCCTGCTCGGCCTGCTCCTCGATGACTTCGAGCATCACCTGTTTGGACAGATCCTCGACGCGGCGCACGCGGGAGAGCGCTTCGTAGATGGGCACGGTGCCGATGGGCGCGGGCGAGGCGGCGATGAGGGCCTTGCGGATGCCGGCGATGTCGCCGCCGGTAGAGAGGTCCATGACGGTGTCGGCGCCGTATTTGAGTGAGTCCTGAAGCTTTTCCAACTCACCGGCGGCGTCGCCGGTGACGGCGGAGTTGCCGATGTTGGAGTTGATCTTGCATCGGGAAGCGATGCCGATGCACATGGGTTCCAGGTTGGTATGGTTGACGTTGGCGGGGATGATCATGCGGCCGCGCGCCACTTCGGAGCGGACCAGTTCCGGAGAAATCGTTTCCCTCCCGGCTACGCAGTGCATCTCTTCGGTGATGATGCCCTGGCGGGCGTAGTGCATTTGCGTGCGAATCTTATCGTTCTTGCGTTTGGCTACCCAGTCTCGGCGCATGGCGACTCCTGAAATTTCGGACTTGCGGGGAAGGGCCGGGGAATCCCGGCCCCAAAATTACTTCTTCTTCTTGGGCTTCTTGACTTCCTTCTTCGGGCTTCTGTCTTTGGCCACGATTAATCCTCCCTTATGACTGAGGGTATCACTGCTGGGAGGCGTTGCGCACCCGCAGGCCTATTTTTCCGCTTTCTCCGCTTTTTCCTTGGCCAGGAGGTCGAGGTACTGCCGCTCGGCGCTATCGACGAAGGCGCGGTAGCCGGCGGGGTCGATGAAGGGATTGGCGGCGGCGCCGGAGGTCAACTTGGCGTACTTCTCGGCCATTCCGTAGTAGACGCCGTGGGCGCCGAGGAAGACATCGCAGGGGAGGGCGCGGAGGACGCGGAAGGTGCGCGCGAAATCGTCCGCGGCTCCGGGCCAGGTGGGGTCGCGGAGAAAGCGCACGCCTGGATTGACGGTGGTGCCACCGACGATGACCACATCGTAAACCTTGCCGCCATCGGGGACGCGGAGGGTCCAGGTGGTGCAGCCGATGCTGTGGCCGGGGGTGAGATGGGCCACGAGGGTGACGCCGCCGAGGGAGACCTCTTCGAGATCGGCGACCACGCGATCGACCTTGACGGCGGGATAGGTGTACTCGCGGCCCCAGCGCAGGTCGGCCTTGCCGCCGCTTTCGAGCACGGCGACTTCGCGCGCGCTGGAGTAAATTTTGGCGCCGGTGAGGCGCTGCATTTCGGCCTGGCCGGCGACGTGGTCGAAGTGGGCCTGGCTGTTGAGGAGGATGCGGACGTCGCGGGGCTGGAAGCCGAGCTTGAGGATGGAATCGCGTATGAGAGGGGGCGTGTCTTCGTAGCCGGTATTGACGAGGATGTGGCCGGCGGGGGTGGTTATCAGGAAAGAGGCGATGTCGCTGGCGCCGACGTAGTAGACGGGGCCGATGATGTGGTGGGGCGGGAAGGGACGGTTGTCGGGGTGCAAGTCCTGGGCGGACAGAGGATAGGCGAGGGCGGCGATGAGAAGGATGAGGGATCGGGACATTCGATACGAGGATAGCGCGGCGCGGGATAGCGGCGCACGTGCGAGCGCCGCTCGCGGGGCCGAGTGACAATTGGTTGCAGGGTGACAGCGTGGAACGCATGGTGGCATTGGCTAACGGATCGGAAGGCGGGTTGGAAACCCGCCGCAGGATGAAATCCTGCCCCACTTAAGACGGGTTCAGCGCGTCCGCAGGTCGTATTTGCGACCGCGCCAGAGGATCTCGCGGCCTGAGGCGGAGGCGAGCAGTACGGCTAGCCAGACCCAGGTGGCGAGGGGCGTCAGCGCGGCGTGAGCCCAGGCGTGGCGGCGGAACCAGGCGGCGTATTCGGGCAGGGCCGCGCGGGCGTGGGCGGCGCGACGCCAAGCTTTCCACATGCCGGGTAAGATCTGCGCTGCGAGCGCCCACACGGCGAGGCGATGTCCCATGACCGCGGCAGATGCGGACGCCAACATGCCGCCGCAGTAAATGGCGTGGGTGACGAGGCCGAACAGCCAGAGGGGCCGATCATAGAAACGCGTGACGAGCATCTGGCGGCGCGCCCACGAGAGGAACTCGCGCGCGCTGGGGCGATCGAGCGACGGGACCAGCGCACCGGGGGCGTAGGCGATGCGAAGGCCGGCGCGGCGGACGGCGGCGGCGAGGGCGTAATCGTCGCTAATGGCGCACTTCCAGGCGCCGAGCATGCCGATCTCGAAGAAGGTGTCGCGGCGCATTGCCATGGCGCCGCCCCAGGCGAAGCGGGCGTTGCGCGGGCCGAGACACTCGAGGACGGCGGCGTTCCAGACGGCTCGCAGCATGGGCCAGAAGGCTGGCTCGGGCAGGTACCAGCGGTAGCCGGTGGATGCGCCCACGCCATCGTCTTCGAGCGGCGTCACCAGGGATCGAAGCCAGCGCGACGTGACGCGGCCGTCGGAATCGGCGAAGGCGTAGACGTGCGGGCCCATGCCGGCGGCCCTGACGGCGGCGGCGAGGTTCTGCACCTTCTCGCTGGAGCGCGGGTCGTCACCGTGCGCCAGGACGATGGTGGCGCTGCTGGGGAGGACGCCGGGCGGGATATCGGAAGCGGTGCGGGCGGCGATGATGAGGCGGTAATCGGGGTAATCGAGGGATGCCAGAGCGGCGAGGTTATCGCGGAGGCCATCGTCGAGACCTTTTACGGGAACGATGACGCAGGCGGGCGGCAGGGAGCGGGGTTGGCGAGCGAGCGCGCGGGCGGCGAGGCGGGCGCGGCGCGGTTCGGCGAGCAGAGAAAACAACGCCAGGAAAACGGCGGAGGCGGCGAGAATCCAGAAGAGGAACACGTCAGGCGAGCGGGCAAAGACGTGCCCGGCGCTTGGTCATTTTGCGCTCTTGCGGCCGCGGGGCTTGGCTGCCTTCGTGGGCGCCTTGCGCGGCTTGGATTGCAGGGCGGCGGCGGGTGGCGCTTCAATTTCGACGTCGATCTCGGCCGCGGGTTCAGCGTCGGTATCGGTATCGGCATCGGCTTCGGGAATAGGGTCGGCATCGTCCACGCCGTCCACGCCAAGCTCGGCAACGTCGATATCCACTTCGGCAACGGCGGCGGTGACGGGCGCGGCAGTGGGGTCGAGGCGCTTGAGGGCCTCGTTGAAGAGGGCCTGCTTACGCAGATCGACCTTGGGCGGCGGGGCCTGCTCGTGGCGGAAATCGTGGTCGTTGTGGCAGGTGCGGCAGCGGACCTTGGCCGGCTCGCCGTTCAGGACCGAGACGATGGCGTGGTTCATGACCCGCTTGCAGCGGACGCAGAAATCGTCGATGTCATCTCCCAAGCGGGGTTCGCGCATGGCAGGCTCCTAACCGCTCACCGATTGGCCGGCGGGCTCCGGCTCGGCGTGGCGGGGTTCGGGAAGCACCCACGCGGCCGGCTCGAAGCCGACGTATTTGCAGATGCTCAAGCGCCCGTTCTCGGTCTCCAGCAGATCGCCCACTTCGAGCGGGGAGTTCTCCTCGCGCAGTAGGCGCCAGGCGTCGTACTCGTGGAGGGCTTCGATCTGGCCGCGCTGATCGTAGTCCCGCGGCTTCATGTTGGCGCATCCGGAGACGTGCGGAGCCCAGCGGAACTGCTGCCGTGGCGAATCCTTCATACGATAGATCCGGTAGAGCGGCATAGAACAAACATTGTAAACGATGTTGCGGCGGGTGGCGCGACTACTTTCCGTGGCCTAGCGGCGCGGGGGCGGGGGCGGCAGGCGCGCCGGGGACCTGGAGAGTGGTATCGCAGCCGCAATCCTCGCCGGCGTTGCGGGCAGTCTTCTGATATTCGATCTCGTAGTCGATGATGTTGCGCAGGTTGGGCCAATCGACCAAGCTGGGAATGCGGCGGCCGTTGACGAACAGGGTCGGGGTTGAGCCGACTTCGAGCGCCTTGGCCTCGGCCATGTTCTTGTCGATGGCGGCCTCGGTGGCCTTGGTATCGAGACACGAGGAGAACTGGGCGGCGTCGATGCCCTTGGCGGATTTGGCCCACTCGGTGACTTTGTCCTTGAAGTTATCGGGGTTGATATCGGCCTGGTGGGCGTAGATCCAATCGTGGTAATCCCAGAAGGTAGCGGCGGCCTGCTGGAATACGCAGCGGCCGGCGATGGCAGCGGGTTTGGCCCAGGGATGGATGCTGACTAGCGGGAGTTCCTTGTAGTAAAGGCGGACCTGCGTGGGGTAAGCGGAGAGCAGGTTGTCGCGGAGCATCTTGGCCTCCTCCTTACAGTAGGGGCACTCGAAATCGCTGAACTCGACTAGGACCACGGTGGCGCCGGGGGTCCCCATGCTGGGCTGGAAGGAGGTGTTCAGCTTGTCGAGATCCTTCTTGAAGGGGTTGAGGCCGATGTCCCAGACGGTGCCTTGCAGGACCTGGCTGCCATCGGTGGAGATGTAGAAGACGAAATCCTGCGAGCGGTCGCCGAGGGACGCGTGCAGGGTCTCCTCGACGAAACCAGCCATGGGAGCGGGCTTGGGATCGGAGATGGCCACGGAGATGTTGGAAGGGAGGACCAGCAAGTGGCGCGCCCAGGCTTCGAGGACCTTCTTGTCGAGCGCCGATTTCTTGGGAGCGGCCGGAGGCTTGGGGACGGGTGTGATCTGCGCCGGAGCGGCGGGGGCGAGGCAGAGCGCGGCGGCGATGGCGAGGGCAGACAAGGTTCGGGACATGTTCTAACTATAGTACTGGAAGGGGCAAAGGCGGCGGCTGAGGGCGGTTGTTTGCTAGAATCGTCGGAGTGGCAGGTAATGGGCGCCCGTAGCTCAGGTGGATAGAGCGGCTGGCTTCGAACCAGTAGGTCGGGAGTTCGAGTCTCTCCGGGCGCACCACATTCGAACTGGTTGCAACCGTGCCAGCAACCGGCGAAAGTGCAGAATCCATCCTGCCGGCGGTCTCCATCTTCGTCTCTTCTAGCGAGTGACCGCACACCTGGCCGTCCCCAAAGCATTTGGATGATTGTTCGGCTGGTTGCTAAATTGTTGCGCGAGATGAACACACGGCATTTGCGCCGGATCTTCGAGGCACTGCCGGCGTTGTTCTGGACTGCCGCTTCTGACTTCCAATCAAGTGCGCCAACATTGGGATTGCTGGCTGACTGGGTTGACGGGCGCTATCGGTTCTCCAGAGGGACGCAGCCGTGGGCGCCCGGTGTTGCTATCCTGTTTCTCTGCCCGTGTTTTTTGGCGAACGATGGTGCCAACATCCATGAAAACCGCAGCTCTTATTCCGATTCTTGCCGCCTTTCTTGCAGCGCAGCAGGCCGGCATTGAGGGCGTAGTCCTCAATCAGACCAGCGGACAGCCGCTCCAGGGCGTCCACGTGCGGCTCTATTCGGGGATCGCCCTCGAAACTGCTACGCAAGCCTACGGCGCTCTGACCGACGCCCGGGGCATGTTTTCGATTGCCGCGATGCCGCCGGGGAATTACGTGATCGAAGCGGAGCGCACCGGGTTCCTGGCGGTTCCGGGCAATGGCTTCATGCACCAAACGGAAATCGCGCTCAGGCCCGGCCAGCGGATCACCGACTACCGGGTCTACATGTTGCCGCTAGTTCCGGTCAGCGGGAGTGTCGTCAACGAGGCCGGTGAGCCTGTACCCGGAGCCACGGTGGAGGCCACCACGAAAGCTCTCAGTACCGGCGGGAAATTTGACATGGCGGAAGTGCCGGTAGGCACCGGGCCTTACGCCGCGAGGCACACCGATGAACGCGGACAGTTCCGGCTGTTCCTCCCTGCCGGCGCTTACTATCTGGCGTCATGGCTGGAGCCATATGCCCGGCTGGGAAGTGTGCCAGGGGGCGACAACCTCGTGAACCTGCTGCCCAACAGCGCGACCGTCACTTATTATCCGGAGTCGCCCGATACCAGTTCCGCAACGCTTCTGGACGTGAAGCCGGGAGCCGCCATTACTGGCCTGACGATTCACGCGCACAAGAACCCACCGCCGGTCGCGTTAGAACTGAACGTTGTAGTGACAGGCGCGCCTGCCGGCGTCCCCGCTAAGGTTTATTATCTCAATAGTGCCGCCCCCGGCCAGTTCGCAAGCGGCGGCACGGCTGTTCCGGGCGCGGGCGGCAGATTCTCCATACGCAATCTCAGACCCGGATACGTACAGCTTTTCGCGCAGTGCTCCTCTGGCGATGTCCAGTTGCAGAGCGAGCTAGCGGATGTTCATTTGGAGCCGCCCGGCAGCGCCGAGGTGCATCTGGACCTTGCGCCCGGAGGCGTGCTTTCCGGCCAGTTGCAGGTGGCCGGCGGAGGCGCTCTCGCAACAAACGGCAAACTGGCGGTACGCCTTGGCCCGCTGGGGCCAGACCTCTTCGCCCTTCCGGCCGCAACCGATTTGACTGCAGCGCCGGAGCCCGATGGCACGTTCCGAATTGCGGGCATACCGCCGGGCCGTTATCGCGTCTATGTCGATCCCCTGCCGGAAAACGCTTACATGAAAACCGTGGTGCTCAACGATACCTCGGCCGCCGATCAGACGCTCGATTTCTCCCGCGGCCTTCGGGGCTCGCCCGTTCTGAAGTTGACCATTAGCCTCAAGGGCGCTGAGATAACGGGCGAAGTGCGCGATGCCGATGGCGGCCCTGTGTTGAACTCCGAGATGAGCGTTTCTCTCGTGCCCGAAGCGAACCAGCCGTCGCTGACCCGAGTTGGCGCAATAGTAAAGGACGGCCGGTACACGCTCAAGGGCGTTCCGCCAGGCAGATATAGAGTCTACGCCGCCGATTTCCTGCGGACCGGCAATACAGCCGCAGCGAGGGACGCCTCGGCAGCCGCCGCGGACGTAGTAGAAGTGAAGGAAGGCGACCGCATCACGAAAGACCTGAAAGCCGTGTCTCAGGGGGTGGGGCGATGAAGACGACACACGCATTCCTCATCGCCACTCTGGCTCTGAGCGCAGGCGGTCTGTTTGGGCAGGGGGCGAGGCAGCGACTTGGAGCCGTTTCAGGACGGGTACTGGGTCCGGATGGTCAGCCGATCCAGGGCATTCCAGTGTCAGCCGTCGGCGCCGACGGCTCGTCGATGGAGCAGACGTCGGACCCCGATGGCGTCTATAGGCTTTACGATTTGCCTGCCGGAACATACCGCATCAAGGCCGTTCCCCGGCCGATTCACCTGCCGCCCGAGATCCGCAGCGACGGGTCTGCCGAAGTCCGCTTCGCGACCACCTATCACCCGGCGGCAGTCAGCGCCGAATCGGCTACGCCCGTGGAAGTGCAGTCCGGGGCGGAGCGGACCGGTATCGATATCCGTTTAGTGAAAATGCCCATCGTCGCCGTGCGAGGCAAGGTAACGGGCACACCGGCGGGTGTGCCATACCTCGGGATCACAAGCCGCAAGGTGGAGCCGCGCCGGGCGCCCAATACCGGGCGTGGCGGAATGGGTCGCCTGGCGTGGTCCTTAGACCGAGTGAACGCGGACGGCTCTTTCGTCCTCTGGGGCCTCGACCCTGGATCGTACGTCCTCACGGTGAACAGCAATGGCGGCGGGTTCAGTTCGGCGCCCAGACAAATAGAGGTCGCCGATAAAGATGTCAGCGGCGTCGCCATCTCTATGGCCGGATCATCCGATATCTCCGGGCGCGTGGTCCCTGGCGACGATGGTGCCAGAATTCCGCCCACGCCGCCCAATGCCAGTCTGGCGCAGAGTCCGCAGATCCACTTCTTGGAGTTGAAAGGAGATCTCATATCCACCGCGGTAGTCGCTACCGACGGGTCATTCCATTTGGCAAACGTGGCGCCGGGACTATACTATATCCGACTCGGTTGGGGAGCCTATGTCGAGCGGATTCGCCTTGGCAACGCCGATATCGATGGCAGTGTGCTGGATGTGCGAAATGGGATCGGAGGCGAAGCCCTAACGCTGACGGCAAGGTCTGCCACGGCGAGAGTCAGCGGAGTTATCCGCAATGCGAGTAGGGCGTCGGCCGATAAGGCCGTGGCGCTCGTTTCGGACGACATCCCCGTGCTTGTGCTGGGTTCCGCCATCCGTCCGGACGGGAGCTATTCCATACGGGACGTTCCGCCCGGGAAGTACAAGCTGTTTGTCCATGATGGCCGGTTTCTGATGGGTGTCAAGCCGGCCGATTACGCCGACATTGCGGAGACCGTGGAAATCCACTCCGGAGATACGCTCACTCGTGACCTCCGGCAGCACGCGAGCGACCCCAAGTGAGCGGACTCGAGTAATCCGCCGTTGTCCTTCGCGAGCGCAGGCTGACGCGATCGAGGGGATGAAAAATGGGATTCATGGAAACGCCGCGCAAGGCCATGGCGAGCCATCTGGCGTCCGTCGAAGCTGGCCGACGTCCCGCCGTCCAAGATCGGCGCAAGCCGCCACCCGCTGCAACGGGCGCGCCCGAGTGCGCTCGGAAGGGCGGGAGGCGGGTTACGGCAATGTCGACTCCAGAACAGGCGGTATGGGCACGGGGGCCAAAGTTCGAAGAGTGTCCACGGCGGGGGAGCCAAAACCGAGGTTGTCCCGCTTTTTGCTGAAGACGGTTGAGAGCCGGGTGAGCCGAGGGGAGGCTAAGTTTTTGGGCGCTTTAGAACGCTAATCAGGACTTCTCTGTTCGCTCCATCGACGAACGTCGTGATGCTCGTGGTCGAAGTCAGCTCCCATCCCTCGTTGCCCAAGTTCGTCAATGTGGCAGGCACATCAGCCAGTTCCGTATTGATCGCGGTTGTGTACTCCAACTTTTCCATAGCCTGTTCATCCAATAACGATCCAGCGCCGCGGAGGGCGCTCAGTGTGGGAGTGGTTAGCTGTTGTGGCGCGGCGGAGCGTCGATGGCCACTTGTTCAGTGTGACGGAGCGGCGTTGGGATTGCAGGTGGGACACAAGCGTTCGTGGGCGTCACAGCTATTCACTTCGAATTCGTGGCCATTCCCACAACGGAGTATCCAGATCGTCGCATACGGATGGTTCGGACTGCGTCGTTCCGTCTTCTCTATCACCTCATTGCCATCTCTCATTTCGACAGCGATGATAGCCCATCATGCATCCGTTGTAAATCCTCAGTTCCCAGCCTCAGCTCCCAGGTGCCGTAAGTACCTCCCCGTAGTGGTGATGGACGTGTGTCCCGAGATCCGCCATAGGTAGTACAGGTTCCCGCATGCCCGCAAGCAGTTAACCCAGGCGAATGTCTCGACGCATACCACGACGCTCTCACGTCCACAGTTCCGGCCTTCCGGCACACGACCGTAAAGCCTCGCTCCGAGTCCGCACCAAAACGGGCGTGCCGGTTTGGGCGCAAAAGTCCCGCGCGTGCTCGAGCTTGGCAACGTGTCGGTAAAGGACTCGAGTCCCTCCCGGCGCGGCTCAGTACTTGGGCAATTCCAGCTTAAGTCCCGCGATCATCTGAAAATGTTTGCGGTTCTTCGTCGCCAGTGTGAGCCCTTCTTCGAGCGCCGTGGCGGCGATTAACGAGTCGAGCGTGCGCAGCCCGCGAGCGCGCGCATAGGTCTTCACGAGGCAGTACGCGCGGCGGGTGATGTCCTCGTTCGGCGGGATCGCCCGGTATCCGCTCAGAACAAGATCGAGATCGGTGGTTTCTCGTTGGGTGCGCGAACCTACGAGGAGTTCGAGGCAGGTGATCACGGAGATGGACCATACATCATCGAGGCTGTCGAGGTAGTCTGCCGCCGCGCCAATTCCTCGCGTGAGATCAACCATGATGTCGCTGTCGACCAGGTAAGGCATCGAAGATTCGCCCGGTCTTCAGTAGCGCGGCTGTCGCAGGCGGTTGACGTAGGTGACGCCGTCGGGGATATCGTCGCGGTCGGCCCACATGCCGAAGATCGGCGAATCCCGGACGGACTTTGGCCGCTTCGGTGCGTCTTCCGCCGGGAAATGCACTTCGACTCTCGTGCCCTCGGTCAATTGCACGTCCTCGAGCGGTTTGAAGACGCCGTTTTCGTATTTCGCTGCAATTGTCATGGGTGTTCGCCTCGACAATTCAAGGATACCAAGATGGCAGGTGGCGGGGCAGACAACCGTCAAGGACCGTGGCGCCATGGCCGCCCGTCCATGTGTTATTTTCAAGAATCGGGTCCAACTGACCAGAGCGCGCCGGACGCGCCTGCTCTTCCGCCCGATCGAGGTTATCTCCATGTCGAAGAAATCGGAACATACCCAGCCTGTCCCCGTGATCGGCGAAGGCGCCACGCTCGGCGTCATCGGCGCCGGTGTGATGGGCCAGACGCTGCTGCGCGGATTGCTGTCGGGGAAACTGGTGGCCCACGACCGCGTGTGGGCGGGCGATAAGAACCCGGCCACCTGCGAGGCGGCGTCGGAGGCGTTGGGCATCGCCGTCGAGAGCGAGTTTCAGGGGCGCGTGGCGAGTGCGGACGTCATCCTGCTGTGCGTGAAACCGAACGACGCGCCGGTGGTGCTGGCGACGCTGCGCAACGCGGGGTTGCGGCGCGAGACTCTGCTGATCTCCATCCTGGCGGGGGTGGGGACGGACCGGTTGGAATCCATGCTGGGCACCGAGAATCCGGTGGTACGCGCCATGCCGAACACGCCGGCGGTGGTGGGCGAAGGGATGACGGTGGTGTGCCGCGGGCGCTACGCCAGCAAGACGGATTTGCAGCGGGCACAGGAGATCTTCGAAGCGGTGGGGCGCTGCCTGCCGGTGGACGAGGTGCACTTCAACGCGGTCACGGCACTCAGCGGCAGCGGGCCGGGGTATCAGTTCCTCATCATGGAAGCGCTTGCCGATGCCGGCGTCCGGGTGGGGCTGCCGCGGCAACTGGCGCTGACGCTGGTGGCGCAGACGGCGCTGGGGGCGGCGCGCATGGTGCTCTCGACGGGACGTCATCCGGCCGCGCTGCGCGACGATGTGACAACGCCGGCGGGCTGCACCATCGCCGGACTGCTGATGTTGGAAGACGGGCGCATCCGCTCGGTGCTGGCGCGGGCGGTGGAAGAGGCGACCAAGACTTCGGCGCATCTGGGCGTGGGTCCCACGAAGATCTCCGAAAGCGGCGGACACCGTTCGGGGAACTAAGGGACGCACGATGCCGGAAGAGGGAACCGATGGGCTTGTCCCAGATCTGATACAACTCGAAGACCGCTGGGGCGCCCACAACTATCGCCCGCTGGACGTGGTGGTGGAACGCGCCCAGGGCGTGTGGGTGCACGGCGTGGACGGGCGGCGCTATCTGGATTGCCTGAGCGCGTACTCGGCGTTAAACCAGGGGCACTGCCATCCGCGCATCATCCAGGCGCTGCTGGACCAGGCGTCGCGGGTGACGCTGACCTCGCGGGCGTTCCGCAACGACCAGTTGCCGCGCTTCTGCGAAGAGCTGGCGCGCACTTGCGGCATGGAGATGGTGCTGCCCATGAACACGGGCGCCGAGGCCGTCGAGAGCGCCATGAAAGCGGTGCGGCGCTGGGGCTACACCTACAAGAAGATTCCGCGCAACGAGGCGGAGATCGTGGTGTGCGAGAACAACTTTCACGGGCGCACCACGACGATTACGGGCTTTTCGAGCGAGCCGCTGTACAAAGACGGCTTCGGACCGTTCACGCCGGGCTTCGTGAGCGTGCCGTTCGGCGACATTGACGCGCTCGAAGCGGCCATCACGCCGCGCACGTGCGCGCTGCTGATCGAGCCGATCCAGTGCGAGGCCGGCATATTGATACCGCCCGAAGGATACTTGCGGCAGGCGGCGGAGGTGTGCGCGCGGGAGCGAGTACTGCTGGTGGCCGATGAGATTCAGACGGGGCTGGGGCGCACGGGGCTGATGTTCGCCTGCCAGCACGAGGGCGTGCAGCCGGATGTGTACGTGCTGGGGAAGGCGCTCTCGGGCGGCGTGTACCCGGTATCGGCGGTGGTTTCGTCGAACGAGGTGCTGGGAGTGTTCCGGCCCGGCAGCCACGGCAGCACGTATGGCGGCAACCCGCTGGCGTGCGCGGTGGCGCGGGCGGCACTGCGGGTGATCGAGGAGGAGCGGCTGGCGGACCGGTCGGCGGAACTCGGCGCATGGCTCCTGTACGAGTTGCGCAAGCTGCGGCATCCGCACATCAAGGCGGTCCGCGGGCGCGGGCTGCTCATCGGCATCGAACTCCTGGTGCCGGCGCGTTCCTATTGCGAGCGGCTGAAGGAGCTGGGGCTGCTGTGCAAGGAGACGCACGATTTCGTGATCCGTCTGGCGCCGCCCCTGATCATATCCGAAGAAGACCTGGAGTGGGCGGTGGGACAGGTGCGCAAAGCGTTCGAGGGGTGAGGTGTGCCGCAGCTCTGGCTTCAGGAGAACGAACCCGCATGACCGATTCGGAATCCATCATTCTTGGCCGCGGTGGCATGGCGGCTCTGGCAGGGCTCCTGGTGGGGCTGGGGATCGCGTTGGTGTGGCTGCCCCTGGGTGGCGCCACCCAGGCGGCACAGGATGCGGTGGCTCCCGAGACGCTGCCGGGAAACGGTCTGGCGCAACACGATTTCCTGTACGCAGGCGAGGGCAAGGAAGAGCGCATCTTCCGCGTCCGCGGCGGGCAGGTGGTCTGGTCATATACCCATCCCGGCAAGGGCGAGATCAGCGACGCGGTGCGCATGTCGAATGGGAACATCCTTTTCGCCCACCAGTTCGGGGTTACGGAAGTTACTCCGGATAAGAAGGTAGTGTGGGATTACGATGCGCCGGCGGGAACCGAGATCCATACCGCGCAGCCGATCGGCACGGACCGCGTGCTGTTTATCCAGAACGGCGATCCCGCCAAGGTTATCGTGATGGAGAAGACCCGAGGGATGGTGGAGCGGGAGTTCGAGCTGCGGGTGGGGAACCTGAAGAGCGTGCACGGGCAGTTCCGGCATGCGCGGCTGACGCGGGAAGGCACGCTATTGGTGGCTCACATGGACGCGGGGAGGGTCAGCGAGTACAACTACAACGGCAGAGAACTGTGGTCCGTGGCGTCGCCGAGCCCGTGGGGCGCGGTGCAACTGGGGAACGGGAACATCCTGATTGCGGGCGGCAGGAAGGCCGTGCGCGAGGTGAACCGCAAGGGCGAGACGGTGTGGGAGTTCTCCGCCGACACGGACGCGCCGGAGTATAAGTTCTCCAATGTCCAGCTTGCCACGCGGCTGGCGAACGGTAACACCATCATTAACAATTGGATCAACCAGTGGGAGGGCACGGTGGACAGGGGCAACCCGCCGGTGCAGGCGATCGAAGTTACTCCGCAGAAGAAGGTGGTTTGGGCACTGCGTTCGTGGACACCACCAGCGGACTTGGGGCCTGCGACTATCATTCAGTTACTGGATGATAGGGATGTGCCGGAAAAAGTTACGTTCGGGGACATTCAGTAGGGCTGGACCGGCGGCTCCGCGACGGCTGGGAGGTTAAGTCTATCGCTCGGGCCGCTCGCTGACGCTCGCGGTTCCGGGAGGGCCGCCCAGGAGTTCCCGGACCTTAGCCGCCAAGTCGGGCGGGCTATAGGGTTTGTGCAGGAACGATAGGTCGTGATCCAGGACGCCACGGTGGGCAATTACTTCCGCGGTGTAACCGGAGACGAAGAGGACCTTCATATCGGGGTGCGAGGCCTTCAACCGGTCCGAGAGTTCCTTGCCGTTCATGCCCGGCAAGACAACGTCGGTCAGTAACAGGTGAATTCGGCCGGGGTACTGCTGGGCTATGGCAAGGGCCTCCTCGCCGTCGGATGCTTCGACCACGCGATAGCCGTACTTTTTCAGTGCCGCTGTGGTGTAGGATCGAACGGCGTCCTGATCTTCCACAAGGAGGATTGTCCCGGTGCCCTTGGCATCCAGGGCTCCGGCGGCCTTCGGTTCCGGCGCGGGCGGCCCTTCCTTGAAGGGAAGATACATCCGGAACGACGTACCGGCGCCCACTTCGCTGCGCACGTCGATCCAGCCGCCACTCTGGCGGGCGATGCCGCAGACGGTGGAGAGCCCCAGCCCGGTACCCTTGCCGAACTCCTTGGTGGTGAAGAAGGGCTCGAACACGCGCTGCCGGACGGCCTCGTCCATACCGTGTCCGGTGTCGGTAACGGTCATCAGAACGTAGCGGCCGGGGACGGCGTCCTGGTGCGCGTCGGCCTCGGCTTCGCCGAGTTCGGTGTTGGCGGTTTCGACGGTGAGCGTGCCGCCATCGGGCATGGCGTCGCGGGCGTTGACGGCCAGGTTCATGAGGACCTGATGGATCTGGTCGGGGTCGGCGGCGACCTGTCCGATGCCATCGCCGAGCCGCGTGAAGAGCGCAATATCCTCGCCAATGAGACGCTGGAGCATGGGCGCCGCGTCCAGGATGGTGGAGTTCAGGTCCAACAACCGTGGCGCGATTACCTGTTTACGGCTGAAAGCCAGCAGTTGTTTGGTGAGGCTGACGGCGCGCGCCCCGGCGTTGCCGATCTCCTCGGCATAGCTGTGCAAGGGATCGAGGGCGTTCAACCCGTCGAGGATGAGGCCGGCGTAGCCATTGATGACGGTGAGGAGGTTGTTGAAGTCGTGGGCCACGCCGCCCGCGAGCCGGCCAACGCTCTCCAGTTTCTGCGCCTGCCGCAGCTCGGCTTCGAGCTTGGCGTTGGCCAACTCGGCCGCCTTTCGGTCGGAGATATCGCGTACCGACATGAGAAGCGCGGAAGTACCGTCCATGTCGAAGATGTGAGCGTTGACTTCGACGGGAATCCGCCTGCCGTCCTTGGCCACGTTTACCGTTTCGAAGAGGGTCTGGCCGGCGGAACGAAGACTCTCGGTGACGCTGGCAATGGCCGACCTGGCTTCCGGGGCGACGATGTCGTACTTCCCCATCCGCAGCAGTTCTTCTCTGGAATAGCCGAGGACGCGGCACGCCTGGTCGTTTACCTGAATGAACTTTCCGGGGGAACCGTCTTCCAGCAGAGTGCACACGAAGACGGCATCGGTGACTCCGTTGAAGATCCGGCGGTACTGGCGTTCGGCGCTGGCCAGAGAGTCGTTGGCCTGGCGCACGGCCTCCTCGGCGCGCTGGCGTTCCTGCACCTCGATCCGCAGAGCGGTGGTGCGCTCCTCCACCTGCACGCGCAACCATTTCTGACGCGCACGGAGACCGCGGACGCGCCAGCGGTACAGAGCGGCCGCGGTCAAGGTGGCGGCCACGGCGCACAGCAGATAGAACCAGGCGCTTTGGTAAAACCGCGGCGTCACCTGGAAGGCGAATGAGGCCCCGGCAAGGTTCCAGACGCCATCGTTGTTGCAGGCCACCAGGCGAAAGCGGTAGGAGCCCGGGGCGAGGTTGGTGAAATAGGCCTCGCGGCGCGTACCGGCGTCCTGCCACTCCTGCTGGAAGCCCTCCAACAGGTAGCGGAAGCGAACCCGCTCCGGGGCGAGGTAACTGAGCGCGGCGTAGTGAAACTCCAGCTCGCTTCCGGACTTAATGCGACCGCCCTCGGGGACGGACTTGCGGCCGTCCGCCGTGACGCGCTCGACGTAGACCGGCGGGGGCCGGCGGTTGACGCTCATGCGGGCGGGGTCTACGCTCAGAACGCCGACGAAGGTGGGGAACCAGAGGGTTCCGTCCGCAAGTTTGCAGGCCCCGGGCACGAAGCCAAGCTGGAATTCTCCGGTTCCGCGGACGCCGTCGGCCGAGCCGAACATATCCCCCTTGAGCGCGGGCGCGCGGCCGGCGGCAACGTCGTCGAACTCGCGTTTGGCAATGCGCCATACTCCCAAGCGCGTGGCGATCCAAAAGGCGCGGAAGTTATCCTCGACCACCTGGTACATGCCGGCGCGCGGCACGCCGCTAGCCTCGTTGAAGGTCACAACCTTGCCATCGGAGACACGGCTGAGCCCGGCGGAAGTCATGGCCCAGAGTTCGCGATCGGAATCTTCCAGTAACTGGAAGGGAGTCCCGACCAGGCCCTGGGCGGCGCCGATGGGGGGCAGAAACCGGCCGTCGCGGAACTCCTGAACGCCTTCGCGGGTGCCCACCCAGAAGCCGCCCGCGGCGCGGCCGGCAATGGCTGTGACCGCGGAGGCTGCCAGGCCCTGGCCGGCGCCGAAAGGCTCCATCCGCCCATTCCGGAAGCGCAGCAGTTGGGTGGAAGTTCCCACCCAGACGGAGCCGTCGGATTGCTCGAAGAGGATGCGGTCGGGGGCATCCAGATTCCACGTGCGGCGTGCCGCTGGATTAGACATGTCCGCGTTGCGGAAGAAGTGCAGAACGCCCTGGGTACTGGCCGCCCAGAGATCGCCGTTACCGGCACGGATCACGGGCCAAATGAGGTCGCCGGTGAGACCCTCGCCGGCGGAGTAGTGGAAGACGCGTCCACCGGGCGAGACGCGGGCAATGCCATTGCCGGTTCCCAGCCAGACGTCGCCCCAGCGGTCCTGAAAGACAGTGCGGATCACATTGCTGGGCAGACCCTCGCGGACGGTGCGCGCGGTGAAGGGGTGGTCCACCATGCGGTGTAGCCCGGCTCCTCCGGTACCCAGCCATAGGGCTCCCTCGAGATCCTGGTAGATGCACCGGATCATCAGATTGGAGATCGCGCCCACGCCCATGGGAACGGAGTCGAACTTGCCGGCGGCGAAGCGGTCGAGCCCGCCGCCCTCGGTGCCGATCCAGAGGTTGCCGTCTCGGTCGCGGGCAAGCGCGAGCACGGCATTGGAGCTCAACCCATCGCGCGTGGTGTAGGTGCGGATGGCGCCGTTGTGCAGGACGCTGACGCCGCCGGGGCGCGTGCCGATCCAGATGTCGCCGCCCGCGCCCTCCACCAGCGCGGAGACACCGTTGGCAGGCAATCTATCGCGGACGGTATACGTGGTGAAAGAACCGTTTTCGAGTTTCTTCAGGCCGGCGTCGGTCCCGAACCAGAGCGTGCCACCGGGCGACTCGATGCCGCAATGCACTGCCATGCCGCTGGGTGCCCGGAACAGCGTGGTGAGTTTGCCGTCCACGTACTTGGAGAGGCCAAAGTCGCCGCCGATCCAGAGGACCCCGTGCGAGTCGATTTTGAGGAAGCGTATGTTGTCGGCCTGGGTGTCGGCGGCCGAAAGCAGTTCGGTGAATTTGCCGTTCCGGTACCGCAGGGCGCCGGCGCCGCCAGTCCCAATGATTAGTCCGCCCGCGGGGTCCACGGTGAAGGCAGTGATTTCGTCGCGGTGCAAGGCCGCAGTGTTCCTGGAGTTGTAGACGTCGAAGCTGACGCCATCGAACCGCGCCAGGCCGCCCATGGTGGCGATCCAGAGATACCCGTCGCCGGTTTGGACGATGCCGCGAACGGAATCCCGCGGCAGTCCCTCGGAAGTGGTCCAGACCGCGTGAGCGTACTGGGTGATTGCAAGCCTTGGGTCGAGCCCCCAGGCTGCGGCCACGGCGAAGAGGGCTCCGAGAAGCCCCGGACGGAGGAATCTTCCCGCGGACCTGATTGTGCAGAATCCGGTCATGTTATGCGCCGATCGGACATGCCCCGGTTTGAGGTTACCACTAACAGCGCTGCTTGTTAAGGAATACTGACGAGGTTACTTCTTACACGCGTCGGGCGGGGACTCGAGGAAGAGGCGCTACTTCCCGGGGCGGGATGATGCCGGAGAACCGGGCCAGCCGGCGATGTCCTCGGGGCCGGCGAGCACGGTGAATAGGAAAGGTTCCCTGGTGAAGCTATCGGCGGTGCCCTGGAACTGGATCTGGGTTCCGGTTGGGGCCGCAATGGGGAACGGGGTGCGGAGTTTCAGCACCACTTCCTCGGCTGCGGCGCTGCTGAGACCGAGCGAAATCGTATCGGGCTTGCCGGGCGGCGTGCAGCGGATCACGGTGCCTCGTAGTTTGGGCAGGGGCGAGGGTTTCAGGGTCTCCTGGAAGTACTTCTCGCCTTCGGGCGCGGATAACTGGCGGTAGATCCGCAGCCATGCGGCGAGTTCGGGGTCGGCTTGGTTCAAGGCCTCTTCGGCGAGGCGTTGCCGAACCATGTCGGCGGACTCCACCTCAAAACCGGCGGGCGGGAACGGCGTGGCGGCAGCGGCCGCCTGCAACTTCCCTGCCCCGTCATCGCTGCCGTGATAGGAAGCGTAGAGGCGGCCCGCAAGGTCCTCTAACTGGCGGCGCCACACTTCGGGGAGAGCGCCCTCGCCGCGCCAGGAGGCGGCGCGGTACAGTTGCCAGGCGGCGGGGATCGGTTGGTTCTGGTTGGCCAGCACGAAGCCGAGCCACGAGGCGATTTCAGCGCTGCGGGGAGCCTGTTGCAGATAGGTAGTAAAGGACGCCTGGGCAGCCGGGAGATCGCCGCGCTGCCACTCGACCCAGCCGATGGCGCGGCGGGAGAGCAGGGCCGCGGCAGACTTGCGCGCGGCCCAATCCGCGTCGCTCACACTCTCGGGCAAACGGATTGGCTCGAAGTAGCCGTCGAGCCCGGCGGCCAACTGGCGAGCGGCCTTTTCACCGGCCGCCAGCGTGGCGGGCTTGGGGTCCTTCATTTGCGGCGCCAGCAGCGTGCACCAGTAGACGCCGACGAAGTTGTCGGGCTGCTCGGAGAGCATTTCGCTGGAGACGTCGAACATGTGGACGGTGTCGCCGGAAGCCTGGTAGGCGGCCAGGAAGAGCTCGCGGCGCGCCTGCCGCATCTCCGACTTGGGATACTGCTGCTTCCACTGATTCAAGAGAGCGAGCTGCTTCTGAGGCGAGACCTCGGCGCGGATCTGAAGAACCAGGTCGTATTCCTCGCGGCTGCTCCAGGCGGGTGGGGCCGCGGCGGCCGCGAGGGCCGCCAGGAGGGCGATGGCCAGGCCGCGGGTGAGGGTTGCCGGGAGGTTCTTCATGGCAGTCACCATTTCACCGTGACTTTCTGTGGCGACCCGGCGAGGATCTCCACCTGCTGCGTGCCCACCACTTTCCCATCGCGAACGCTGCGGATCTCGTACTTGCCGGCTTGCAGCGAGACTTTCGCCGGGAGGTAGAGAACCCGGCCTTCGCAGACCACGGGAACCTGTTTGTCGGCGCCTTCGAGATCGAGGCTTCCGGAGTTGGCATCCACCGTGCCGCCTGTCGCGCGCCTGATGGCCAAGTCCCGGGTTTCGGCGGTAGGAGCGATTTCCAAATGAAAAATGTCCTTGAGGACTCCGGAGATGGCGGCGGTTTGATTGGCGGGCGCGGGCGGTTGCGCATCCCCTCCGGCAGTGGCAGCCGCGGATTCGGTGGCGGGCTGCGGAGCGGGGATCATGGCCTCGATGGTCTTCACGAAGCGCGCCTGATCCACGAACGAAGCGGCCAGGATGTGGCGGGCGGCGTCCCAATCGGGCATGCCGAAGTGCGCAGTGGCGAACACCTGCTCGATGGGAGGAGGCGGAGGAACCGCGGCACTCGCCTCGGCGGCGGCGGCCGGGTTCACGCTCTTCAGCTCGGCCAGCATTTTCATGGCCTTCGCGGTGCTCCCGGTGGTGCCGCGCTCGCGGATGGCGTGGAGCAGCGGCACGGCGCGGTCGACATCCTCTTGGAGCAGAGCGTTGATGGCGCCCTCGAAGGCCGCATCGGTGGCGAAGGGGTCCAGGTTGACGGCGGTCTCATAGGCCTTCGCCGCAGCCGCGTAGTCGCCTTTGTCGAAGCTGGCCTGGGCATCGCGGCGGGCGGTGAGGTAGGGCAAGCGAGTTTCCGCGGCCGCTTGAGCGGTGCCTCCCGGTTTCCTGCCAATGATCTGGTTGAGGCGCTCGATGGCCTGGTCCCACTCCTCGCGCTGCTCGAAGCGGCGGGCATCGGCCAGCCATTTGGCGGCCATGGAGGCGGCGTTCTCGGCTTGCTGGTTGGCGGACGGGTGGAAGAAGAAAGTGGTCTTCAGACTGGAAATGGCCCACGGCGTCTGGCTACCGCTGGTTTCGCTTGCGACGGTGGCGCGAGTGTGGTTGACCACCTCCTCGATGGTGAGGCCGGGCTTCGAGATCTCAACGGCCAGCGCTTCGGTGAAGTAGCTGTTTCTGCCGTTGGGATTGTCGGCGGCGGTTTGGCCGGGGCCGGTGGAGAACACCACGTAACTCTCGTTGGGGGCGTTCTGCGGTTGCGCCAGGCCTGCGGTGAGCGAGTTCTGCCGGGCGATGGGGTTGCCGCGGCAGGCGTCGAGGATGACGATGCTGCGCTTGGGGCGGTTGCGCAGGCCGTCGAACAACTGGGCCGCCGAGAAGAGCAGGAACTTGGCCGCCACCACGCTATCGGGCGCCTTGAAATCCACGGGGACCAGGAAGTTCTCGTTCTCGATCTGCACGCCGTGGCCGGCGTAGAAGAAGAGGGCCGTGTCGCTGGGGCCGAGCTTGCTGAGGAATTCGCCAACGGCGGACTGCATGGACACGAGAGAGGCGTTCTCAACCAGGGTGGACCGGAAACCGGCGTCCTTGAGCGCCTTGTCTATGAGCCGGGCATCGTTGACGGCATTCTGCAGCGGGCTGGCGGCGTAGGAATTATTGCCGACCACCAGGGCGTAGCGGATGCCATCCTCCTGGGCGGCGGCGGTTGCCAGGGCGAGCGAACTCAGCAGAACGAGGCGATGTAGACTGCGTGGCATTATTCCCTCCTCAGCGGAATGTCACCTGCCTGGAGCGGTCGTCCAGACTGGGGTCTTTGTCCGCGGCCGCCGAGACCAGCTTGGAGCCGTTGTACGTATAGCGAATCCTCGTTGACTTCCCCTGGAACTGAACCTCCTCGGAGACCAGGCGGTTGTCCTGGTACTGCAGGGTGCGCTGGTAGACTTTGGTGCGATGGGCGGCGTCGGAGCCCTGGGAAGCGCGCACCGCCAGCAGGCGCGGTCCGTCCCACTCGAAGTCCACCCAGCGGTCGCCGGGCGCGCCCTTCGGGTCGGGCACCTCGCGGGCCTGAGAGACGCGGCCGCTGTCGTCGTAGGTGAGCTGGAACCAGTGAACGTCGTCCCAAACAAAGGGGTCGAAGAAGTGGTTGCCGGCGATACCGATGGCGAGGTTCTTGCCGGTGAGCGACTGGATGGCAACCGGATCGGCGTAAGGGTTGTTGGCCAGGCGCACCAGGGAGCGGCGGAACAGTTCGTCGGGGTCGGTGGGAGCGGCGCCGCGCGGGTCGCTGCCTGTGCCGGCCCAGGAGACGCCGGA
Organism: uncultured Solibacteraceae bacterium; assembly: GCA_963807205.1. Taxonomy (GTDB): domain Bacteria; phylum Acidobacteriota; class Terriglobia; order Bryobacterales; family Bryobacteraceae; genus CAWCVR01. The sequence continues at coordinate 267,554 of CAWEAQ010000001.1, read as the reverse complement.
ATTGCCGCTATCGTAGGCGAAGACGATCTTGCGCTCGGCGACGGCATTCTTCTCGACTGTGGGGGTAATGGACTTGAGGCGGTCGCCTTCCCAGTCGAAGGTGAAGGTGGTCTTGGTGGATGTGACGATGCGATCTATCCTGGGCTGGAACGCCAGGGAGACCGGGGAATAGTAGACCCCGGCCGGTAGCGGCACATTGGAGAACCAATCGAGCGAGTCGCCGCGGGCGGGCACGGGCGCGTGTACGGAAGCCAGCAACTGGCGCACGGCTGCGCGCTCGTCTTCGTTGGCGTCGAGGTTGGTGGTGACGTCCAGGTAGCGCTGGAGCGCCGCGCGGCCGGATGCGGGGTCGTGAAGAATGACGCTCAAGCGGCCGGAGGCGGCGAGCAACTCGGCGTCATCGTCCTTGGCCTCCAGGCCGCGTTTGGCCAGATCGGCGGCCTGGTGGAAGCTGAACGCGGAGTACGCCTTGCGCAACTGGGTCTTGATATCGTCGAGGTTGTTGTCGCGCTGGAACTCGAGATTGGCACGGAGCTCGACGGCCTTCTGGCGCTCTTCGTCGACGGCGCGCATGTCGTACTCGTCGAGCGCGGCGAGGGCCGGGCGGTACTGCAGGAGGGCGCCCAAAACCTCGGCTTTGCGAAGGAGCACATCGAGATCGGTGCTATCGATGTGCTCGGCGTCCTGGACTTCCGCTAGTGCGCGCTCGGGCTTGTTGACCTGGAGATCGAGCTTGGCGCGTTGCAGGTCCTGCGCGATGGCGGCGCGCTCACCCTGGCTGAGGGAACCGCGGCTGCCCTGGCGGTCCCGGGCCACCTGACTGGAATAATTTCCCCAGGCGGTGCGCATGTCGGTGCGCAGCACGGTGTCGGAAGGCTTGCGGAGGCTGGCGAGGCGGAACTGGCGGTAGGCGGCGCCATACTCCTGCTCCCGGGTGAGTTCCTCGCCGGCCTGGCGGTGCTCCTGCAGGCTGCTCTGGAGGGCTTCGGTGCGCGTGGCGGCCATCCCGGCGAAAGCCGCGCGGTAGCGCTCCAGGCCGCGGTCGGAGAGAAGCAGGGCATCCCACTCGCCGGCGGCGGCCAGGGCCCGCAGAATCGCCAACCGGGTGTCCAGCCATTTGCGCTTGGCCGCCAGATCGGCCCGCAACTGGCGCTGCTCGGGGACATCGGGGTAGGCGGCCAGCGACAGCTTCGCGAACTGCAGGCCCTCATCCAGCGCCTCGGCTCCCTTGGCACCGCTCTCGAAAACGGCATAGCGCTGGCGCATGGCTTGCTCGACGAAGCGCTCGACACCGCCCATGGCCGGGTCGGACGCGTAGGCGCGCACGGCGGCGGCGGTCAACTCAATCTGCGTGGCGAACCCTTTGCCCTTGCCGCCGATGAATTCGAGGGCGCGATCATCCATGCAGAGATGCGCCAGTTCGTCGGTGCCGCCGGGCAGGAAGGCCACGAATTCGGCCAGGGAAACGGCTGTGGGCACCTTGTCGTTGGCGGACTTCTTGTAGGCGAGCTTGGACACGCCCCAGATGGCGGCGAGATCGCCGGGGGCGGTCTTGGGCAGACCTTCGGAGACGAAATATCGCGCAGCGCCATCCGCATACATTGCGGGCGCGCCTGAGCCGCCGTCCTTCAAAACGGCGCCCGCGAGCTTGACCGACGGCAGCTTGGCGAGCGGCGAGCGCAGACTGGGCTGCGCACCCAGGTCAAGGACCTTATCCTTGGCGCCCACAACGAGAGCTTGGGCTTCGGCAAACTGCAGTCCCCAGGCGGAACGGGAAACCAGGATACCAGCAGCGGCCGGAAGCGCCAAGCAGAGACACGTAGCCAAGCGGAGTATTGGGATCATGTGGTCTGTCAAGCCCTCCTCAAAACCCTGTTACCAGCGGCCACAGCCAAGCCGCGGGCGGGTTACCCTTGGTGAGATTCTATACCACTTACTCACCTTATTGCAATCCGACGGCGGACCTTTACCTAACTGTATGTGCGCAGTAAGTTGGAGGATAGGGCAACGGAGAATACCGGGTTAGCGTACTAGACCGCCAGCGCCGGCCATGCGGAGTACTTCTAGTACCCTCTTGGCGAGGATTACTTCTTCCAGTGCTCGTCGACCGTATCCTGGAGAGCGGAGATGCGGCGGCGCAGGGCTTGCTCGCGCCGTGAGATTTGAAAGATGTAAACGAAAAGCAGCCCGATTCCGAGGCCATAGGCGTAGAAGAGCCAGTTCAGGTTTTCCATCGTCAGATTCCTTGATCGACCATTTCATTGGTGCGGCGGACCAGGTCGTCGGCCGCGCGTTCCAGGCGTGCCACCCGCCGCCGCAGGCGCACGATACATCCCCACACGAGCAACATGGCGCACATACCGAACAATAGGGTGAATAACATGTCGGGGGCCAGCCCGGAACCCTTACCGCCGCCGATCACTGGGGACGGGTGCTGGGTGCGGAAGATGCGGTTCGACATGTAAATCAGCGGCACGTCCAGCATTCCCAGGATGCAAATGACGGCGCAAACGGTGGCGCGCACTTCCACCGGCGTGGCGCGGCGGATCAACACGTAAGCCAGGTAAAGGAAGAATAGCAGGAAGGCGGAAGTGAGCTTGGCGTCCCAGGTCCACCAGATACCCCAGACGCGGCGGCCCCAGATGGAACCCATGCAAATGTTAATAGCTTCGAAGACCACCACGGTTTCGTTGGCGGCCACCGAGAGGTCGTCCCACTTGTTGTTCCGGGTGGCGAGATAGAGGAGGCTGGCGACGCCGCCCACGAAGCAGGCCACGAAGGCAGTCATGGCGGCGGGCACGTGGAAATAGAAGATCCGCTGAATGATCCCCATGGTGCTCTCGGTGGAAACCCACACGAAGACCAGGTAGAGATGGACGATCATTGCCACGGCCGCAGTGCCGCCCAGCCAGAGCGGTACGGCGGGGAAATCGGATTCGCGCTGCGTGCTCATGGTTGTCGCCTCAAAGAGACTCCTTTCCAACCCGGGGGCTATTCAGCCAGGCGCGGTCTCGGCGGAAATTCAAGATGTCTCGCCTGCTGCACGTCGCCAGGAGTTCGGCAAGGGAGTAGCGAGGCTTCTGGCGGCGTGGTTGGGTGCCTGCGCCGGACCGCTCGGGACCCCAAGTGGGTACCCCGCTCGCGGATCCGGGTGGGACCACGGCCGGACCCGGTTTTCGGGGGATCACTGTCGCCATCATCGGCAAGTATATCAATCCCGAAGGGCGGCTATTTCAGCGCTTCGGTGAGCACGCGCGCCAGGCGGTCGCCTGCCTTTTCGATCTGCATGCGGATCACCGGATCGGCGGCCTGCTCGTAGGCGGCGTCCAGTAGAATCGGCGAGGTGGTGTTGGGCGCGCCGGCCACCGGCTTCACCGGCAGCTTTCCGTAAGTGACATCTACTGCTATTTGATGCGATTCCTCGGCCCAGGATTCCACGGTTCCCTGCGACCACTTCCTGCGGTTCTTCTTCGCCTCTTTCAGCAGGCCGGGATAGAGTTCGTCCTCCTTGCCCATGTGGCCCAACATGCCGCTGTCCCAGGCGCTGTGCAGGTTGGTCTGACGGCGTTCGAGGGTGACGTGGACGTCGTTGCCTCCCTTGTCCTGGTTGTCGGAGCAGTGCAGCGGCTGGTGCATGTCGCCCACGAAGTGCACCACGAACATGAGGGCTTCGCGGCGCTCGGCGGGCGGCGTCGCGGGATCCTTGAGCGCGGCGCGGAACCGGGCGATGGCCTGGATGACGCAGGCGCCCTTGGGGCAATCGCGCGCCATATCGAGGTGGGGCTGATCGATAGGGATATCGACGAAATGCCAGGGCGCGGTATCGGGGCGCTCACGGCGAATACTGTCGGGCCAACTGGAGATGGAGACGATGGTCGCGCCGGGTCCGAGGATGGCACCAACTTTAGCGCGGACCTTGGCGGAAAGCTGGGCCTGGGCGATGCGCGCCACCAGGTCGTGTCCCTCGGTTCCCCAACAGAAGGCGGAGGCCGGAAGACTCAGTGCGGCGAGAACCGTGGCCAGAAATCTGCGCATTGATCTCAAGACTAGCATGGCGTCCGTTGAGGAATGATGACGTTCGTCCCCCCTGCCGCGAAGTTCCCCCGTGTCATCCGTTACAATGACTGCTGTGGAGACTCAGAATCAAGCAACCGAACCGAGCCCGTGGAAACGGCTATGGACCCGCTATCACGAGGTCTCTAAGGACGTCACGCGTGGGTTCATAGCCGAATGGACCGTCACCATCATTCTGCTGTTGTTCGCGACCACCACCCTGGTGCAGGCGTTCGTGATCCCCAGCGCGTCCATGGAGGATTCGCTACTGATCGGCGACCACGTGCTGGTGGATAAGCTGCTGTATGCCCCGTCGGGCGCGGTTTCTAGCCGGCTCCTGCCTTACCGCGACGTGAAGCGTGGAGACATCATCGTCTTCCGTTTCCCGGAGAACATCAAGGAAGACTACGTAAAGCGCGCCATCGGCGTCCCCGGCGACCGCATTCGGCTGGAGAACAAGAAGCTGATCCTGAACGGGCACATGGTAGACGAGCCGTACATAAAGAACGTCACCAGCTACGTGGACCAGTACCGCGATTATTTTCCCTCGTCAACGCCCAACGCGCCGGTTACCGAGCGGGCACGGGAGATGCTGGAAAACCACGTGGTGGGCGGAGAACTGATCGTGCCGCCCAATTGCGTTTTCGCCATGGGCGACAACCGCGACGATTCGCTCGATAGCCGCTACTGGGGCTTCGTGCCGCGGGAAAATATCGAGGGCACGCCGCTGGTGATCTACTGGTCCTTCGAAGCCCCCACCGCCGATCTCACCAACGGCAACATCGGCTTCGATCACATCGTCGACGTGGTGACACACTTCTTCACCAAGACGCGGTGGACGCGGACGTTCAAACTGATTCACGGCTACAACCTGAAGTAGGGTGGGGCGGGCGCTTCCGCCGGCCAACCCGCTTTCTTGCGCCTCAGACGGTCTCGCCGCGTACCAGGTCGTCGTAAGTTTCCCGCCGCCGCACGATGCGCCACTGAGCGCCTTCCACGAGGACTTCGGGGGCTCGCGGCCGCGAGTTGTAATTCGACGAGAGCACGAAGCCGTATGCGCCGGCCGTGGCCACTGCTAGAAAATCGCCGGGCATCGCGTTGGCCATCTCGCGCCCACGGGCCAGGAAATCGGTGGACTCGCAAATGGGGCCTACCACGTCGGCCGTGATGGGCGCCAGGTCATTGCGCCGCACGGGGAGAATCTCGTGGTGCGCGTGGTAGAGCGAGGGGCGGATGAGATCGTTCATGGCCGCGTCCACCACCACGAATTCCTTGGCGCCATTGCGTTTGCGGTAGAGCACGCGGGTGAGCAGGACGCCGGCGGCGCCCACGATGGAGCGGCCGGGTTCCACCACCACGGTGAAGCCGCTATCGCGCAGGCGGTCGCGCAGTTTCGCGATAAACGCGGGGATGGCGGGCGCCTTCTCCGAAGCGCGATAGGCGATGCCGAGGCCGCCGCCGAGATCGATGTGGCGGATTGGGTGGCCCTCGGCGCGCAGCCGCGCGGCCAGGTCCAGCACCTTGTCGAGGGCTTCGAGCAGCGGCGTTTCGACCAGGATCTGCGAGCCGATGTGGCAGCTCACACCCTCGGCCGAGAGGTTCCGCAATTGGCGGGCGCCCTGGTACACGGCCCCGGCTTCGGCGATGGCGATGCCGAATTTGTGCTGGCTGAGCCCGGTGGAAATGTAGGGGTGGGTGGCGGCGTCGACATCCGGGTTGACACGGATGGAGAAACTGGCCTTCACACCCAGACGCGCGGCCATGGCGTCGATGAGCGTGAGTTCGGATTCGGACTCGCAGTTGAAGCTGTGGATTCCGTTGGAGAGAGCGTACTCCACCTCGGCCGCCGTCTTGCCGACGCCGGAGAAGACCACCTTGGTGGGGTCGCCGCCGGCCTGCAGGACGCGGAAGAGTTCGCCGCCGCTGACGATATCGAAGCCCGCGCCGGCCTTGGCCATGAGCGCCAGAACGGCGAGCGAGGAATTCGCCTTCACGGCGTAGCAGACCGTGTGGGGCACACCTTCGAAGGCCTCGTCATAGGCGCGGTAGTTGTCCAGTATGGCTTGAGCGGAGTAGACGTAGGCGGGAGTGCCGACGCGGGCGGCGAGAGAGGCGAGCGGGACCTGCTCGCAATATAGGTCGTTCTGAGAGTAAGAAAACATCGGAGCCGAACAACCAGTATGGCAGACGGGCACAGCACTCGCGCATGGACCGTCGAAAGGCGACGGCCCGCCTGTTGGCCAGCCGCTCGGATCAGTGAGCGGCGAACGTGAGCAACTGCTTGTCCAGATCCGCCAGGGCCTTGGTAAGCTGAGCCTTGTAGCGCGGACTCTGGACGGACTCTAATTCCCGCGCGACTCTGGTGCGGGAGAGTGCGATGGTTTCTCTCTTGCGGATGGCCTCGAGCACCTCGGGTGCGGGAGCCTTTCGGCCTATGGCCCTACGTGGAGCAGTCGCGGCCGCGGAAACCCGTTCATCGGCCGTCTTGCTTTCCCAACCTCTTGCCATACTCTCATCTTAACCGCTGGCGGGGCGAAGGGGGTAGCGAAAGGTACCGGGGCTCTAGTACCGCAGCCCTTCGAGCGCCCGGCTGGTCTGCAGAACCGCGCCCATTACGCGCTCGTAGTGCATGCGGATGGGGCCCAGCACGGCCACCTTGGCGGGGACGCCGCTTGCCAGGTTGACGGTCATGCCGATGAGCGCCAGGTCCTTCATTGCCGGGTGCGCCCGCTCCAGGCCGACGTGGATTTCCAGTTCGCCCACGGGCTGTTCCAGGAAACGGTCGAGCAACTCGATGAGGCGCTTCTTCTCCTCCAGCGCGCGCAGCAGTTCGCGCATGCGCTCGCGGGTGAGGTGCAGATCCTGGCCCAGCAGGTTGGACGCGCCTTCCATGTGCACTTCGGGCGCTTCGTCCACTTCCAGCAGTCCCTGCGAATACAACGCCTCCAACTTGTTGTGCGCGGCGGTGTAGAGTTCGCGCTCTTCCAGCATGCGCCGCAATAGCTCGCGGCGCGCGTCTCCCAAGCGCCAGCCGGCGAAGTTGCGGTTGACGTAGTTCTTGATGGAGAGCAGCTCCTCGGGCGAAGACGGCTCGTCGAGCGCCACCACGCGGTTGCGAACCAGGTGGTCTCGGGTCACCAGGATCGTGAGCACGCGATTGTCGGCCAGCGGGACGAGCTCGATCTGATCCAGCTCCTGCGAAAACGCCGGCATGGCGGCGGCGATGCCCACGTTGCGCGTCAGTTCCACCAGGATGTGGCTGGAGCGTTCCACACGGTCGCCCACGGTGTGCAGCAGGCTAAGTTCGTTGTGCAACCGCTCGGCTTCATCGGCCGCCAGGTTGCCCGCGGTTAGCGCGCTCACATACAGCCGGAAGGCCTTCTCGGTGGGCATGCGGCCGGCGGAGGTGTGCGGCTGCGAGAGGTACCCTTCCTCGGTCAGGTCGGCCATGGCGTTGCGGATGGTGGCCGGGCTCAGCGGTTCGCGGTGGGTACGCGCGATGGAGTTCGAGCCCACCGGTTCGCCGGTGTCTATGAACCAGCGCACGATGTCGTTGAGGATCTCCAGATGCCTGGGTTTGAGGCGCGATGGCGTCTGCATAGGGTCCGCTAAAATACAACTCCCCTACTCCGATTCTAGCGGCCTGCAGGCCGAGGGTCAATTCGCACCACGCGCTTCTGGTACAATTTGGCATCCCGTGAAACCTCCCGCCGAACGGCAAGACTCGCGCCTGATGCGCGCCATGTTCCAGACCATCGCACCGCGTTACGACTTCTTCACGCGCGCGGCCTCCTATGGTATGGACCGCCGCTGGAAACGCGCCGGCGTGATGAATGCCGCCCTGCCGCCGAGCCCGCTGGTGCTCGACCTGGCGGCCGGAACCGGAGACTTCACGCGCCTGGTGGAGGGGCAATGCCCGGGCGCCCGCTCCGTGGCGGTGGACCTCACCGAGCTTATGCTGCGCCTGGCGCGCGAGCGTGGCGTGGATCGCGCGGTGTGCGCCGATGCCCTGCGGCTCCCCTTCCCCGACCGCACCTTCGACTGCGTCTTCGTGGGCTACGGCTTGCGCAACTTCCCGGACCTGAACGCGGCGGTGCGCGAGATGGAAAGGGTGACGCGGCCGGGCGGCCGACTGGTGAGCCTGGACTTCTTCCTGCCGTCGAACCGTGTGCTGCGGCGCGCCTGGCTGAGCTGGCTCTTCCTGCAGGGTGCGTTCTGGGGCATTCTGCTGCACGGCCGCCCGCGCATCTACACCTACATCCCCGATTCATTGCGCAGCTTTGTGTCGATCAAGGGCTTCACGGCACTGCTGCGCGGCTCCGGCTATGCCAGAGTGGAAACCCGCAGATTCATTCTGGGTGGGATCGGGCTGCACTGGGCCGTCAAGGACGAGTAGAAGGACAGTAGTGCCGCGGCTGCGGCGTGCTCCATCCTGGCCTCGGGCCGCTCCCTTACGGTCGCGGTTCCGCGTGCCCAGACCCAGAACCGCGACCGTAAGGAAGCGGCCCGAGGAACAGGAACGTTACCTCTCGGCCACCGGACTCGCGGCGCTTCACCGCCGGCAGGAGAAAACCATGGCCGGCGGCAAGTTCCGAATGACCCTCTCGGAATGCACCGTCCCGAAGTACTGCCTCAGAAACCGCTCTTCGGAGAAGCGCCTGAGGCCGACGCGGCGCAGCCAGTTGGGCTCGCCTCCGGCATGCAGGTACTGATACTGCGACAGCAACCCCTCGGGGCTCAGGGAACCCACAGCCTGGGCCATGATGCGGCTGCGCTGTTGCTCTCCCATGTTGGTCAATCCCAGTGACGACACGATGGCGTCGGCCCTGGGGATGCGGAGACTGCGCATGAGTTTCTGCAGGTGCTCCGCTTTACCAAGCACGGGAATCAAGCGCGGGTCGCGGATGCGGCCTTGAATGTGCCGCACGAAAACCGGGTTGACGTCGAAGGCGTACAGCCGGGCATCGGGCCGCAGCCGCGCCAGAATCTCGGAAGTGATGGCACCGGTGCCCACACCCAGCTCGATAATGACGTCGATACTGCTGAAATCGACGTGCCGGAGCAGCGCTTTGGCCAGGTGCCTGGAACTGGGAAACAACGAGGCGCTTACGGAAAGCGAACGAACTGACTCGCGGAAGAAAATGGTCGCGTCGGATTCCAGAAACTCGCTCCATCTGCTGCGACCGAACCGGTCCCGGAACAAACCCGGTTCCGAGGGGAGGAAGCGAGGCGGACTGATCGCCTTATCACCCAAGCGCAGGCCACCCCGGGTGCGGTATCCGCATGCCTGTTGAGCCAGTCCTGCCCGGGATTAGAAAAGCGCGTCCCATAATTCGCTCTAGCAGACCGTATTCTAGCAGAATGGCGTGACGGGAAAGTTACACCGCGGTTGCGTGGCGGGCGGTCAGGCCACCGTCACCGGGCCAGGCTGCAATTCCGGCACCTCGATTTCAATGCGCGTGCCCCGCCCCGGATGGCTATCGATCCACATCCGGTACTCGCCCGCGAAGAGCACCTTGAGCCGCTCGTTGACGTTACTGACGCCGATGCCGTGATCCAGCACGGTGGCCAGTTTGGCCTCGGCGATGCCCACCCCGTCGTCCTCCACGGTGAGGCACAGGCGCGCTCCGCTGCGGCGCGTGCGGATACGGATGGTGCCGCCCTCCACTTTGCTGCTCAACCCGTGCTTGATGGAGTTCTCGACCAGCGGCTGCAGAATCATGCTGGGCACCAGCATGTCCAGCGTGTCGTCGGCCACGTCGCGCTCGAAGCGCAGTTTGTCGCCGAAGCGCACCACCTCGATGGCCAGATAGTCCTCGATGAAGCTCAGTTCGTCGCGCAGGGCGCTGAAGTTCTCGTGCTTGCGCAGCAGGCGGCGCAGCACCTTACTGAGCTTCACCACCATGACGCGGGCCTGGTCGGGATCGGTGCGGATGAGCGACGACACGCTATTGAGCGTATTGAACAGGAAATGCGGATTTATCTGGCTGGTGAGGGCCGCCAGGCGGGCTTCCACCAGCAGCCGTTCCTGCTCCTCGAGTTTCTTCTCGTTGCGCGCGTTGTTCCAGATCTTGAGCGGGATGGTGACGGCGAAGAGGGTAGTGGCGTAAAGCGCCGCCGTGAATCCGGGTGCGTGATCGGTCCACTTGTGCCAGAGGCCGAAGGGCACCTCTTTGACGGTCCAGTCGCTCAGCTCGCTGCGCAGGAACTCCGCCACCAGAATGCCGGCGCCGAAGAGCAGGTGAAACGCGGGGCCGCGGTAATTGCGGGTTTCCCGGAAGAAGCGGAAGATGTTGAGGTCGGGGAAGGGCGAGAAACGCCAGATCTCCTCGGGGTCCGGCGCCAGATCGCGCAGCAGGCCGCCGAGCACTCCCACGCCCGCCAGCAGGGGCAGGGTCAGGGCTTCGCCGTTGAACACGGCCGGCAATGCGATGAGAATTCCGGAGATCAATCCGCAAACGTACCCGCCCAGGATGCCGGCCAGCAGGCTGCCCTCCAGGCCCAGGTCCGCCGCGTAGTAATTCCGCGACTGTATCCGCACCGCGGAACTGGTGGCGAAGACGATAGACAGCACCAGCGAGAACACGGCCCGCTGCTTGAGCGTGCGGTTCTCCCGCATGAGCATCGCTTTGAAACGGCCGGAGCGCGCCAGGATGCTGGCGATCGAGGCCATCACTCCCAGCTTCACCAGGAGGGAGAATATGCTTTCCGACATTCCGCGTTGGAAGCCATTATAATGGAAGGAACAAGGCTTCCCCTAACAGGCATGGACAATCTCCCCGCGCTACGGCTGGTCAAAGTGGCCGAAGCGGATTTCCCGACGCAACACGGACACTTCCGGATCTTCGGTTTCGAGGGCCATTTCGAAAACGCGGTGGAAGAGGCGCTGGCCCTGCGCATGGGCGCCTTCGAGCCCGGCGTGGCCCCGTTGGTGCGCATTCACTCGCAGTGCCTGACCGGCGACGTGTTTCACTCCCTGCGCTGCGACTGCCGCGCGCAATTGGACATTGCCCTCGACGGCATAGCCCAGGAGGGCCGCGGCCTGCTCGTCTACGAACACCAGGAGGGCCGGGGCATCGGACTGCTTAACAAGCTGCGCGCCTACGAACTGCAGGACCACGGCGCCGACACCGTGGAGGCCAACGAGCGCCTGGGATTTGAGAGCGATCTGCGCAGCTACGCCTTACCCGCGGCCATTCTGCGTTATTTCGAGCTGAACGCCATCCGCCTGCTTTCCAACAACCCGGAGAAGGTGGACGCCGTGGAGCGGGCGGGCGTGCGCGTGGTGGAGCGCATCCCCTGCCTGGCCGACGTGCTGGACACGCGCGAAGCCTACCTGCGCACCAAAAAAGAAAAGATGGGCCACCTGTTGGAGCACCTGGAATAGCCGCCTTATGTGGGGCAGGCTGTCAGCCTGCGGCGGGTTGTTAACCCGCCTGTTGGCGCCCAATCAGTGACCGCCTGCACGCTGATCGCCCGCAGGCGTGCAGGATACCATCCTGTTCCGAATCGAACCTTCACTAGCGCTTTCCCCCCGCACTGTTATATACAGGTTGAGTGACCCCATCCCATCCTGGCGCCTTCCACGCCGCCGGCAAACCCTACCGCTTCGCCGTCCTGGCCTTCGCCGCGCTCATGGCGTTCGGCAGCTATTTCGCCTACGATAGCGTCGGCGCCATCGAAACCACGCTCATGGAGGTGTTCCACACCAACCGCTCCTCCATCGGCGTGATGTACTCCATGTACAGCCTGGCCGCCATCTTCGCGGTGCTGGGTAGCGGCTACCTCATCGACCGCGCCGGCGTGCGGCGCGCCAGCCTGATTCTCTCCAGCCTGATCGTGGCCGGCGCCGCGCTGGTAGCCTTCGCCCCCAACTTGCAGATGATGTACCTGGGCCGCATCCTGTTCGGCATCGGGTCGGAGTCCATGATCGTGGCTCAGAGCGCCATCACGGCGCGCTGGTTCACCGGCAAGGAGCTTGCCATGGCGTTCGGCATCACGCTCACCGTCAGCCGCCTGGGCACGCTGTTCTCCTTCAACACCATGGACCTGCTGGCGCACCGTATGGGTTATCGCGGAGCGTTATGGGTCGCCGCGGGGCTGTGCCTGGCCAGCCTCGTCACCAACTGGATCTACACCATTATGGACCGGCACGCCGAGCCCATCCTCAAACTGCCCGAGGCCGGCTCGGGCGACAAAATCACCTGGGGCGATATCGGCAAGTTCCGCGCCTCGTACTGGTACGCGGTGATGATCTGCGTGACCTTCTACTCCGCCATCTTCCCCTTCACCGCCCTGGCCACCGATTTCTTCCACGACAAATGGGGCCTGCCCAACGCTTCGGCGGAAGGCATGGGCTTCCTGGGCGGCGTGTTCTTCAACTTCACCCACATGTTCAACACGGCCCAGGGGACCACGTCGATCATCATCGCCGCATCCATGTTCCTGGCGCCGTTCGCCGGCAACCTGGCGGACCGCATCGGGCGCCGCGCCACGCTAATGATCGTCGGCTCGCTGCTAATGGTGCCGGCGCACCTGGTAATGGGCCTCACCTCCATCCCGCCGGTGATTCCCATGATCCTGCTGGGCGCGGCCTTCGTGCTGGTGCCCGCTTGCATCTGGCCCTGCGTGGCGCTGCTGGTGGACGAGCGGCGCACCGGAACGGCATACGGGCTGATGACTGCCGTCCAGAACATCGGCCTGTTCGCCTTCCCGATCGCCAACGGCGCGCTACGCGATGCCACGCACGGCTACACAGTGAGCCAAGTCATGTTCGCCGCGCTGGGCCTGTGCGGCCTGGTGTTCTCCGTGCTGCTACTGCGCGCCGACCGCCGCGAGGGTGGCCGTCTGGAACGCGCCAAGTGACGTCTCACGGAACCGCGCGCGTTAGCGAGCGGCCCGAGCACCCACCGTTCTTCCGCGCGGGCCAACCGGGGACCGTGGCACACCCACCTGCCGACCGGGCCGCTTGCTAACGCTCTCGGCTCCGTGTGAGGCCCTCTCCGCGTGCTTAAATAGGTGTTGCCCCCTCAATCGATGAACCACCAGAATCCTCTACCCGCGGACGACGCCCAAGCGTCCCCGCCACGATCCGTTGCCAACACCGCGTTTGCCGCGCTGGCCGCGCTGATCGTTGCCGCGGCCGTGGCTCTCGAATTCCGCGGCTTCCGCGCGGGCAACCTCTTCGACGCGAACATCTGGGACCCGCAGGGCATGCGGCGCCTACTTCACTACATCGCCGTCTTTCTGGCGGTCGCGGTCCCCATCATGTTGTTCGTGCCGTGGTCCTTCACCGGCCTGGCGGTCGGGCTGGCCGCCGTGGGCACGGCGATTGCGGCCGGACCCATGGCGCCGCTGGCGGTGCTGTTCTTTCTGATATCGGCCTCCGCCCTGGGCTCGCTCCTCCTACGCGCGGACAACGACGATTCCCTTCCCTCGCAGGCCCTCGCCACCCTGCTCGGCACGTCCGTCTACATCTTCCTCATGACCCTCATGGCGCGGGTGGCCGTGAACTACGCGCTGGTCTGGGCGCTGCTGCTGTTTATTCCCATCCTCTACGACTTCCGCGGCGTTTTCCGCCGGATTCGGGCCTGCGCCCGCGCGGTGCGCGGTGTCGAGTTGCGGACCTGGGGCGAGCGCGCCGCCGCGGCCCTGTTGGTTTTCGTGCTGGGAATGCACTGGCTGATCGCGCTGAAACCGGAGGTGGGCGCCGACGCGCTGGCCATGCACCTGGCCATTCCCGCCAACATCGCCGCGCACCACCGCATGACCTTCGATCCCTCCCGCTACATCTGGTCGGTGATGCCCATGGGCGCGGATTGGATCTACTCCATCACCAACCTGTTCGGCGGCGAGGCGGCCACCCGGCTGACGAATTTCGCCATGCTGCTGGCGGTCGTAACTATGCTATATGGCGCCGCCCGCCGCTGGATCGCGCGCGCTCCGGCCCTGCTGGTGGCGGCCCTGTTCGCCTCGACGCCCCTGGTGCAACTGGTCACCGGATCGCTCTTCGTGGAGAACGTGCTGGCGGCGCTGGTGCTGGCCATGCTCACGGCCATCTGGCGGCTGGGAGAGACGGGCAATCGCAGGTACCTCTTCGCCGCCATGCTGCTGGCCGGTGCCGCCCTCACCACCAAGGTGGGCGCGTTGCCACTGGTCGCGCTCGCCCTTCCCTTCGCCGCCGTGGAGGCCGGCCGCCACTGGCGGAAGCTGTCGACGCGACCCGTGGGAACCTGCGTGATTGCCGTTCTGCTGCTGGTGGCCACGGCCGCGCCCACTTACCTGATCGCCTACCGCAAGACGCACAATCCCGTCTACCCGTTCCTCAACCGCAAATTCCCTTCCCAGTACCTGGACCACAAGGAGGAGATCGCCACCATCTACCACAGCCCCGTGAACCTGGAGACGCTCTACGATCTCACCTTCGACACCAGCAAGTACCTGGAGGCCAGCAACGGGGGCTTCGGCTTCCAATACCTGTTGCTGGCTCCCCTGGCGCTGGCCGCGTTGCTGGCCCTTCGCGGGCGGCCGGTGGTGAGCGCCACCGTCATCAGTCTCACCGCCGCGTTCCTGACCCTGCGCTCGGACTCCAATGCCCGGTACATCTACGCCGCGCTGCCACTGGTCACCGTCCCCTTCGCCGCGGTCTTGGGATGGACGGCGTCCAACTCCCGGCTGCTGTACCGCGCGCTCATAGTCTGCGCCGTCGTGTGCGCCGGGCTGAACATTTACTTCCTGCCCGGTTCGGGATGGTGGCACCGCGATTTCTACTCCTCGTACACCTTCGCCAAGCATGGCGGCGACAGGTACCTGGAGCAGGCCGCGCCGGAGCGCCTGGTCATCCGTCGCAATAACCAGGCCCACCCCGGGTCCGCCCTGCTACTGGCCGACGACACCAACATTGCCGACGTCGAGGGCGACGTCTACGAGAATAGCTGGCACCAGTGGAACGTGGCCATCGCTATTCAGCACGCCGCCGACGAACAGGCCATGCAGAAGCTCTTCGACCAGTGGAAGGTGGAGTTCTTCATCGCCCCCGGCCGCCGGCCGGGCTCGAACCTGCAACCGCCCCTGCTGCGCGATTTCCTGCAGTCCTGCACCGAGCCGGAATACTCGCTCGGCGGATTCACGCTTTCGCGAACTACCGGGGATTGCCGCGACAAGCAGCCGGCGCCGCCCCCGGTGGTGATGGACACGCGGCCGATGGAGGCCGTGCCCGCCGGCAAGTACGACGACGCCAGCCCCGCCCTGCACTTCGACGGCGACTGGCAGCATGACCGCAGCTTCACCGGCCCTTACCGCAACACCATCAGCTTCAGCGACCGGCCGCGGGCGGCGGTGCGGTTCTCCTTCACTGGGAAGGCCATCACCTACATCTTCACGCGGACCTTCAACCGCGGGTTCGCCGAGATTCTGATCGACGGGTTCCAGTACGCCTCCGTCGACCAGTATGCGGCGAAGACCGAATGGCAGACCAGCCGCACCTTCAATGTGACGGAGGAAAGCCACACCATCGAGGTGCGGGTGGAGGGCAGGAAGTCCTCCGAATCGACGGGCCAGTTCGTGGACGTGGACGGGTTCCTGGTGGAGTAGGGGCGGCAGCCGTCCGGAACTCCGAAAAAGAATCTTCGGCCCCATATCTCGCATCCACTACGAAACACCGGTTCCGCAAGAGCCGGGGAGGGTGCCGATGCGTCTACGTGTGTTTCGGCTGGCTGTGGCGTCTGGGTGTTTGTTAGCCACGGCAGCCTCTGCCGCTAACATTTCCTTCACTGGCGTGTTCTCGGGGGACGACCAATTGGAGGTCTTCCTGTTCACTGCCCCCACGGCCGGCTTCACGGCTCGGACCTGGAGCTACGCGGGTGGAACCAATGCCGCCAACCAGCCAATTTCCGCTGGCGGTTTCGACCCCGTCCTGTCGCTATTCAATGCCACCGGCGGGTTGGTCGCGGGCAGTTTGCTGGTAGCCGCCAACGACGATGGCGCCGGGGTGGCCACCGATCCGTCTACCGGCAACGCGTTCGATTCGCTGCTGGCCATTAGCACGCTGAGCCCAGGTAACACCTATCCCTTGGTCCTCAGCGAGTCTGACAACCTTGCCTTCGGGCCGACTTACGGTGACGGCTTCAGCCAGACGGGCAACGGTAATTTCACGCCAGGCGAGTTCGGCTGCGGCGGGACTGCTCCGTTTTGCGATGCGGGGGTGGATCAGCGCAACGGCACCTGGGCTGTAGACATCGACGGAGTGGGTTCCGCTCAGGACATTACCGCGGGAGGAACCACACCGGAACCGGGACCGGCGTTGCTATTGTCCGCCGGGCTCGCCGGCCTCGCGGTGCTTCGGCGGCGCAGGAACCGCGGTTAGGTTACTTCGAGGAGCGGTCTGGACTGGGCATCTGTAACACAAGGGGGGCGGTAAGTGAGAGGCATTCTTTCAAGCAGGAGTTACTTTGGCATCGGTGCCCTGGCACTGGCGCAGGCGGCGGCTTGGGCACAAACGGCCCCTTTAACCGGGGATTCGTTCATCGCGCCGGGATCGCCGAATAGCTACGGCGCCGTGGTCAACGTGAATACGGGCGGACCGTCCGGCTTTCAGGGACTCTGGCTCTTCGATCTGACCCTTCTGCCGCCCGGCACTACGGCAGCCAGCGTTTCCGGCGCGTCCCTTCGGCTGTTTGTCAATAAGATCGGAACCGCGGGCGCTGTTAACCTCAATGCGGTCACCTCGCCATGGTCCGAGTCCACGGTGAACGGATTCTCCCCGCCGGGCACCGGTGCGTTGGTGGCAGGCCCGATTGGTGTTTCGGTTGCGGGCTCCTACATCTCCATACCGGTCACCAGCCAGGTTCAGGCGTGGTTGAATGGCGCGCCAAACTACGGACTTATCGTGACTGCGGTTGGCTCGACCTCCGTCAGCTTCGACAGTAAGGAGAACACCACCACCAGCCATCCGGCCGTGCTCGAGATCGATTTGATCGGTCAGCCTGGCGCCGCGGGCGCGCAGGGTCCGCAGGGCCCGACCGGTGCCACCGGCGCAACCGGTCCGTCGCCAGCCGGACCCCAGGGAGTTATGGGGGCAACAGGCCCGACCGGGCCGACGGGGCCCACAGGCGCCACTGGTTCGATTGGGGCGGCCGGACCCACGGGCTTGACAGGCACAACCGGGATCGCCGGGCCAACGGGCCCCACGGGGGCCAACGGACCAGCCGGAGCCGCGGGACCCACCGGACTGGCCGGGTCCACCGGACCTGCCGGCCCAACCGGGCCCACTGGAGCGACCGGCTTGGTAGGCCCGGCCGGGTTCGCGGGCGCGAGCGGACCGCCCGGTGCCAACGGACCTCCGGGCGTTATCAACAATAGCTTTTCATATGTTCTTCTGACGGGCGCTAACATTACCGTCCCGGACACTGAAACGGTTACTAACGTCCAGGTGGATAACACGGACTTCCAGCCGAACATACTGTTGCCTCACAGCGCCACCATAGGCGCTGGGACGGTGATTTCGATCGGCGTGCACGAGTGGTCGGCCAGTGCCAACGTCATCCTGGTAGGGCCTCAATCGGGCGATGAGCTCCTGGTCCCGTCCGAAGGGCAGTTCAGCCCCTCCGGCGTGGTCACCGCGGGCACCTTCTGGACGCTAAATTACTCGTGCGAAGTACTTTCCGACGGGCACGGCCACTGGTACGCGCTGAGCATCAACTAAGGCGGAGAAGACTAATGAAGACCTCTGCATTTTCCAAACTCGTGCGGCTGGCCGCTACCGGACTTACTCTTCTTCTCCCGGTCCTGGCTTGGGCCGACACGGCTAAGCTGGCGGGCGACGCCTATGTCAATCCCGGTGACGGAACCAACTATGGCGAACTGACCACCATCAACGTGGGCGGCCCCACGGCCTCTTCCGGGTTGCTTCTGTTCGATCTATCCACTCTGCCCTCCACCACCGGCGTCGCCTGGGCGCGGCTGCGGGTGTACGTGGACAAGGTGAACGCCGGCGGGACGCTGGATTTGGGCATCGCCAACGCGCCCTGGGCGGAGGCCACCGTCACCGGACTTAGCGGGATTGTGGCCGGGCCTCAGATAGCCATCGCAGCCGTCAGCTCCACGGGCTACGTAACGTTCGACGTGACTGGCCAGGTGGCTGCGTGGTTGGGCGGCGATCCCAACAACGGTTTCATTTTGACGGCGGACGCGGGAACGCCCGGTCTGTCGATAAGCATCGACTCCAAAGAGAACTTGTCCACCAGCCATCCAGCGGTTCTGGAAGTTGTGTTTAGCGGCGCAACCGGAGCGGCGGGTCCGCAAGGCGATCCCGGCCCGGCAGGCGCGCCTGGAGCGGCCGGGCCAACCGGCGCCACCGGTCCCACTGGCCCCACTGGTCCTACCGGGTTTGCCGGCGCAGCGGGCGCGGCAGGCGCGCCTGGCGCTACCGGGCCAACTGGCGCTACCGGGCCAACTGGCGCTACCGGGCCAACCGGCGTGGCGGGAGCAGCCGGAGCGGGTGGCCCCACGGGTCCAACCGGACCCACCGGTCCAACCGGACCAACTGGTCCGCAGGGCACGGCTGGCGCGGCGGGAGGACCGGGCGGGATTGGACCTACCGGTCCGGCGGGACCGACCGGGTCCGCTGGCGCAACCGGCCAGGCGTTCTCCAACGTGTTCAGTGTCAGCGCGCAGTCGGGATCTTACACCATCTCAAATACCACTGCCGACGCCATCTTCTTTACGAGCTCCGGCAACACCGTCAACCTGCCCAGTGCCGCCAGCCTGAGTGGAAGAAAGATCTGGATCATCATGACTAACATCTCCCCGCCGAACTCCTTCACCGTAGCCAGTACGGCCAATGACATATTCACGTTTGGAACTTGTCCGTCCGGGGGGCCCGCGATTTGCCCCGGAGTAGGATCCGTTTCGTTCCAAGAGGCGGTGCAGTTCTACAGCGACGGAACGCGCTGGTACGCGGCGTATACCAACCAATAAGGAGATGCGGCCAGGTGGGGATAACTAAGATGAATGCCAAATCGCTTACACGTTGCGGAGTTCTGCTGCTGACTGGGTCGCTGGTGCTTCCGGCGCTATGGGCCGTGGATGCGCCTCTGGTTGGAGACACCTATGTAAGTTCGGCGGCGCCTGCCAACAATTATGGTCCCGCGGCCAGCATCATCATCGCCCCGGGTAACTCAGGGTTGGTGCAGTTCGACGTGAGCGCCATTCCGCCGTCGGCGACCATCTCGAAAGCCTACCTCCGCCTTTACGTGAACAAGGTTACTGCCGGCGGCACGCTACAACTTTCTGTGGTCACTTCTTCGTGGAGCGAAGGTGCGGTCACCGGGGGCAGCCAGCCGGCCGCAGGTGCACCTTTCACCGCGGCTTCGGCGAGCGTGGCGAACAGCTTCATTCTTGTGGATGTAACCGGTCAGGCTCAAGCTTGGTTGGCCACCCCTTCCACTAACTTCGGGATTGAGATCACCGGGGTTGGGTCTACCTCGGTCCAACTGGACACGAAGGAAAATACCGCCACCAGCCACCCTGCCGAACTGGACCTTACGATCAGCGGACCGGCCGGCGCCACTGGACCCACCGGCCCAGTGGGGCCCACAGGCAGCACCGGCCTCACCGGCGCGCCCGGGGCCGCGGGAACTGCGGGACCCGCCGGCGCAACCGGCCCCATCGGTCCAACTGGACCGGCTGGCTTGACCGGCGCGACTGGGTCGCAAGGCACAGCAGGGGCGGCCGGACCGGCAGGCCCGCAAGGCCCAACCGGACCGGCTGGTCTAACCGGCGCGACTGGGCCGCGGGGCACCGCGGGGGCGGCCGGGCCGGTAGGCCCGCAAGGCCCAATTGGACCGACTGGTTTGACGGGTGCGACCGGATCGAGGGGTGCGACCGGACCCACCGGTGCCACGGGCGGAACTGGGCCGACGGGCACGAATGGGCCCACGGGCAACCACTTCGCCCTGGACACCACGTTGCACGTCTCCGGATACACCATCCCCGATACCGACACGAATCTGTATTACCTGACGAACAATCCACCGGGCACGGCCAGCACTTGTGGCGCCGTAGTTACTATCAACCTGCCCCACTCTACCGCGGTCGGCGCCGGCAGAATGGTGGTCATAAGTCCGGGCAACGTGCCTAACTCGAGCAATGCTCAGTGCCCCGGCGTGGCCGTGGCGGCCCAGTCCGGCGACACCCTGATTCCCTCCGGCACGAACGCATCCGCCCACCCCCTGTTCGTGATCAGCAACGGGACGGGCCACTGGATCATTTTCAATAGTGGCGGCCGGTAACCGGCCAGGCTTGGCCTAAAATCGCAACCGCAGCGACGCCTGGAACGCCCGGGGACCGCCGGCTTGCAGCATGGGCGCCAACCCGCTCCCGGGGCTGCCCGAACCCAGCATCATATTGAGCATGGATGTGGATTGCCCGAAGAGCGGGTTGTCCAGGAACTTCACCGGGTCGGCGAAGCTGGGCGTGTTGAACAGGTTGAACGCCTCGACGCGCAACTGCAGGGCGCGGTGCTCTCCCTTGGCGAACTCGCGGCTCACCGCCAGATCCAGTTGCGAGGTTCCAAAGCCGGCTATGGCGTTGCGGCCCAGGCCACCTTGGACGCCAGCAGCCGTCGCCTGGAACGCGGCCGGATTCAGCCGCCGGCCATGGGGCGCCGCCGGGTCCGAAAGCCACACCGGCTGCCACGGTATCAGAATCGGCCGGAAAGCGTTGGCCAAGCCGATGCCATCGTATTGCTCGGCCTGCTGAATGGTAATGGGGAAGCCGCTGCGCGCACGGAAAATGGCGCTCGCCGCCCAGCCCTTCAGCCAGCCTGGAACGGCGGCCGCAGTGTCGCGCCGGCCCAGTTCGTAGACCGCCGATGCCGTGAAGGAGTGGCGGACGTCGAAGTCCGATGGGCCGCGGTCATTGGCCGGTGGCGAGCCGGGGCCGGCCCAGACCACGTTCGCGTCGCTCGAGTCGTTGTCCATCGAGTGCGACCAGGTGTACGACGCGGCGACATCCAGTCCCCGCGTGAAGTGGCGGCGGTAGTGAACTTGCAATGAGTGGTAATCCGATTCGCCGTTGTTGGTGGTGAGGGCGACGAATTTGGTCCGGCTATCGCCCACCACTCCGCCTACCTCGCGGCGGATGAGGCTCCAGCCGCTCGAACCCACGTAGCCCACCGAGAGGGCGTCGCGGGCGCCGAATGCGTGTTCCAGGGAGAGGTTCCACTGGCGGATTTCGGGCAGTTTCAGGTTGGGCATGAAGCCGTAGCCCAGAACGGTCGAGAACGGCGCGTACCGTTGGGAGGTGAACTTGCCGGCGCTGAGCGGCCCGCCATTCAGAATGTCGGTGGCGATGCTCACGCTGGAATCGTAGTAAATGCCGCCGCCGGCGCGCAGTACGGTGCTGCCATCGGCGGCGAGGCGGTAAGCCAGGCCAAGGCGCGGCGCGAAATCCAAGTTGGAAGTGGGCCATAGCGGACGCGGGGTGGTCGCCAGCTCGGTGCTCGCGAGGGCGAAGTTATAGAAGAAAATCAGGTTGGCGTTCAGCTCAGCGGCACTGGGGACGGGCGCGGGGCTGAATTCCCACCTCAGGCCGGCGGAGACGGTCAGGCGTTTCGCGGGCTGCCAAGTGTCCAGTGCCCACAGGGAGAGTTCCTGAACCTGCACGGTCTGGTTCAATGGGGTGCCAGCGGTTCCCGGGGTCACCGTGAAGACCCACAGATTCTTCATGCTGGTGAGATCGGCCACGGTATCGGCTATCACGCCCAGGGTGTTGCCGGCGTCCTCGCGGACGGCGGTGATGGCGCGGTAATCGGCGCCGAAACCCAGGCTGTGCTTCCTAAGCCGCCACGCCACGGAATTCACGGACTGGAACTGGCGCTGTTTGCGGTCGCCCTCGGGGCCGTAGACCAGTTGGCCAACACCGCCGATGCTGAACCGCACCAGGTAGTTGCAAGGGGTGGCGGGCTGGTTCAGGAATACCGCCACCATGGGCTGCAGAACGCAATCCAGCGTGTTGGCTGGCGGCGGGGGAAGGCTGGGAGCGCCATCGGGCGGCGGCACCAAAGGCGCCACGCTGCCGCTCCACGCCGAGTGCGCGGTGGTCTGGGTTTCATTCACGCGCGCGTCCAGGGTCAGATTGGCGGTGGGGCGCACGTTGACGCCCGCCGTGAGACTGCGGATCAGCAGGTCCAGGTGGTCTATGCCCAGGTTGCCGAAGTGGTTGGCGGAGGGCGAATCGCTGAAGCGCGCGAACAGGCTGGCGCGGGAGCCCACGGCGTGGTCGACGCGCGCCGTTCCGGTGTTCAGCCCGGCTGGCACGGTATTGCTGCCCACCCATTCTCCGATCCCGCCGGTGAGCTGGGCGTTGGGCATGGGGAAGAACCTCAGCGCCGGCTGGGCATAGGCAGCCGACGCCTGGCGCGCCGCAAGCGAGGGCGTGGGCTGCACCCAGACGTAGGACTGGCGCAGTGCCAGCCGTTCGTAAGAGAGGAAAAAGAAGGTATGGTCCTTTCGCACCGGGCCACCGAGGGTTTGCCCCGCGTCGAGCAACCGCAACGGCAGGCGGCCGAAGCCGGCCTGGTTGGCGAACCAGTTCCCGGCGCTGAAAGCTTCGTCGCGCAGGCGCAGAGATGTAGCGCCATGGAAGCCGTTGGACCCGGATTGGGTGGTGAGGGAAACGCTGGCGCCCGGAAGGCGGCCGAACTCGGCCACTGTGGAGGAAGTCCGCACCTGCATTTCCTGAATGGAATCGAGTGGCGCCAGCGCGTCCAGGCTCCCGAACGCGCTTACTCCCGGCAAGGTGCCACCGGTGGATTGCGCCGGCAAGCCGCCCGCCGTGACGCCAATATTGGCGCTCACCGTGTCCACGGTGAAGTAGTTCGAGTTGGGGCGCTGACCGTTGACGCTGAACTGCCCGGCCTCGCCGCGAGTTGCCGGGGTCACCACGGTGCCCGGAGTCATCCCCAACAGGTCCAGCAGCTTGCCTCCGTTCACGGGGATGCGGTTGATCTCGTCATGCTCGAACTGGCCTCCCACCGAGGCGTCCGGCCGTTCGATGGGCGAGGCGATGCCCTCGACCCGGACCTCCTCGAAGACGGAGCCGACCTGCAGGACGAAATCGATCGGGGTGACGGCCTGGGGCGCTAGCGGCACGTCGGAATTGTAGATGGGGCGGAACTGGTCCTTCGCAACCTTAATGGTGTAGAGTCCAGGGTCGAGCGAAGTCACTGCGTACGTACCACCCGGTTCGGACTCGGCCGTGCGGCGGAAACCGTTCTTCTGGTTGATTACGGTAACGGTGACCGAGGGAACGCCGGCGCCGGTGACGTCGAGAATGCGTCCGCTGACGCTCGAGGAGCGCTGCGCCGTGAGTGGTGCCGCGCAGAACGCGGCCACCGCCAGAAATATCCGCATCCTGCCCGGGACCATCAACTCTGACCCATGCCCTAATCAAGTGTAAACGGGGCACAGGGGCCGCGCAAGTATGTGATAAATAGGACGGTTCCCGTCCGGCCAGAGGTTACTGATTCACTAGTGCCGAACAGTGATCGGCCTGGGCGCGAAGCTCGCTAAGCGAGGTCAGGACTTCCGAGGGTAATTGAGTGGAGGTGCTGTTCTGACCGGGGGTTACCCCGAGCAGCGCCGACAGGCGCACCTCCACAAGTTGAGAGGCTCGAAGAACATCTTCGACGGACGACTGCCATGCCGTCCCTTCCGCCGGGCGCCGGGTTTGCACCGAGGCGCCGATCGCGGTTAGGGACGGCACAAGGAGAGACTGAACATCGGACACTTGCTTGGACAACTGGCTCAGGTGGTCGCGCAGCATATCCCGCAACATGCGCCGATCACTGGCACTGAGCCCCGATTCAACTTCGACAGGAAACTTTTCCGCCAGGTTGCGCAGGGCGTAGGCCCGCGCCGTGACGGCTTCATTAGACTTGAGCACGGCGGCGCTGAAACGCTGGAATTCCGCGTGGCCGCCCAGTTGATCCTCCAGGCGAGTTTGCGCGGTGCCCAACGGAGCGGACGTGGCATTCTGCGTCCCCGGGGCGCGGTCAGTGCCGAGCGCCTGAGGTTCGGAGAACTGTACGGAAACCTTGGGCTTGGAATCCATGTCCGCATGGATCAAGCGTTGAACGCGAGGGGAAACCCCGACGCCACCAACGATCACTTTACCGCCCGAAAGCGTCACTTCAACCGGATCGCCCAGGTCGGCCCCGATCTGGTGCAACGTTGCCAGCACCGCTAACTGATCGGAGATCGAGGCCGAAGCCCCGGGCACTACTGCGGCCGGCCGGCTTGGAACGACGGGCCGCACAGGATCCTCGACGTGCCCGGCGACATTCGTACCATCGCCGGCCGGAGGTTCCGCTATCTCGGTGAATTCAATCCATTTCTGATCTCGAAGCTCAATCCGCCCCTCCACCGCGCGCAGGTCGCCGGTGGAAAGCAGCAGGGTGGCATCGGCCACCTCGCCGCTCGCGGCAACCGTGTGAATCCGGTAGCAGGACTGGGCAGGCGATTGCGGGTCGGCGACCGTGGTGACCGGGTCGTCGCGCTCCGCGCTCAAGCCATCATGCCATTCCCGATAGGACTTGGCGCTCAGGGGATCTTCCGCGCTGTAATGGGCTTCGGCGAAAAGCTCCTCAACCGCCGCGGGCATCGGCTGTTGGGCGGCCGCGCGGGTTCCCACCGTGCGGGTGATATCGAAACTGGCGGTGTGAATGCGGATCGCGCGATGCAGGGCCGGCCGAACCGATTCGGCCGCCACGGCGCGCTTGAGCAGCACCGAGGCTTCTACCGCGGGCGCAGTGCGGAACTGGTAGACGATGGCGGCGAGCAGTGCCAGGGCGACCGTGCCATATGCCGCCTGCCGAACCAAGGGGAACGCGAAGAAGCGCTTCCAGAACGGCTCGCTTTCGAAAGTGGCGTCAATGCGGGCGAAGTCTCGGGAAAGATCGGCCCAGGGCTGGGGCGGCGCGGGAATATACTCGCGGATCTGCTTGCGGTAGCGGACGCACTCCGCCACGGTGGTCTGCAATTCCTCGACCGATTCGCGGCACTGCCAGCAGGCTTCCAGGTGACGCCGCACCTGGCGCGACTTCCATCCCGGCAATTCGCCGTCGATGTAGCGCAACAACATGCCGTCTTCGGGATGTTGGAAGCTACTCATCGCGCACCTTCTTCAACCGCAACATGGCGCGGCGGAGGAATTCGCCCACCGCCGACGCGCTGATTCCCAGGGCGGATCCGATTTCCGGGTATCGCAACCCTTCCATCCGCAGGAGCAGGCAGCGCTTCTGCTGGTCGGAGAGACCCTGAACGGCGCCGTGAAACTGTGCCAACCGTTCCCGCTCGATCAGCGCGCTTTCCGGGGTTTCCCCATGTGAGGACAACCGTAACTCTACCGCCGCATCGAACGGGTCTTCGGAAGCCTGCCGTGCCCGCACCTTCAGACCGTAATTGTGCGCCACGCGGAAAATCCAGCCGCGAGGATTTTGAATCTCGTCGCCTTTCTTGAGCGACGTGTACAACCGCAGGAAAACTTCCTGCACGGTCTCCTGAGCGCGTTCCGGGCGAAGGCCCAGGGTGAGCAGGTAGCGGTAGACATCCTCGCGCGACTCTTCAAACAGACCGGTGACGCGTTCCTGCACCGCGGTCGCCGTTCGATCCAACCGGAATACCGTCACGAGTTGTAAACCTAGCGCGAGTACCGGCATTGCCTCAAAGTCACTACTAAGACCCGCATCCCCTACGTTTCAACTACACCCCGGCAAAAAAAATATTTTTTTCTGGCGGAAATGCCGCTTTGACAGGGAAAGGTCCTTTTGTTACTATTGGTTACACCGTTTTCAGGCCTTCCCGGCTGGTTCGCGCCTGCGAATCCAGTGTAGTTGAACGGAGCTGCTGCAGGGTCTTTAAGTTGTACCGGACTTTCACAAACCAGTGCCCAACGGAACCGTTTGCGTCTCCATCGTCACCTATAACAGCGGCCGCTACATCCGCCGCTGCCTGGAAGCCCTCCTCCGCCAAAAGGGTGTCCCCCTGGATATCGTGGTTGTGGACAATGCCTCAACTGACGGTACTCTTGAGATTCTAAAGGAGTTCAGCTACAGCGTCCGGATCCTCCGCAGGGACGGCAACGTCGGTTTCGCGGAAGCCCAGAACCGGGCCATCAGGAGCAGCACGTCGGAGTGGGTGCTTACCCTCAATCCCGACGTCCTCCTACGGCCGGGGTTCATCCGCCGGCTGGTGGACGCCGGTCTCTCCGATCCGGGCGCCGGCGCGGTCTGTGGAAAACTCTACTCCATCGGCCCCGGCTTCCAGGCGCTGGCCGAACCGCGCATCGATTCCACGGGCATCTACTTCACCCCCACCATGCGCCATTTCGACCGCGGCTGGCACGAACCCGACCGCCGGCGGTTTGAACAGATGGAGTACGTTTTCGGCGCCACCGCTGCCGCCGCTCTCTACCGGCGCCGCATGATCGAGGACGTTTCGATCGAGGGCGAGTTTTTCGACCCGGATTTCTTCGTCTACCGCGAGGATGCCGACGTGGCGTGGCGCGCCATGCTGATGGGCTGGCGCTGCATCTACACACCGGAAGCCACCGCCTACCACGTGCGGACGCTGACGCCCGGAAACCGGCGCTCGGTGCCTGCTTTCATCAACATGCACTCGGTGAAGAACCGCTTCCTGATGCGCGTGAAGAACGCCACCGCGGGAGTGTACCGCCGCTACTGGCTGCCCATGACCGTGCGTGACCTGGTGGTGGTGGGCGGATGCCTACTCTGGGAGCCGACCTCGCTGGCGGCCTTCTGGCACGTAGCGAGGCTACTGCCGCGGGCGGTTCACCGCCGCAAGTTGATCATGGAACGCCGGCGGATCGGCGATGCGGAACTGGCCAGGTGGTTCGCATTTCGGCCGGCGGCGATCCCGGTGGACGAGTTGGCGGAGGTTGCCGTGGGAGAACCGCCCGCGGCAGAGCATGGCGCCGCCGTGGTGCAAGCCGCGGATTACGTGGCATAGCCCTGCCGGGACACCGCCGACACGCGACTGCTGAACCACTACGACCCACGTGGCGCCAGCCTGGCGCGGGAATTCCGCGCGCCCCGGCCGAGACCTTGAACCGCAACATCCGGTGGAGCGTGACTGGATTCGAGACGCCGTATCCGGGCCGGTGAAAACCTGTCGAGGATACGGGGCTGGCCAGACTGTGGCCAATCCCTGTGCTGCAACTATGGCACTTGCCAGTTCCGGACTGGCCAGTCCGTGGCCAATTGGTTGCTCCACCGCGGCTGCCGTGGCTTGCGCGCCCGACGCCCACGGAAGGTGTAGTTGATTTGGCGCCCGCGGGGTCTTTGATACAGGAGAATACTCAGGCTGCCATGAGGCTCTTGGTAATCATTACGCTGTTCGTCGCCACATTGGACGCCGCCGGCCGTCCGCGGGAATGGAAGGCGATCAACTACGCGCCGCGCGGCCACCCCTATTTCCGCATGCTGTACGACTGGTTCAGCAAGGATGCGGCAACCGGCCGTGAAGTACGGTCGCTGGCCGACGCCGATCTGGCCACCCTGCGCCGCTCCGGTTTTAACGCCGTCCACTTGTATCTCTGGGACCAGCCCACCTTCGACGATCTCCTCCGCAAGCACACCAGCAGGCTTCTGGAGACCGCGGGCTTTGCCTACCCGGACCCGGCGCAATCGGCCAACCGTCAGTGGGACGCCTTGGATGAATTCACCGGTCTCGCGGAGAAGCACGGGCTCTGGGTGATTCCGCATTTCGTGCACACTCCGTTCAACGAGAATCTCGATTCGTTGACGGCAATCGAGGTCGAGCACCGCGCCGATGCCATCGCAACCTGGGCAGGACGGTTCATTTCCAGCCTCAGCAAACGCCATACGAACATACTGGCGTGGGGCGCCCTGTACGCCTTGGAGCCCGCTCCCGACGATCGGCCGGAGACTCCCAACAACTACAGCCTGCTTTGGCGAAAACTGTATGTTGCCCTCAAACGGAAGATCGCAGCCGAGAGCCCGGACGACCAGCCGCCGCTCTTCACCTTCCTGTATTTCCCATCGAAAGGAAAGAACATCTGGGCGCGCGATGTGGGGGTTCCACCGGGACCTCTGGAAGGCTATTCGCTCGACGCGCCGGTTGCCAAGAAGCGATACGCTTCCATGAAGCGGCATCTGAGCTACGAACTGGGCCACGCGGCCGAGCCCGACATGGTTTACACCTACCTGTTTGGACCGGACACGGCGTCAATCGAGCAGTCTCTTCGGGAGTTGACTACCGGCACAGATTCGGTACCCGCCGATCGCCTGTTCATCGCGGAATACGGCATCTCGTCCCCTTTCGGGGCCTACCCTCGGCCCACACTGGCATTTGGCGAGAACGCTTCCCCCACCACCGATCTGGAAGGCCAATCCGTCTGGCTCGGGCAATGCCTCTGCGCCCTTCGCGCAACCGGAGTCACCAGGAGCGCATACTGGACTCTCTACGACGCCGCCGGCCTATGGTCGTCGCCCACCTGGTCGTTTTCGGACCGGCAAGTATCGTTGAACGGCCATTGGGGCTTGGCGTTCGAAGATGCTTCGCGCGGCTTCAAACCGGCCTGGGAGACCATCCTGGCATTTTACAGCGGCCAGTCTTTTGCTTGTGGAACGGCACAGGCGGCCATTGTCGGTGCGCCGGGCGAGCCGGTACGCTTGGCGCCACGGCCGGCCGCACAATCGTCCCGAGGGCCGCTTCGCTAGCACTTTGCCATGAAAACGGCCGGCATCGGCCAGAGTGAAGAATGTCTCGAATCTTATTGCCTGTCTCGTTGCTGATCTGTGCGGGGACCATGCCATTGGCCTCGCAGATCGCGGTTACGCCGCTTCGCATCGCTGGACTATCGCCCGCTAATTGGTCAAACGGAGACGGCGGCCCCGCTACCAACGCGCTGCTTAGCCCCTCCGCCTTCGCCTGGGATCGCGCCGGCAATCTTCTGATCGCCGACAGCCGCAACCAGAGCATCCGGCGAATGACCCCCGATGGGTTGATCTCCACCGCCGTCAACCAGGCCGGCGCCGGGGTCGCCAGTATAGCGGTCGACAGCCACGGCAATGTGTATGTCTCGGCATTCCCAAACTGGAACGTAGGCACTCAGCTTTTCGAGTTTTCACCAACTGGCGCTAAGACGCAGATTCCGAATCCAGCGGCATCCTCCTACGTGGCGCCCGCGATCGCGATTGACGCGGCGGATAACCTGTACATTACCGACGAAAATGGCGGATTCGTCTGGAAGCGGTCACCTTCAGGCTCGGTAGCGGTAATTGCCGGAAACGGCGGACCGTCCGGGCCTGCCACTCAGGGTGGCCCCGCACTCCAGGTTGCGCTGTACACGCCGTACGCGCTGACCTTCGACAGTTCATCCAACCTGCTCATCGTCGATGGGTACGGCATTCTCCGTCTGAATCCCGACGGCAATCTGGTCCGCCTGTTCGGAAACGTGGGCTCGTCGCCCGCGAGAATTGCTCCGGCCGCCGACGGCAGCATCTATTTTATTGAAGGCTCCACCTTCATTTGGCGATGGAGCCAGGCAGGCGGAGTCGCGGTTTTCGCCGGAACGGACCAATCCGGCTTTAGCGACGGATGCGCTCTCTCCGGAGGAAAGCGGGTTGCGAGATACGCATCGTTCAATCCCAGCGATATAGCGATCGATAGCGCCGGACGCATCTACATTGCGGACAATTTTTTCAGTTCCTCCGACCCAGGGCACTTCTATTCGAACAGCGCGGGGCGCGTCCGCCGCATCGACCCGGACGGCTCCGTTCGCACGGTGGCTGGCACGGGCAGCATGCCGCGCGAGTCAGCGCCCGGCGGCCCGGCGCTCGGCTCCATCTTCCACAACCCGGAGGCACTGGCAGTTGACGGCGCCGGCAATGTCTTCTTCGCCGAATCGGCAGCCGGCCACGTTCACGAGATTACGGCGGCCGGCCAGTTCCTCACCGTAGCCGGCACCGCTTCGCCTCCCGCGGGTGAAGACCCAGCCTGCTATCCTGCCGGCGAAGATGTCCTCTCATCTCCGCGCGGCATCGCCGTGGATTCCGCCGGCAATCTCTTCGTCTCCGATACGGGGAACAATCGCATCCTGCGCCGATCCCCGGATGGCGTCATTAGCACCATCGCTGGTACCGGCTCCAGCGGCCAGACCGGAGACGGCGGGCCGGCGATGCAAGCCGAGATCTCCGCGCCAACCGCAATTTCGGTGAGGCCCAGTAGTGGCAGGGGGCTGAAAATGCGGAGCGCCATCAAGCGGCAATCGGATATTGCCGATGGCGACATCTATTTTGTATCGGACGGCAAGGTCCGCAGCATATCCACTGGCGGTATCATCCAATCGCCGCAGATGCCGCAGGGAATTAGCTGGTTGGCGGCCGGTTTCGATGCCCGGTTAGTCCTGAGCGGATACCAACTCTACAAGGAAACGAGGGAAGGTTCGTTCTACCCGTTACGCAGTGGTGTGGGCGAGTTCGCGGCCGATCCCGAGGGCGCGATTTACATTCCAGCGAACCCTCTGCTTCGCATCTCGCCAAACTGCGGCAGCACCGCGCTCACGTTCCCTTCCGGGCTGATCTCGCAAGCGCTGCAAGGCCTCGCCAGCGACCCGGCAGGAAGCATCTACCAAGCCGCCGATAATTCCGTTTGGCGCATCCCCGCCATCGCACGTCCCGCGGCGGATACTCCGTCGGTCTATCTGAACAACCTGAGCGTCTTCAATGCCGCCAGCAATCTAACCGCGCTCGAACCGCCCGCGTCCGACTGCATCACTTATCACGATTGCGAGCCGTACGCGGTAAACGACTCGATCGCCGGAAATGAGATTCTTAGCATCACCGGTGGCTGCCTGGGACCGCTCCAGCCTTCCAGGACGCCGGCCGATAGCGGGCAGTTGCCGGTGATTTGGCAGGGAACCAAGGTGCTGTTCAATGGAGAAGCCGCGCCACTGATCAGCGTGCAAGGGACGGAAATTCTGGCGATCGCGCCCCAGGACGTAGCGTCCCGACCGACGGTTACCATAACTGTTGAGAACCAGGGTGGGGCGGCCAACGTCTCTGTAAGTGCCGGCGCCGCGGCGCCCGGAATCTTCGTTCTCTCTGGCACGCAAGCCGCCGCCATCAATGAAGACGGCACGCCGAACGGATCGGAGCATCCCGCTCCCGCGGGTTCGATAGTTTCCTTGTTCCTGACAGGCACGGGCGCGACCGTGCCGCCGACGGTCGACGGAGTCATTCCCAGTCCGCCCCTCCCGCGGTTGGCGCTACCGGTCACGGTCACCGTTGGAGGCGTGGCGGCCGAAGTTGTCTATTCGGGCTCGGCTTCCGGCCAGCCCGGCGTGGCCCAGGTTAACATTCGCGTTCCGGTAATCGCCGCGTCCGGCGCCGCCCCTGTGCAGGTGGCCGTTGGCGGCTATTCCCGAAATCAAGCCGTGACGCTCGCGGTCAAGTGATCGTCTGCAAAGCCCGTCTGTTGACGGGAGACCGCCCTGGGCGAGGAACGCCACGCAGGGACGAAAGCCAAATGCCCCTCGCAGTCAACGCCGCCACGGATCGGTGCGGATCCCGCCCGGCGTGCGCCGCGGTAAACTGTCGCGGCTTTCGGAAACCTGGCGCCGCATGATCGAGGATGTCTCGATATCTCTTCGTGTATCGCGAGGATGCCGACGTGGCGTGGCGCGCCATGCTGATTGGCTGGCGCTGCATTTATACGCCGGAAGCCACCGCCTTTCACGTGCAGACGCTGACGCCCGGCAACCGGCGCTCGGTGCCTGCTTTCCTCAACAGGCACCCGGTGAAGAACTCCGCTACTGGCTGCCCATGACCGTGCGCGACCTGGCGGTGATGGGTGGATGCCTGCGCCGGGAGCCAACTTCGCTCTCGGCCTTCTGGCACGTGGCACGTCTACTGCCTCGGGCGGTTCACCGCCGCAAGCTGATCATGCAGCGCCGCCGCAGATGTCGATGCGCTCCCGCCGCGTGGACGGCAGCCGCACGCTGTGCCTGGCGTTTCGCCCGCACGCGTTTTGCCAAGGCCGCGCTGCAATCGGCGGCGATGGATTTCGACGACGTGGACCGCGCCCCGGCCGAGACCCTAAACCGCATCATCTGGTGGAGCGTGAAGGGATTCGACGCGCCGTATCCGGGACGGTGACAGCCTGTCATGGAGCCCGTGTTGGCTCGACTTGAGCCAACCCCGTGTTGGAACTAAGGCACTTGCGGCTCCAGATTGGCTCGACTTGAGCCAATTGGATGGCAGGTCCCCTGACCCACGCGCGTTTCCCACTCCTTGTCCGGACGCGGGTCCTCGGCCGGAGCTAATCGCAGTACTGCCGAGCCGGTTCCATTCCGGCGCCAGGACGCGGGATCGGCCGTCCCGGCAGGCGCTAGATAACCATGCCGCGCAGATCGCCACGATGAGCCGGTTTATGACAAGTCGATACCGGCGGAAGTGACCGGCATAAAAGCACGGAGCCGCGGAATAATGGTCAGCAGTTCGGCGTCCCCACGCGTCTGGAATATGGGGGGATTCATGAAACTCGGTCTCGCGTGTCTTTTGGCTGGAATGGCAATTCTGCAGGCGGCTTGGACGGGTCGGATCGCGCGCGCGCAACAAGGCGACGCGCCGAACGGCAACGCCAGCGCGCTGCGCTTCGAAGTAACGTCGGTGAAAGAGGCCAAGACCATGCCGGCACCCGGCGAGTTGGCGGGCATCCGCGCGATGGCCGGCGGAACTTACCTGGCCCGCTACGTCACGCTGAAATCGATGATCCGGGAAATGTACAAGATCACCGGCGTCCAGATCGCCGGAG
Organism: uncultured Solibacteraceae bacterium; assembly: GCA_963807205.1. Lineage (GTDB taxonomy): Bacteria > Acidobacteriota > Terriglobia > Bryobacterales > Bryobacteraceae > CAWCVR01. The sequence continues at coordinate 234,645 of CAWEAQ010000001.1, read as the reverse complement.
GTCCCAATTGGATCGACACGGCCCGCTTCGACGTCACCGCGAAGGCGGAGCATCCCGACACCATCGGCAATCTGAACATCATGTTTCAGTACATGCTGGCCGACCGCTTCAAGTTGCAATTCCATCGTGAGACGCGCACGCTTCCGGTGTCGGTGGTCACGGTGGACAAGAACGGATCGAAAATGAAGGTCAACCCCAGTCCGCAGCGGTTCGAGGTTCCGATCGAGCTTAGCCGCGCCGCTACGGCGTCCACTTCGCTGACTTTCACGGGACTCCACATCGACATGGAATACCTTTGCTGGTGGCTGGGATTGATGATCAACCGTTTCCACGGGGTTGATCGCCCCGTGGTGGATCGCACAGGTCTGAAAGGCTTCTACGATTTCACGTTGACCTTCGTGCCCGATCCTTCAGGCCGGACCGGACCAAACGGCGAGCCGGTTGCCAGTTTCGAGGGTTCCAACCTGGCGGAGGCGTTGCGGGAACAGCTCGGACTGAAATTGGAGAACGCCAAAAGTCCGGTGCAGGTTTTCATCATCGATCGCGTGGAGAAGCCCTCGGAGAATTAGTAACGACTATCTCCGCCGCTCCGCTCGCTGGCGGAAATGAATTGCCGCCAGTTACGCGGCGGAAGAGCCCATAAACCAAGGTCTACAGGGTGATGACGATTTTGCCAATCTGTTCGTTGCTCTCGAGGTACCTGTAGGCTTCGACGGTTTGATCGAAGGGGAACGTCCGGGCGATCTCCGGCTTGAAGGATCCATCCGCCAGGCGATCGTATATGTACTTCTTCATGGTTTCCCACTCCGGAGTGCCGCGCAGTTCGCCGAAGGTGTAGCCGAACATGCCGATGGTTCGGCCAAAGGCAGCCATTGGGAAGGGCGTGGGCTTGCCAGAGAGCACGCCATACACGAAGATGGTGCCACCGTTAGCCGTGGCCCGCGCGAGCGTGTTGACGTAGTCGCCGCCCACCGGATCGAAGACGACGCGTGCACCTTTGCCGCCGGTGATCGACTGCACCCGGTCCACGAGGTCCTCCTCTTGCGTGACGATGACGTGGCCGGCGCCAAGGGCCATGAGCCGATCCTTCTTGGCGGAGGTACGGGTGGTCGCGATGGATATCCCTCCCTGTGCCTTGACGATCTGAATGGCCGCGAGCCCAACGGACGAACTGGCCGCGGTGATGATGACGAAATCGCCGGCAGCAACTTTGCCGAAGGCGACGAGCGCGCCATAGGCGGTGCTGTACTGCATCCAGACAGCGGCGCCCTCGGTCACGGAGATGGAGCTTGGAACGGCTGCTAGAACGCTAGCGGGAACGACGGCCGTTTCCGCAAGCACCGGGTACTGGTTCATCGAGAAGCCCGGAACGGTGCCGAAGCGCTTGCCGATGAGAGTGGAATCGACTTCGGGACCGACGGCGATGACCTTTCCTGCCGCCTCGTATCCGAGGCCGGAGGGCAGGCTCACCTTTTCCATGTAGAAGCCGTGATAGTACATGCTCTCGGCCCGGTTGAGGCCCACGGCTTCAACCTTGAGCAGAACTTCGCCGGGACCGGGCCGGCGCTCGGGCAGATCTTCAAAATGAAGAACATCGGGACCACCGAGCTGGTTGAAACGGATGGCTTTCGGCATGATGCGGACGTCTCCTGTCAAGAAGGAGATGCGAACTGCCTGAAACGCGTCGCAAAAGTTGCGCTGCCCCCATCGACGCTTCTGTGACGCCAGACGGCGATCCAGGGCCGGCGGCGACCCGCCGTCCGAATAGTCCTATCGCGGTGCCGGCTTTCGAGGGGTAATCGCTCCCGGTGATGCGTGCAAACGCGATTGATCGCCCGCGGCGACGGGGCATCGCGCGAGTGTCAGGACTCGGCGAGTTCACTTTGCCCAGCCGGAGGAATCCCCTGCCCCATGACACAAATTGCCACTATGGCGGCGGCGAAGCACGCCCCGGCGCCCACAGCGAGCGACCAGCGCGCGCCGAAGTGGTTGGCAATCCAACCGACGACCGGAGCGCCGATCGTCATTCCCCCCAGTGCCACGCCGACCCGGAGCGCCATCACCCTGCCCCGCATGGATGGTTCCGTCGAGAGCTGCATGATGCTGTTGGTGCCGTTGGTCAGGGTCAGGGCAGCCGCGCCGCTGACCGCCAGAGCGGCCGCAAACCACCAGTATCCGGGCGCCAGTGCGGCGAGAGAATAGCCCAGTCCGAACACACCGGCTCCTATCGCGAGAGACCCGAAGCCCGGTCTCTTCCGGCCAGCGGCAAACACCGCGCCCGAGAGTGAGCCCACGGCCATGATGGAGGAGAGCAGGCCGAAAGCGCGCGCGTCGGAGTGGAAGACGTTCACGGCCATCGTCGAGATGAAGATCGGAAAGTTCAGTCCGAAGGTGCCGATCAGAAACAACATGACCAGGATCGCCCTGAGGTCCGGCCTTCTCCACACGTAGCGAAGCCCTTCCAGGAATCCGGAGGCCGTGCGATGCGCTCTGGCGCTGGCACGCAGTTCGGAGATACGGAAGAACGACATCGACAGCAGCACCGCCGCGAACGAGAGCCCATTGAGAAGAAAAGCCCAGCCGATGCCCACCTTTGCAATCAGCAAACCGGCCACCGCGGGACCGATCATCTGGGCGGCATTGAACGAGGTTGAGTTCAATGCCACGGCATTGGGGAGGTCTTCATCGCCGACCATCTCCGCCACGAAGGTCTGCCTGACCGGCGCATCCAGCGCTGCGGCGGAACCGGACAGGAAGGCGAACACATACACGTGCCAAAGCCGGATGACTCCCGCGACGGTGAGAACTCCCAGAATCAGCGCCAGCACTCCCATGGTTGCCTGCGTCAGCATCAGGAGCTTGCGCTGGTTGAGGCGGTCCGCGGCCGATCCCGTCCAGGGCAGGAGCAGCAGTTGCGGGGCGAACTGCAGGCCCATCACAATGCCCAGCGCTGACGCATCATGATTGGTGAGTTGCGTCAGCACGAGCCAGTCCTGTGCGACGCGCTGCATCCAGGTGCCGGCGTTGGACACCAGAGCGCCCGCCGCCCACAGGCGGAAGTTGAAGCTTCTCAGAGAGCGAAAGGTGCCGGCCGCCGGGTTCTTCATGTGCGCGGCGGCGTGTTGCCCCCGTGGAACTGGCCGAAGTGCCGCGCCGAAAAGACGCCGACGATCAGCGCGCCAAGGCCGAACGCGAGGACGTGGGTTGCCGCGCGCGGATCGAAGGCCCCGACTTGCGCGACCAACAGATAAGCAACCACCGCGTTGAAGTATCCCCAAAGAACGTTGACCGTCGAGGAGGAGAGCCCTTTGCCGGACGGTTTTGCGAAGGGACTTTGAAAGGCTTGTCCCATCGAGCCGGCGACAATGTGAGGGATGGCGTTTGCCGCACTTACGCCCCCGAAAAAGTACGATACAAGCCAAGGCCAATTCATGATGCAGCGTTCCTTTCTGCCAACGATTTTTCCAGCAGCGCGATGACTTCCTTTGTCGACCCCGTCTCACCGACGCGAGGGAAGACGTTTCGGATGCCGTACTCGTGCGCCTCCTCGCGGAAATCGGTCATGGCGTCGAGTGCGAGGGTCACATGGAACCCCAGCTCGTAGGCCTGGCGGGCGGTTGCCTCGACGCCAACGGAAGTCGCCACTCCGGTCACAACCACCTGGGTCACGCCTCGCTCCTTGAGCTGGCGTTCCAGATCCGTGGTAGCGAACGCGCCCCAGCTTCGCTTGGTGACGACGATATCGCCCGGCTGCCGGTTCAACTGCGGCAGAAGGTCGGTCCATCCCTCGGAAAACGATGGCGTGGCGCGCGGACCCTGTTCCGTCCGTCCCGGCGCCCGTCCCGCCACGTTGACCAGCACGACTGGGAGGTTCTTCGCACGGAAGGCGTCCAGTAACGCGCGCGTCCGGCCGATGACCTCGCCGATGGGGTGAATGAAACTCCCATTGACGAGACCTTTCTGCAGGTCGATCACGATCAACGCGGTGTTGGGGTCGAGCGTAGTCAGCGGCATCGGTTCTTCTCCTCGGAGTTCAATCCTCGACAAGCCGCGACAGCAGGGCGAGTGCGGCCTGAAGCTTCTCCTGCTCCTGAACGGAGAGCTTCCGCGAGACGGTCGTAGTGAGCCAGTCCTGCTTCGCGGCCCTGCCCTCCTGAAGCAATTTCAGGCATTTGGGCGTCAGAGACATCAGGGTTTGCCGTCCATCGTTCGGGTCAGAGGCGCCACGGACCAGGCCGGCCTTCCGCAGCGGCGCAACGATGGCGCTCATGGACTGCGGACGCATGCCTTCCACCCGCGCCAGACTGGAGACCGTTGCCGGGCCGTGCTTCTCGAGTCGCAGCAGAACGGAGACCTGGGACGGGGGCAGGTCGCTGCGTTCCCCATACTCGCGCAAACGCCGCATGAGCTTGCCGCCCACCGTGCGGATCCCGGCGGCGATCGTCGAAGCGAGGCCGGTGTGAGTTGAAGGCTTTGGCTTGCTCACGGCATCAATGTATCATATCTACAGGTAAACTGTAAAGATTAACTGTATACCTGTTCGGCTGCCGCTCCGAACGCGCATCGGAGCCGCGCCCGGCGGAATCCGTTCAGAAAACGAAATGTCACGCAAAGACGCAGAGCCGCAAAGAACGACGTATGTGCTCTCTTTGCGGCTTTGCGCCTTTGCGAGCGATTGTGTTTGCGGGCTCGAATTGTTCAAGGGTGCGCGGCATAGAAGTGGATCTGGCGGCGCTATGTGGGGCAGGCTGTCAGCCTGCGGCGGGTTGTTAACCCGCCTTGCCGGCCTCGTGCAAAAGCCGCCCAGGCGGACTGACAGTCCGCCGCAGGCTGACAGCCTGCCCCACAAAAATTTGGCGCCCACCTACGCTCGGATTCATACAGTTTCCTTGGCGGATTGCCTTTGCACTCACTTCTGTGTCGCGCACCGCGGACTCGACGGCAGCGGGCTTGCGGCACAGGTATGCTGGTACAAGCGGTGCGACGATCTGCCAATAGCCGGAACCGCCTCGTCAGACCCGTGCCGCCAGAATTGAACCGGACAACCGTCCGCGAACACGAAGAACGATCATGACTACACGTATCTTCCTTGCAGGCGCATCCGGTGCCATCGGCCGGCGCCTCGCCCCGCTCCTTCTGGGAAACGGATGGCGCGTGTTTAGCTCCACTCGATCCGGGGAGAAGGCCTCGGAATTGAAAAAGGCTGGAGTGGAACCGGTGGTGGTCGATGTGTTCGACGCGGATGCCTTGCGCAACCATCTATACGAGATCCGGCCCGACGTCGTGATCCACCAACTCACCGACCTGCCCTACGCTCTCGACGCGGCCAAAATGACGGCTGCACTGGCGCGCAATGCCCGCCTGCGGGATGTTGGCACGCGCAATCTTGTCGCGGCCACCCTGCACGCGGGCGCCAGACGGTTGATCGCCCAGAGTATCTCTTTCATCTATGACGAAGGCCCGAAACCACACCGGGAGACTGACCCGCTGCTGCCGGTGACACATCCGGTTTATGGCGAGACGGTGCAGGGCGTGCTGAGCCTGGAACGCCAGGTCACCGAGGCTCCGCTCGAAGGGCTGGTCCTCCGCTATGGGCTGATTTACGGGCCTGGCACGGGATTCGATGCCGCCATCGCCCCTGGGTCCGTGCATGTCGATGCTGCCGCGAAGGCGGCCGAACTTGCCGTCACGCGCGGCGAGCCTGGAATCTACATTGTACCGCGCGAGAGCGCGGCCACGGATTGAGCTTGGGTGACCGGAATTGAGGTCGTCCGGTGTCCACTTGACGTATTACGGCCTAGCCGCGGAAGTGGAGCCCAGCTGCGTGGATCGTCGCCGACCCAGAAACTGCTGCTAGGCCTTGTTCGCGATGCGTTGAATAGGACCGGGGACGGCAAGTCTGCCTGGCGGGCGTGCCAACAGTCCAGTCGGGCCCCCTGGCCGCCTGCCCGTCCGTGACGTAACGGCGTAGCGCCTCCGGCCCACCAACCCCGCAAACTAACCATTCCGTAAGCCAACTGCAATCGTCCGTTGACAGAGGGGTTTTACAATCGGCGGGAACCGGAGGAATCTCACACAATGCGCAGAACGTTTGCACTATTGGTCTACGCCGCCCTCGCGGCCAGCTTTACCATGCAGGCTCAGCAGGTTACGGGCGGCATCACCGGGTCCGTAACGGACGCGAGCGGAGCCGCGGTGGGTGGCGCGGTGGTGGCCATTCGCAACCTGGATACCAACCTGGCGTTGAAGGCCGTGACACGCACCGACGGATCGTACCAGGTGCCCGACCTGCAAGCCGGGAACTATAGCGTCACCTTCAGTAAGGAAGGCTTCAAGACGGAAAACCACCCCGCCATTCTGGTGCAGGGCGACCGCACCACCACGGTCAACGGGAAGCTCGAGTTGGGCGCCGTCACCACTACCGTCGAGGTGACCGGCACGCCGCTGCTCAACCAGGTGGATGTCACCAGCGGCTACGTGCTGGATGCGCAGGCCATCAACAACACGCCGCTCGGCACCGGCAGCTTCACGCAACTGGCGCTTCTCAGCCCGGGCGTTAGCGCGGACTTCCTGGCCACGACGGGCACCAACGCGGGCTTCGGCAACCAGGCCATCTGGGCCAACGGGCAGCGCGATTCCAGCAACAGCATCCAGGTGAACGGCGTGAGCGCCGACAACCTGTTCAACGGGAAGACCACCAGCCAGGTGGACTCGTCGCGGTTCTTTTTGAACACCGGCTATTCGAGTTCGAATGGCGGCGATACGCAGACCAGCGTTTCGGCGTACGATTCCGTGGGACAGAGCATTCCCACGCCGCCCGTCGAAGCCTTACAGGAGATGAGCGTCAACACCGCCATGTACGACGTGTCGCAGGGCGGCAAGAGCGGGGCGCACATCGGCGTAACCACAAAATCGGGCACCAACGAGTTCCACGGCCAGGCCTGGGACAACCTGCAGAACAACTTCTTCAACGCCGCCGAGTTCTTCCGCAACGCCAGCACGGCCATATCGGCGCACGATAAGGTCGCCGCGCTGCACTACAACCGCTACGGCGCCACCATGGGCGGACCCATCCGCAAGGACAAGCTGTTCTTCTTCGCCGCGTATCAGGGCATCCACGACTCCGACGCCATGAACGGCGCCAAGAGCCTCACCGTGCCGCTGCACCTCACCGACGACCGCTCCGTGCAGGGCCTCGCGAACATGCTGCAGACCGATTTCGGGAAGACCATCAGCCCCAGCCAGATCGACCCGGCGGCCGCCAAGCTGTTTCAGGCCAAGATCGGCAACCAGTACCTGATCCCCTCGCCGCAGATTACCGATCCCACCGCCGCGGCGCTGGCTGGCTACGACGTGTACCTGCAGGAGCCCACCACATTCCTGCCGCGGCAGTTCATCGTGGACACCGACTACGTGGTGAATAGCAAGGACCGGCTGGCGGAGAAGTACATCTACCAGGACAGCCCCAGCACCAGCCCGTTCGGCGGCGGCAGCACGATGGGATTTCCCAAGCAGGAGTTAACCGGAGCGCAATCCGGCAGCCTGGAGAACAACGTGATCGTCAGCCCCACGATCACCTGGACCCAGCAACTGGGCATCGCGCGCCAGTACGACTACTCCCAAACCGGCCAGCCGTTCACGGCCACGTCCCTGGGCATCGACGAGCTGGCCGCCACGCGATTCCCGGGCATTTCGATTTCGACCTCGGACCCCACTCTCAAGAAGAGCCTGAGCATCGGGCCAAGCGGCAATTTCGCCAACACGGGGTTCTACCAGAACCGTCTGCAGGCCTCGACGAATCTGGGTTGGGTGAAGGGGCGGCACACGGTGGCGGCGGGTTTCAATCTGGACCACACGCAACTCAATATCATCAACAACACCAACTCCACGCCCTCGGAGTCTTTCGCCGACATGACGGCGCTGCTCGCCGGCAATGTGAAGGCCAGCAGCACGAATGTTTTCTTCGGCGCAACCAACCGGTACTACCGCGCCAACCTGATCGGCGCCTTCGTGAACGATAATGTCCGGCTGGCGTCGCACCTTACGCTGAACGCGGGGCTGCGCTACGACTACAACGGCCCGCTATCGGAGAAGCACGGCATGCTCACCAACTTCCATCCCGACGCCTACAAGTACGACCCGGTGGCCGGTGTGGTCACCAGCACGGGATTGGTGGTGGCGGGCAACAACGCCACGCTGGGCACTTCGGGAGTGAACGATTCCACGCTGACCGGGCGGCAATGGGGATTCGGCCCCCGGCTGGGCCTGGTATGGAGCCCGGCGAACCTGCACAACGTGGTGATCCGCGCCGGGGCCGGGATGTTCTACGATCGCGGCGAGTACTTTTCCTACCTTTCGCCGGGCGCCGGGGCCGGCGTGAACGGGCCGTTCGGCGTCACCGTGGCCGCGCCCTTCGCGCAGCAGGTGGCCGCCACTTCCGCAGGCACATTCTCGCAACCGTTCCTGGGCGCCACCATCCCGCCGGTGGTCACTAATAACACGCTCTTCGCCGGTTTGGTGCCCACCAAGGCGCAGATCATGACCGGTGGCAAGACATACACATTCAGCGGCTACGATCCGGCCAACGTGCTGCCCTACACGGAGAATTGGTCCTTCGACGTGCAATGGCAGCCGGTGAACAGCGTGCAGATGAGTTTGGGGTACGTGGGCAACCATGGCCTCCACCAGGTGCTGCCGATCCCTTTCAATCAGCCTGGCATCGCCACGCCCAGCAGTCCGATTAACGGCGAAACCTCCTCTTATGGCTTCAACGTGGTACCGGCGGAGACGCTGCATACCTACGACGGTGGCAATACCGACCTGCGCGCCCCGTATACCGGCTTCAATACCAACTCGGCGTTCTACAAGGCGGAGGGCGTTTCCACCTATAACGCGCTGCAGTTCGGCTTGCGCAAGCGGCTGAGCCAGGGTTTGCAGACGATGGTCTCTTACACCTGGTCGCACACCCTGGACATGCAGAGCGGGCTGGGGCTGTTCTTCAACGGCAACGATCCCTTCAACCTGCGCAACTCGTATGGCACCAGCGTCTATGACCGGACGCACGTGCTCATGGTGCAGTACTACTACGACATTCCCAAGCTCGCCAAGGGCGACCATGTGCTGGCAAAGCTGGTCAACGGCTGGGCACTCAGCGGACTAACGACATTCCAGAGCGGCCAGGCGTATGGCGGCATCGATTACTCGGGCGCCTGCGGCGGCATCTTTTACTCCAGCTATGTCGAGATTCTGGATCCGGTGATGCCGCTGAAGCCGGGCATCACGCCGCAGCAGGCGATGCTGCAGGGGACCACGGGGATCAACGCCGGGCGACCGGTCCTCAACTCCGCCGACTTCTTCGTGCCCACTGTGGCGCCCGGAACGCTGGGAGTGCCGGCCGGGGACACCAACGAGACGGTGTTCGGGAATACCGGCCGCGACACTTTCCGCGCGCCCTTCCAGGAGCGTTTCGACATGTCGCTTCTGAAGGACACCAAGCTCGGCGAACGGTTACATGTTCAATTCCGCGGCGACGTGTTCAACGTATTCAATCACCCGGATTTCGACGCTCCCAGCTCGAGCGCGAGCCAGTACAACGTGTCGTCAGCCGGGGTGCCGACAGTGCAGGGGCTGTCATCGTCGTTCGGGTACATTCAGCATACGCTGGGCAGCCCGAGGACGATGCAGTTTTCGCTCCATCTATTGTTCTGACGATGGCAGCGGGGCGGGTGGCCGGTGCCTGCCCCCGTCCCGCCGGTTCAAGGAACTCCCTGACCGGTCGATATGAACGATAAAGGAGTTCAATTATGGTGAGTGGCATATCAAACGCGCCGCCAGCCCAACCCGTGGCTCAGTCCACGAAATCCCCGGCCAAGAAGCCGGAACAGACCAAACCCGAATCCGCTCATGGCGGAGACTCGGTCCAACTAAGCGGCGCCGCGCAGGCCATGCTGGCCGCGCTGCAGGAGGCCCGGGAAACTCCCGCGCAAACCGCCAAGGAAGCCAACTCGGGAGACCGTCAAGCCCAGAAGTTGCTGGCCAGCGAAGCCGCGTCGAAGACGTCGGCGAAGTAGCCCCATTTAGCCAGACTGCGGCCGGGGTGGTGCACCGCACGACCCCGGCCGGGCATTTGCGCCCGTCCGCCGCGGCCAGGGGAATCACCTGAAAAGCGAGAGATTTCCCACGGTTACCCCTCACACTCCCGTAAGATCCGCCGATATACCCACAAGTGGCAAAGGTTTCACTGATCGATCTCCCCGGCGAGACGCTGGCCAACCTGACTCGTGTGCTGGAAGCCCACGAGCATACCGTGGTGCCCGCCACGGAGCCTGCCGACGCCATCTTCTGCGGTGCTGGACATGTGACTCGGAACGCCGCGCGGAGGATAACTGCGGACCACGATGAGGCGCCCGTGATCGTGGTGACTGGTCCGGCCGAAACCGGGAAGTGGCTGGATGCCATGGAGCATGGCGCGGCCAATTACTGCAGCGAGCCCATCGAGGAATCCGAAGTGCTATTTACGCTCGCCAGCGCCTTGTGCGCGCTGGAGCGGCCGGTGTAAAGGTCAATCCGCGTTGACGATGCGCACCGCCCGCATCACTTGCCGCCGAGAAGTCTCGATACCTGGGCGCGCAACGCCTGGTACGGCTCTTCGCCGAAACCGCCTGCAACCTGCCGCGCAACTTTGCCATCGGGGCCGATCAGCACCAGATACGCCGCGTTGAGGTCGCTGAACCCGACTCGCCGTTTCCACGCGTCCGTGCCGCCATACACGGTGATAACGTTCTCGTAGCCGGCCTGGGGAGTGCCGCGGCGCATGCCCGAATCGATGAACCACTTGCCCAGCTTGGCCAGGCCGCCGATCATCGGGATTTCGTAGAAGGTCACGCGCGCCTCGCCGCCGAAGTCCTGACGGAACCTGCCAGCCCATGCCTCCACCGCGAAGCGCGACTGGTAGGTGAAGCCGAACAGCAGCAGCGCCACACGGCCCGAGGCGGCCTGCGGCAGTACCGCCTCGCGCCCGCTGAGGAACTCTCCCCCGCAGCACCGGCAGCGGATCTCCAATTTGCATTGCGGCATCCAGTGTAGCGGCAGAAGTTGCCAGGATCAACTGCGCCATCCCCAGAGTTCTCCAAGTCATGTGTTCCCCTCCGTCCCGCCCGCTCCCGCGGCTCAGGCCGAGCCGCGGGCCGGGCCGGGTTCCGCTCCACTACTTCGGAAGCATGACCGCGTCGATGACGTGGATCACGCCGTTGGAGGTCTCGATATCCGCCTTGATGACGCGCGCCCCGCCGACCATTACCTGGCCGTTTTCCGCGCGAATGGCGACGCTTTCGCCTTCCACGGTCTTCGCGGACGAGAGTTTGACCACGTCGGCCGCCATTACCTTCCCCGCCACCACATGATATTCCAGAATGGCCCGCAGCTTGGGCAGGTTCTCCGGCTTAAGCAGGTTCTCGACAGTTCCCGCGGGGAGCTTAGCGAAGGCCTCGTCGGTGGGCGCGAACACCGTGAACGGGCCGGGGCCCTTCAGCGTGTCCACGAGGCCGGCGGCCTTCACGGCCGCAACCAGGGTATTGAAGTGCGCGGCGACGGCCGTGTCCACGATGTCGGCGGCCGAAGCGGCGGTGGAAAGCATGGTCAGCCCGAACAGGCAGGCTGTCGCGAAAGTCGTTTGCAGTTTCATGTCTTGTGTCCTCTCCTTTTCGAATCGATCAGGCCCGGGCGCCGGCTGGGGCGGTGTTCCAACGCCGCTGAATGACCTTCCAGGTGAGCCCCTGGTACAACCCCGCCAGACCCACCAGGCCGTACACAACCGAGGTGAGCCCGGAGGTTTCGCCGAATCTCAAGCCGAACAGGGCCGCCACCAGGTCGATATGGAAGGCGCCCGCCAATCCCCAGTTCACCGCGCCGATGACCATCAGCGCGTATGCAATCACGTCAAGGTTCTTCATATTCCTAACAGTTCCCTTCACTTTTCTCGCGGCCGGTCTCGCTGGCCATGAGTTGATCTTAAGGAAAATGTGTTTTACTGTAAAGAATATCAGGGAAACGATTTTCCCTGGCGGAAAATTCCCCGCCGGAACCGGTCCTGGGAGGAAAACGAGTTTTGCGATGCCATCGGACACCATAGAAAACGGACTCAAGAGCTACGCGATCGGCGGCAAACTCCGCCGCCTGCGGCTGCGCAAGAGCATGGGACTGGTGGAGCTGAGCAAGCACACCGGGCTGTCGCCGGCCTTGCTCTCCAAGCTGGAGCGCGACCTCATGCACCCCACCCTGCCCACGCTGCTGCGCATCGCCATGGTGTTCAGCGTCGGTCTGGACTACTTCTTCAACGCGGAGCCGAAACCGGTGTTCGAAATCGTCCGCAAGAAGGACCGTCTGCGTTTCCCGGACACGCCCGGCGCCGTGGAGGTGGCCTATCACTTCGAGAGCCTGGATTTCCCGGTGCCCAACCGCCCGCTGAACTCCTACCTGGCCGAGTTCGAGCCGGTGGCCGCGAAGGCGGTGCGCACCCACGAACACCCCGGCATCGAGCTGCTGTACGTTTTGAGCGGGCGCCTGGAACTGCGCGCCGGCGAGGACCGCCACGATCTGGCCCAAGGCGATTCGGTGTACTTCGATTCGACGGTGCCGCACTCTTACCGCCGCGCCGGGGGCAAGCGCACGACCGCGCTGGTGGTGGCGCTGGCGCCGCGCACTTGACATCGCCCTTCGGAACGTGCGAACAACAGGCATGGCCGTTGAGCCGCGCCACGACGTGACCGAGTTGCTCCTCCGCTGGAGGAACGGGGACCAGCGCGCCCTGGAACAGGTGCTGCCGCTGGTCTACGACGAACTCCGCCGCCTGGCGCGCCGCCATCTGCGCAACGAGCAGCCGGGGCACACCCTGCAGAGCACCGCCCTGGTTCACGAAGCCTTCCTGCGCATGGTGGACCAGAATGCCGAATGGCAGAACCGCGCCCACTTCTTCGGCATTGCCGCGCAGATGATGCGGCGCGTGCTGGTGGATCACGCGCGCAGCCGGAGCGCCGCCAAGCGCGGCGATGGGGTGCGCAAGGTGACGCTCGATGCCGGGATCGCCGCCCCGGCAGCGCGCGGCGTGGACGTGGAGGCGCTCGACGAGGCGCTCAAGAACCTGGGCAAGCTGGACCCGCGCCAGGAGAAGATCATCGAGCTGCGGTTCTTTGCGGGCCTGTCGATAGAAGACACGTCCGAGGTGATGCAGCTTTCCCCCGCCACGGTGAAGCGCGAGTGGGCCACGGCGCGGGCGTGGCTGTACCGCGAACTGTCGGCGTAGTGTGGCACCGTCCGCGCCAGGCACCGGCGGCGCACCCGGCAGCACGGGCTGCGCACGCTGCACCGGCCGCGCACCCGGCAGCACAGGCCGGGCTCCCAGAACCGCGACCGTAAGGGAGCGGCCCGAGCCCAGGCAAGCTCACCGCGGATATCCGCGGGATTCAGTAATCCGCCCGTTGGCGGCCAATGGAGGATGCGCGGAAACGGGGTCTGCCGGTCGGGCCGCTCCCTTACGATCGCGGTTCCGTGGGGCAACACCGTGGGGCGATCGCCAGCACCGGCGGCGTTCGGCGGCATTAAGATGGCTCTATGGTCTCCCCGGAGATGACGCCCGAACGCTGGGTGCAGGTCAAGCAACTGTTGCAGGGCGCGCTCGACGTGCCCGAGGCCGGGCGCGCCGCGTGGCTGGAATCGGCGTCGGGCGGCGATGCCGCGCTGCGCACCGAAGTCGAGTCGCTGCTGGCGGCCCATCGCGACGCCTCCGGCTTCCTCGACGAACCGGCTCCCCTGCCCGAGACGCCGCCGTCCCCCAGCCTTCAGCCCGGTGCGCAACTCGGCCCCTACCGCATCGACAACGCGATCGGCGAAGGCGGCATGGGCACCGTCTACCAGGCGCTGCGCGAGGACGTCGCCAAGCCGGTGGCGCTGAAGGTGGTGAAGCGGGGCCTGGAAAGCGGCTTCCTGCTCGAGCGCTTCGCCAACGAACGCCGCATCCTGGCGCACCTGGACCACCCCAACGTCACCAAGTTCCTGGACGCCGGGCTGACCCCCGACGGTCTCCCGTATTTCGTGATGGAACTGGTGGCCGGCGATCCAATCGATGCGCATTGCGACGCCCATCGGATGAACACGCGCCACCGCCTGGAACTGTTTCTGAAGGTCTGCGCCGGCGTGGAGTATGCGCACCACAACCTGGTGGTCCACCGCGATCTCAAACCTCGCAACATCCTGGTGACGCCCGAGGGCGAGCCCAAGCTGCTGGACTTCGGAATCGCCAAGATCCTCGAGGACGGTCCCGCCGGCGGAGGATCGAACCTCACGGTGACCGCCGTGCGCCTGATGACGCCGGAGTACGCCAGCCCCGAGCAGGTGCGCGGCGAGCCCGTCAGCACGCTGAGCGACGTCTACTCGCTGGGCGTGCTTCTCTACGAACTGCTCACAGGGCAGGCGCCTTACCAACTGCGGGGACGCACGCCGCACGAGGCCGCGGAGACCATCTGCCGCACCGAGCCGGCGCTGCCCAGCGTTGCCGCGCGGCGAACCGGGCCCGAGGACGCGGCGCGCTCCGTCAGCCCGCAGCGCCTGGCGCGCTCCCTCGCGGGCGACCTGGATAACATCGTCATGAAGGCGCTTCAGAAGCGCCCCGAGGATCGCTACCGGTCGGTGGAGCAACTCTCCGACGACATCCGCCGCCATCTGGATGGGCGCCCCGTGCTGGCGCGCGCCGCGACCTGGCCCTACCGCACCGGCAAGTTCGTGCGGCGGCATAAGGCGGGCGTGCTGGCGGCGGCGGTGGTGGCGCTAACACTGGCGGGAGGCGTGGCGATGACGCTGCGCGAAGCGCACATAGCCAACGTGCAGCGGGCCCGCGCCGAGCGCCGCTTCCAGGACGTGCGCACGCTGGCCAACTCCCTGCTCTTCGAAGTTTACGACGCCATCCAGACGCTGCCCGGGTCGGTCTCCGCACGCGAGTTGCTGGTGAAGCGCGCCCTCGGCTATCTGGACAGCCTGAGCGTCGAGTCGGCCGGCGACCCCGGACTGAAGCGCGAGTTGGCGGCCGCCTACGAGAAGGTGGGCGACGTGCAGGGCGGCTACCGTTCCGCCAGCCTGGGCAACACCGCGGGCGCCATCGAGAGCTATCGCAAGGCGCTGGCCCTGCGAGAGGAGGTGGAGCGTACGGCGGGCGCCGACGTGGCGCTGCGCCGCGAACTGGTGCGCAATCACGGCAAGCTGAGCGACGTGCTGCTTAACACCGGCAATGCCACCGAAGCGCTGGCCCACAGCCGGAAGCTGATGGCCATGGCGGAGGCGCTGGCTGCGGACCCATCCGCCAGCCTCGCCGACCGCGCCAATCTGGCCTCGGCCTATGTCGATGTGGGCTGGAAACTCGCCGGTGCGGGCGATTGGCAAGGCGGCCTGGCCGACCTGCGCAAGTCGGTCGAGTTGTCGGAAGCGCTGGCGCGCGCGAAGCCCGGCGACCCAGGGTTCAAGTGGCGGCTGGCCATCGCTTATGAGCGCACGGCGACGGTGCTGTCCGAAAGCACCGATGCCTTCGACGAAGGGCTGGCGCTGCACCGCAAGGAACTGGCGGTGGCCGGGGAACTGGCGGCAGCCAACCCGCTCAACGCCCCGGCGCGCAGGTTGGCGGCTTATGCAAAGCTCAACATCGGAATGGTGCTCGCGCTCAAAGGCGAGGCGCGGGGGGCCGGAGCGGAGTTCGCGCAGGCGCTGGCGGAGTTCGAGAGCCTGGCCGCGGCCGATCCGCGCGACGCGCAGTACCGCATGGACGTGATTGACGCCACGGGCCGTGCGGCCGACGCGGCCACCGATATGGGCGAGACCGCGCGCGCCATCGCCGGGCTGCGGCATACGCTCGATCTGCTGCACGCGGTGCCGGCCAACGCGGAACAGGCGGCGGCCGTCGCGACCAACCAGTTCCGCATGGGCAAGGCGTACCTGCGCGCTGGCCAATGCGCCGAAGCGCGGTCGTGGTACGAGCGCAGTTTGCCCGCCCTGACGAGCGCCCGCGATGAGCGGATTCTTCAGGGGCGGCAGGTGCGGATGGTCGATGAGGCACGCGCGGGCATCCTGAAGTGCGAGCAGGCGCAGGGCGGCGGAGTGACGCGATGACGAAGAAGATACTCGGCTCAGGTGGGCTCGCGGGCGCCATTGCCGGTCTGCTCCTGCTGGCGCCCGCCGGCGGGGCCGCGGACCTTTCCTTCCTCGACCGCAAGATCCCGGTCTTCGAGGTTGGCGGCCAGCCCATGGCAATGGCAACAACTCAGTTGCTGAAGGCGGGCGTCGCCGTCTGCTTCGAGGAAGTCGAGCTGGATGCCGCGCGCGACCGGACGGTCGATCCACAGACCCGCGAGGTTCATGTCCATAAGAAGACGTTCAGCCTCAGGATGGAGAATGCGAGCGTCAAGGAGATACTGGACGCCTTGGTTCGCGCCGATGGCGAATACGTGTGGCAGGCCGATTCACAAAACCGGTTGGTTGAAGTTCTACCGGGCACGGTGGCGGCGGACGGAGTTACCGTCAAATCCGTTCTTGACTGGCAACCCAGTATTGCGCGAGACCTGAAGGGCAAGCGCCTGGACCTGATTGCGCAGGACCTGGGGGTGGCGGAGCATGGCATCTACCTGCTCTGGCTCGATACCAACGACGCTCTGAACCGCGGCGCAACCTTGCGGGCCCAGTCCGCGCCGGTGCGGTCCATCCTGAACCAACTGCTCTCGGCCGAGCCGAAGCTTTGCTGGTCGCTGGGCGGGTTCCGCGGCACGCGGGCACTGAGTTGCGTGCCGTGCGGGAGGTGACGGACAGTGCGCCGATCAAGTGAGCCGCGGGATCTTTCCAGGGCGATCTGGTGTCTACGTTGATATGAGGACGTGGCTGCGGATGGCGAGTGTCGGCTTCGCGGCGGGGGTGTGGCTGCAAGGGCAGGACTTCAGCTCCGTTGTCGTCTGTTACGGCCATCCCACCCGGCAGCAGGAATTCGCGGCAATTCTCCTTGCCGCAGTGGTTCTATGCGGGTACTGGTGGTTCCTCTCGTGGCTCACGCGCCGGCGCCTGAAGCACATCGGTTGGGGGGCAACCCGCATCGTCTGGCCGACGGCCGCAGTAGCCGTGGCCCTGTTGGCCGCGGCGGAGGGCATGCCCGCAACGCTTGCGCTCCCAGTGGTTGCAGTGAATCTCCCGCCGTTCCCAGTCGCGTTTCTTGTCGGCTGGCTTTTCGCTCTCGGCCTGCCGTGGTGGATCGTCTTGCCCGCCGCCACCGTAGCTGCCTGGTTCTGCTGGTGGGCGATTATCGTGTTCTTCGAGCGCCGGGCCCGGGACACCGGGCCCGTCACGCTCAGTCTCTAACTCACTTCACCACTTTGGCGCTCAGCGGTGTGCTGCGCGAACTCCCTCCTGCGAAGATGGTGTACTCTCCCGCCAGCAGCTCCCAATCGTCCTTCTGCTCATTGAATATTGATAGGAACTTCGGGTCGAGCGGCAATGTGACGGTCTTCTGTTCGCCGGGCGCCAGGCGGACTTTATCCCACGCCACCAGCCGCTTGGGCGGTTCCTTACCGGCGGCCGGCAAGCCTGCGTAAACCTGTACGATCTCCGCGCCCTCGCGCATCCCCGTGTTCTTCACGGTGAAGCTCACGCTGCCGATGGAAGCCATCAGGTCCGAATAGGAGTAAGTGGTGTAAGAGAGCCCGTGGCCGAACGGGAAGAGCGGCTCCTTGCCCTCGGCGTCGAACCACTTGTAACCCACCTTGAGGCCTTCGGTGTAGGGGATGTCGAAATCCGGCATACGGCGGCCCTCGCCGCGCGCCGCACCGGGCGGAGGCAGGAGGTCCATGCCGGGGATCGCCGGGTGCGGCAGATCCGCATCGGTGGCGGCGAACGATACCGGCAGCTTGCCGCACGGGTTGACGTCGCCGAACAGAACGTTGGCCAAGGCCTCGGCGCCGCGGATGCCGGGATACCAGGCTTCGATAGCCGCGCTCACCTGGCCGATCCAGGGCATGGCGGCGGGACCGCCGGTTTCGAGCACCACGATGGTGTGCGGATTCGCCGTTGCCACCGCGGCAACCAGCTTGTCCTGGTTGTCGGGCAGCGTCAGGGTGGCCAAGTCGCGGCCTTCGCTGGTGGGTTGATTGACGAATACGATGGCCACCTCCGCGGCCTTCGCCGCAGCCGCGGCGGCAGCCAGGTCCGTGCCTGGGTCGAACGTCAAGGTAGCCTTGGGAGCCTTGGCGCGAATCGCCTTGAGCGGCGAAGAGGGGAACCACACGGCGGGACCGCCGTAGCGGCCTTCGCTCTGGCCGGGCGAATCCACTTGCGCCGAACCGCCTCCAGAGAGCACGCCCGTATCGGCGTGCGACCCGATCAGCGCCACGGACTTCAGCGCCGCGGCGTTCAACGGCAGTTGGCCCGCGGCGTTCTTCAGCAGAACCATGGCCTGTTCGGAAATCTCCTGCGACGTGTCGGCCCCGGTGAACGGGTTCACCACGCGGCCGAGCGGCGGATCGTCAATGATGCCCGCGGCGAATTCGGTGCGCACGATGCGGTGCACCATGTCGTTGATGCGCGCGATCGGCACTTCGCCCGCTTCCACGGCCTTCTTCAGCGCGTCGCCGAGGTAGCGGCCATCGGGCTCCTCGTTATCCAAGCCCGCCAGCACGGCCTTGGCGGTGGAATGCGTTCCGCCCCAATCGGAGAGCACGAAGCCCTGGAAGCCCCACGCCTTCTTGAGCACGTCGTTCAACAGGTAGCTATTCTCGCAAGCCCAGTCCCCGTTCAACTTGTTATAGGAGCACATCACCATGCCGGGCTTCCCTTCGGTGACGGCGATCTCGAAGGCCAGCAGGTCGGTCTCGCGCATGGAGCGCTTGTCCAGCTTGACGTTGCCGATGTTGCGCCCGGTTTCCTGATCGTTGAACGCGTAGTGCTTCACGTCGCCGATCACGCGCTCGTTCTGCAACCCCTGCACGAACTGGGCGCCCAGTTTGCCGGCCAGGATGGGATCCTCGCCGAGGTACTCGAAGTTGCGGCCGTTGCGCGGCTCGCGGGTGATGTCCATGCCGCCGCCCAGCGAGACGTTGTACAGTTGGTCGCGCAGCTCGCGGCCGATCAGGGCGCCATACTTGTAGGCCAGCTTCGGGTCCCAGGTGGCGGCTTCGGCGATGCTGGAAGGCAGCAGCGTGGAGTAGCGTCCGCGCGCGGCGGCGCCTCTCACACCTACGGCGGAATCCGCCAGTTGCAGGTCGGGCAGGCCCAACCGCGCGATGCCCGAAACCACGCCCGCTCCGCCATTAGACCGCGTGCCCGCGCCATCGAACCCGCCCATGCCGTGGAGCAGAAGGATCTTCTCGTCGAGCGTCATCTTCTCAATCAGCAGATCGGCGCGTTTGTCGGGTGAAAGGGTCTTGTCGTTCCACGGACCCTTCAGAACTTCCGGCCGGGTTGGCCGCTGGGCCGGAGCCGGTAGGGCGGACAACGCCGCCAGGAAAGCCGCGGCGGCCGCCGGCGCCAGTCCCATATTTCGCACACTGTTATTCATCACAATGTTGGTCCTTTCGATCCCTGGGGCAAACACAGATTGTAACTCGCGGCCCGGCGGCGGGGATCGAATTTTTGGGGTAGGGCGGTGCCCGCCAGATGCCATTCCTCCGCCGTGGGACGGGCAATTACTTTCGACGGAGCAGCCTGGCGGCGCGGAATGACACTCCGCCCCTACTTGCCAACGTTGACCGTCTGGCTGCCGTCAACGTAAACGACAAACTGCGTGCCCGCGACCGCTGCAACGTCCTTCGGCTTCTTGGCGCCGGCATAGGTGCCGGAATCGACCGCCCGCCGCCCGCTGCCGGCTCCGCCGGGGCTGGGTGTGGCGCGCACCCGCACCTTCTGGCCGCCCGCTGCGTCCGCCTGGCCCAATTGGAACGTCATCTTGGTCTCGAGCACCAGCACCTTCTTCCTGGCTTCGGCCGCCACCTGACCGGCTACCTGGGCGCCCTTCGAGATCGCCACTTGGCCGCCAACTGCGACGTCGTTCACTACCGTGAATTTCAAGGGCGCACCGGCGCGCGCGTTGGCGGGAATGTCCTCGGCTAATTCGATGGTGACGGGCACTCCATCCCCGATGACGACGGTCTTCGCGGCCGCTTCCGGGGGCGGAGGCGTTGCGGGGTTGGGAGCGACAGGCGCTGCGGCGCCGGGCTTGGATGGAACCGGTGCGGGGACGCTCGCCGCGGGCCTCGCGCCCGCGGGCTTGGAAGCGTCGCGCATGGCCTGGATCAACTGATCCGATGCGCCTGCCTGGCTCAACTTGATCACAGCCGCGGTAGAGAGATCGAACTGCGTCTTCGACGAGCGGACCTGGTCGATGATCACCGCGCAGGAGACTTTGGCCTCGAGCATCTGGAGCACGGCATAGTTGGTCAGCGCGTTATCTGCGGCCGCTGGTGGCGGAACCGGCGGAGCGCTGGGCGGCGTCAACGGAGCGGCCACCGCGGGTAGCGGCGGCACTGTTCTCTGCGGCCAGTAGTGGACCACCGCCCACCACGTTCCGCAGGCGATCACCACGGCAACGGCCACCGCCGCCAGCACAACCCACGGCATGCTCTCTGATTTGGCCGGTACTACGGGCATCGCCATGGTGGCCGCCGAGCCCGTGTCGAATTGCATTTTGAGGTTTTCGAGCGCGGCCAGCAGTTCGTCGGTGGTCTGCCAGCGTTCGTCGCGGTTCTTGCGCAGGCACTTATCCACGATCTCCTGCAGCCGCACCGGCACCGCGGGAGCGAACTCGCGCATGGGCCGCACCTCGTCGCGCAGGATGGCGGTCATGGTGGCAATGGCGGATTCGCCGGGAAAGGCGCGGCGCCCCGTCACCATCTCGTAGAGCAGGATGCCGAACGAGAAAATGTCCGAGCGCCCATCCACCAGCTTGCCCTCGGCCTGCTCCGGCGACATGTAGTTGACCGTGCCGACCACCGTGCCCTTGACGGTCAACGGGCCGGAGATGCTGGCGGTCTTGGCCGTGTCGTCCCCCAGGCCCATGTACGTGGGCTTCGCCAAGCCGAAATCCAGCACCTTCACCAGGCCGGTCGCGGTGACCATGATGTTGCCGGGCTTGATGTCGCGGTGCACGATCCCTGCCGTGTGGGCCGCCGCCAGGGCGCTTGCGATCTGCACGGCGTACCTGATCGCCAACGGAATGGGGAGGCCGGTGCCGGCCACCAATTGCGCGATGGTTTTGCCGGCGACCAGTTCCATCACCATCAGATCGCTGCCATCGTCCACCAGAACCTCGTGGACCGTCACGATGTTGGGATGGCTCAGGCCGGATGCCGCACGGGCCTCCTGCATGAACCGCAGCCGCGGTGTTTGATCGCTGGAATCGCTCTTGGGCAGGACCTTGATGGCCACCATGCGATTGAGCTGCGTGTCGCGCGCGCGGTAAATCTCGCCCATACCTCCGCTGCCCAAACGTTCCAGGATCTCGTAGTGCGACACCGTGCGGCCGGTCATTGGGTTCTCACTTTGGATAATCCAGTGTGCCACAGGGAAAGCCGCTCTGGATACTATGAAGGTTATGCCGTCCAAAGCCCAGGCGAGCGCCTGGCGCAAGAAGGCCGCCGCCCCAACGCCCGTGCCGCCGCCCGCGCCCGCACGGCCCAGCCTGCGGCCGCACATGTGGCGCGTGTTGGGGCTCTGGGCCGTGGCGCTGGCCGCCTACGCCAACTCATTCCGCGCCGGCATGACCCTGGATAATGCAACCATTATCCTCAAGGACGCGCGCATTCAGGCCGCCACCCTCGCCAATCTGCGCCTCATCTTCTCGCAGGAATACTGGTACGGCAACGCCACTACCAACCTCTACCGGCCGCTGACCACGATCTCCTACCTTGTCAACTTCGCCATCCTGGGCAACGGGCCTCATCCCGCCGGCTACCACTGGGGCAACTTCGCCATTCACGCCGTGAACATCCTGCTGGTCTACTCGCTGGGCCTGCTAATTCTGCGGCGGCCATGGCTGTCGATGGCGCTCGCCGCGGTGTGGAGCGTGCATCCGGTCCTAACCGAATCCGTCACTAACATCGTGGGCCGCGCCGACGAACTGGCGGCGTTCGGCGTGCTCGCGGCCCTGCTGTGCCACGTGCGCGGCGCCGCGGCACGGGGACCGCGAAAGGCTGCGTGGCTGGCCGCGACCGCCGTTGCCGCGGCGATTGGGATCTTCTCTAAAGAGAGCGGCGTCGTGGTGCTGGCCGTGCTTCCGCTCTACGACTTCGCCTTTGGTGGCGTGGCAGCGGTCCGGGCGCGCATCGCCGGTTACGCCGCACTGTTGCCCGCCGTGGCGGCGTTTCTCTACTTCCGCGGCGCCATGCTGGCGGCCGGCCCGACCGGGGTCGTGCCGTTCGTCGACAACCCGCTTCAGGGCGCCGATTTCTGGACCTCGCGGCTAACCGCCGTCAAGGCGCTTGGCAAGCTGTTCGCGCTGTTCCTCTGGCCGGCGGCGCTCTCCTGCGATTACTCTTACAACCAGGTTCCGCTCTTCTCGTGGGGATTGAGCTGGGAGAGTGCGCAGGCGCTGCTGGCGCTGGCGGGTTGTGCCGCCGCCGCGGCCCTGGCCATTCGCTGGCGCCGCGCTGGCACGCCGCTGTTCTTCGTGGGCTTCTGGTTCGTGACGATCGCTCCCACGGCCAACTTCGCCGTTCTAATCGGCACCATCATGGCCGAGCGGTTTCTGTACTTGCCCTCCGTCGCCCTTGCCGCGGGCGTCGTGCTGGCGCTTGACGCTCTGGCGCGCCGCTTCGCGCCATCGCCCGCCGCGGCCCGCCGGATCACCGCCATCGCCGTGGGAGTAATCTGCCTGGCCTGCGCGGCGCGCACCTTCGCCCGCAATGCCGACTGGCACGACGAAATCAGCCTGTGGACGAGCGCCGTCCACGTCGCGCCGGCAGCCTTCCGCACGCACGTGTCGCTCGCTCTCGCGCTCTCGAACGCCGGCACCGATCTCGACCGCGCGGTGCACGAGGCCGACCTGGGGCTCGACATACTCGGCACGCTGCCCGACGACCGCGGCAACCGTGTCGGCTACCTGCTGGCCGGCATCTGCTACCGGACAAAAGGCGACAGCCTTCGGGCGGGCGGGCGCCCTTGGTACGAGAAGGCCCGCGACACGCTGCTGCACGGCATCCGCATCGACATCCTCGAGCAGGCGCACGGCCGCGCCGTCAACCTGGCGCTCCACAAAGGCCCATTCTTTGGCGGCCAGACCGGCTTGTACATGGAACTGGGCCGCGTCTACCAGCGCCTGTCGGACCCGCGCGCGGCGCTGGGCGTGCTCGCGGACGGCCGCGCCATCGACCCTCAACCCGAGTTCAGCGCCGAAATGTCCGGCGCGTACCGGCAGCTTGGCGACGCCGACGGCAGCGCCATCTCTCTCATGGAAGGCCTGGTCATGAAGCCGGAAGCCGCCGCACTCGCGGGGCCGCTGGTGGCGGTCTACCGGGATCTGTACCAGCGATTCCGCAACCGAATATCTTCGGTCGCCAAAACGTCTGATTTGATTGTTGTTTCGTTCCGTATGGGTCGGGGGAGAGATCCAACGCATATTCGCATTGCGTTTTTGGTCTTGTGTTTTGGAGCGTTTCTTGTATAGTAGACATACAAGCAATGGACAGCCACATCAGTCGTGCCGAACTCTCCGCTGCCGAGCGCAGCCTCCGCTCACGCCTGGCTCAACTCACCTCCGGCGAGCGGTTCCTGCACGGTTCGCTCTCCGAGCGTGTTGGCAAGTGCGGCAAGCCCACTTGCCATTGCGCCCAGGGCGAGGGGCACCAGTCGTTGTATCTGGTGCAAAGCCATGCCGGCAAGGCACGCCAGATCTGTGTACCGAAGGCGTGGCAGGGCCCGGTCCGGCAGGCGGTCGGCGTGTACCTGGAGATTCGGCGTCTCCTTGACGAGGTTTCCGCGTTGGAGTGGAAGCGCTTCCAGGCAAGGAAGCGCTGACCATTCTCCGCCGCCTGATCGCTTATGCCGAGAAGGTCTTCCTGTTCTCCGGGACTGTCGTCGCCGACGTCCGCGACCGGCGTCGGCAGCCGCGTATCCCTACTGCTGTCATCGTCAAGTCCGTCGCAGTTTTGTTCTGGGCTCGAATGGGTAGCCTCAACGCCCTGGAACTCACCGCCCGCTCCAGTTTCTTTCGCCACTGGCTGGAACGGCCCCTATGCAGCGCCGACACGGTCGGGCGTGTGAACGCTCTTATGGATGCCGAGGGACTGCGGTGCGGGATTCATCATATCTATGACCGGTTGAAACGAAACAAGGCGTTGCCGGACCATGGCGGGATCGGCGTTGCCGCGCTCGATGGCCATGAGAGCCACACCAGCTACCTGCAGCACTGTGCGGGCTGCCTCGAACGAACCATTCACGGAAAGGACGGAAAGGCGGATCGTACGCAGTTCTACCACCGGCAGGTCACGCTCATGCTGCTTCCCGCCGCGCGGCCAAGCTGCGAACCCATACGCATGCTGCTGGATCATGAACCGCAGCGGGCCGGGGAAGATGAGGTGGCCACCGCGCTACGCTTACTGGAGCGGGTGATCGGTTCTTATCCGCGCGCGTTCGATCTGGTGCTGGCCGATGCGCTCTATGCCACCGCACCGTTTTTCAATTTCCTTCTGACTCACGGCAAACATGCTCTGACGGTGCTCAAGGACGACCGGCGCAACCTGTATCAGGATGCCGCCGCGCTGTTCGCCACCGTCGCTCCGAAGGCAGGCGTCTTCCGCAACCGCCCGTGCCTGTGGTGGGACTTTCCGGATCTGCTGACGTGGCCGCAGGTCCAGACTCCGGTGCGAGTCATCCGCTCGCTCGAAACGCATTCGGTAAAACGACAACTCGACGGCAAAGACGAACTGAAAACCAGCGACTGGGTCTGGGCGACCACCCTTCCTCTCCAGCCCGTCTCTACCGGGCGGGCCGTCGCTTTCGGTCACCAGCGATGGGACATCGAGAACCATGGGTTCAATGAACTGGTCCACGGCTGGCATGCCGACCATATCTACAAGCATGACCCGAATGCCATCGAGTGCTTCCTGCTGATCGCCTTCCTTGCCTGCAATATCTTTCACGCATTCTTCATGCTGAATCTCAAGCCCGCGATCCGCCGGGGCAGGACCCAGGTCTTCTGGCGCATGTCCATGTCGGCGGAGATCTATGCCGGCATCAACCCGACTATCTCGCCCTGAATCCGCCGCCCGAAGTTCCGATCCACCCGTCCGGAAACTCACCAAGCTCCATCTCAGCCATCGCTGACGGAGTGCGCCACCAAATCGCCACGACCCTCCCTCGCCGCCCTTCCCGCGCCCAAAACTCCATTGCGATTCTCCTCGACAACCGCTTCACGGACGCAACACCCCGAAACCCGTGCCCCCGTCCCCCTGTTCAACAACCATTGAGGCCGGTTGCGGAATCGCTGGATCTGTACCCGGACAGTTGCGCCGTCGCGGGGAACGGCATCAACCTGGCATGCCCCCTGGTGCACCGCCATTTCTGCGCGGCATCCAGCAATGTGGCCGCGGACTTCGAGCGCCGCGGCCGCCCCACGAAATCCGCCGCCATCGCCCGCACCGCCATTGCCGAGTTCGGCTGCCCGGAGGCGATGTTCCAGCCGGCCCGGTGACCATCCCACGCGCGCCGCTCCGCCGGGGCGCTACACTCGTTCTTTGATGCCGGCCTGGATCAATCTGCCCAATCTGTTCACGCTGCTCCGCCTGCTGCTCGCGCCCTTCGTCGCCTGGGCTATCCTGGCGCGCCGCCCCGTCCTGGCCGTAGTTCTTTTCGCTCTGGCGGCATTCACGGACTACCTGGATGGCGCCGCCGCCCGCCGCCTGAACTCCGCCACACGGAGCGGCGCGGTGCTCGATCCCATCGCCGACAAATGCCTGCTGTGCGCCGTCTTTCTGGCGCTGGCCGGCGCGGGTTCGCTGCCGTGGTGGCTGGTGGCCGTGGTTTTCGGCCGAGACGTTTACATACTTTTGGGCGCGGGCGCCATGCTGCTGGCCACTTCGATTAGGCAGTTTCCGCCCAGCATTTGGGGCAAAGTTTCGACTTGTGTACAGATCGGCACAGTTCTAGCCTGGCTGGTCCGCGACATCTGGCCGTGCGTTTTCCTGGACGCTTTGGCCGCGGCGGGAGTGTGGATTTGCGCCGTATTCACGCTCTGGAGCGGCATCCACTACACTTGGCGCGCCGTGCATTCCCTCCGCGCCGTGCCGCGAAATGCCGCGCCCGGGCATACTCATTGACGGGGTCCCTGCGCGGGAGTAGTCTAAAGGTGAGACAGGGTTTCATGACTCGATACCAGCCCGCACCGTACTATCTCTGGTCTGGCACGGCGGCCGTAGTGTTTGCCGGCCTGTCCGGGTGGATGGGTTGGCATCGGCCAGTGGTACTCATCCCCGCGGCCCTCTTTTTGTTGAGCGCCGTTTTCCTGCTGCTCATGGCGTTCCGGCCGGCCATCGCCCTTCACGAGGGCTATCTGTCGCTGGGCCGCCGCATCGTCCCGTGGATGGACATTCGCCGCGTGGATCGCGCGGTGAGCTGGGTGTCACCGCTGATCGTCCGCCTCACTTTGTTCGACGATTCGCGCGTGCTCCTGGTGTACTCGGGCGATCTGGACGCCTGCAACAGCCTGCTCCGCAACCTGCGGCGTCTGTCGCGCGACGCCCTGATCGATGGCAAGCCCTACCGCCAGTTTTTCGGCGAAGTCCTGGCGCCCACTCCCGAACGCAAGCAGCCACCACCCCCGCCGCGCTATCGCATTTTGCGCCCCGAGGACGAAGCCGAAGTGGAACGCCTCTATCAGCGCTTGAAGACGGTCGGCAATTTCGATCAGAAGAGCGGATCGGACGAGAAGTAGTCCGTGGCGCGCCGCCGTAGCTTCATCTCCCGAATCCTAATTGTGTTGGCGGTTACGGCGCTCGTGCTGGGGGTGTCCTACCGTCTGTGGCTGCCCCTGATCGGCCGCGCCCTGGTGCATGACGACGGCCCGGCCCCCGCCGATATCGCCGTGGTTCTGGGCGGCGACTACTGGGGCCACCGCATCGAGACCGCCGCATCGCTGGTGCAGCGCGGTTACGTGCCCACGGTGCTGGTGAGCGGTCCGCCCGGCTTCTACGGCGCGCATGAGACCGACCTGTCGATCCCATTCGCCGTCCGCAAGGGACTCCCCGCCAAGTGGTTCGAGCCGCTTCCGCACGAAGCCCTCTCGACCAAAGAGGAAGCCCGCGTGCTCCTCGCCGAATTGCGCCGCCGCGGCGTTCACCGGGTGGTCATCGTCACCAGCGATTACCATACCGCCCGCGCGCGCCGCATCTTCCTGGCCACGGAGAAAGCCATGGGCGGAGGTCCGGAATTGCGCATGGTGGCCGCGCCGGACGAGTTTTTCCATGCAGGTTCGTGGTGGCGCGGCCGCGAATCGCAGAAGACCGCGTTCATCGAGTGGTGGAAGACGGTGGCCACGGCGTTCGGCTATTGAGGCAGCGCCCCCGCAATGGATACGACCCTATGACCAAACCGCCGCTTGCCGTGAGCCTGTATCTTCTCAACGGCGCGATCCTCCTGACCCACGAGATCGATTCCGCCTACTGGAAGGAATGGCATTTGTTCGGCATCGGGGGCGGCATTCAAGCCTTTCTGGCAATCAACTTCGTAATGGCGCTCGCCATACTGGTGGGTCTCGACCAGTTTGCCCGCGGAGAGCGTGCAGGCCGCGTTTTCCCGCTGGTGCTGGCGGCCACCCTGATCGTTTCGCCGATTCAGGCCCACTTCGCGTATCGCTGCCTCACCTACTGCATCCGCCGCAATTCGTCCAAGTCCAGCCGCCCCGTGTAGATCGCCATACCCAACGCCGCGTGGACACCCATATCCAGTAGCGCCCGCACGTCGTCCATGGTGGTGATGCCCCCGGCCGCGGTAAGTTCGAGCGATGTCGCGGCACGCAGGCGCCGGAACCAATCCAGGTCCGTGCCCTGTAACATGCCCTCCTTGTCCACATAAGTGCACAGGAAGCCAGAGCAGTACGGCTCTAACTCGCCCAGCACCGCTTCGGCGCTCAGCGCGGTGGCCTCTTGCCATCCCCGCACCACGATGCGGCCACCTTTCGAATCGAGGGCGATCAGAATGCGCTCGCGGCCAATCCGGTCGCGCAGCGCCGCCAGAAACTCGTGCCTCACTCCGCTGGCCGCAAACGCCGACGTCCCCACGATCACTTTGCGCGCACCCTGCTCCACCAGCGTCCGCGCGCGCTCCACCGTGCGAACGCCGCCGCCCACGCGCGCCACGGCCCGCGATGCCACCAGCCGCACCAGTTCGCCGTTCTCGCCCTTGCCCATGGCGGCATCCAGGTCGATCACCTGTATCTCGGGAAACCCCGCGAACTTACGCAGCATCTCCTCGGGAGAATCGCCCTCCAGCGCTTTCTCGCGGCCCTGCACTAACTGCACCACCTTGCCTTCCATGAGGTCGATGCACGGGATGATCACCGCGTCAGCCTCATGGGGATGCCGCGCTTGTCGAGTTCCTCTTTCAACTGCTCCACGGTGTAAGTCCCGAAATGGAAGATCGAAGCGGCCAGAGCGGCATCGGCGCACCCGTCCGTCAGCACCCGCACGAAATGCTCCGGCTTCCCTGCCCCGCCGCTGGCGATCACGGGTATGTGCGTCGCCCGCGAGATGGCCCTGGTAAGCGCGCAATCGAAGCCGTCCTGCACGCCGTCGGTGTCCATGGACGTGAGTAGGATCTCGCCCGCGCCCAGGGCCTCGCCGCGCGCCGCCCACGCGACCGCGTCCATGTGCTCGTCGTCCCGTCCGCCTCGCGTGGTTACGGTCCAGTGGTCCACGCCAGCGCGCCGGGCGTCGATGGCCAGGATCACCGCCTGCGCCCCGAATTCCAGGCTCAGCTCGGTAATCAACTCTGGACGCCGCACCGCGGCCGTATTCACCGATACCTTGTCCGCGCCCGACAACAGGATCTGCCGCGCATCCGCCACCGACCGGATGCCGCCGCCCACCGCCAGCGGAATGAAGACCTTGCGGGCAGTGCGCGCCACCACGTCCGCCATGATTGCGCGGGCATCGCTGGAGGCTGTGATATCGAGAAAGACCAACTCATCCGCGCCATCGCGGTTATAGCGGTCCGCCAGTTCGACCGGGTCGCCGGCGTCACGCAGGTTGACGAAGTTCACGCCTTTGACCACGCGGCCGCCGGTAACATCGAGACACGGAATGATGCGCTTAGCTAATGGCATAAATGAATATTCGGTATTATGTGGGGCAGGCTGTCAGCCTGCGGCGGGTTGTCAACCCGCCTTCCGACCTGTCCGCAGAAACCAGACCAAGCGGTGCTACCCGGCACCCCCCTCACATCTCCACATAGTTCTTAACAATCCGCAACCCCACCCCGCCCGATTTCTCCGGATGAAACTGCACTCCGAACACGTTATCCTTCTCCAGCAGCGCCGTATACGGCAGCTCATAAGTACAGACCGCCGCCGCCAGCGCCGAATCCGGCACGTAGTAACTGTGGGCGAAATAGACATACGGCCGCCCTTCCAACCCCGCCAGCAGCTTGGATTCCCGCCGCGCCTCCAGTTGGTTCCACCCCATATGCGGCACCCGCGCGTCCAAGGGGAATCGTCGCACCTCGCCCGCGTACACTCCCAACCCGCGCGCTTCCGGCGCTTCCTCGCTGCGTTCGAACAGCGCCTGCAATCCCAAACAGATGCCCAGGAACGGCACGCCCGCGGCGATCCGCGCCAGTAGCGTCTGCCGCACGCCCAGTTCGTCGAGGGCGCGCATCATCTGGCCGTAGTGGCCCACGCCCGGCAGCACGATCTTGCGCGCCCGCTCCAGTCCCGCCGCGTCGCGCACTAACTCGTACGGGCAGCCCAACTCGCCAAGCGTGTTCTCGACGCTGCGCAGATTGCCGGCGCCGTAATCGAAAATCGTAATCATAAGAGGCCCTTGGTGGACGGTAACTGGTCCTTCAGCCGCGCGTCTTTTGAGCAGGCGAACTTCATAGCCCGCGCGAAGCACTTGAAGACCGCCTCCACCTTGTGGTGATTCGAGCGGCCGTACAGCACCTTCACGTGCAGGTTGGCGCCGGCATGGTTCACGAAGCCGCCGAAGAAATCCTCCAGCAACTCGCTTTGCAGGTCGCCCACCAGGCGCACCTTCACCAGGTCCTTATAGACCAGCGCCGGCCGCCCGCCCAGGTCGAGCGCCACCACGGCCAGCGTCTCGTCCATGGGCAGCACGAAATATCCCGCGCGGTTGATCCCCTTGCGGTCGCCCAGCGCCGCGGCGAACAACTGGCCCAGCGCAATCCCCACGTCTTCCACCGTGTGATGCTGGTCCACGTCCAGGTCGCCCTCGGCGTGCAGCTTCAGGTCGAACCCGCCGTGCTTCGAGAACAGCTCCAGCATGTGGTCCAGAAACCGAATGCCCGTCGAAATCTCGTACCGTCCGCGGCCTTCGATGCGCAGGTCGCCCGCGATGCGCGTCTCCTTGGTATCGCGGCGGATGGCGGCTTTCCTCATGAGGCGAACACCTCTTCCAGGTAGTTGATGTCGTCGACGATGGCATGCGCGCCGGCTGCCTGAAACAGGAACACCAGGTCGAGATACAGCGGGTTCGAGGGCGCCGCGATGCCCACAAACGGCACCTGCGCGGCCTGGGCGCACTGCGCGTCGTCCACCGAATCGCCCACATAAAAGAGGTTGGCGCCGGGGTTGGCCTGGCGGATTTGCAGCAGCCCATCGGGCGCGGGCTTCTGCTTCTTCACCTCGTACATCCCCACGATAGGCTCGAACTCGATCCGCGGCGCGAAGCGCTCCAGTGTCATGCGCGCCTCGGGCGCCGGCCGCCCCGTGAACAGCGCGAACTGGAACCTCTGGTTGAGCCGCTCCAGCACGCCCGCGCGCGCCACCCACTTTTCGCGCCGCATCAGGCCGTTCGAACCATCGCCCAGGAACAGCTTCTGAAAGTACGCCTTCACCTCTTCGAAGGGAACCGCCACGCCCGCCGAGTTCACGATGTGGTGCGAGAGCTTCCAATCGTCGTTCCAGCCGCCCTCGTTCTTGTACTCCTGGATACGCTCGGGCGTGATGGACGCGCCGGTGAAGTGCTCCACGGTGCGCGCGATAGTCTCGCGGTAACTCGCCGTCACGTCCACCAGCACGCCGTCCATGTCGAAAACCAGAATAGGTTTGCTCATGCCGTCCAGACCTCTCCGAGAGCTTCCAGCAAACGCCGGGTCTGCTCGCGCGTCCCCACCGTGATGCGCACGCATCCCGCAGCTTCGTAGCTGCGGTCGCGCACCAGGATGGCCCGCCCGCGCAGCGCAGCGCTCACCGCCGCCGCCCGCTTGCCGAACTGACCCAGCACGAAGTTCGCCGAGCTGGGCACGTAGCCGATCCCCAGTTTTTCCAGGCCCAGGCAGAGCAGTTCGCGCGCCGCCAGCACCTCGGTCACGTACTGCTCCACGTATCCGCTGTCCTCGACCGCCGCGCGCGCCGCCTCCACCGCCAGCGAGTTCACGCTGTAGGGCGATTGCGCCTTGTGCAGGTAGGCGATGTTCGCCGGGTGGCTGAACAGGCACCCCAGGCGCATAGCCGCCATGCCGAACACTTTCGAAAACGTGCGCGTCACGCACAGGTTGGGCACGCGCTGGATCTCGGCCAGCGCGGTGACGCCCGAGAATTCGTAGTAAGCTTCGTCCACCAACACCACGGCTCGGCTGGCGCGCCGCAGAATGCGCTCAATGGCCAGCAGCGAAATGCCCGTGCCGGTGGGGTTGTTGGGATTGGACAGGATCACCGCGCGCGTTTCCGCGGTGATGGCGTCCAGCACCTCTTGCAACGGGAACTCCATCCCCGGCATGGGATAGGCGATCTCGCGGACCCGCGCACCCGCCACCTCGGCGTAGAACTTGTACATGGCGTAGGAAGGCCGCAGCAGCAGCACCTCCTGGTTGTCGTCCACATAGGTGTTGATGAACACCTGGATGGCCTCGTCTGTGCCGTTGGTGAAGACGAACTCCGCGGGGTCCACGTGGAAGTAGCGCGCCACGGCCTCCTTGGCCTCGCCGTATTCCGGGTACACCGACAGCCGTCCGGCGTCCAGCCCATCGCGCAGCGCCGCGATGACGCGCGGCGAGCAACCTACGGTGTTCTCGTTGAAATCCAGCCGCAGCTTGCCCACGCGCCCCGCCGTCGGCGGCGAGTATGGCGCCATGGCTTGCACGCTCGGCCGCGGCTTGATGGCTCCCTTAGGTAATCTCATGACATCCTTGTTCGCACCGGCCGTTTTATGTGGGGCAGGCTGTCAGCCTGCGGCGGGTTGTTAACCCGCCTCTTGACCGGTCCGCCACTGTCGCCCACCCGCACTTCCACCGACCTTGCGTGTGCCTCCAACCCTTCGGCGCGCGCCAGCGTGGTGATAGCCGGCGCCAGCCGCCGCAACGCCGCTTCCGACAATTCCTGCACCGAGATCACCTTCACGTAATCGGTCGCTGCCAGTCCCCCGCGTTGCCGCGCCGCGCCACCCGTGGGCAACACGTGATTCGGTCCCGAAGCGTAGTCGCCCGCCGCCTCCGGGCTGAACGCCCCCACAAAAACGCCGCCAGCGTGGCGCACTTTCGCAAGACACGCCGCGTCCGGCACGCTGAGGTGCTCCGGCGCGAAGCGGTTGGCAATCTCCATGGCTTCGTCCAGCGACCCCACCAGCACCACTGCCGAATTGCGCGCGATGGCTTTCGCCGCCACCGCCGCCGTGGGCAGCACCGCCAGTTGCCGGTCCACCTCCCGCGCCACCGCCGAGGCCAGCCGCTTCGAAGTGGTCAGCAGCACCGCCGATGCATCGGCATCGTGCTCCGCCTGCGCCAGCATGTCCGCCGCCAGAACGCGCGGGTCGCCCTCGGCGGCGACGATGACGATCTCCGTCGGCCCCGCCACGAAATCGATGCCCACCTCGCCCGCCAGCAGTTTCTTGGCCGCCGCAACATATATGTTGCCTGGCCCCACGATGCGGTCCGCCCGCGGCACCGTCCGGGTGCCGAAGGCGAACGCCGCGATGGCCTGCGCCCCGCCCATCTGGAAAACGTTCCGAACGCCCAGCAGCGAGGCCGTCCCCAGCACCTCCGTCACCAGCCTTGGCGACGCCACGCAGATATTCGGCACGCCCGCGACTTGTGCCGGCACCACCGTCATCAGCAGCGTGGAGGGCAACGGATAGCGCCCGGCAGGAATGTACGCCGCCACTGTATCGAGCGGCCGCACGATCTGCCCCAGCCGCAGCCCCGGCCGCATCTCGCGCATCCATTCCCGCGGCATCTGCCGCTCGGCATAAGCGCGGATGTTGGCCGCGGCCGTCTCTACCGAGCTGCGAAACTCCGGCGTCAGCCGCGCCTCGGCCGCGCGCAACTCCCGCTCCGCCACGCGCACCGTGCGCCCCTCGAACCCGTCGAACTTGCGCGCGTACTCGACCAGTGCGCGGTCGCCATGCTTGCGAACCGCCTCCAAAATCGGCCGTACCGTTTCTTCAGCCTCGGCCAATCGCGCCGCCCTGCGCTTCAACAAGCGCCCGATTTCCTTCCCCGTCAGAATGCGCATCACAGCACGATTTTGTTCAGCGGATACTCGACAATCCCCTCGCCGCCGGCTTCCTTCAGCCGCGGAATGATGTCCCTCACGGTGGCCTCCTCCAGAATGGTGTTCACCGCCAGCCACTGCTCGTCGCTGAGGTGCGAGATGGTGGGCCGCTTCAGCGCCGGCAGCACCGCCAGCACCGACGCCAGGTTGTCCTTGTGGACGTTGAGCATCAGCCCCACCTTGCCCAGCGCGTTGATGGCGCCCTCCAGCAGCATCTTGAGGTCTTCCAGCTTGCGCCGCTTGGAGCCGTCTTTCCACGCCTCCTTGTTGGCGATCAACTGGGTGTTCGACTCCATTACCGTGTCGATGATCTTCAGCTTGTTGGCCCGCAGCGAGGACCCGGTCTCGGTCACTTCCACGATGGCGTCGGCCAACACCGGCGGCTTCACTTCGGTCGCTCCCCAACTGAACTCCACCTTGGCCGTCACGCCGTGCGCCGCCAGATAACGCTTGGTGGTCGCCACCAACTCCGTGGCGATGATCTTGCCGTTTAGGTCCGCTACCGACAGGAACCCCGAAACCTCCGGCACCGCCAGCACCCAGCGGACTTTGCCGAAGCTCTGCTTAGCGTAGATGAGATCGGCCACGGCCACCACGTCGGCCTCGCCCTCCTCGATCCAGTCGCGGCCCGTCAGCCCCGCGTCCAGTATGCCGTCCTCCACGTAGCGCGCCATTTCCTGCGCGCGGATCAGCATGCACTCGATTTCCCGGTCATCGATAGCCGGGAAATACGAGCGCGAGCTGGTGGTGATGGTGAAGCCCGCGCGGCGGAACAGATCGACGGTGGCGTTCTCCAAACTGCCTTTGGGGATTCCCAGTTTCAGCGTCATGCCTTACCTCCGTACACCGCCGCCGGATCGTAGGTGCGCTCTTCGGACACCTTCCACTCGCCCCCCTCCAGCCGCCGGAAGAAGCAGCTCCGGTAGCCTTCGTGGCACACTCCCGGCCCCAGCGCTTCCACCCGCACCAGCACCGCATCGAGATCGCAATCGGTCGAAATCTCCTTCGCCACCAGGCGGTGCCCCGAGCTCTCGCCCTTCAACCACAGCTTGCGGCGCGACCGGCTATAGAACGTCACGAAGCCCGTCTCCACGGTCTTCCGGAAGGCCTCTTCATTCATGTAGCCGACCATGAGAACGCGGCCCGTCGCGTGGTCCTGCACCACCGCGGTCACCAGGCCGTCCGATTTTGCGAAGTCAAGAGTCATAGCGATGACAAACAAAAAGCCCGCCAGTACCGCGGCGGGCGTCCTTTCCAATCTCGTGTGGATTCGAATCAGAACATCGCCCGTAGCGATTGCGCGGTATGGTGCCGATGGGAATGCCGCGTAACGGACAATGCAGTCACAAAACGTTAGTCTATCACACGCGGAGTGGATCGCGCCGCGCCCGGTCATCGCGGAAAAACCCATTCAGTTCGGCGAACGGCACCGCGCCGTCCAACCCGCTGAACGATCCATCCGTGGCGAGAGCCGTGGCCGCCCGAATGAACCCCGTCCAGGCCGCGCGCGCCAGCGACGAACCGAGGCTGATGCGCCGCACGCCCAGTTCCGCCAGGTCCGCAACCTTCAGACCCGTATTCGCGCCCACCAGAACATTCACGGGCTTGGGCCTCAGGGCCGCCACCAGTTCGCCGATGTCCTCGCGGGTGCGCACTCCGGGCGCGAAGAGCACGTCCGCTCCCGCCTCGCCGTACGCCTGAAGGCGGCGGATGGCCTCGCGCAGCGGATCGGCATGGCCCGTCAGGAAACACTCCGCGCGCCCGGTCAGCAGCACATCCGCACCGGACTCGCCGATAGCCGCCCGCGCCGCCCGAATGCGCTCGGCCGCCAGCGTCACCTCATAGAGCGGATGCGCGCGATCACCCGTGGCGTCCTCGATCGACAGCCCCGCGACCCCGGTCGCAACGCACAGGCGCACGCTCTCGGCGACGCCCTCCGGAGCGTGCGCGTAGCCCGATTCGAAATCCGCGTTCACGGGCAGGTCCACCGCGGCCACAATCTCCGCGATGTGGGCTAGCACCTCCGCGCGCGAGAGCGCCCAATCGGCGTCCGGAAGTCCGCGCGAGAACGCCAGTCCGGCGCTGGTAGAGGCCACGGCCTGAAACCCGAGGTGCCGCAGGTATCGCGCAGTGCCCGCGTCCCACGGATTGGGAATCACAAAGCAACCATCTTCATGCAAATTGCGAAACGTGGCGCGGCGGGCCGCAAACGGAGAGTCGGTCATGATCTTCAATTGTAGACCGGCACCAAGTCCCCGGATGTAAGCCCAGTGCCCGTGGCGCACCGCCCCGGCACTGGCGAGCCAGGCACTGAACCGCGAGCGTGAGCGAGCGGCCCGTGGCAGAGGTGCGCTATCTTGCCGTCACCGAACCATCGCCTCGACGCCCGCCGGCTTGCGGAACGTCAGCGCGTAGAATCGCCCACTCCAGATCGATTCGAGCCGCACCTCCTGCATTTCGGCCGGCACCATGTCGATGGGCGCGGTGACCTTCTCCTCGCGGCCCCTGTAATAGCCGCCGGCAATGGGCGATCGCTCGAAGCTGCCCTTCACGTGTTCCTCGGTTTCGTCGGCGATCAGGATGAGGCTGCCCGGCCGCGCGACGCGAACCATCTCCCGAATGGCCTTGGCGCGGTCACTGAAGAAGTTGATCCCGCCCACGTGAAAGACCGCGTCGAAGCTGGAATCGGCGAAGGGCAGGCTCTCGGCGTTGCCCAGAAAGAGGCCGGCGTCCATCTCCCAGCGGCGCAGATTGGCCTGACAGTTCGCCAGCATCTCGGCGGACAGGTCCAGCCCCGTCCGCTTGATGTCGCGGGGCAGATACTTGAAGTTGAGTCCAGTGCCCACGGAGGTTTCCAAAACGGAATCGCCGGGCTTGACTTCGAGCAACCCAAGATAGCTCCTCACGTATTCGTCCCGGTCCATGCCGGTCAGTGCGGTTACCACGCGCTGAATGTCGTC
Organism: uncultured Solibacteraceae bacterium; assembly: GCA_963807205.1. Taxonomy (GTDB): domain Bacteria; phylum Acidobacteriota; class Terriglobia; order Bryobacterales; family Bryobacteraceae; genus CAWCVR01. The sequence continues at coordinate 197,958 of CAWEAQ010000001.1, read as the reverse complement.
GTAGAAGCCCCCGATCGTCTCGTACAAGTGGTTGTATTTGAGGTTGAGTCCGGTGAGATCTTCCGGCCTGAGGAAAACGGGGATCCCCTCGCGGATCGGGAATCTCTCCCCCGACGCGCTCACCAGCGCTTCCCGGTTTCGCTCACCGGCCACCTGCAACCGCTCTCCTGTGAAGGGGCTTCGCAGCGTGGCGACGGTCTCGGGTTGTCCGGCCCAAACCCGCTGCTTGCCGGGATGAAGCAGCGCCCACGCGCTCAGGGCGATCGCTCCGCCCAGGCATATCCAGGAGAGTGCCGCGCCCAAGGGCGGGACCCGCAGCAGCGCGGTGCCGGCCGCCAGCGCGCAAACCGCCGCAAACACGCTCGCACCCACGGCGATCTTCGAGGCGCGGAACTGGTGATTCCACATCCACACGATCGCCGCCGCGAACCAGTAGACCAGAAACGTTGCGCCACCGGCCCCGTAGACCGCGGCAAGGTGCGGCTGCGGCCAACCGGCGGGCCGCCACACCGCAGCCAGCAGCGCCCCCGCTAAGGGCAACGGCAGGGTGGACAGAAACCCCGGCAGCCGCGGGCCGGCCAGGCGATGGAAGAGAAAGGGCATGGCGCCAACCACGGCCGCGATCAGCATCCAACCGGCGTACCGAACCGCCTGCTCCGGCCCTGTAAGCGGGAACCTGCGCCAGTCCGAAACCAGCTTGGGGAGAAACGTGAGCGCCACCAGCCAGACGAACCCGCGCCGTGGTTTCTGCGTGCCCACGAACCAGACGCCCAGAATTGGGCCAGTCCACTCTCCCACAAGCGTGACGAAATTGCCCAGCACGAATAGGCTGGCTATGGACCAGCCCAGAATTTGCCGCCAGCGTTTGATTTGCTTCTTCGTAGACATGTTTCGCTCCTCGTGTGAAGTTCAGATGTTGCGTTTGGTGGAAGTGAGCATAGCCAGCGCCGATTCGCTCCATTCCAAAGCCGAGCGGATCTGCGCGATGCCGTAAGTGAGCGTGAGCATCCAGAACGGGAAATGGGGATTGGCCGAGCCCCGCTCGTGCGCGATGCGATCCAACTCCAGCAGCGTTGCGAGCAACTGGCGGTGCTTTTCCTGAAACGCCCGCACGTGGCCGATGGACACGCTGGGCGCGGCCTCCCGTCCGAAGAACAACTTCAGCAGAAACTCGTCGCGCGGCGGATCGGCGCGATACGGGACCGCCAGCCACTCCGTAAGCCTCGCGCGGCCCGCGCGGGTCAGTGAGTACCCCTGCCGCTCCCGGTCCTTGGAGCCCGACCGCTTCGGGACGATCAAGCCCGCGGCTACCAGCCGCTTCAAGGCCGGGTAGATCTGGCCGAAGCTCTCGCCCCAGAAGTAGCCGACGCTCTCCTGAATGGTCTTGCGCATGCTATAGCCGGACTGGTCGGGCGCGATGGAGAGCAGCCCGAGGATCACGAAGTCGGTCTGGTTGCGCTTCATATATCTACAAGATATATCTTATAGATATGGATGTCAAGAGGAAATCTGCGTTGCCTCGGACGCCCGGCGACGGCAGCGTCAAGCGTGAAAGCGCGCCCGATGACTATCGCCGTCGGGATTGCGCTGGAACTTCGCGCGGAGCTTGCGCGCCAAATCCGGCGCAGGGCATCCGCTTCGATTCCTATGCCGCCGGCCCGCTCGAAAGCGCTCCTCATCGTTCAGTCGACCTCCGTTGAAGCCTTTGAGCGCGAGCGGGAAGCGTGGGGTGCTAAGCTCCAATTGTGATGCCCGCGATCCGCGCCAGAAACCTCCTCTCTGTTGGCCGCCCTGTGCGTCGCCTCCGGATTCTCCCAGGTCAGCGTCACGGTCAAGCTCGATAAACCCGATTACCTGGTGGGCGAGCCGGTCTTTGTCGTCGTCGAATTCACCAACGTCGGAACGGAGGCGCTCGGCTACTCCACCTGCGACGGACGTGCCGACCTGACCATCCCTGGAGGCCCGCGCAAGGAACCTCCATCATTGGGCGGTTGTTATTTCGGGAGCGGTGGCGGGGCTGGCTGCGGACTGGATCATCCCCCGCTGCTCGCTCCGGGTAAGACGGCTTCATTTCGCTACCTGCTCAAGGGATATCGCCTTCCTGCCGGCTCCTACGTGCTGCATGCCTCCGGCCGAGCCGGTGTTCGCTGGTTCTTCGGCTCCGGGCTGAATTCGTCGCCTGTCTCGAATCGCGAGCTTGGGGACCCGGTGGAAGGGGCAGCCTTCGACGTCTCGCTGAACCTGCGCATCGCGGAGGGCACGGAAGACGAACTCAGGCAGCGCTACGCTCCATACTTGGAGGCGGCCGTCCACGGGTCAGCCAGTGCCGTAACGCCGCATGAAGCCCGCCAGGCCATCGCGGAAATGGCGCCGCCGTTCCTTGAAAAGACCATACTGGGATTCGCCGATAAGCCCGAGAGCGCGAGCCTTGTACCGCAAGGGCTGGCGCAGATTTCCACGCCGGAAAGCCGCGAGGACCTGCGGCAGCTTTTCGACAAGACCGCCGACCCGGATATGCGCCGGTCGATCATAGACCGGCTGGCCTGGCTGGCTGGACCCGGCGATCCCGACCTGCTTTCCGCCCTCACGCTGGATGACACCCACGCACTCGATGACGACACTCGTACCACCGGCTTGCTCGGCATTGCCAGGCTCGGCGGCGAACCAGCCGTCAGAGCGTTGCTGTCCGTCTCATCGGGCTCCAGTCCGCGGATTCGCCAAACAGTTGCCGCGGCCTTGGGCGTCACGCGATCCCCTTCGGCAGTACCCGCGCTTATCGATATGTACGGCGACGAGCCCGTCCGCGATGCGGTGTGTTCCGCCCTCGCGACCCTCACGCACTATCAATGGTGCGATGGCGGCGCCACCGGGGCGGACACCCAAACCAACTGGCGGACTTGGTGGCGTGGGCACGCATCCCAGGTGGCCATCCACGGCACGGACGATTGCCCTGCGCCCGGAGCCCCACTGCCCGCGCTCCAGTGGGGTAACAGTCGATATTGATGCCGGTTCTTTCCCCGTGATCGCCGGCTCTGGCTGCCTGATCGGCTCACGGGCATCTGTCATGCTACAAGTAGTAGTGGTGCACGACCAACGCCAGGCAAGCCAGCGTATATAGCGTCGCGGCTGACACAACCATGGGCACCAGGATCCGGGCCTTCATGGCAACGGCTCTTAGTTGCAGGGCGAGGAATCCGGCAAAGCAACAGGGAATGAAGTACCGCCCTTGGACTCCGGCGGTCCGAAAGGAAAACCGGCCATCCCTGCTGACCCCATCGACGACGAATAACATGAAGTAGATTCCGATCGCCGATCCAGCCGCGACAGCGCAAAGGATCGCACGTTCGCCGGCGGTGAAAGGTTTCCCGATCCACCCTATGCATCCGGCGGCCAGCGGGATCGTCAGATAGGCGAAGCAGGTCCATTGTGGCAGGCTGAATCGATCCCACCCGAAACCGCTAACGAAGGTACGGACCACGTTGGGAAGCTCGCCAGCCAGGTTCGTAAGGTGAAGCAAGACACTCAAGGGGTTGCCGGCCAGCATGTGAAGGTTCCCGCGCAGGTCGACGCCGTGAGCCAATCCCACCGCCGGAATCGCCTCGAAAGCGCCGCGGCTGATCCACCTCCACAATACTATTCCGCCGAACGATGCGAGTATCACCGCGAAAAGATAGGCTGCCCGCTTCCAATTGCCGCCGAACCGGCCGGCGGGGATCAACAGCAGGAGGGGCAGCGCCCAGAGGCTGGTCTTGCACATCACCCACAGCGGGAGTAAGACGAAGAGGACAGCCAGATAGCGTCCGCTTACCGGCATTGCCCTGGCACGGAGAATCAGCGCGAAGCCGGCTAATGAAACGGAGATAGCCGCCTGGTCCGCTGAAATGGCGGCGACCTGGTGCAGGGTCATCGGCATTAGCGCGATGGCGGCCGTGAGACTGCGCCAGTCCGGAGCCAGACGAAGGCTAGCCCACAGCGCCGCCAGGAAGCACACCACATTCATCAGCCGCGCGGCATACATCATGGCCAGGACCGGCAAGCGCAACTCCGTGGCCAGCCAGATCCCGGCACTGGCGGGCAGGTAGACGATGGAACAGTAAAGCTGCGCCGCCGTTGCCCCCCATCGCAATTGAGGCTGCAGGGGTCCATCGGTGATCGGCTCCCAGGCGGTGGAATCGCCGACGCTCCCTGCCGACAGATCGGATACGAATGCCCCAGGCTTGAACCTCGGCTTCTTCAGATTCCAAGCCAGCTCTGGAAACCGGTGGATATAGGCGAGAACCGGGGACGGAAGGCGGGGATCCGGGCGGCCCGCAAACTCCCCGCGCGAGATCTCGTACGCGCGGGCAAAGTGCGCGTGCTCATCGGGAAACTGAAACGGTGGCGTCAGAAAGGCAAAGCCGAGGGCCAGTATCCCGGCGGCGGCCATGATAGAGGATGTCCGGCCGGCCCAATCCAGCCATATTCGCGCAAATCGAACGGACCCGATCCGTTGAAGAACCGGCCTCGCTTGAACTTGGCCGTCGCGCGACGGCGATCTCAGGTCACTGTTCACCGGAGTTCCCCTCCTGGACTCCCACCCCATTCGGGACAAGCCGAATAGCTGTCCTTGGCTCTGCGAGCTGCATCATTCCGCTGGGCGCCGTCCTTCTGCCCAGTAGGGCGGGATTGGCGCCAAGCCCCAAAAGACCCAAGACCGAGGAGTCTTGCCTTCCCAGTTTATCCAATGAACGCGTCTTCGCTCACCCTTTCCCAAATGGCAAGTCGTCGTGGATAACTGCACCAGGCGCGGGTCGGGTGTCATCATAAGGCCGGGCTGGTCACAATCGCCCGCGCCGTGTCCGCGCGCTGCTCCTACCCGCCGCAAAGCCGCCGCGAGCGGTTCAGGGCGTTCGCAACCATGGCGCGCTCCGCTGGGGATGGACGCGTACCTCGTACTCGCCGAAATCGCCCACTTTGGGCATGTCGGTCATCACGTAGTGCGCCAGAGGCAAGGCAGCCAACGCGGCTTCGTCCGGGCCCCAGAACCGCACCATATCGCGGTTGAGGATGGCGCAGGTCCGCGAATCCCTCTTCATAAGATCCAGAATCTCGGCCTGCCGCTCCGCGTCAAAGCCCTTCATCCAAGGCCCCAAATTCCATCCGTTGGGTGTGGGAACTCCGGACCACAGATTGAAACTACCCATGCCCGGCGCGGTGAACAGGGTGCCGCAGTTTGCGCCCACCTCCCGGGATATGGACTCAAAGCGGGCCGCTTGCTCCACCGGCAGGTGCAGCCATTCCGACCCTCTCAACCCGCTGGACGCTGGGGGAAAAGGAATGCCGGCTGCGGTGCTAATGCTGGATCCGGCGGCCGCAAACAAAATCGCAACGCCGATCGCCGCGTCCAACCGCAGTCCCTTCCCGAATTCCCCGAGGAACCAGCGCGGGGATTCCCCTAACCCGGCAATCCCATCGGCTATGCAGAGGAAGGCCCAAAGCAGCATTGGACAAGCGACTATTCCCAACTGGTTGCCAGCCACCGGATACGTTCCCAGGAACTGAGTTACCGCCATTAGAGTTATGAACAACCCGGGAAAGTGTCCAGCGGCATCGCGTTCCGAGCCCGGCGGCGAAAGCAGGCTCAGAGGGAGCAGCGGCAGAATCCATTGGATCTGGTGAGACAGCGCCAACGGAATCGCGCCAATCCCCACGACGCACTTCAGCGCGGCGAGCGGGCGCGGCCCACGCAACCCGCGTCCCGCCGGCCGCAAGCAGGTTACCACCACGGTCAGAATAGCGCAGGCGGCCAGGTCGAATCGGCTGAGGCCCGGAGCGACGAAGAAGAGGCCGGGATGATGCATCGGGTTCAGAAGGATCCCCAGCACCAGCGTCCTCAGCGACATGCCCTGCAGCGACGTGGCCATCACAATCAGCCCGGTTCCCCCCAACAGACCGCCGCCGCACCACAGAGCCGCCCGCACCGGAATGCGGCTTCGGGGCCGGAGCATGGCGCCGCGCGCGAACGTGACGATCCCGCTCGCCGTCGCCAGGATGAAGTAACCGCGAAAGCCGCGATGGAAAGTTGCGTGCATCAACAGCCAGGGAGCGGCCGCCGCGTAAATCATTGTCAACCCAAGTCCTACTGAACGAACGCGGCCGGAAGGAAACAGGCAAACCAGTGTGTGCGCCAATCCCGCGATGAAGAACACGCCAATGTTAATTTTCGTGAACGACATTGCCGCGCCTACCGCGCCCAGTAGGAGCAGATGCGGATAACTTCTGCCGGACAGCGGGTGCGCGGCCAGGCAGGCGGCCGCCATGAAGAGCAGCAGCAGCAATTGCTCCGGGTGCCCCGGCTCGTTGGTGATCACCGAGCCGGCGAGCATGCAGCAAAGTCCGGCGGCGCACGCCAGAAAAATGCTCCTGGAGAAGCGGTATACGAAGACAGCCGCGAGCAGGCTCGACGCCACCCAGTAGATCAGGGTTACAAGCCGCCCCATGTCGTGAGTTTCCGGTAAGTGAAGAACCTGGAAGAAAAGCCCCTGGGCATAGAAATAGGCTGGACCGAACTGGCTGAAGGTCCGCGTGTAAAGCTGGCCGTCCTTGATATAGTGGGCGAGCGACAAGAGCATGTGCCCCTCGTCGTCCCACGGCATGAAACGTGTCAGGAGATAGCGCGCCACCGAGAGGCCGCCGGCGATAGCTAGCAGAACGGCCAGCGCGGCCAATATCACACCAAGGCGGCGCCCGGGCAGCGCAGAGTTCACCGCAAGCTCTGCATTACCGGAATTCCCATCAGTCGGCTTCATTGGCCCGCGGCTATTGTCCCAGTGGCCGGCCCGCACAATCCGCCCACTTACTTCGCCCCATTCCCGTTCAGTAACTCGCCCTTCTCCAAATGGCAGGTTCTGCTCGCGAATTGCGCCGCGTGCGGGTCGTGCGTCACCATCACGATGGTCTTCCCGTACTCCTTATTCAGCCTCGAAAGTATCGTAAGTACTTCCTGCGCCGATCCGGCGTCCAGGTTGCCCGTAGGCTCGTCCGCCAGGATCAAGGCCGGGTCGGTCACGATAGCCCGCGCCATGGCCACCCGCTGTTCCTGGCCGCCCGAAAGCTGCCGCGGAAAATGCTTCAACCGGTCGCCCAGGCCCACCAGCTTCAGCGCCGTGGCGGCGTGCTCCAACCGTTCGGCCTTCTTCAGATTGGTGAGTTTTAGCGGCAACTCGACGTTCTCCAGCGCGGTCAGCACCGGGATCAGGTTGAACTGCTGGAAAATGAACCCCACGTGCTCGTTGCGCCAGTGCGCGATCTGGCGGTCGTTCAACTCCGTCAGGTTGTGGCCCAGCACGCTGATGTCACCCGCGGTCGGCCGGTCCATGGCCGCCACCAGGTGCAGCAGCGTGCTCTTGCCGGAGCCCGACGGCCCCATCAGCGCCACGAATTCGCCCTTCTGCACGCTCAGCGACACGTCCTTCAGCGCGATAATGTGAAACTCGTCGCGGCGAAACTCCTTCGTCAGGTTGCGGGTCTGGATTATGGTTTCGCTCATGGTTCAAACCTTCTGGCGGATCTTGTCGCCGTCTTTCAACCCGGCGGGCGGGTTGGGGACCAGGTCCTCGCCGCCGATCAGGCCGTCTTCCACGCGCACGCTGGTCCCGCTGGTGGCGCCAGTCTTCACCTGGCGGCGCACCGCGCGCCCATCCAGCAGCACGAATACCGCGCCATCGTGCACGGCCGTGGCCGGAATCATCACTACCGGCTTCGGCGGCGGGGCGCCGGCGGCGGCGCGCTCCGGCTTGGCGTCCGAAAGGAACGCCACCGACGCGTTCATCTCCGGCCGCAGGTAACTGTCGGGCTTCACCACCTTCACCTTAATCTGCACCGTCGCCTTCTGCCGGTTGGCTTCGGGCGAAATCTCCTTGATGAATCCCTCGTACTTGCGGTCCGGGAAAGCGTCCGTGGTCACGGTGCCCCGCTGCGCCGCGTGGAGTTTCGCGAAATCGTTCTGCGCGATGTCCAGTTCCACTTCCAGGTCGTTGAGGTCGGCGATCGAAACCACGTAACCCTTGGCCCCGCGGTCGCCCACGAAACTGGTGGTGACGAACTCGCCTTTCTCCACAGCGCGTTCCAGAATGGTACCGGTGATGGGCGCTCGGATGATGGTGTTGGCCAGGTTCGTCTCGGCGTAGTTCAGCGCCCCGCGGGCCTGCTCCACCGCGCCGCGCAGCGAATCGATCTCTTCCTGCCGCGGCCCAATGCGCACCAGGTCGTAAGCCTTCTGCAGCGAATCCACTTTGTGCACCGCGCCGTCGTAGCGCGCTTCGGCATCGTCCACGGCCTGCTGCGCCGTGAGCTTCTCGCCAACCAACTTGCGCGCGCGCTCCACGCTGACGCGGGCGTTGTCCCTGTCGGCCTTGGCCGAGTTCAAGTTGGCCATGGCCTGCGCGATTTCCTCCGGCCGCGACCCGTGGGTGGCTTCGTCCAGTTTGGCCTGCAGGTTGGCAAGCTGGCCCTTCGCCTGCGTTAACTGGGCTTGATACTCGTCGTCTTCCAGGCGCACCAGCACCTGCCCTTCGCGCACTTGGTCGCCCTTATCCACGCCGATCCAGTTCACCTTGCCGATCACCTTCGCCGCCAGTTCGATCTTGTGCGCCGCTACGATGTAGCCGGTGGCGTTGAGCACCACGCCCTCCGGCGCCGCCGCTTCGCTGATGGCCTGCACGCGCACCGTCGCAACTTCGGGCACCTGGTTCAGCTTGCTGTCCAGAAGGAAGTAGCCGCCCACCAACGCCAGCAGGATGACGCCCATCCAGATCCAGGCCGCCAGGGACGGCCCTTTGGCCGAACGCCGGCTGGAACGGTCGATTTGCAGGTTCTTGAGTTCCGCGTCCATAACGATGTCAAACGGCCCGAAGGGCGGTGAGAATCTCCTTTCGCGCGGCCATACGCGCCGGCAGGAGGCCGCCCACCGCTCCCAGAATCACGGCGAACACCAGGCCCACCGCCATTGTGCTGGGCGTCACCTGAAACGCGAATGCCATGGTCGCAAAGTTCGCGCCCACCTGCGTGGTGAGGCCGTTCAGCGGCAGCGCCAGCAGGCATCCCAGCACGCCTCCCAGCAGCGAGAGCATTACCGATTCCAAAAAGAAACTCAGCATGATGCTGCCCGGCGAGAACCCCAGCACGCGCAGCGTTCCAATCTCGCGCGAGCGCCGCGCCACCGCCGCGTACATGGTGTTCATGGCGGCGAAACTGCTGCCCACGGCCATGATGATGGCCACGAAGACGCCCACGTCGCGTATCGGCGTGCCCGAACTCGTCTGCCGGTCGTAGTAATCCTGTTCGCTGACGGCGGTCATGTTCAGCCGCTGGTCGTTGTTGATGTCGTTCACCAGCGCCTTGGCGGTGACCGCGTCGGTGGCTTTCACCGTGGCCGAGCTGAGAGTTTCGATGCGCTGCAGGTCGCTCGATATCTGGTTCAGGTCGCCCCAGATTTCGCTATCCGTGGCGCCCCCGCCAGCGTCCATAATGCCCACGCACTCCCAATCGCCGCGGCCCAGGCGTATCTTCTTGCCGATGTGCGCGCCCTCGTGCTGCAAGGCCAGCAGCTTGCCCACCACCACTTCGCGCTGTCCCGGCCGGTACCAGCGGCCCTTAATAATATGGACGCCGGGCCGCATCGCGCGCCCCACTTCCAACAGCGCGCGCAGGTTGACGTTGACTTCGGAATCCTCCACCGCCCCCAGATTGGCGATGGTCACCATTTCGAGCGAAGCCAGCGGCTGGCCATCCGCCCCGGTGGCGATGCCCTGTTTGAACTTCAGGTCCTGAAACTGCGCGCGCACGAAATTGCTCACCAGCTCCGAATCGGCGCCCTGCCGCAGCACGATGATGCGCAGCGGATCGCCCGACGCCGAAAGCGTTACGCGCAGCCCGTTGACCAGCGCCAGGATCGCCAGCAGCGTGGCCACCGTCAGCGCGATGCCGAGCGCCGTCATCAGCGTGGTGGTCTTCCGCACCACCAGATTCCGCAGGTTGTAAGCGATGGGGATCTTCATGGCTCAGTCCGTGCTCCGCAGCGCCTCCACAATCGAAAGGCGCGAGGCTCCCGTGGCCGGCACCAGCGAGCTAAGCACGCCAATCACCGCCGCAATCCCAATGCAAGCCGCCATCACCGGAATCTCGATCAGCGGCAACGTCGGCAAAAAACCGCCGAACGGACTCTTGGCCACCATCTGCATCAGCAGCGTAGAGATGAGATACCCGATCAGCCCGCCCGCCACCGAGATAGCGCAGGCTTCTCCCAGCACCAGCCCCAGCACCGCCCCCGGCGTGAAGCCCAGGGTTTTGAGCACGCCGATCTCGCGCACCCGCTCGCGCACCGACATCGCCATGGTGTTGGCCGAAACCAGCAGCACCGTGAACACCACCGCCGCCGAAATGGCGATCAGGAACATCTTCACGTTGCCCAGCAGCGAAAGGAACCCCACCGTAAATGCCTGCTCGCTTTCCGACTTGGTCTGGGCGGTGGAGTTATGAAACTCGTCGTCGATGGCGCGGGCCACGCTCGCCGAGTGCTCCGGATCGTCGATGCGCACATAGTACATGCCCACGAACCCGCGCCGCCGCTCCGACATCGATTGCTCCAGGTACTCGCGGTTGAAGTACATCACCTGGCTCGATCGCGGGCTGTCGAAGATGCCGCGCACGGTGAACTCGTAATCGCCCGGAAAGATGTCGCCCTTGATGGGGAGCCGGTCGCCCAGCTTGATATTCAGCCCGTCCGCCACGTCGCGCCCGATCACGCAAGCCGTGCGCTCCCGCAGAAACGCTTTCTTCTGCTCCTCCGGAAGCTGGAACTCGCCGTAAACCCGAAACAGTTCTTCGGCATCCACGGCGAAGCGCGAGAACATGTTCTTGGGATTGCGCGCGTCCTTGTATACGCCCTGAAACCAGTTGGCGTACATGACGTCGCGCACGCCGGGGACCTTCTGGATGCGGTCGCGGTAGGAAAGCGGCAGGGCCACCGCAATTGAGATGCGGTTGCGCACCACCAGCCGCACCGCCTCGTCCGGCGCCGGCGCGCCCATGTAGAAGGCGTGATACATGGAAGCCATCACGCCCATCAGACACATGGAAACGCCGATGCTGGCTATGGTCAGCACCGTCCGCCGGCGGTTGCGCCAACAGTTTTTCAGAATCAACGGCAAATACCGCATGGGGAGAAATCTAAGTATAGCCGCTTGCGCGCGCCCCACGCGCGCCTCTCGACGAAATGCGCGCCCGCCCGGACGAACGGTGGCGGGGAATCGACGAAGCGCCGCTCACTTTGTCACTCGCGCGTTCAAGTCGCCGCCGGATTGGCCGATACGCATATTCACACATACGCTGCACCGATGCGGCCCGCGGCGAACCCGATCCAGCCGACTCCGCTCTGGCGCCTGCCATGGCGTCAGACCCGGAACCGCGAGCGTCAGCGAGCGGCCCGAGTTTCAGAAAAGCCTACCTCAGAGGAGAATCGTCCGCCTTATGACCTCGACACAGAAACTCAGCGTCCTGTTGGCCTTCCCCGTCCTGTTCCTGGGAGTGGAGGCCGCCGTGGCCGCACCGCTGGTAACCGGTGTTGTCAATGCGGCGAGTTACGCCTCCGGATCGGTTGCGCCTGGAGAGATCGTTGCCCTGTTCGGCAGCGGAATGGGGCCGGCCACGCTCGCCACCCAACAACCCACGGACCGCTACGGCACCACTCTCTCCGGCGTGCAGGTCACCTTCAACGGAATTGCCGCGCCGCTGCTCTACGTTTCCGCCACCCAGATCGGCGCGGTGGTTCCCTACGGCGTTTCCGGGAGCGCCAGCGCCAGCGTCCAGGTGGTGTATCTGGCGGCGAAATCCAATGTGCTGGCGGTGGGCATGGCGGCGAGCGCCCTCGGCGTGTTCACAGCCAATGCCGCTGGAACGGGCGCAGGGGCTATTCTGAACCAGAACTATGGTCTGAATTCGGTCACCAATCCGGCCATTCTCGGCGATGTCATCATGGTATTCGGCACCGGCGAGGGAGTCACCACGCCGGCGGGCACAGACGGCGTGCTCGATCCCAACCCCGCGCCGCAGCCCGCAAGCGCGATATCGGCGACCATCGGCGGGCAGACGGCGAAGGTCTGGTACGCCGGCGGATCGCCCGGCCTGGTGGCCGGCCTGGTTCAGGTGAACGTGCAGATCCCGGCGTCCATCGTAGCGTGCTCGGGCACGGGCGTGCCGCTGGTGCTGACATCGGCCGCCGGGTCGAGCCAGACGCAAGTTACCCTCCAGATTCAATCCGCCACCACCTGCCCCGGGTCCGCCGTGAAGTCGCTCACCTTCACTACCACCTGAATTATGCACAGCTCCGGTGTTCCGAGCGCCGGTTTCGCTCGGCTGATGCCGCCCGTAGTTGAGTGAGTCAGTTCGGTTTTTGCTGTTGCATCGCCCTCCTGAGAGTCCGTTCTCGCCAAACCCCGCGCCGAAGTCTCTTACTTCGTTGCGCTTGTCGGCCGCGCATAATTTTCTATGCACACCAGCCGAAGGGCCTGCGGGGGCGTGCAATCAGCGCAATGCCGGCAGCATGACCGGCGCGTAGCCTGCTCCGCGCGGCGCGATCTTTCGCAGGCGGTCCATCAGTCGCTCGAACACGCCCTTCTCCTCGTAGTGATCGCTGTAGCTCACCCCGGTGCGCCCGGCGTGGCGCCAGATCTTGGCGGCCACGAACAGGAAGCGCAGTCGCGCGGTCGCCAGCGTCGTGTGTTGTAGCGCCGTGGCGTCGGCCTGCGGTTCGCGGTTGAACAGCATCAGCCAGCAGTTCAGGTTGTAGGCCAGCATCGCCAACTGGAAATGATTCCCGTTCACATCGAAGCGGCCTGAGGGGTGCGCCGCCAGTCCGGCATCGTTGTTCGCCTCCTTGATCAGGTTTTCCGCGCCGCCGCGCTGGTTGTAAAACCAGACCACGAAGTAGATGGGATCGCCGAAGTCGGTCACGAAGACCCGGTACTTGTACTGGCTGGTCTCGAACAACTGGTACTGCTCGGTCTTCTCCGCCTCGACCTCCTCACGCGTTTTTTCATAGCGCAGAGCCACGAACCGGTATTTCTTCTTCCACCCGTCCGGCTGATAGCTGAATTCACACTCCCACCTGGCATCCGTCTTCTTCGACGGCTTCCACTCGGCTTGGCGTAGCAACTCGACCAGTCGCGACGTCTTGCGTGCTGAGATCACGAACCGGGCAGTGCATTCTTCGTAAGCCTCGACTGCTTGCCGGCAGTAGAACCCGGAATCGGCCCGGCCGTAAATCTGCTTCACGCACGGCGGCAGCGCCGCGCACACATCCCGAATGTGATCGCCTATCTGTTTGCCGGTGGGCCGATCGCCGTTGCGCAATTCCCCCCAGATATACTCCCGCGTCTCGTGGATGAACGTCAGCATCGGTTGGTAGCTCTTCTTGCCTTTGTTCTTGGGGTTGTAGCTCTTGCGTCCGCCCATCTGTTGGCCATACAGCGTGTGCACGGTCGTGTCGGTGTCGATGGTGACGACCGCCAGTTTCACATTGGCCGCCGCCCAGACTCGTTCGCGCATGATTCGCATAATGGTCAGAATCTGCCGGGAGACATTGAGGTGCAGCGCGTTCACGAATCTCCAGAAGGTGGATTGCACCGGCAGCTTGGTGACTTTGAGAATGCCCGTCAGAATCGGGTCGCGAGCGATGAAGCGCAACTGGTTCAGGCGCGGGAAACCGATGTAGAGCCCCAACACGATTCCCAACACGAACCGGTACAGGTCCAGGGCACGGGGAATGCGCTTCGAGGTCACCGTCTGTTCCACCAGGGTCTGGAAGTCGAGTTTTTCCAGCATGGTGATCACCGGCAGCAGTCCGCCGTAGGGAGTCAGATTCTTCCCATTGAAGTCGTAGGGCGTGGAAGCATTGATTTTATTGGGTTCCGATGAGACCCTGGCCGGGCCTTGTTTTACGGGGGTTTTATCGCTATCCTTTTTTCTGTCGGTAACCATTTGGGTGACCTCCTTGGGGTCGGTTTTGCGAAGCGCCAATTTCGCAAACTTCTGTTTTACCCCGATCTTTACGGGGTCCCCAAATGGTACACTACGCTTCCGCCCTCATACCGCATGCCGCAGGGGCGCATAGCTCAGGTACCATTGTCCCCGGCACCTATACCGGCACGGTCACGTTGACCTCTCCAACGCTCGCCGGCGCCCTGGTGACGCTGGTCTCCTCGAACGCGGCTTTCCAGCTTCCGGCCACCGTGATGATCCCCGCGGGCGGCATCTCGGCGACCTTCCAGGCCACGCTTCCCGCAACTTCGACGCCTCAAGTCGTGACGGTCACCGCCAACTACGTCGGCTCCTTTGCGCAGGCTACCGTCGCCGCGGCCGGCAAATGGGTCTCGCAGGTTGAGCTCGGCCCGGGCCCGTTGGTCCCTAGCGACGGCTCGGAGAGCGGCATCATGAGCGGGTCTTTCACCAGCAATGGCAGCGGTGGGTACGGCGGCGGGTTCACCTTCAGCAACAATGGCAGCGACGCATTCCCCTCATTCCTGCTCTATTTTGACAACGCTCAGATGGCCGGCAATACGCTAGCGAGGTCTTCGACCTCAAACCGACAAGACGCTAAACCCCGTGGCTTCACTGGTCTTCTTGGCGTCCTTGCGGCTTCGCGTGAGACTCTTCTTCCAGTCCATTGACGATCCGGGAAATGCCGTCCTTGATCAGCGCCGCGTTGAAGTTGATCAGCAGGCCAAGCCGCTTGTCGGCCAACCGCAGATACGTCAGAAGTTGCTTCCGGTGGACCGGCGCGAGGACCTCGACCGACTTGATCTCGACGATCACCCGATCCTCGACAATCAGGTCCGCGCGAAACCCGATGTCGATCCGAATCGTTCCGTAGACCACCGGGATTGCCTGCTGGCTGACCGTTCGGAGTCCACGCTGAGCGAGCTCATAGGCGAGCACGGCGTGGTAGACCGATTCCAGTAAGCCCGGTCCGAGGGTGGTGTGGACGCGAAAGGCGGCGTCCACGATCTCTTTGGCGATGGCATTTTCCGTCATGGCGGCTTTCTATAGTCTCTCGCCAAGCCGCCAAGACGCCAAGAACGCAACGCGGGTCCGGGCATAAAATCGAGGACATGGCGAGCATCCCGGAACTGCTGGATGGACATGTGACGTTGGAAGTGGAATGCCTGGACCGGTTGTACCTGAACGGTTACATCGGACCGCTGGCAACGTCGGGCGGGTTGGTGACCTTTATGCGGGAGCAACTGGGCAAACCCATTCCTTCGCCGGCCGTGCTGGGGCAGGTGACGGAGAAGTTCCGCGAGGCCGTGAAGACAATGGCGGAACGGGAGCGCATTCCCCTCTATCGGTTCGACCACAAAGAACGTAAGGATGACGTCGCCAACGATTTCCGGCGGAGGCGTGGGACCCGCGACGGGGTGGTTTTCGTGGGCGTGGCGCAGGAGAAGGCGCAGGCCTTCCAAGGCAAGAAGATCGACGGGCAGTTCCGGTTCACGCGCGATAAGACGGTCTACGTCAATCACTACTACTTCTACATTGACGATGCCGAATTCGGCCCGCTGTTCCTCAAAGTGTGCAGCTACGCGCCCTGGTCCACCAAGCTGTGTCTGAACGGGCACGAATGGGCCAAGCGCCAACTGGAGAGGAAGGGGATCGCCTATGAGGCCCTGGATAATGGCTTCTTATCGTGCGCCGAGCCGGAACGGTTGCAGCAGATCTGCGATTCGCTGGGGCCGGAGGACATCGATCGGGTGTTCCGAAAATGGCTGGCGCGGGTTCCGTTGCCGTTGCGGGGGGAAGATCGAGAGGCCGGCTTCGATTGGAACTTATCCATCTGGCAGATGGAAGTGAGCCTTACGCAAATCTTCGATCGGCCCCTACGGGGGCGCGAGTTCTTCGAAGAAATTATCCGCGACAACCTGGATCTGGGCCGGCCGGACCGGGTGCAGTTGGTGTTCGATCGGGTGGTGACCAAGAAAACACCCGGAGAATTCCGCACGCGCGTGATTCAGGACGGCGTACATCCGAGCCTGCATATCAACTACAAGAACTTCGATCTGAAGCAGTATTTCAAAGAAGGCCGCGGTTGCCGGACGGAGGGGACCTTCCGCAACCCGAAGGACTTCGATGTGAACAAGGGGTTATCCAACCTGCCCTATCTACAAAAGATCGGCCGTGAGATCAACCGGCGCTTGCTGGATGTCGAACGCGTCAGCCATAACAGCGGCTTGAGCGGCGACAGCATCCAACGCGTGGTGCAACCGACCGTTACCGAAAGCGGTGAGAAGGCGCCGGCACTGAAGTTCGGCCAACCCCGAGTCATGGCGTTGCTCCTGGCCTTGACCCTGTTTCAGCACTTGATCGACGGCTTCCATAATCGCGACCTGCGCGGCCTGGTCGCCGACCTTCTCGGCGTTACCATCGCCGAATACACCGGCGCTCAGATGACCTACGACCTGCGCCGTCTGCGGCTCAAGGGCCTCATTTTCCGGCCGCCCCGCACCCACCGCTATTTCGTCACACCCTACGGCTGGAAGGTCGCGCGGCTGTTCTCGCGTCTGGAGGCGAGGGTCTTCCGACCCGCCGTGGCGATGTTCACCGGCAACGATGCCGTCTTGCCGTTCCCGCTCCGCGCCTCTCTGGATCGCCTGGATGCACAACTCGATGAACTGATCTATCAGGCTTTCCCGCGGATAAAGGCTGCCTGAAACCCGCAAAATCCTGCTACATTCATTAAGATCTGATTTAGATCAGACGGCTAGTGGTCAACTCCTTCAGCACGGCCATCGGATTGCCCACCCTAACCCAGTCCTCCCAGGGCGCGCCTGAGGAATTGCCGGTCACGAGCGCGGAACTGCGCATCACGATCACGAACTACAATACCGGCGTCGGTTTCTGGAATGGAGCCTTCAGCGGCTCGCTCGTCGTGTGTTACCAGGCTTTCGTGGCAAACCCGGCGAATCCCAGCAAACCCGGTTCGACCCCCGCCGTATTCTCGGGAACCTTCACGGCCACCGGCGCCATCAGCATGCGCTAAACGCGATTCTTCACCGCCGAAGCATCCGAACGTTGCGCGACGTCCGCGAACTCCCGCCGGCCGCGCACCGGGAATGGGCGGCCAAACTCGCCCGACGTCACTGCTTACTCCTGATATGGCATCGGTTGTTCCCCGCAAACGACCCCACATCATCCGGTTGACACCAGATGTTAGACTGAGTCAATATTGCGGCAACGCAAGGTCATCAGTGGCAAAGAAAGCGAAAACGACAGTTCTGTCGGTGCGTGGAAAGACGGGGCGGGACAACGTGAAAAGACCGGAGCAAGCCCCACCGATGAGCGCACTTCGGATCCGCTTCCTTCGCTATGGCAGCCCGCTCGTAATGCTGACGGTTACCTTAGTTGCTTATTGGCCCGCGTTGGAGGGGAAGTTCCTTTGGGACGACCGCGGCCACGTCACTAGTCAGGCCCTGCAGTCCGTCCATGGGCTATGGCGTATCTGGTTCGAATTAGGCGCAACCCAACAGTATTATCCCCTCCTCCACAGCGCTTTCTGGGTGGAACATCGGCTTTGGGGTGAGGCCGTGCTGGGTTATCACCTGGTAAACATCGTACTTCACGCGACGTCGGCATTCCTGGTCTTTCTCATCGCTCGCAGGTTGTCTTTACGGGGTGCCTGGCTGGCCGGCATGGTATTTGCACTCCACCCCGTCTGCGTCGAGGCCGTGGCGTGGGTTTCGGAGCAGAAGAGTACGTTATCCGCCGTGTTCTATTTGGCGGCGGGCCTTGCTTTCTTGCATTTCGATGAGACTCGCCGGCGATGGCAGTATTGCCTCGCTATGGTACTGTTCGTCCTTGCGTTATTGACGAAGTCGGTGACGGCAACGCTGCCGGCTGCTCTGCTTGTGATCATCTGGTGGCGCCGCGGAAAGTTGGATTGGAAACGCGATGTGCTGCCGTTGTTGTGGTGGTTTCCACTTGGAATATCCATGGGGCTTGTAACCGCCTGGGTGGAACGCCGGTTTATCGGCGCGCAAGGCAGCGACTTTGACCTTACGCTCTTACAGCGCATTCTGCTGGCCGGCCGCGCGCTGTGGTTCTATCTGGGTAAAATCGGCTGGCCGGCGAATCTGATGTTCACTTATCCACGGTGGACCATAGATCCGGGTCGCTGGTGGGAGTATTCGTTTCCTGCAGGTGCTGCCGCTGTGTGCGCAACGTTCGTGATTGCGGCTCGGCGGCACCGGGGACCCCTGGCCGCCTTTCTGATCTTCTCGGGAACACTGTTCCCGGTTCTTGGCTTTCTGAATGTCTATCCATTTGTCTTTTCCTGGGTCGCCGGCCATTTCCAGTACCTGGCCAGCCTGGCCGTCATCGTTCCGGGGGCATGGGCGATCACAGTGGCAGCCGAACGGGTCCGGGTAGGAAAACACCTCTCTGTTTTCGTGAACATTCTCTTGCTCGTCATTCTCCTGCGGTTGACGATGAAGCAAAGCGCCACCTATCGAGATGAGGAAACCCTGTACCGCGAGACGCTCGCCCTAAATCTCGAGGCTTTCATGGCACATGCCAATATGTGCTTCATCCTCTCAGCGAGACCCGGGCGGCAAATGGAGGCGATTGCAGAATGCGAAGCGGCAATACGCATCAGACCCAACCACGTACAAGCGCACCTGAACCTCGCGGCGATTCTGGCCGACATGCCGGGCCGCCAACTGGAAGCAGTTGCTTAGTATCGGGATGCATTGGGAATCAGGCCGGACTATGCGCAAACGCACAACGACTTAGGGACCGTCCTTGCCCAAATGACGGGCCGCTTGGCGGAGGCAGTCACTGAGTTTCAAGCGGCGCTTCGGATTCAGCCTGGCTACGCATAGGCTCACTACAATCTGGCGAATGCCCTTGCGCGGACGCCGGGACGTCTGGCGGACTCGATAGCCTAATACCAGGCGGCCTTGCAGCTCCGTCCCGGTTATGTCAGTGCACACAACAACCTTGGCAACGCGCTAGCCCGGATACCCGGCCGGCTACCTGACGCGATTGCCGAGTACCAGGCCGCGCTCCGCATTCAGCCAGATTACCTACAGGCGCACCTGAACTTGGGGAACGCGCTGGCCGCGACACCCGGACGGTTACCCGATGCGATCACCGAGTTTGAGACGGCGTTACGCATCCGGCCGGATTTCGCACCAGCCCGTGAGACACTGGACCGATCGAGGCTGGATGCTGTGCCGTCAAGGAGGCGACGCCCTTCCAAGTAAATGGTGCATCCTGAAAGGACTTAAGACACCGAAGCTTTGGTTCTTGCGGCGATTTGAGCCGCCAGTATCTGACGGTACGGAGTCGTACCGGGTACGGGTCTCCCGTAGTTGCAGCGGGCTGGAGCTGTCGCGGCTCCGCTGCCTCGGCCAATAGCCCAGGTGGAATCCAGAGCTCTGCGGCAGCTCTTTTGGGCATATGGGTTGGCGCCCAGCGCACCCGAATGCCGGCCTTTTGGGAGAAAACCACTCCGCCGGATTCGACGAATCTGTTGCGTGCTCGGTGGAACGCCCCAGCGACGATCAAGACTGCCACGTAGACACGCGTGAGCGCGGCCCACCAAAGAGCCAGTGAATGACATGGAACGGGATTGGCCGGTGTGGCAGTATCCTGATTGGTAAAACGCCCGAATTTCCCGAGGCATCTCCGCTACCGGGTTCGTCTTGGCGCGGCCAGAAATCGCTCCTTCCACTCCCGCGCGCGGCGTACGCCGACTCTCTTTTGATCATGATTGCCGTAATGTTTCGACGCAACCGGTGGACCGCTAGTACGACTTCTGCCGCCAAAGCTCAGTTACTGAATCTTCGCAGCCGCCCGGTCAGTACCGTCTCGGATCTCTTCGTCCACGATTTTCTTTATCGCCTCGTAGGATCTTGCGCCAGAGATCATCCGCCCATTTATAAATACGGTAGGCGTGCTGAAGACCCCGATAGCGGAGCCTTCCGACTTGTCGGACTGCCAAGCCTTCTCCTGCCGGCCGGATTCCGCGCACGTCTTAAATGCGGCGACATCGAGCCCGGCCCGGGCAGCCAACTCCCCAAACCGTCCAGCACTGACCAAGTCACGCTGGGCAAAGATCAGCTTATACATCTCCCAAAACCTATTCTGCTCTCCTGCGCAGAGCGCCGCCTCCGCGGCAGGCGCGGCTTGGGGGTGAATTGAAAGAGGGAAGTTCTTGAAGGTGAGGCGCACATCGTCAGGATACTCACGAAGTATACGATCAAGGACTGCGCTCATCCCTGAGCAGAACGGGCACTGAAAATCCAAGAACTCAACAATGGAGACTTGCGCGCTCGCTCGGCCAACGGTCAAGCCGCCGGCGATCGGCTGCTTCAATCGCGGCCGGTCTAGAAAGACGCGATAGTGGTACCTGCCGCGCAACTCCTCCAGGAACGCGGCCCGCCGTTGGCTCCGGCGATGCCGCCGGAGATCTTCCGAGGCCTCGCGGATCGCGTCACTCCTGGGCATCGACTGGTAGAGCTGAGGAGACGATTCGACCACGGCAAGCGCCTCGGATTCCGTCACAGACTGTATCCGCTCGTCGATCTCCGTCCTTAGCAACTGATCAAGAGGTATTCACAGGCTGCCACCCGTGCAGGTCTGCGCCTGGGCCGCTGGAAGGACCACCGCACATGCAAGGACCAATAGCAGGATGAATCGCTGCATCGGTCGAACACTATTCAATAGCTGTCCCACGAAAATCTTTTTTCTAGCTTAAACTCTTACTATCTCAAACAAGGTTTACGCAAACGTAGTCGAGTGTACTCCACCGATTTGCCACGGTCTATGGGGAATTCGCCCGGTGGGAATTCCCAGGGGTGTCGCTAGTATGTGAGCCGTCCGGTCGAATTCACACGTGATCTGTCCGCTTTGTTCGGAACGGGAGATGCTGGGAAGTGGACGAAACCCAGCAGTACCCGGCCGCCTAGGTGGAGCGGATGATGAAGGTTCGGTTCCTCTCCGAAAAGTGTAATTGAGGTCGAAGCTCCGCGGATGCATGAAGTTGCAGGTGGGGCGTGGTGAAATGAGCACCTCTGGCCGATCTCGTTGTTGTGTTCTTCAGGCCCAACAACGAAGGGATCGGATTCAAGGTGCTCATCCAGACATTTATCAGAAAGCAACTGCGATTGAAAGTCCATACTGTGACTAAGGTGGTGGAACGAGAAGGCGCGATGGTGATTTACCTCGACCATCTCGGCCATCGTCTGTTGCGTTGTGGAGTGTGCCGTCATCGATGTCGGCAAGTGCACAGCGTGCGGCCAGAACGGGAATGGCGCGATCTGTCGATGCGGACTCTTCCCTTGAAACTGCGCTACCGCCCGCGTCGCGTGGAGTGTCCCCGGTGCGGGGTTCGGGTGGAGGACTTCCCGTGGGCCGAACCGTGGGCGCGCGTGACCATGGCGCTGTCCAACGCCGTGGCCGTGCTGGCGCGCGAGTTGAGTTGGCAGGGCACGGCGCGCCACTACGGGCTGAACTGGAAGAGCGTGGCCACGATAGTGAAGCGCGCCGTGGCTTACGGCCTGCGCCACCGGAAGCGCCCACCAGTCCACGTGATTGGCATCGACGAAGTGAGTCGCCGGAAGGGTCAGGTTTATCTCACGGTGGTCTACGATCTGGAACGGCGGGTTCTGCTGTGGGTCGGCGACGACCGGATCGAAGAGACGGTGAGGCCGTTTTTCACCCAGGAAATGGGCCCTCGGCGCTGCCGGACACTGCGGGTGGTGTGCATGGATATGTGGGCGACATACGCCAAGCTGGTACGGGAACACGCGCCCAACGCGCAGATCCTGTTCGATCGGTTTCACATCGTCAAGCATCTCAATGAGGCGGTGGATGCGGTCCGCCGCGAACAGTGGCGGCGGCTCACGGCCAAGCAGCGGGTGCCCTTCAAGGGGACGCGCTGGCTGCTCTTGAAGAACCCCTGGAACCTCAAAGATAGCCAACAGGAGCGCCTCTCTACGCTGGTCCGCTGGAACACGCCGCTGGTCCGCGCCTGGTATCTGAAGGAAGCCTTCCAATTGTTTTGGACCTACAAGCAGCCATGGAGGGCCGAGCAGCATCTGAGCAAGTGGATTCGCTCGGCGATGCGATCGAAACTGGAGCCGTTCAAGAACTTCGCGCGGATGCTGCGAACCCATCTCGACGGCATTCTCCCCTGGACCACGATCCGGCTGTCGAACGGAGCCGTCGAAGGTATGAACAACAAGATCAAGTCAATCAGTCATCGTTCGTTCGGATTCCGAACGGCTGAGAACTTCATCGCGGCCATCTACCATTGCTGCGCGCGTCTCCCTCTGCCGGTCGTGCGCTAATTACACTTTTCGGAGAGGAACCGAAGGTTCAAGACGTTCTGCTGAAGGCCATGGTCAAGAAGGTCACATGCTGGGCCGCGGCTGAGATCCTCGGGGCGACGGACCGAACGATGCGCCGGTGGAAAGACCGTATCCAGGAGGATGACTACGACGGACTGGCCGACCGTCGCAACGGGAAACCGAGCGCAAAGCGAATCCCGCCTGCGCGATACTGGGACAGGAACGCAGATGAGCAGATCCAGGCGCAGCGCCCCGGTAACCGGCATCACCACGGCGGTCTCCGACAAGGAATGGAAGCGGGAGGTAAACCGGAAACTGCGCCACGCCGCGGACCGCGTGCTACAGCAGCTACCCGCCGCCGACCCCGACGCGCTGGTATTGCCCGTGCTCAACGAAGTTGCCAACCAGTTTAGCGGCCCCAAGGACGGCAAGCTGCGTTTCGACCCTCGCCGCCATCCCCGCCTGATGCGGAAATGAAATCGCCCGGCGCAAACCACAGCCTGTCGCCTCGAGCGCCGAGACATGGAACCTGACGTTCTCGCACCTGGGACGCCGGCGGCTAAGACTCCATGGAAGATCGTCCAATCCGGGCGGGAATCGCGATCCCGCACCGCCCGCCTATCTCGTTCGGAACAGATCGACGTCGCTCACGGAACCAGTCTCCGGTTGTGCGTACACGAATCTCATGAAGCCGGACTCCGCCAGGCGCGACGTATGCACCTCACCGCCCAGTCCAAAAAACCGGCAGAAGCTCATCATCAACGGCCGCCAGCGAAGCGGGTCGATATGCGGGCGTTCACCGTTGGCGATAATGAGTTCCTCGTCCACATGCAGCTTAACGATGTGTACCTCGAAGACGTTTGCGGTCACGTTCTTGCCGAACTCTCGATAGTGGTGCACGATGCCTTCCATTTGCACCGGACATTCGAGCACGCGCGGCGGTTTCACGGCTTGCGATTCTACTGGCGTCAATCCCGAAACTCCGAATTTGTCGGGCTCGAACCGGTATCCCCACCCGCATTTCTTTTCCGGCACGGGATCTTTTCCCGTAGTCAGGGCCAGACGATCTACCTTTGTCACCATATCTTCCGAAGGAAGATTGATGACGCACTCGCGAGTACGAATCAGGTTGTCCGACGTCTGCCCAAGCTGCCCCAGTCCAAGCATACACGTCCAACCCAGCCACCACGCGGAGGACATCGGTGCCAGATTCGCAGAGCCATCCGGGTTCAATGTGCTAATCAATGCGACTGGCGTTCCAAAGTACAAAATCGTTGGATCTATGGTTCTGTGCATGTCCTGACGATAATGGAGCCGGCCGCTTGTTGCTATCCGAATCTTGTGATCAAAGTGACGGACCGGAAGCGCACGCTTTCAGGAGGATCGCGGCCCTTCGCCGCCACGGGACTGACTGTGGAACCGCCGCATCCGGATATTCCGGAATCCGCTGCCGAAGCTGAGCAATTGGTAGCGTGGTGGGCCCGTGGCGACTCGAACGCCAGACCTCTACCGTGTCAAGGTAGCGCTCTAACCAACTGAGCTACGGGCCCTATCGGTGGGAAATCACAGTATACCACGCGATCCTCGCCGCTTAAGAAGTGCAGAATCGCGGCCAATCCCTAAGCCGGCCGTGCTTGCGGTCCCGCGCTTCCGCGAACGGAAAATCCAGTCTGCCGCTACTGGCGTCCCGATCCAGTTCGGCATCCCAGCGCTCCTGCTCCGGGGCATGCGCGCGCTCGGCTATCCGCGCAAACTCATTTTCGTCCAAGGCCCGAATCGCCTGCTCGATCTCGGCAACTCCGGGGCGTCCCTCACGGCTCCACCAGCGACAGAATAGTTGCCGGCGCATTCCCCTCCAGCCGGTTGTTCACGTACAGAAACAGCCACTCCCCCCGCTCCCGCGCCCGCCCGATCAGCATCCGCATCGAATCCCGCGCCTCCGGGTTCGGGTCCTGCACGCGCGTGTACGGTTGAAACGTCTTCACCGCGTCCTCGTACATCCGCCCGCGCCGCAGCAGCGCCCGGCACACCTGGAAACCGGCCGTCGCCGAATCCGGTATGGCTATCTGCTGCCGCAACTCCGGCATCCGCGACCACGCGTTGTAGACGTGCGCCACGCCCCGCGCGCGCAGCACCGAGAAGTAGTCCTTCTCCAGATACTCCGGATTGCGGATCTCCACCGCGTAGCGAAACTCCGGCGCGAGCGCTCCCAGAAACGGGTCCAGCCGGTCCAGGAACTCGTGCAACTCCGCGAAACTCCGCCGCGCGAATGCGCCGAACTCGAAGATCAGCACCGCCGTCCGCGCCGCGTATGGCCGCAGCGGCCGCAGGAACATCGCCTCCAACAACCCCGCGTCCAGGAACGATGGATTCTCCCTGCCCCCCTGCGCCCCATACCGCGCGTGCGCCGGAAACACTTTGCAGGTGATCTGTTCCGGCACTTTGAAAGCGAACTGAAAACTCTCCGGCACCCGCTGGAACAGGTTTCGCCAGAAGTCTTCCGTGGGGAACTGGTAGAACGCGAAATCGCCGCACACCGTGCGAAAGGTCTCCGCGTACTCCCGCAGGCACTCCGCCTCGAACGCGCGCTTCGAGAACCGTCCGCGCGTCAGGTACCGCTCGCGCGAGTAGATCTGCCCCAGCCACCCTTCGTACTTCCACGAACTCCCGCCGATCAGAATCCGCCGCTCCGCCAACTCCCGCAACCCCGCCGCCAGGCCCCCGCGGTCGAACCCGCCCGGTTCTTCGAACAGCTCCATGCTGCCACCAGCCATGCGCCCACCCCCCATTCGCCCACCATTGTAGGCGATTCCCCCGCCGCGATATAATTCCCAGTACCGGTTCAACCCATGTCAGACATCCCCGCCCTACTCGAACGTTTCCGCCGCGGCCCCGAGCTCATCGCCCTGGCGCTCACCGGCGTCTTCGGCAACGAAGAGGATTTCGTCTCCGCGCCCGGCAAGTGGAGCATCCGCCAGATCGCCGGCCACATTGCCGATTCCGAGATCGTAGCCGCCCACCGCATCCGCCAAGTCATTGCCGAGGAGAACCCTGTCCTCACCTGGTTCGACGAGAAGCTCTGGGCCGCCAACCTCGATTACTCCCGGCGCAAGCCCAAACAGTGCCTCGAAACCCTCCGCCACCTCCGCGCCGAAACCTACGAGCTGCTCCGGGGCGCTCCCGAAACCGCTTTCGATCGCTCCGGCGCTCACAGCACCTTCGGCCCCAAGACGCTCCACAAGTTGGTCGAGGACTACGCCACCCACGTCGAGACCCACGCTCGCCAGATCCAGGAAATCCGCGACGCCTACAAAGCGGCCAAGGCCGGCAAGTAGGACTCGGCCAGGCGCCAGGCAAGCCACCCCGGCAATTCCCAGTTCCCCCACGAAATTTGAGAGAATTGGAAACTGATGACTCGCAAATCCCTCTCGAACCGCGCCGTCCGCTCGCTGGCGGTCGCTCTTCTCTGTCTGGCTCCGCTGGCCGTCGTGCCCTCGGGCTGCAGGAAGGCTCCCCTCCAATCCACCGTGAACATGGGCGATCCGCGCATCGCCGGGCAATTGGTCGATGGGTTCTACGGGGTCGAAGCGGGCGCATGGCGCTGGACCGCCAAACAGTTCTCGGTCAAACTGCGAACCCCGGACGGCGCCGCGCAGAAGGGCGCCACGCTTCGCTTCCTGCTCACCGTTCCCCCCGCGGTTATCGAGAAGAACGCCTCCGTCACGCTGTCCGCCTCGCTTGAAGGCCAGACACTCGCTCCCGAGACCTATTCCGCCGAAGGCCAGTTCACCTATAAGCGCGATGTGCCCCCCGGCGTATTGGGCGGCTCCGACACGGTCGTCAGCTTCCAGCTCGACAAGTCCATGGTGCCCGGCGGCATGGACAAGCGCGACCTCGGCGTCGTAGCCACCACCATCGCCCTGGTGTCGAAGTAGGCCCGCCCTACTCCGGCGCTTTCGAGAACCGGCACACTTCGAACACCTGCCGGCCGTAGCCGTCCTGGATCTGCGCCAGCACCTGCCGTTCGTACCCGTGTCCCGAGGCGAAGGCCAGCAGCTTGTCGCGAATGTTCGGAAACACCTCGGCTTCCTTTGTATGCATGATGTACAGATGATCCGGAGTGTCCAGCATTCTGACGAGCCGCCTTTCGTCGTCGGTCGAAAGCGACGGCTGGTTGATGGGGTCCTGGCCGTTCTCCAGCGGCAGCGTCCCCGCGTTCAGAAATCGCAGTGGCTCCAGAATGCCCCAATCGGCTGCAACCACGTGCCGCGCGGGGGTCTCCTTCAAATAGGTGGACAGCGGCAGAATAGCCCGCGTCCACGCGCCCATTGGGCCGCTGCGCCAGAGGTTGACGAAGTACTCGTTTAAAACCAATACGTTGGAGATCATCAGTGTGGCCACCACCACGCCCGCCACGGGGACGCCCACCTTCCCCAGCCGCCGCGCGCCCGCCGCCAGCGCAATCGCCACGATGGCCTGCGGCAGCGGCCACAGCAAGATGGTGTGGTGAACCGAGCCCCCCGCGTTCAGCGTCAGGGCCATCTGCAACCAGCCGCCCACGAACACCACCACACAGAACAGGATGGCGCGCAGATCCCTTCCGCGCGCCACGAAGGGCGTCAACAGCAGAGCCAGCGCCAATCCATAGATCATCCAGTCCGCGACCGGGTGCCCGGCAAATGCGGAGACCTTGGCACTGACAGCGGTCAAACTGCTATCCGGCGCGTGGACGGCGGGAACCGCGTCGCCATGGAACGGCATCATCCATCCGAACATGCCCTCCCCGTTTAGCGTGTACCGAAGATTAGGCCACTTGTCGTAGAAATGCTCATCGCGGGTAAAGTTCCCCTGGAATGTAACCCAGTGATGTTTGTAATTGAACCAAAGCAGTGGAAACGCCCCCAGGATGAACGCCACCACGGCGGTGGCCACCCGGCGCCACGTCAGCAAACCCAGCAAATAGCGCGGATACAAAACGATGGCGGCCAATCCCATGCTGGAAAGCAGCCATACCGCCAAAGCCTTGTCCCACAACGCCAGTCCCCACAGAAAGAAGGCGCCGGCAAGTGGCAGCAGGTTCTTGCTCTCCAGGAACCGAAAGGCCAGCACCCCGCCCCCCAGCAACAGTAAATGCTGCAGAACCACCGGCCCCCAATCGTAACAACTGGTCATCAGGTAGAGGGAATCGGTTGCCAGCAGGCCGCATCCGATCAGCGCCGCCAAATCCCCCGAAACTCTGCGCAGCAGCAGGAAGAACACCACGATGGTGCAGGCGCCCCCCAACAGAGCGGGCTCTCTCAGTGACCACACGCTACATCCGAAAATGGCAATAATCGGCTTATAAATCAGTGTCTTGAGCGTCCCAAGGTAGGACATCAGCAGCACCGGCCACTCGTGGTGGAAAAAGCGGGCGTACACGGCGCCCCGCGGCTCGAGCACCGGGGACATGAATAGAGCCTCGTCCGCCTCCACGCCCGTCAGGCCTACGAACGGCTGCCCTGCTACGAAAAACAGAATGGCCAAAGCCCAGGCGACGTAGATTGGGCGGACACGGGGAGCGGGATTCGTCACAGTCATTCCAAAGAGGTTCCTAGTAGATGGTATCATCCCCCCGCTCCGGCCCGGCTCTTGAGAACCGCCACACCTCGAAGACCTGCCGGCCGTAGCCGTCCGAAATCCGCGCCATCATTTCGCTATGGTATCCGTGTTCCGAAGCGAAGCCCAGCAGGTTCTCCCGCGCCGCGGGAAACAACTGGGCATCCTTGGTCTCGAGAACGTACAGGTGCCCGGGGCTGTTCAAGATGCGGAACATGGCCGCATCGTCGGCGGGCTGCAGCGCAGTCTTCGCGATGGGCATATTGCCGTCCTCAAGTGGCAACTTCCCTTCGTTTAGGAACTGCAAGGGATCTATCAGGCCCCAATGAACCGTAAACACGTGTTGCGCGGGTGTCTTCTTCAGGTAGTCGGAAAGCGGCTGAACCGCCTGGGACCAAACCATCAGCGCGCCGCTGCGGTAGAGAACCGTGAAATACTCGTTCAAAACCAGCGCGTTAGAGATCATCAGCGCGCCCGCCGCCACAGCCGCCGCGGGCCTCCCGGCGCGGCCCAACCGCCGTGAAGCGCAAGCCAGGGCGACCGCCACGATCACCTGCGGCAGCGGCCAGAGCAAAATGGTGTGGTGGAGCGAACCTCCCGCGCCCGTCGTCAGTGTCATCTGCAGCCAGCCCCCCACTAGCACCACCAGGCAGAAAAGAATGGTGCGCAGATCCCGCCCGCGCGCCACCAGGGGTGTCAGCAGCAACGCCAGTCCCAGGCCATACACCATCCAATCGCTGACAGGGTGCCCGGCAAGTGACGAAATATTGGCACTTGCGGCGGCCACGGCGCTTCCCGGAGCATGCGGCGCGGGCACCGGATCGTTGGGGAATGGCATCATCCACCCGAACAGCCCCTCGCCGTTCAAAGTGTAAAGAAGGGCCGGCCATTTGAGGTAGAACTGCCCGTCCCGGGTAAAGTTTCCCCTCACCGTCACCCAGTGTTCCTTGTGATTGAACCAGAGCAGCGGAAACGCCCCCAAGGTGAATGAAAGCAAGGCTATAGCGACACGGCGGCGTGTCACCATGCCCACTAGGCACCGTGGAAAAACCAGCACGGCGGCCACTCCCATACTGGAAAGCACCCACACCGCCAGAGCCTTATCCCACATCGCCAGTCCCCACAGAAAGAAGGCGCCCGCCAGGGGCAGAAGCCTCCTGTTGTCATAGAAGTGCACCGCCAGCAGGGCGCCACCCAACAACAGCAGATGCTGCAGAGCCACAGGTCCCCAATCGTAACAACTGGTGATCAGGTAGATCGAATCCGTGGCTAGAAGGCCACACCCAATGAGCGCGGCGAATTCGCCCGACACCCGCCGCATGAGCAGAAAAAACAGCACCACCGTGCAGGCGCCGGCCACCAAAGGGGGTTCGCGCAGGGACCAGAGGTTGCATCCGAAAATGGCAATGATTGGCTTATAAATCAAGGTCTTAAGGGTTCCCAGGTAGGTCATCAGCATCATCGGCCACTCGCGGTGGAAGAAGCGAACATAGATGGCCTTGCGGGGCTCGAGCAGCGGCGAGATAAACAGGGCTTCGTCGGAGTTTACACCCACCCGTTCAATGAACGCTTGACCAGCCAGAAAGAACAGGAAGGCCAACACCCACGCGGCATGGACTGGGCGGAAACGGCGAGCGAAATTGGGCGCGGTCATGCGGAATTTTGTTCCTAGAGAAATCGTAACATCCCGCCGATAAGCACAGAGAAAATGGCGCAGGATGTTCAAGAGCGACAGATTTTGGAACCCTAGAGAGGTTTGGTACGTAAATTGCTAAGGAATGGTCTCGTGCGGACGTCGAATTTGCAGTCAAGGCAAACCGATAGCCCAAAAGAGGGTGGAGCCAGGGTGAAACCTTTGGCTTGAAATACCGTCTATACTGTTACGGATTTGGTTGCGCTAAAGAGAAGAAAGCAAACAAGAACATCGGCCAATTTAGGGAGATGGACCAATGACACAGACCGAACTCAACAAATATAAAGCGATGCTGGAAGCCAAGCAGGCGGAACTCTCCGCCGGGCTTCGAAACCGGGAAGACATCGCCATCGAAAAAACACCGGATGCTCTGGACGAAGTGCAACTCGCTGGTGAGCGCGAGTTGGCAATCCGCAACTTGGATCGCGAATCGAACTTGTTGCGCAGTGTGAAAGGCGCATTGGCCAGGGTAGCCGACGGCAGCTACGGGATCTGCCTCCACTGCGAGGAAGAGATCAAATCCAAGCGCCTGGATGCGGTCCCGTGGACCAAGTACTGCATTCGCTGCCAGGAAGCCGCTGACCGCCACGAATTCGAATCCGAATCCGGCGAGACCATGGATCAGCTTCTGGCCGCCTGACGCGGTACAGGGTAGTATCACTCACAGGGCGCGGGGCATATCCCGCGCCCTGTGTGTTTTATGTGGGGACTCTCTACCCCTCCACCACCCACAGGCCAGGATTCGTGCGAAAACACCCATTTCTCACCCTCGGCTGAGGGTGTTTCCAGGGTTAAATCGCACTACTCGCGCCGAACTAGGCCGGCGCTACTGCCCAGTGGTGCTGTACACCGGGAATGCGATGGCATTGCTGACGTAGGTATACTGCGCGATCGTCAGCGAAGTGGCGGCGTTGCTGGGCAGTTGGGCATTCAGATGGAGCAGTATTTCGAACAGGCCCACCGATCCAGGCAACACCGTCGCCTGCAAAACGTCCGCCGTGGTGCCGCCCGCCGTAGCGCTTACGAAAGTGTTGGAACCCGGCGGCGGCGCAGTGATAGGACCGTTCAGAGGATACTGCTGCCCGTCCACCAACAACTGCTGCAAGCTGGTGGTCAGCGCAGGTAATCCCAGACCCGTGGCATATACCATGACCAACTCGCCCGGCAGCGCCGGATTGTTGGCCGTCACCAGGCTGCCCTTCACGTTGGCGCAGCACAGTTGCGGGCCGAACGCGGTCATCACCGCACTCGCCCCCGACACCACGCTATAAGTGATGTTGTTGCCGTCCGGTCCGGGTAGCTTCGCAGTTAGCAGGATGCGCTGAAACGGACCCGCCGGCCGGGCGTTCACATACGGATCGGTGCTCATCATGGCCAGCAGCGCGTCGCGCACCGTGACCAGCGTGTCCGATTCCTGCACGGTGTAGGCGTAGGTCCGGTCCTGAATGGTGATCGTCGCCGTATCGCCCCCCGCGGCCGCGCCGTCGATGGAAACCACCCCCGCCGCATAGCTGGAACCGTGAAACACGATTCCCACCTCGGGGTTCGATGTGGTCAGGTCCCCGGAAAGTCCCGGGTTGGCCGGAACGACCGTCGCCGCCACGGGCGATGTCACTATCACGCTCCCATCCGGCATCTCGCTCCTTACGTAGGCGTTGATGCTCGTGGTATCCGTGAAGCCCCAGGAAACCTGGGCACGTATCTCGCCCGGAGAAACGTACACCAGCGGAGACCTGATCCCGTTGATATACACCTGCGTGCCGCCCAGAGTCGTGGGCAGATTCTGCTGCGTCAAATCCGCCGACGCCGTGCCTGCCGAAAGACCGAACAGGAGCTTTTTCGTGTTGTCGGTATTCAGAACACACGCGCTGTTGGAATCCAATACACAAGGGGCGGAAATGCTCACCAGCGTTCCCGGAGCCACGCTGGCAGCGTTGCCGCCGCCCGCCAGCGTTCCCGCCGTTGAGATCGTATCCGTGATCTTGGCTCCGCTCGACAGCGTCACCGAGTACGAAATGCTGTTCCCCTGGGGACCGGGATTCTTGGCGTAGAGCACAACCAAATTGTCGGTGTCGTCGGCCGTGGCGTTTACATTGGGGTCATTGGAGGAGTTGATCAGGTCAGTCACGCCATCCGCCACCGACGCAAAGGTGTCGCTGGCCTTCACGGTGTAAGCATACGTCGCCGTGCCGATCGTCACTGTGACCACGTCGCCGGCGTTGATCGCCCCACTGAAGGTGATGCTGCCCTTGGCGTAAATGCTGGTGTTGTATAGGTTGGTCATCGCCTGATAGGCAAGTGGGTATGCCGTAGGCGTATACACCATGATCCGCCGGTTGTACGGGTCCGCCACATACAGGTTCGATCCGTCCCACGCCAGCGACGTGGGCGTGTTCATCGAGTCCGCCGCGTCCGTGGCCTCGTCTACCGTGCCGCCCACCTGCCCCAGAATAATGTTCGCCGGAGCCGCATTTGCCGTGGGGATCGTCTCATACTCCAGTACGCGGTCGTTGCCGCCATCGGCCACATACAGCCGCGTGCCATCCGAAAGGGCGAAGCGCGGAAAGCTCAGCGTGTATTCGCAGGAATGCGGATAGGTCGCGTTGCCGCTGGCATCCGTTCCGTTGCTCACGTGGCACAAAACCGGCGTCTCGATGAATCCATCGCCGGACGTGGCGCTGGCCGTTCCCGAGTACGCATTGTTGGCGACGCCCGAGACCATGTCGGGCTGGCCGATCTCTACATCCGCCGGAACCTGGTTCGCGGTCGGAAGGGTATTCCAGATCAGCACCCGGTTGTATCCCAGATCCACTACAAACAGGTGGACCCCGTCCGTGGTCACCGATACCGGGTTCAACATGGTGTTGGCGGCAATCGCCGCCGTCTGCTGGGTGACATCCTGCTGCACAAACGTGGTGAAATTGGGCTGCCCCAGCACCACATCGGCCGCGGCGCCATTGGCCGTCGGAATATGGTTGTAGATCAGCACCCGGTTGTTCTGCGTGTCCGCCACGTAAAGCTTACCGTTCTGAATCCACACCCCCTGCGGGCCGCGCAACGAGCTGGCCGTCGGTGTGTTGTTGGGAGGAATCCCCACCGAGGCGAAGTCCTTCTGGCCCACCACCACGTCCGCGGGAACGTTATTCGCCGTGGGAATGTGGTTCCAGATGAGGATGCGGTTGTGATTCGTGTCCGCCACCACCAGGTGCACGCCATCCGACGCCACCGCCGTGGGTTCCCGCATGTTGCTCTGATTGGCCGCCAGGTTTACGGAGGTGGTCAGGAAGTCCGGCTGCCCCAGGACAACCGATGCCTGCCCCACGCAAACCGGGCACTTGGAGTTGGGTGGAAGCTGGTCCGTGGGCTGCGGAAACTGGCTGGCCACATTGCTAAACAGCAGCACACGGTTGTTCGACGGCGTCGCGGCGAGGCGGTTGTCATCCACCACGAACAGCGTGTTCCCCGCATAGGCAACGCCTCCAGCCGCTCCCAGCACGGTATTGCTGGAGTTGGGATCGGCCGCCGTGAATGTCACCTGCCCAATCACCAGCCTGGCTGCCTGTCCCTCTGCGAAATCGGCGGCGAATGCCGAAGCCGCCCCAAGAATGAGTACCAAGATTCCCTTCATGCTTATGTCAGCAGACGCGTCCTAACTCTTTGAAAATCGGTTTAGTTCTAGATTATAGCAAGCGTTACCACGGCTTCGGGGAGAGTGCCGGATCGTCACATGGGTGTGAGCCCAGGACACGGTCGCGCCACTTCCGCCAACCGAAACTCAGCCATTTACAATCACATACGAAAACCCGCCTACGCACTCCGCCCAACCGTGCACGGCAATGGCCATGTCCCACTTCTTCGCGTCCCACGGCGATTCTCGTCCGCTACCATCCGCAAGGCTTCCGGTCTTCGCCGCGTTCTTATGTACTACTGCCTGCCAGATTCTCCGCTTCCCGCCGCGATTCTCGTCCGCTACCACCCGCAAGGCTTCCGGCCTTCGCCGCGTTCTTATGTACTACTACCTGCCAGATTCTTCGCGTCCCGCGGCGATTTTCGTCCGCTACCAGCCGCAAGGCTTCCGCTCTTTGCAGCGTTTCTTATGTACTACTACCTGCCAGATTCGTCGCGCCTCGCGGCGATTCTCGCCCGCTACCATCCGCACGGCTTCCGGGCTTTGCCGCATTCTCATTTGCTACTACCTGCCAGATTCTCCGCTTCCCGCGGCGATTCTCATTCGCTACCGTCCGCAAGCCTTCCGCTCCTAGCGATGTTTTATGTGGGGCAGGCTGTCAGCCTGCGGCGGGTTGTTAACCCGCCTGTCCGGATGTGCACCCTCCCGCCCGGCGCTCTCCACCCGCTTGCTCACTCCGCCTCCGCGTGATGGTTCACCGGCCCGCACCCTCGTCCCAACCCCGGACTGGTCCGTATCGCCTCGTGAATGAACCGCTTGGCCCTCTCCACCGCCTCCGTGAGCCCCA
Organism: uncultured Solibacteraceae bacterium; assembly: GCA_963807205.1. GTDB lineage: Bacteria > Acidobacteriota > Terriglobia > Bryobacterales > Bryobacteraceae > CAWCVR01. The sequence goes on along the minus strand of CAWEAQ010000001.1, from coordinate 163,813 downwards.
TCCCCCGCGCCAGGCACGCCGTGATGGCCGCCGAGAAAGTGCACCCGGTCCCGTGCGTGTGCCGGCTCTCCAGCCGCACTGCGGCAAACTCGCGGAACCCCGCACCGTCGCTGAGCAGGTCCACCGCCTCGCCGCCCTCCAGGTGCCCGCCCTTAATCAGCACCGCGCGCGCGCCCATCCCGTGCAGCCTCGCGGCGGCGCGCCGCATGTCATCCACCGAGCGGATGCTCAGGCCCGTCAGCGCCTCCGCCTCCGGCACGTTGGGCGTCACCAGCGCGGCCACCCGGATGAGCCGCTCGCGCATCGCCCCCATCGCCGCATCCGCCAGCAACTCCCCGCCGTGCTTGCCTATCGTCACCGGGTCAACCACCAACGGGAAGCCGAACCCCGCCGCCGCCGCAGCCACCGCTTCCACCACCCCCGCCGACCCCAACGCCCCGGTCTTGGCCGCGCCGGGCGCCATGTCCTCCAGCACCGCGGCCAGTTGCTCCATCACCAACTCCGCCGCCAGCACCTCCACCCGCGAGAAGCGCACGCTATTCTGCACCGTCACCAGCGAGATCACCGCCTCGCCGTACACCCCGAACTGGTGAAACGTCTTGAGATCGGCCTGAATCCCCGCCCCGCCCGAGGGGTCCGATCCGGCAATGGTGAGCGCAATGGGCGGCATCGCTTTCCAGTCTACCGGATGGCGCACTGCCAATTGCCGATCCCTCCGTCTTGATTACGTTTCCGAATGGAGCTGCCCCGCCCAGGACATGGGCGCCACCGCGATAATCCAGCGGCCGATTCCGTACCGCGCATTTGACCTTTAGTTACCGCCTCTGGCAGCATACCTGGCAAGCGTCGAGACCCGGATGGTTTGGAGCATGCCCCTCTGCAATCGCGGCTGCGAAGCCCGGAGAGACGAGTTCCGGGGAGCGGCTTCACGCCATCCGTAAGGCGCCTGGGCTAACTCAGGTTCAGCTTGCCGATGCCGCCGCAACCACCCAACGGGCGGTTTCCTACTACGAAACCGAAGCCGGGTTTCCGCCGGCGCCGGCCCTTGTCGCCATGGCCAAGGCGCTACAAGTGACCACGGACGAACTGCTCGGTGTGAAGCCGCCGAAGGTCGAACGCGTCAACGACGACTCCGGAGCCCGCGGGCAGTGGAAGAGATTCCAGACGATCTCGACCCTGCCGGTCAGGCCCATTTTCCCTGTGTATCATGGAGATGAGACTCAAAATCCTCCTCCTCGGGAATTCCATGGCGCGTTCCGCGGCACCAAAGAAACCTCTACCGGAAGTCTTGAAAGAGCGGCCCGCTGGTCCCGCCGCGCCGCCGCGAGTGGTCTGGCTGTACGCGCTGCTCTTCATAGCCACGCTCGCCACGTTTTCCCAAGTCTGGCATCACGACTACGTTTCTTTCGACGACGGGGACTACATAGTCGACAACGCCCACGTGCGCTCCGGGCTAACGCCTGAAGGTGCGGTCTGGGCATTCACGACCGCGCATACCGGGAACTGGCATCCACTGACCTGGCTATCGCTGATGGCGGATTTCCAGTTGTTCGGCTTCGACAGCGGGGCGCAGCATCTGGTCAACGTGTTCTTCCATGCGTTGGCGGCGCTCTTCCTCTTTACCGTGCTCAGGCGAATGACCGGAGCGGTTTGGCGAAGCGCGCTGGTGGCTTTTCTGTTCAGCTTGCACCCCCTGCGCGTCGAATCGGTGGCCTGGGCTGCGGAACGCAAGGACGTTCTGAGCGCGGCTTTTTGGTTTATTACGATATGGGCGTACCTCGCCTACGTCAAACGGCCGAGTCGGGGGCGGTATTTGGGGCTAGCTGCGGCGTTCGGCCTGGGTCTGATGGCAAAATCGATGGCGGTGACTCTGCCCATCGTGCTGCTGCTGCTGGATCTGTGGCCTCTGCGGCGCATCGATCTGGGCGGGACGCCGGGATCCGTTTCCGGGGAAGTGCTGCCGCTCAGGCGGGCCGTTATCGAGAAGGTTCCCCTCCTGGCCCTATCCGCTGCGGCAGCCCTCGTCACACTCGTTGTGCAGCGCGCGAACCACGCCGTGATGGCGCTCAATCTTAGTCCGTTGTCCGAACGCCTGGGCAACGCTTTCGTTACCGTTCTGGCCTACATCGCGGACTTGGCGTGGCCGGCGAACCTGGCTGTCTTCTACCGGCTCCCGGCCCACATCCCCGAGTGGAAGGCGCTGGGCGCCGGGCTGGCGGTATTGGGGATTTCGGTCCTGGCCATACGCGCTTACCCGCGGCGTCCGTATCTTACGGTTGGCTGGTTCTGGTATCTGACCGCGCTGCTGCCGGTTATCGGATTGATCCAGGTCGGCTTCCAGGCGCGTGCCGACCGGTACACTTACATACCCAGCTCCGGACTCCTCATTGCATTCGTTTGGGCGGCGGCCGATTTCGTAAAGAGCCGGCCGAAGATTAGGGTAGCGGCGGCCGCCACGGCGGTAGCGGCCTGCGTGGCTTGCGCCGCTGCCACGTGGCGGCAGGTGGGGTATTGGCAAGACACCATCTCCCTGTTCCGGCACTCCCTCTCCGTTACGGCCGGCAACTTCCCGGGCTACAACATGCTCGGCGATGCGCTGAGAGACAAGGGCCAGTTTGCGGATGCCGCCGCCAGCTACCGCAAAGCGGCCGGGATCAGTCCGATGTTCGGGCCCGCGCATTATGGGTTGAGCCGGGCGCTGTTCCAACTGGGGCGAAACCAGGAATCCATGGAGGAGGCTGTCGTGGCCGCCTCTCTGATGCCGGACGATGCAGCCGTTCAGTACAACCTCGGCGCGGCGCTCGCCGCAGCGGGCAGGTTCGAGGCGGCGGCGCCAGCGCTCCAGGCCGCCGTGCGGCTGAAGCCGGACTACACCGAGGCCCGCGCCAACCTGGGCGGCGCGCTCGCCAGTCTGGGACGCCTGGATGAGGCCATCGAGCAATTCCAGGAAGCGCTACGGCTCGATCCGAACCTGCCCGGGTTGCGCGAGAACCTGGAAACAGCCATCGAACTAAAACGGCAAGCCGGGGCGGACGCGAGAAAGTAGGCGGAGACATCCGTCAGCCGGCGCGCGTTCGGGCGCAAACCAGAATCTGGCATCTCCGCCAATCTTGTGCGTTAAGCGACCATGCGCCAAAGTAATCGAGGCCCGTTTCCCCATCCCGCGCGCCGCCCACCCATCCGGCATACCACCGGAGCATATTGGCCGTCAAGCTGGCCACGAAGCTACCTCCGTTGGACCCGAGCGGCAGGCGGCGATTGCTCTGCCCGCTTATCCGCCCCCCATATCCGCCGGACGGGATTTGTCAGTCACATCTATTTTATAACTCGATTTCCCCGCCTTTCAGCGACTTACAGTTTCGCAACCCGATAACTCGCACACCGATGTGTCACCATGAAGTCGGAAGCAGGCCCGCGGCCGGACCTTGCGGGACACACTATCCCGGCCGTAAATATCTTACGGCCACCGGTGCGCAAGCCTCCTGCTTCCAACAAACTGCTCGTTCCTGGCCGTCAGAACTTTCGGCCCGAAGGTAACCATGGACAACACCACGCCCGCTCCCCTCGATATCGCCACCTGGACCGGCCGCACCCAGGCCTTCGGCATGGTCGCCCGCCAGTGCTCCGCCGCCCAGGCCGAGTGCCTCCGCCAAATTCACGCTTCCGGTGCTTACACCGCCGTCAGCCCCAATTGGGACGATTTCTGCCGCGACCACGCCGGCATGTCCCGCCCCAAGGTCGACTCCCTCATCCGCTCCCTCGACGAGTTCGGCTCCGATTTCTTTCGCTTCTCAGAAATCGTCCGCGTCTCCCCCGAGACCTACCGCCAACTCGCCCCCTCCATCGCCGATAGCGCTCTTGAGTTCGAAGGCGAGTCCATCCCCATCACCCCCGAAAACGCCCCCAGGATCCGCCACGCCGTCCAGCAACTCCGCGCCAGTCTCAAACAGTCCCGCCAGCGCGAATCCGCCCGCCTCTCCATCACCGTTCTCATGGCCGGCTTCGATTCCCTCTTCCGCGACATGACCCGCCTCATCGACGACATTCCCACCCGCGCCAGCACCACCGAACTCCATAGCCTGGTTCGCTATTGCATCAATCACCTGAACCGCATCGACCGCGCCATCCCCAAACCCTAGCCGCCCGCCCCATTTGTGGATCCACCGGCCCGCGGCTTCAGTTCGGGCTGGGTTTGGCCATGTGGTCCACCACCAGCACCTGGATCGGCGCCTTCCTCGGCTCCAGCTTAAGCCCCAGCGCGCGCACGGCGGCAAACACCGATGGCCCCGTCTCCGCTTCAGGCTCGGCCGTCAAAGGCGTCCATTTCACATCGAAGTCGAAGATGCCCGCGACGCCCGTCTTGTCCAACACCGGGCGGTCCAACTCACGCGCCAGCACATCGGCCAGCACGCGCATGGAAGCCTGCTCCGCGCGAATCCCATTCTTCCTGCCGTACACTCGCCCTGGCGGCCCCTCCGGTTCCACGGGCTTAATCTTCAACCCGCCTTCGCCAACCAGCAATTCGTAGCTGGGCAACTGCTTCGTCTCGAAGTGCGCAACCAGTTCGAACCGCCTGGCCAACATGTCCTCCAGCATCAGCCGCCGCACCGAATCCGAAACCGGCTCGGACGTCTTGGCCAGCAAGTCGTAGAACTCGGTCTCCAGCCAGCCCGGACCGGAAACCTGGTACGCCTTCAGCGAGTAAGCCCGCCTTATGAGGTCCCTCGGAAGAATGCCGTGGATGATCGGGCTGCGGGGATTGGCGGTCTCGTCCGTGGCGATGCCGCCCCCGCCGATCAGCGGGCTGGGCTTGACGGAAACCACTTCGAACTGGGGCAGCGGCTGCGATTGCGCCCACGCGGCAACCGCGATAAGCACCACGCCGAGCTTCATCCTATACCGCCGGGAAGTCCACCGTGAACACGCTTCCCTTCCCCAAACGGCTTTCGACGCTGACCGTGCCGCCCATCTTCTCGACCGTGTGCCTGACGATCGACAGGCCCAGCCCCGTGCCGCCGGTCTCGCGCGAGCGCGCCTTGTCCACGCAATAGAATCGCTCGAAGATGCGCGGCAGATCGTCCGACGGGATGCCGATCCCCGTGTCGCTCACCGTGATCCGCACGCGCCCACTATCCGCCTGCGTGGCCTCCAGCCATACCTCGCCGCCCGGGCGGTTGAACTTGATGGCGTTGTAGAGCAGGTTCAGGAACACCTGCTCCAGGCGGCGAGCCTGGCCCATCACGCGCCAATCGCCGATCTCGCCCAGCATCAGGTTTACGCCGCGCGTCCCGGCCTCGCCTTCCACTGTGTGCATGGCGGAGCGGGCCACCTCGGCAACCGCGACGCGCTCGGGGGCCGGCTGCTCGCGGTCGGCCTCCAGTTCGGAAAGCGACAGCAGATCGAGAGCCAACTGCTCCAGGCGAAACGTGTTCTTGGAGATGATCTCCAGGAATTTGCGGTTGTGGCCGGGGTCTTCCAGGGCGCCGTCCAGTAGGGTTTCGGCGTAGCCGCGAATGGAGGCGAGCGGCGTGCGCAATTCGTGGGACACGTTGGCAACGAAGTCTTTGCGCACCCGCTCCAGCCGCTCCAGTTCGGTCACGTCGTGCAGAATGGCGATGGCGCCCTTGCGCGGGGCTTCGTCCAGCGGCGCGGTCTGCACGTCGAAAACGCGCCCCTTGGCCGCCACCAGCGTCACCCGCTGGCGCGAGGGCTGGCCGGTGGAAATGGCAGCCTTCAGCAACTCCAGCAGCGCGGGATCGCGGACCACGTCCAGCAGCGGCGTGCCCACCGCGATCGGGCCGCGAGCGCGCACGGCGCTTGCAAACGAATCGTTGCTGAAAGTCACGCGCAGATCGGCGTCCACTGCCAGCACGCCTTCCACCATGCTGGCCAGGATGGCCTGCCGGCGCGCCGATTCGTCTGAGAGGCGGCGCAGCATCGCGCGGAACTGATCGGCCATGCCGCGCAGAGAACCCGCCAGTGCGCCCAGTTCGTCTTCGCTTTCGGTGTCCAGATCCCCGGAGTACTCCGCCCGGACCAGTTCGCCCGCGAAGCTCTGGATGCGGCGCACGCGGCGGGTGAAGGCGCGCGAGATGAAGTACGCGATAGCGAGAGCGAATCCCGCGGCCACCAGCGACGCGCGCAGAATCAGCCAGCGCACCTCGGCAACGGAGAACTGGATCCGCTGCAGCGGCACCGCCAGCCGCAGCACCACGGCGGGGTTACCGGCGACCGCGGCGGGCACCGCCAGGTAGCACAGGTCGGCATCGAGGGTGGCGCTATGGCGCACCGAAGTTCCCGTCCGTCCGGCGAGCGCCTCGTGGACTTCGGGGCGCCCGGCGTGGTTATCCATGGTCGTGGAATCGTGTTCGGAATCGGCGAGCACCACGCCATCGCGCCCGATGACGGTTACGCGCGCGCCGGTCAGGCGGCCGGTTTGTTCCACCCAGCCCGCCAGCGCCCCAGGCTCGATGGCGGCGAGTTCGCGCCCGAGAAGGCGCACCTGCCCCTGCATCTGTTGCTCCGCGTACTGCAACTCGCGCGTGCGGGTGTAGCGGGTGAGAAAGATGTCGGCCGTACCGAGAGCGACCAGGATCAGCACCAGCGCGGCAAGCAGCAGTTTGCGAAGAAGAGGCATGGCGGGGCCGACAATCATTCTAGCCGCATTTGAACGCCGCGAGTGTTACAGACCGGTGACCCGGTGACCAGGGCGCGGCATCTGCCGCGGGCGGCCCACCAGCCGGGCAGCCTCTGCCACGGTAATCATCACGGTCAGCGGGTCTGCGGGCGACTCCACAAATCCGTGCTTTTCGTAGAAGCGCTTCGCATCTTCCGAAATCGCATGAACCAGAATGGCGCGGATGCCGGCAATCTCGGCCGCCCTGACAATACGCAAGATAGCGTCCCGCAGAAGTCCGCTGCCCACTCCTCGGCCGTGGAAGGTCCGGTCCACCGCAAGCCGGCCGAGCACGATCACGGGAACCGGGTCGGGCGTATTCCGCCTGATGCGTCCCGGCGCCACTCCATGGGCCACCGCGCCCGCCGCGAGCGTGTAGTATCCGACCACCTTCTTTCCGGCGCAAACCACGTACGTCCGGGAAGCTCCGCTCGTCTCGTTCTGTTGGGCGCGGCGGCGCAACCAGGCGTCCAGCGCCGGCTCGCCGCAATCGAACGTCGAAAGATCGTGTCCAGCGGAGAGCTTCTCGGGCGGCCCGATGCCCGCGCCGCCGCTCATCGCTCCCAGGGCGCTTTCGTGTGAAGCAGCCTGCGCAGCCTGGGATTATCCTTGGGCGGGTTATCGAGAATGCTGGTGAAGCGGGCGAAGGCATCCTCGGACAACGCGAAATACCGCCTGTCCAGCAGCACCGACTCGGCTTCGCGGCACGCCGAGTCCAGCATAAATTCCGACCTGCTGCGGCCCAGCGCCTCGGCCGCGCGGTCAATCAGAACCTTCTGCGACATGCTGGCGCGCAGATTAATGGTCTCTCCGCGCCCTGTCCTGTCCTTCGCTGCCGCACCGGGCATAGCTTCCTCCTTGTCTACACAATCAGTATACATGATTGTAATGACATCGCGAACACACCGGAAGCGCATCGTCGCGGCCGAACTTCGCGAATTTGACTCCGCCTCACCCGCTTCGCTATCCTGGATCTTCGCGGTAGAGGTGCGGCGGCCATCAGTAGCCGGGTTGCTTTTCCGATTTCGCTTCGGAAGCCCGGGCACAAAGGGGCCGGTAGTTCCGCCGAAACCGGGATGGAAAGCGCAATTCCTTCCGGTTGGGGAGCAGGGGTAAGACCCGCTCACTGTCACCCGTCTCTCAGACGGGTGGAGCGCTATCGGGAACGACACACGCTCGCAGTCCAGGCGTAGGTTTTTCTCTTTCGCCTCCCCCTATAATGTGACTGCATGAACCTTTTCGAACTCACGCGCGCGCTGGTCGATATCGAGTCGATCACTCTCAACGAAGAGGCCGCCGGCAACTTCCTCTACGACTACCTCGCGCCCATGGCCGCGCGCCACGGCGGAACGGTCGAGCGCGTCGAGGCCGAGCCGCGCCGCTTCAACGTGTTCGCGCAATGGGGCGAGGAGCTCCTGGTCACGCTCTCCACGCATATCGACACCGTGCCCCCGTTCTTCGCCTCGAGCGAAGACGACACCTATATTTACGGGCGCGGCTCCTGCGACGCCAAAGGTATCGCCGCCGCCATGATTCACGCGGTCGCGGGATTACTCGAGGCGGGCGAGCGCGGCTTCGGGCTGCTGTTCGTGGTGGGCGAGGAGCGCAACAGCGCAGGCGCCTACCGAGCGGCGCGGGACGGGCGCGGGTCGCGCTACATCGTCAACGGTGAGCCGACCGAGAACAAGCTGGCGCTGGGCTCGAAAGGCGCGCTGCGCTACGAGGTGGCGGCCGCCGGCAAGATGGCGCACTCGGCGTATCCCGAGTTGGGCGATTCGGCGATTCACAAGCTGGTGGACGCGCTCGCCGATATTCGCCGCATCCCGCTGCCGGTGGATGAGGTGCTCGGGCCCAGCACGCTGAACATCGGAACGCTGGCCGGCGGACGCGCGCCCAACGTGGTGGCGGACGAAGCCCGCGCCGATATCATGGTCCGCCTGGTGGGCGATTCGGCGGAGATCAAGGCGGCGCTCGCTGCCGCCGTGGCGGGCCGCGCGGAGTTGCGCGAAGTGATCGAGATTCCGGCGCAGCGGCTCAACGGCATCCCCGGCATCGAATCCACGGTGGTGGCCTTCGCCACCGATATTCCGGCGTTCGGCGGCGCGTGGGGCGAACCGTTCCTCATCGGCCCCGGATCCATCCACGTGGCGCACACTCCGGACGAGAAGGTTTCCAAAGCGCAGCTTACCGACGCCGTAACCATTTATAGACGCATCGTGAGGCACTTATGCAAAACCGCATCGAAGTAGGCATTCTGGGCGCCACCGGCATGGTGGGCCAGCATTTCATCAACTTCCTGCAGGGCAACCCCTGGTTCGACCTGAAATGGTTGGGAGCCAGCGACCGCTCGGCCGGCAAGAAGTACCGCGACGCCATGACCTGGCACCTGCCCGGAGGCACGCCCGCCTCGGTGGCCGATCTCACGGTGCAGGAATGCAAGCCGGGCAACGCGCCCAAGCTGGTGTTTTCCGCCATGGACGCGGGCGTGGCCACCGAAATCGAGCGCGCCTTTGCCGAGGCGGGCCACGTGGTGGTGTCGAACTCGCGCAATCACCGCATGGAGCGCGACGTTCCGCTGCTGGTGCCGGAGATCAATCCCGACCACCTGAAGCTGGTTCCCGGCCAGCAGAAAGCGCGCGGATGGAAAGGGCAGATCGTCACCAATCCGAATTGCTCGACGGTGGCGCTCACCATGGGCCTGGCGGCGTTCAAGCCCTTCGGCATCACGCGCATCGTGGCCACAACCATGCAGGCGATCTCCGGCGCGGGCTACCCGGGCGTTCCCTCGATGGACATCATGGGCAACGTGATTCCCTTCATCGGCGGCGAAGAAGAAAAGATGGAGCAGGAGACGCAGAAGATTATGGGCGAATTCCGCGGCGACCATGTCGAGCCGCTGCCCGCCCGCATGAGCGCCCACTGCAATCGCGTGCCGGTAGTGGATGGCCACACGGTGTGCGTATCGGTCGAGTTTAGCGGCAAGCCGAAGCTGGCCGACCTGCGCCACTCGATCGACGCCTTCACCGCCCTGCCGCAACAGCGCCAGCTTCCCAGCGCGCCGCTTCGCCCCATCCTTTATCTGGAGGAGGCCAACCGGCCGCAGCCGCGCAAGGACGCGGACCGCGAGCGCGGCATGACGGTCACAATCGGCCGCCTGCGCGAGTGTCCGGTGCTGGATTTCAAGTTCGTCTGCATGGGCCACAACACCGTGCGCGGCGCGGCCGGAGCGGCGGTGCTGAACGCCGAGTTGATGCACTCGGAAGGGATGCTCGACCGATGATCGTGATGAAGTTCGGCGGCACGTCGGTGGAATCCGCCGCCGCCATCGAGCGGGTGGCGGGGATCGTGCGGGCGCGCGAATCGCGGCGCCCGGCGGTGGTGGTCTCGGCCATGGGCAAGACCACCAACAAACTGCTGGCCATTGCGGAAGCCGCTATTGCCGGCAAGCGCGACGACTACATCGCGCAGCTTCACGACCTGCGGGACTTTCACTCGCGCGAGGCGCGCGCGGTGGTGCCGCTCGACCAGCGCGCCGAACTGGACCGTACCCTCGACGCGCATTTCCAGGAACTCACCGAGTTAGTCAAGGGCTTGGCCGTGCTGGGCGAACTTACTCCACGCTCGGTGGATGCCATTTCCAGTTACGGCGAGCGGCTCTCGAGTTACATCGTCACGCTGGCCTTCCGCCACTTCGGCATGGCGGCCGGGCACGTGGATTCGCGCCGCGTCATCATTACCGACAATCGCCACACCCATGCCGGGCCGATTTTCCCGGAGACCTACGCTCGCCTCGCGGCGACGGTGGCGCCGCTGACGGAGACCGGCGTGGTTGTGATGGGCGGATTCATCGCCTCCACCATGGACGGAGTTACGACCACGCTGGGACGCGGCGGGAGCGACTTCACCGCGTCCATCGTGGGCGCTGGAATCGGCGCCGAAGAAATTCAGATTTGGACCGATGTGGATGGTATGCTCACGGCCGACCCCACTATCTTTCCCGGCGGCCACCGCGTGAAAACCATTTCGTTCGCCGAGGCCGCGGAGCTGGCGTATTTCGGCGCCAAGGTGTTGCACCCGGCCACCGTGGCCCCGGCCATGGAGAAGAATATCCCGGTGGCTATTCTGAATTCGCGGCGGCCGGAAGTTGCGGGCACGCGCATCGTCACCGAGGCAGTGCCGTGTACCAACGTAGTGAAATCGATCGCCTGCAAGCGGCCCATCACGCTGGTGAACGTTCACTCCACGCGCATGCTCATGGCGCACGGTTTCCTGCGGCGCATCTTCGAAGTGTTCGACCGCTACCAGACTTCGGTGGACATGGTCTCCACTTCGGAAGTGAGCGTGTCGCTGACCATCGACAACGCCTCGCGGTTGGAGGAGATCCTGGGGGAGTTGCGGCAGATCGCCGAAGTGGACGTGGAGCGCGACCACGCCATCGTGTGCCTGGTGGGCGACAACATTCGCTATACTCCCGGAGTGGCGCGGCGCACGTTCATGGCAATGGAGGGCTTGAATGTCCGCATGATTTCGCAGGGAGCGTCGTTGTTGAATCTGAGTTTCGCCATCGCCGAGGCGGATCTGGCGCCCGCCGTGAAAGCGCTGCACCGGGAGTTCTTCGCCACGCTCGACCCGGCGGTGTTCGAAGCCAACGGAGGAGCCCATGCCTGAGACGCGCCGCATTGCCCTGGTGGGCTACGGGAAGATGGGCCGGATGATCGAGCAGCTTGCACCGGAGTACGGTTTCGAGACGGCGCTAAAGCTGGACGAGTTCAACAACAGCAACTTCGAGGGTCTGACGGCGGTGAACTTCCGCGGTATCGACGTGGCTATCGACTTCTCCATTCCTGGCGCGGTGGCGGAGAACGCCGCGCGGATCGCCGCGCTGGGCGTGAACCTGGTGATCGGCACCACGGGATGGGGCGAGCAACTGGACCGGGTGAAGGCCGCGGTGGAGAGCCATGGCACGGGCGCGGTGTGGAGTCCCAATTACTCCGTGGGAGTGAACGTGTTTTTCCGCCTGGTGGCCGAGGCCGCGCGGCTGCTGGCGGCGCAACCGGAGTACGGTTCGTGGGCCTGGGAGATTCACCATTCGGCCAAGAAGGACGCGCCCTCGGGCACGCTGTTGAAGCTGGTGGAGGAGATGCGCAAGGCGGGCTACGCGCGCGCTATCGACTTGTCTTCGAACCGCGCCGGGATGCACCCGGGGACGCACGAGATCGGGTTCGATTCCGCGGCCGACAGCATCACCCTGCGGCACACCTCGCGCAGCCGGGAAGGCCTGGCGCGCGGAGCGCTGAAGGCCGCGCAGTGGGTGGTTGGCAAGCGGGGGTTTCACGAGTTCGCGGAGATTGTGTTGGGGTAGAGCGAAAGCAAAATGGGCCACGGATGAACACAGATAAACACGGATAAGCAGGAGTTCCATCTGTGTGAATCCGTGTTCATCCGTGGCTAACTATTGTGTTGCTTGGGAGGTGGTACATGTTCACTGGATGCGGGACAGCGCTGGTAACTCCGTTCCGGCGCGATTTGTCCCTGGATGAAGAGACGATGAGAAGGCTGGTGCGCCGGCAGATCGAGGCGGGCATCGACTTCCTGGTGCCGTGCGGCACCACCGGCGAGAGCCCCACGCTGACGCGCGCCGAGCATCTGCGCGTGGTCGAGATCGTGGTGGAAGAGGCCAAGGGCAACGTCCCCGTGCTGGCGGGCGCCGGCGGGTATAACACGCGCGAGGTGGTCGAACTGGCCACCGAAATCGAAGCGCGCGGAGCGGACGGAATCCTCTCCGTGACGCCTTATTACAATAAACCCTCGCAGGAAGGACTGTATCACCACTACCGCGCCATCGCGGCGGAAGTGCGGCTGCCCATCGTGCTGTACAGCGTGCAGAGCCGCACGGGGGTCAACATCGAGCCGGCCACCGTGGCGCGCCTCGCGACGATTTCCAACGTCGTGGGAGTGAAGGAAGCTTCGGGCAGCGTGGCGCAGATCGCCAACGTCATTCACGAGGTACCGGCGGATTTCAAGGTGCTGTCGGGAGACGACGCGGTCACCATCCCAGTGATGGCGCTGGGTGGGCGTGGCGTGATTTCGACGGTGGGGAACGAGATTCCAGGGCAGATGGCGGCGTTGGCGCAAGCTTGCCTTCGGGGCGATTACGCCGCGGCGCGCGAGATCCAGGCGCGCTACCTGCCGCTCATGAACGTGAACTTCGTCGAATCGAATCCCATCCCGGTGAAGGCCGCCATGGGGCTGATGGGCCTGCTGACGCCGGTGTACCGGCTGCCACTGGTGCCGCCCAGCCCGGCCAACCTGGCACGGATCGAGAAGACGCTGGAGGCCGCGGGACTGCTCGGGGAAGTTCATGCTACAGCCTGAGATCGAGCGGCTCTTCGACCAGCCGCCAGCCGAATTCACGCGCGCGGACCGCAAGCTGTTCGACGAGTTTAAGGCGGCGCTCAACCAGGGACGCGTGCGGGCGGCCGAGCCCGACGCGGCATCGCCCACCGGTTGGCGCGTGAATGCCTGGGTGAAGAAAGGTATTCTGCTGGGCTTCCGCATGGGCGAGGTGGTGGCGATGGGCGGCGACGGCGCCCAGCTTTTCGACAAGTCCACTTATCCGTTGCGGCCAATCGGCCTGCGGGATGGCGTGCGCGTGGTGCCCGGCGGATCCAGCATACGCGACGGCTGCTACCTGGGCAAGAGCGTCACCTGCATGCCGCCGATGTTCATCAACGTGGGCGCGTGGGTGGACGATGGCACCATGGTGGATTCGCACGCCCTGGTGGGAAGCTGCGCGCAGATTGGCCGCAGCGTGCACATCAGCGCGGCCAGCCAGATCGGCGGTGTGCTGGAGCCGGTGGGCGCGATGCCGGTGATCGTCGAGGACGACGTGCTGGTGGGCGGCAACTGCGGCATCTATGAAGGCACGGTGGTGAAGCGGCGCGCGGTGCTGGGGACGGGGACCATACTGAACCGCTCCACGCCGGTGTACGACCTGGTGCGCGGCACCATTCACAAAGCCACCGACGAGACGCCGCTGGTGATTCCCGAGGGTGCTGTGATCGTGGCCGGCTCGCGGGCCGTGACGAATGGGCCGGGCAAGGACTGGGGCATCTCGATCTACACGCCGGTCATCGTGAAGTACCGCGACGCCAAGACGGATGCGAGGATTCAGTTGGAGGATCTGCTGCGGTAGGGCTTCGCCTCGGGCCGCTCGCTGACGCTCGCGGTTTCTGGGTCGCGGCACACGGAACCGCGAGCGTCAGCGAGTGCCCGAGGCTGGCATCATTTCAGCTTGCGCGCGCGCTCGATGTCGTCTTTCAGCTTCGAGGTGATCTTGTCGGCCACATCGGCGCTGGCGCCACGGAACTTGCCGCCCAGGCTTTCCTGGGTGGTGGACCAGATCACGTCGCCGTCCTTGTTCACCAGGCGCACGGTGGCCATGGCTTCGTGGCGGCGCTCGGCCGAGTGATCGGATTCGTTCTCGCCGAGTCCCACGCCCGCCTGCGAACCCTTGGCGTAACCGCCGGTGCCCGTCCGGTTCCCTATGCTGGCGTGGGCGTTGATGCCGTCGGAGGAGCTGTGGACCTCGGTGAATACCATGTCCTCGGCGGCGCCGCGAATCACGGCGTCGGCCTTCTCCTCTTTCTCGGTAAGCACGAACAGGTCGGCGCCCGCCAGGCTACTGATGAGGATGTCGCGCATCTGCGCGGCGGTCTCTCCCCCCGTCAGCCGGTCCACGTAAACACGGTGAACCGTCAACAACTGGCGCAGACCCGCGGGTTCCAACTCCATCGACGCCGGGGCAGCGGTACCGGCGGGAACCACCGTCACGGCGATCCACAGAGCACAAAGCGTTCTCATTGCCTTGCCTTTCGAGCCTCGTCGTCCAGGAACGTGAAGCGCAGGCCGCTGCGGGCTTCCAGGCCGGCCATTACGCTGCGGATGTCACTCTTTTCCACGCGGAGCACCAACGCCTGGCGCTGCCCGTCGGCGTCCTGGTAGCCGATGGTCACGTAATGCGCGCGCGACTTGCTGAGCAGCAGAATGGGCGAAATCATGACCGCGAGGGCGACCCGGCGGCTGACGGTTTGCCCGTACTCCAGAGTGTCGATCTTGCGGTATGGGATGCTCAGCGCGGTCTTCCCGGTGGAGAAGAGCAGCGATTCGTTTTGTGTGAGGTCCAGGCGGGCAGCGGAGCGGGCGTGAACGCCCGGCAACGTTCCGCCGATGAACTGCGTCTTGAGGCCCGGCTGACCTGCCGCGGCCCCAGTGGAAATCAGAAAACCGATCACCGACACTGTCCAGATTCGTATCATCGGGTCCCTCGGGAAAACAGTGTAGTAACGGAATCCAGCATCTCACCAAATGGCTTATATGTCAGGTCGCATCGGTAATGGTACGTTCAAACACAGAACCGTCCCGATAAGCCAAACTCTTGGTAGGGGTAGGTGCGGATAGTGAGCGATAGGGGAAGAAAACTGGAACAGATGGCAGAGTACAGGCGCTACTTATACAGCAGGTAGGGCTCGCGCTGCCTGGCGAACTCGGCCACGGAATCGCGAAGACCCTGGACGATGGCGCGCGGGTCCTCTCCGGCCGTAAGCCGGGACAGGACATCATCGCTGCCGATCAGCTTTTTGCCCGCCGCGAGATCGATCTTTCCGGGATATAGCTTGCGCAGCGCGGAGAGTACCTCCAGACCGACGCGAGTGGTATCGAGCGCTTCGCGGTCGGTCACTTCGAAGCGGATGCCCTCGATGCGAACGCCTTTCGCAACCGATTCGGTGGGCGTGAACGCGGTGGCGCTGACGCGCACACCGGGGATCTGGCGCTGGTCCAGATAGGCGGCCAGCTCGCGCCCGGCAACGTAGGGCGCGCCGATCTGCTCGAACGGGGTGGCGGTTCCCCGCCCTACCGATAGCCCCGGCACCCACTCGAGCAGACACAGGCCCGGATAAAGCGTCGCGGCCTTGAGGCTGCGCAAGTTGGGCGAGGGGTTGACCCAGGGCAGACCGGTGGAATCGAACCAATCCGAGCGGCTCCAGCCGCGCATGGGAATCACGGTGAGCGAGGCGCCGATGCGGTTCGTCGCGTTGAACAGGCCCGCCAATTCGCCGATGGTCATGCCGTGGCGCACGGGCTCGCCTTCGAGGTAACCCACGAAGGAAGTTTTGGCGGGGTCCAGCAGCGGGCCTTCGACATGCATGCCCGTGATGGGGTTGGGCCGGTCCAGGACGAAGAACGGAATGCCGGCCTTGGCGGCGGCTTCGAGGGCGTACGCCATGGTGGTCTCGTAGGTGTAGAAGCGCACGCCGGCGCTCTGGATGTCGAAGACCAGGGCGTCGATGCCGTGCAGCATTTCGGGAGTGGGGCGGGTGGTTTTGCCGTAGAGGCTGAAGACCTTGATGCCGGTGGCGGGGTCGGTGGCATCGGCGATGCCGGGGCGGTCTTCGACGCCCGCCAGACCATGCTCGGGGGAGAACAGCGCCACCACGTCGATGCCGGCCTGGCGCATGAGATCGACGTTGCGGCGGCCGGCGCCGTCCCCGCCGGTCTGGTTGGTGATGAGGCCCACATGCTTGCCGGCCAGCGGCTGAAACTTTTGCTCCACCAGCACGTCGAGTCCGGTGAGCGCGCGGGCGGTGCAGCCGTTTAGCGTGGAGCGTTGCGCGGCGATGCCCACGGAAGCGGCCACGATGGTGGCCACCTTGGAGCGCAGCGCGGAGATGGGCGGACGCGCGCCTGGGTGCACGCTATTGGCCAGCAGAATGACGTAGGTGCGGCTGCATGGGTCGATCCACAGGGAAGTGCCGGTGAAGCCGGTGTGGCCGAAAGACCCGATGGGAAAGAGGTCGCCGCGGTTGCGCGAGTAGGACGAATCGATGTCCCAGCCGAGGCCGCGCAGGATGGGCTGGCCGGCGGGCCCTTGCGGACGGGTGAACTCGGCCACAGTGTGCGGGCTGGCGATGCGGACGCCATCGAGCGAGCCGCCATCGATCATCATCTGCGCGAAGCGGGCCAAGTCGCTGGCGGTGGAGAAGACGCCGGCGTGTCCCGCCACGCCGCCCATGTAGCGGGCCGTGGGATCGTGCACCACGCCGCGCAGCGCCGGGCCGTCCTTGGGCTCGCGCTCGGTGGGGGCGATGCGCGGAATGAGCGCGGGCGGCGGAAGGAATTGCGTTTCCTTCATGCCCAGCGGGAGGAAGACGTGCTGGCGGGCATACTCGTCAAGCGGCTGCCCGCTGAGGCGCCGCACCAGGTCGCCCAGGACAATGAAGTTGATATCGCTATAAACGAAGCGCTCGCCAGGCGGCGAGGCGGGCTTGTCGGCCATGGCCATGCGGATGCCCGTATCGTAGCCCGTCCAGGCGGGCGCGAGCGGCAGGTCGGGACGCAGGCCGGAGAAGTGCGTGAAGAGGTTGCGCAGGGTGATGTCGCTCTTGCCGCCCTGGAAATCGGGGAAGTAGGCCGTGACTTTGTCGTCGAGGTGGAACTTGCCCTGCTCGAAAAGTTGCATCAGGGATGAAGTGGTGGCCAGCACTTTGGTCAGCGAGGCGCAATCGAAAATGGTGTCCACGGTCATGGGCTCGGCTTGCGGGTAGATGGCGCGCTGGCCGTAGGCCTTGAGGTAGACGATCTGGCCGTTGTGGCCGATGGCGAGCACTGCGCCCGGGAGACGGTTCTCGGCGATGGCGTCGGCGATGGCCTGGTCAACCGCGGCGGCGCCGGAGAAGGTCTGGGCGGAGAGCGCGGCGGCGGCGAGGGGCAGGCAGGCGAGGAACTTCATACTACTTTATGATACGCGGCGGCGGTGAGGGAGATGGCTTGCAGGCGCGCGATACAGAAGTGAGCGCACTCGCTCTTCCCGGGGCAAAACCGGAGAATCCGAGCGCTCCTTGACGTTTAGCGGCTTGGGGCTTTGGTTGCCCTCGGTGCAACGTCAATTTTCGGGGAACAGCGCAGGAAGGCCATCAATGCTCTGACGGTTCTTCGCAGCACGATAGGCCTTCAACGCCTCGGGTGGCTTCGCCGAGGCCCAGCGGTCGAGCGTTTCTCGTTGGCCTTGAAATTGATAGAGAGGAACCGAGTACCCACACGAATCCGAAACGCGACCCACCCGAATATGTATGAAAGCGCGGGTACCCGGATTCGCGGGGAACAGTTTCACGAACTCACCGTAACGCGAATTTTCGACCGTGATGAGCGTGGCATGGCCGTGTATGCGCACGATTTTGGGTGGTCCCTGAAAGGCGCAGAACATGACCACAATCCGGCCATTCTCCCGTGCATGGGCCGCCGTCTCCGCGCCGCTACCAGTGAAATCCCGGTAAACCACCTCTAGCGGACCGAGCACCCGAAACGAATCGCCCCCTTTGGGCGACAAGTTTATGTGGCAGTCTAACGCGCGGGGCGCGGTTGCGACAAAGAACACACTCTGCTCACGGATCCAAGCCGAGATTTCAGGAGTAATGTTCTCGTGTCTCTTGCTCATTGCGGTTGTCGGACTGCACCTTCAGCAGTTGGGGCGTCTTTCGAGGTTTCCATTGTCGCATGGAAGGCGGTTTCTAAACGGCCGCGCGAGACCGTTTACAAATGCCGGCGAGGCGGGCGCGGATACCGGCGCCTGGTTGGGTGCCGCGCGAAGGCGAGATCCACTCGCCGGGCCGAGTCCGGGGTGCCCTCTGGGCCCGGCCGCAGGATGCCATCCTGCCTCGCGTGGCGGCACGGCCGCAACCGGATCTTCCCACGCGCGGAACTGGCTGACCGGTCGGAAGGCGGGTTAACAACCCGCCGCAGGCTGAAAGCCTGCCCCACATAAGAACGCGGCGAACCGGCGCGGCGTGCGAAGTGGATAGGCGCTAGCGTTCGTGGACGTCTTCCAGGTAGGTGTAGCCGTGCAGGCCTTCTTCGTAGAAGCGCAGCAACTGGCCGCATTCCTCGTAGGTCAGGCGGCCTTCGCGCAGGGCGGTTTCCACGTCGCGGCGCAGGGTGGCCACCAGCGTGTCGGCGGAGAATTGGACGTAGTTTAGAACCTCACGCACGGTATCGCCTTTGATCACGGAATCGAGGATGGTTTCTCCGGTGGGGCCCAAGCGCACATGGACGGCGTTGGTGTCGCCGAAAAGGTTGTGCAGGTCGCCCAGAATCTCCTGGTAAGCGCCCAGCAGGAAAGTTCCCAGGAAGTAGTCGCCGCCGGTGAAGTTGTGAAGGAGCAGGGTGCGCTTCACGTCGCGGCGGTCGATGAAGGCATCCACCTTGCCGTCGGAATCGCAGGTGATGTCGCCCAGCACGGCGGGGCGGGTGGGCTCTTCCTCCAGGCGGTGAATGGGCATCACCGGGAACAACTGCTTGATGGCCCAGCTATCGGGCATGCTCTGGAAGAGCGAGAAGTTGCAGAAATACGTGTCGGAGAGCATGGCGTCGATGCCTTCCAGCTCTTCGGGGAAATAGTCCAGTTCGCGCGCCTGCTTCTGGATCTTGCGCGAGATGGCCCAGTAGAGGTTCTCGGCGATGCAGCGCTGCTCCAGGGTGAGATAGCCAAGGCTGAAAAGGTTGAGCGCCTGGTCGAGCGCCTGCTGCGCGTCGTGGTAACTCTCCAGCAGGTTCTTGGCGGTGAGGCCGCGATAGGTTTCCTGCAGGTCGATGAGGGGCTGCTCGGCGTCGGCGGGCGGCTCGGCGGGCACGTCGGCTTCGCCCATGCCCGAAACGCCGAGGACATTGAACACCAGCACGCTGTGATAGGCTGCGATGGCGCGGCCGCTCTCGGTCACGATGGTGGGATGCGCCACGCCCGCCTCATCGCAAACGCTCTGCACGTGATAGATGATGTCGTTGGCGTATTCCTGCAGGGTGTAGTTGACGCTGGATTCGAAATCGGTTTGCGAGCCGTCGTAATCGACGCCCAGGCCGCCGCCCACGTCGAGGTATTGCAGGCCGGCGCCGGCGCGCGCCAGGTCGGCGTAGACGCGCACGGCCTCGTTCACGGCGCCCTTGATCTGGCGGATGTTGGTAATTTGGCTGCCCAGGTGGAAGTGCAGCAGGTTGAGGCAATCGGCCATGCCCTGGTCCTTCAATTCCTGGAGCGCGCGCACGGCTTCGGTGGCGGAGAGGCCGAATTTAGAGCGGTATCCGCCCGAGGATTTCCAGCGCCCCGAGCCGCGGCTGGCCAACTTGACGCGCAGACCGATGCGCGGACGCACGCCCACGCGCTGGCTGTACTTCACGATGAGGGGCAGCTCGGTGAACTTTTCCACGACGGGGATGATGTGCCGGCCCACCTTGTGCGCCAGCATGGCCATCTCGATGTACTCGTCGTCCTTGAAGCCGTTGCAGATGATGGGGGTGTCGTTGTCGGCCAGCGCCATCACGGCCATCAGCTCGGGCTTCGAACCGGCCTCCAGGCCGAAATGGTACGGCTTGCCGAACTCGAGGACCTCTTCGACGACCTGGCGCTGCTGATTGACCTTGATGGGGTAAACGCAGCAATAGCCGCCCTGAAACTTATGCTCGGCGATAGCGGTTTGGAAGGCGCTGTAGATCTCGCCCAGGCGGTGCTTAAGGATGTCGGCGAAGCGCACCAGGATGGGCAGATCGATGCCGCGCAGCACCAGGGTGTCGATGAGTTCCTTGAGATCGATCCAGCGGGCCGGGTCCTTTTCGGGATGCACGAGGACGTGCCCGTTCTCGCCGACTGAGAAGTAGCCCTTGCCCCAACTGGCGACATCGTAAAGATCGCTGGCGAGTTGTGGCGTCCAGCGTTCGGTGGGCTCTACGACGAGCGAGCCCTTGCGTCCGTTTCTTTCCAACTTCGGGTGTTCTCCTTGAACCTACAGTGTCCGATGAATCGGCGCGGGTGGCAAGTAGAAACTGCGGGGCGGGCGGGTGGTGTGCGGACGCGCTATTGACGAGGGTTAACAAACGGCTGCGGGGTGACGAAATGTAACCGTTGGCGGATGGCGGTGGGAGGAAACTCGCGGACGGGGCGAGAACCCGGGGACAGACGGAACCGCCCACGCGGCGCAGCGGCTGGGAGCCGGTGGTGCGGAATAGAGTGCGCGCCTTGGGACGGTCTCGTCAGTCCCCGGGTTTCGCGGCGCGGCGCTACGTTCGGATGCCGGCCTGAGAGAAAACCGGGGCGGCATCGTGGTAGAGTCGAATCTGGAGCGTTTGCGGGCGGTTAGCTCAGTTGGTTAGAGCGCCTGCCTTACAAGCAGGAGGTCCGCGGTTCGAGCCCGCGACCGCCCACCACTTCCCCGCCCCGCACCCACTACGACAGCAGCAGTTCCAGATCCTCGCGTTTCAGGTCGCGGATCAGGCTGTTATCCTCGCCTAGAATTGCATCGGCGAGGGCGCGCTTCGTTTTTTGGAGTTCGAGCACCTTCTCTTCCACGGTGTCGCGGGCGATCAGGCGGTAGGCGAATACGGGCTTCGTCTGGCCGATGCGGTGGGCGCGGTCCACGGCTTGGGCTTCGACGGCGGGGTTCCACCAGGGGTCCAGCAGAAAAACGTACTCGGCGGCGGTGAGGTTGAGGCCCAGGCCACCGGCTTTGAGGCTGATGAGGAAGAGGCCGCAATCGGGGTCGTTCTGGAACGCCTCGACGTGGGCCTGGCGGTTGCGAGTGGCGCCATCGAGGTACTCGTAGCGGACGCCAGCGGAATCCAGGTTGGCTCGCAGGATGGCCAGCAAGCTGGTGAACTGCGAGAACACCAGGGCCTTGTGGCCTTCTTCGCGCAGTTCCGAGAGCTGGGCCAGCAGGGTTTCGATCTTGGCGCCGGGCTCGTTGATGCGCTTTTCGTCCAACAGGCCGGGGTGGCAGGCGGCCTGGCGGAGGCGGAGGAGGGCTTCGAGCACGTGCATCTTGGAGCGGCCCAGGCCCTGAGAATCGACGCGGGAGAGCAGGGCGGCGCGATAGTGTTTGCGCAGCTCGTCGTAGCTTTTCTTCTGGGTGCCCTGCAATTCGCAGAAGATGGTCTGCTCGGTTTTGGCGGGCAACTCGCGGGCAACCTGCTGCTTGGTGCGGCGCAGGATGAAGGGGCGGAGGGCCTGCGCCAGCAAGTGGCGGGCCTCGTCGCTGGGGTTGCGGGCCAGGCCGCCGGCCATTTTCAGCACCTTGGCCTCGCCCAGCATGCCGGGGTTGAGGAACTCGAACAGGCTCCACAACTCGCCCAGATGATTTTCGACGGGCGTGCCGCTGAGCGCCAGGCGGTGCTGGCCGCGCAGCAGGCGGACGGCTTTGGCGGTGGCGGTGGAGGCGTTCTTCACGGCCTGAGCCTCGTCCAGCACTACGTAATCGAACTCGATTTGGGAGAGGGCGGGCGCATCGCGGAGCAGAGTACCGTAGGTGGTGAGCACCAGATTGTGATCGGCGATGGCGGCCTCGTCGCGGTCGATGCCGATGTGCTCCAGCACGCTCAGGCGTGGAGTGAAGCGGGCGGCCTCCTCGCGCCAGTTGAACATGAGCGAGCGCGGCGCCACCACCAGGGACGGGCCTTTGCCTTCGGTGCGGCGGGTTTCGAGAAGGGCCAGCACCTGGGCGGTCTTGCCGACTCCCATGTCGTCGGCCAGGCAACCGCCGAAGCTAAATTCGCGGAGGAACTCCATCCAGCCGAGGCCTTCCCGCTGGTAGTCGCGCAGTTGGCCGACGAAGCCGGCGGGCTGTGGCGCCGCCTGGATTCCGTGGAAGCGGCGCATCTGGTCGCGAAGGTGGGCGAAGATTTCGTCGACGCGGACGTCGGGCTGGGCGGCCAGCAGGGCGTCCAGCAGACCGGCCTGGTTGCGGCGGAAGCGCAGATGGCCATCGCCTTTGGCGCCGAGGCCGGCCAGGGGAGCGAAACGCTCCAGCCACTCCTCGGGCAGCAGACCGAAGGTGCCGTCGCCCAGGACCACCATGGAATCGCCGCGGCGCAGGGCGGCCAGCAACTCGGGCAGGGTCGCGGTGGCGCCGCCGTAATCCACGTCGCCGCGCAACTCGAACCAGTCGATGCCAGAGCTGACGGAGACGTGCGCGGCGCCGGGAGATCGGAAGGCTTTGCCTTCGGCTTCGACGTGCCAGCCGGCGCGGACCAACTCGCGGACCACGCGCGGCAGATGCTTGGTGGGAAGCGGCCAGGGGCCCTCGCGGGTGGTGGCGGGGCGAAGGCCGAGGCCGCGCAGCGTGTCCAAAGCGGCCGACTCCGCCTCGGCGTGGCGCACCTGGTAGACGCGGTCTTCGGGCATCCAGATGCCACGGCCGGCGGTGGGGCCATCCACCCAGCCGCGGCCGTAATCCAGAATGAGCCGCGCGGCGTGCTTCACGTCCCCGGTGGCCGATCTCTGCTGAGAGACGCGCAAGCCGGTGCGCGGGGCCACGCGGCGCTCCTCGAACTTGAGGGGCGCGTCCAGATCCATGGGAGGGAGCGCGGGACAGCTCAGCAGGCGGGCCAGCACGGTATCGCGCTCGCGGTCGGAAAAGGAAATTTGCCGCGCCTCGCGCAGTTGCTCGACCCAGGGAAAGGCACCGGCGGGATCGAAGCGCGCCAGTTTGCCGCGGGCAATCAGGAAGCCGCCATCGACTAACAGGGCGGGTTCGGTCAGGGGCATGCGCTCCTCGCCGCGGGAGAGGAAGCCGGTGATGTGCCACTGGTCGCGGTCGTCCTGGCGGACTTCCATGCGCAAGGTCCAGGGATCGCCCGCGTCCCACTGCAAGGGGTCGAGTCGCCCCCGGCCGCCATCGCGGCTGAAGAGGCGGCCGGTTGCGGCCATCCGCGGAAGCAGAGCGGAGGCGAGGCGGTGCGGCAGCCCCTTGCGGTTGGTGGAGGGCATCATGGAGTAGAAGGAGTAGGCGTAGAACTCCTGGCCGCCGAAGAGGGCGCCGACCAGGTCGGCGTCGGTGGGGTCCGGCAGATCGCCGGCCTGTTCGGGGGTCAGGCGCAAGTCCTTCAGGTCCGACCAGTCGCCGTTCTTCCGTTGGGAGCGGGAGTAGAGCTCGATGCCGATTCTGCCGGAGGACCGGGAGGTTGGGATGTCGATTACATACCAGACCTCGATCATGCGGGGCGGGCTGGTGGTCCGGGCGCCGCGGCGGTTGATTTCGCGCTCGACGGTTTCGAGTTGCTCGACCCAGGCGGGGATGCGCGGCTGGGGTTGGAGAGAGCGGGGGCGCGGAGGCATGAAGGGGAACATGCCGGCGCCGTCTTCGCCTTCGAAGCCGGGGCCATCGGCCCAACGCTCGTCTTCGACCGTGACGTATTTCAAGTTCATGGCTTCGGATGGCACGCCATCGGCGTCACCCGCCAGAGCCATGGCCCAGAGATGCTTGCAGGGTCCCTGATCCTGAAAGAACGCGCAATCGCACCAGAGGAGGAGCACGTCGTCGACGAGCGTCATGCGC
The DNA here is from genome assembly GCA_963807205.1 of uncultured Solibacteraceae bacterium. Taxonomy (GTDB): domain Bacteria; phylum Acidobacteriota; class Terriglobia; order Bryobacterales; family Bryobacteraceae; genus CAWCVR01. The sequence goes on along the minus strand of CAWEAQ010000001.1, from coordinate 139,765 downwards.
ACGTCGTAGGTGCTGCCGCTGGAGACCTGGCCGTAGACGTGGCGTGGGCCCGCGTCCTTGATGCGAACGGCGCCGGACTTGAACAAGGCGGTGCCGCGCGTCTGAGAGCTGCCGTCGAATTCGAGATCCAGAGTGCGGGCCAGGGACATGAATAGGAATGCACTCATTGTAGCGGCCCGACGGCGGATTGCGCACGCGGAGAACCGGCCGGGAGCAAGGTACAATAGGCAGAATGCCTGACAATTCAGAAGAATTTTATCGAATCAAGAAGCTGCCTCCTTACGTGTTCGCGGTCATCAACGAGATGCGGGCAAAGGCACGGGCGGCACAAATCGACGTGATCGATCTGGGCATGGGGAATCCGGACGGGGCCACTCCGCGGGTGGTGGTGAACAAGCTGATCGAAGCTTCGAGAAACGCGCGCAACCATCGGTATTCGCAATCGCGCGGTATACCCAAACTGCGCGAGGAGATCGTCCAAAGGTACCGCAACAATTACGGGGTGGAACTGGATTCCGAGCGCGAGGCCATCGTAACCATCGGCGCGAAGGACGCGCTGGCACACATGCTCTTCGCGACGGTTGGACCGGGCGACGTGGTGGTGTCGCCCAACCCGGCGTACCCGATCCATCAGTACGGCGTGATCATGGCGGAAGGCGACGCGCGCATGTTGCCGATGCCGGACGCGGCGACGTTCCTGAGCGGGTTGGAGGACCTGTACCGCACGTCCACGCGCAAGCCGAAGTTCCTGTTGATTTCGTTTCCACACAACCCAACGACGACGTGCGTGGACCTGGACTTTTTCCGCGAAGTGGTGCGCATGGCGCGGGAGCACGGCACTATGATCATCCACGATTTCGCCTACGCCGACCTGGGATTCGACGGCTACAAACCGCCCAGCATCCTGCAGGTGGAAGGCGCCAAGGACGTGGCGGTCGAGATCTTCTCGATGTCGAAGAGTTACAACATGGCGGGATGGCGGGTGGGATTCTGCGTGGGCAACGCGCGGGTGATCGGGGCACTGGCGCGGATCAAGAGCTACCTGGATTACGGGGTGTTCCAGCCGGTGCAGATCGCGGCCATCATCGCGCTGCGGGAATGCGAGGAAGACACGAAGAAGATCTGCGCCACGTACCAGAAGCGGCGCGACGTGCTTATTCACGGATTGGGGCGCGCGGGGTGGCCGGTGGAGAAGCCGCGCGGATCGATGTTCGTGTGGGCGCCGATACCGGAGCGCTTCCACGCCATGGGGTCGCTGGAGTTCTGCAAACTGCTGCTGGAGAAGGCGCAGGTGGCGGTATCGCCGGGCATCGGGTTCGGCCCGATGGGCGAAGGGCACGTGCGATTCGCGCTGGTGGAGAACGACCACCGGATTCGGCAGGCAACTAAGGCTATTGGGCAGTTTTTTAAGAGCTGAGGCGAGGGGCGGCATAGCGATTGGCCCGGCGGGCTGAGGCCGGAGTACAGCGGTCTGGTACCATGAAAGAGGCCGCCCGGCGCTTCGCCGACGCCGATTCCGGAGGTTCCCGATGACCGACCCTCGCCAACATGCCCACCAGTTGATCGAACGGCTGGATCCGGGCGAGATCCTTGCCGCCGTACGCTTCCTGGAGTTTCTGCTGCTCGATCCGGTGGACCGCGCCTTGGCAATCGCGCCTGAGGAAGACGAAGAGATCAGCGAGGAGGAGCGGCAGGCCGTGGCCCGCTCGGAGGAGTGGTTTAAGCACAACGAGGGCATCCCCTTCGAGCAGGTGGTGGCCGAGTGCGGCTTCACCATGGACCAGATCCGCGAACTGAGCCTGGACGACGAGAGGAATCCGGCGGCTTGAGGCGCATCGTGGTATCCGAGGAGGGCAAGGCGGACATTCGCGCCATTCCTCGGCAGGCCGCGATGGACATCCCGAACGCCATTCATCGCCTGGCGGAAACCGGCGCCGGCCGGGTCAAGATTCTGCATGACGAGGGCGGCGAGAAGCGGTTGCGCGTCGGCGACTATCGCGTCCGCTTCACCGAGGAACACCCGGACACGCTTTGCATCCATGCCGTCAGGAACCGCAAGGATGCTTATCGCTGAGGGGCGAAGGGCGCGGTGCTCAACTACCGCCCCGGCACCGGCGTCATATTCGGCCCCGCCGCTTCCTTCAGCGCCGCCTCGATCAGCTTCTTGAAATCGGCCAGGCCCACGCCGCCGCTGATGGCGTGGCCGTTGATGAAGAAGAACGGCGTGCCGTCCACTCCCAGCCGGTTGCCTTCCTGGCGGTCGGCGTCCACCAGCGGCTTGAAGCGGCGGCTGTCCAGGTCGCCAGTGAAGCGCGCCGCGTCCAGGTTCAGTTGCCTGGCTTTGGCCACCAGATCGTCGCGCGTCAGCTTGTCTTGCCCCGCGAACAGCAGGTCGTACGTATCCGTCAAGCCAAACCCATTCTTGACAGGCGCGCCGACCTGGGTTACGCGCGCCTAGCCGCCCAGGCCGCCGGGGTGAACTCCGCGATCCTCTGAATCGAAACCCCGCCCAACCCCGGCAACACCGCGCCCAGATACTCGCGCGCCGCGATCCCCTTGCGCCGACACGTTTCCATCACCGACAGAATCGCCGCCACCTTCGGCCCCGCCTCCCGGCTCCCCACATGGATCCAGTTCTTCCGGCCGAGCGCCACCCCGCGCATCGAGTTCTCCGCCAGGTTGTTGCTCAGCTCCTGTTCCGGATACTCCAGGAACCGCGTCAACCGCGGCCACAGCGCCAGCGTGTACCTCGCCGCCTTCCCCAGCGCGCTCGCCGGCAGAGCCCGCGCCTGCGCCACCTTTACCCGCTGCTCGACGCTCTCCAGCAGCGCCGGCGCCTGTTCCAGCCGCAGCGCCTGCCGCGCCTCCGGATCCAGCCCACGCTCCCGCGCCTCCGCGTCGATCGCGAACAGCTCGTCGATGGCCACCACCACGCGCGTCGCCGCCGCGTCGCCCGGGTTCAGCTTGATCGCGTCATGAAAATGCCGCCGCGCGTGCGACCAGCACCCCGCATGCACCAGTTTCGGCCCACCCACCTTTTCATAGGCAATGTAGGCGTCAGTTTGTAACAGTCCCTCGAAGTTCCCCAGAAACTCCTTCGGTCCGTCCCGCCCCCGCCCCATCCGGAAGTCGAACACCACGTTCCCACCCGGATGCCCGTACTGCCATAAGTAAGCCTGATGATTCTTACCCCCTCCATCGTGCATCTGCACATCGACTGGAGTTTCATCCGCCTGGATGTAACTTCCCCGCAGTAACTCAGCCCGCATCGCCGCCGCCACCGGAACCAGCAACTCGCCCACCCGCATCACCCAGCCGTCCAGCGTGGCCCGGTGAATCCCGATCCCCGTCTCCCGCTCCAGAATCGCGCTCTGCCGGTACAGCGGAAGATGATCGCCGTATTTCGCCACCACCGTGTCCAGGATCACCCGGTCGCTCACCAGGCTCTTCTCCACGATCCGCGCCGGCGCCGGGGCCACCGCCACGCCCGCCGTCTCGCATTTCTTGCACGCCCGCTTCTCGCGCCGGGTCACCGTCACGAAGTACTTGGCCGGCTCCACGTCCAACTGTTCGCTCGAGTCGTAGCCGATCACCGCCGTGGGCTGGCCGCACTGCTTGCAGGTGCACTGTTCCGGCGGGCAGGCAATCACGCGCTCGACGCGCGGCAGGTTCGCCGGGAGTTCCTGCCGTCCCGGATGCGGCCGCCGCTCCGGCTTCGCTTTCCGCGCCGACACCGGCTCGCGCTCGCTCTCCGCCTGGACCTCGACGTTGCTCACGCCCGGCTCCAGATCCAACAGGTTCAACTGCGCGTCGCTCAGCTTCTCGCCGGCCGGACCGTACTTCCGGATACGCTCCAGACGCGCCCGTTCTTCCAGAAGCTGGATCTTCAGATTCGCCATCTCCAGAAGCTGTTTAAGCTGCGCAATCTGCTCCGATTCGGGAAGCGACCTGGAGGGCGGCTGGTAGGTGAAAGGCAAGAACAAATATAGCTCGAAGCGTTCCGACTTACAAGAGAATTCCGGACGTTATGACTCCGGTTTTCCGCTCCGTGACTCGCGCGGCATCGGGAAAACCGGACGGGGGAAGCATCGTATCCACAACTATAACTCGGATTGTTTTAGCCGGCAAGAGCATTCTCGGACTTACATCTCCGTTCTTCGGCAGTAACTGCCTTGCGGTACCATCTCCGCTTCCGGGTGGCGCTTAGGTCGATCCCGCCCACCAGCAGCGCCAGCTCCTCGTGGCTCAGCGTCACCCGCGCCTCCTGGCCCGCGGCCTCCGGCCAGCCGAAACACCCTTTCTCCAAACGCTTGGCGCACACCCATAGTCCGGTTCCGTCAAAGAACAAAAGCTTCAGCCGGTTGCGCCGCGCGTTCGCGAAAACGAACACGTGCCCGCTCAGCGGATCGGCCGCCAGCCGGTCGCGCGCCAGACCGTAGAGTCCCTCGAATCCCTTGCGCATGTCGGTAGCCCCTGCCGCCAGGTAGATCCGCGTCGCCGGCCCCCAGCCGAACATGCCTCAGGCCCGCTCCAGCACGCTCAGCAACCGATCGAGTGTCGCGGCGTCGAGCCCCCGCTCCACTTCGATCCTCCGTCCCCTGGCCAGCCGCAACGCCAGCCCGCTCCCCGCCGCGTCCCTACGCAGCCCCTTGGGGCCTTGGACTTCCACCGCCACCCAGCGCGGTGTGCCACCCTTCTCGGATCGCGCCTGCCGCCGCCGTTTTCGATAGGCGTCCAGAGTCGAGATGTTCAAACCGCGGCTCTGGCTGAACTCCCTTCGGCTCAGCCCGCTTGCCTCGAACTCCGCTACCAGTTGGCCGGCCTCGGCCGGCGTTCGCCGCCGAGGCGCCGCGCTTACCCGTTCTTCGCTCATCCCTCCACTGAACCATCAATCCCATTCCGCGTACAGTGTGGGGTTGCTCTGACGGATACCTCCAACCAGACGTCCGTCAACTGGGTTGCCGCCCAAGCCCCGCTAATCAGCGTGGCTGCCAACACCAGCGCCACCCTTCCCGACCCGCTGCTCCTGACGGCAACGGTCACCGACCCCACGGGCGGCCTCGGCGGCACCATTTCCGTGAGCTGGACCACGGTCAGCGGTCCCGGCTCGGTGACCTTCGACGCCCAGCAAGCGGTCACCCACGCCACATTCTCCGCGGCCGGAAGCTACGTGTTGAAGGCTGCGGCGAGTGATTTCAAGGGCAGCAACTTCGTCCAGGTCGGCCCAATCGTGGTAAGCGTCCCCACGGTGCCCAGCCAGGGTTGGATCGCCAGCCCGCTCGGCCACAGTTCCTTGAGCGGAGTCGTGCCAATTACCGTTCCTTCCACTGTCACGCTGAAGAGCGGGACCTTGTTCTACTACCCGGTCTCGAATCCCGCCGCTCTGACCGTGCTGAGCTCCAACACGCAGGGGAGCGGCACCATCGGCTACTTTGACACCACGAAACTGCGCAACGGCACCTACTTCCTGCTGCTTGCCGCCACCGATTCCACCCTCACCACGAAGGAGAGCGGCGTTTACGTCACCGTAACCGGAAACTACAAGCCGGGGCGCGTGACGGCGACGGTGACCGACCTGGTGGTGCCGGCCCACGGGCTGGCCATCCGGATCGAGCGCCGGTACGACAGCCTGGAAGCGGGCACTAGCAGCGATTTCGGCTACGGCTGGTCGCTGGGGACGCGCATCGACCTGGAGACCAACGCCTACGGCGACGTCACCTTCACCTTGGGCGGACGGCGGCGCACCTTCTATTTCACGCCTACCGCCGTGGTGCCCATCGGCGGCATCAATGCATACCGGCCCAGGTATACGCCCGAGCCCGGTGCGCGCGGCACCCTGGTGGCCACCCCCATGGACCTCAGCACCAATTGCGAAGACGTGCTCTACCAGTACAGCAACGGGAACTTCTACTGCGCCTTCGACTTCAGCAATAGCCCCAACCAGCCGTACCAGGCTCACTCATTCACCTACCTGTACACCGACCCAAGCGGCACTCAGTACAGCATCGGCAGCGATGGCAGCCTTTACTCCATCGTGGACCTGAACGGGAACACGCTGACGGTGACGCCCAACGGGATCAGCAGCAACAGCGGCACCGGCCTCAACGTTCCATTCCAGCGCGACGGGCTGGGACGGATCACGCAAATCACCGCCCCGGCCGACTCGACCCAATCGCAGATCCGGACGTACACCTATGGCTACGACGCAGTGACGGGCGACCTGGCGAGCGTGACCTATCCGGGAATCGCGACTCCGGCGCAGTACAAATACGTCAACCATTTCATGACAGAGGAGTGGGACCGGAACGGGAACAAAGCCGGAGTGAGCACCTACGACCCGGTCAGCGGCCGGCTCTCTTCCGTCACGGACGAGGTGGGTAACACGACGCAGATATCGTACGACTTGTCCACGAACACCACCACCATCACCAACCCTGATCCGGTTCAGAATCCGGGCAAGATCGTGACAGTGTCGGACGCCGCAGGAAACCCGCTGAGCGCTACCGATCCGCTGGGCCATACGACCACCTATACTTACGACGCCAACGAGAACCTGCTGACCAGGACCGACCCGCTGGGGAAGACCTGGAGCTACACTTACGACGCCAACGGATTTCAGACCTCGGAGACCGACCCGCTAGGCAACAGCTCCAGTAAGGTGTATAACCAGTACGGAGGGCCGACGACGATCACGGACCCGGTGGGGAATGTGCAGCACGTCACATACGATGCCAGTTTCAACCCGGCGACGATTACGGACAGCCTCCTCGCCACCCTGGGTCCGGTGGGCGTTACGAACTTCGATTCGTCCGGAACCATGACCTGGATGAAGGACGCCAACGGCAAGAAGAGCTCGATGCAGTACGACTCCCAGGGGAACGTTTCGCAGGTAACCGATCCGCTGAACCGGCAGGCCTCCGCGATTTACGACGTTCTGGGCGAGCGGATATCGCTGACCGACGCGATGACCAACACCACCACCTACACCTATGACCCGGCCGGGCGGCTGACCAAGACCACGTTCCCGGACACCTCTATCTCGTCGGCGCAGTATGACGGGAACGGCAATGTCACGGTGCGGACCGACACTCTGCAGCGCCAAACGGTCTACAAGTACGACAACGCGGACCGACTGATCCTCACCACGTATCCGGACAAAACGACGACCAGCACCACCTACAACTGGCGGGGACAGCCATTGACGCAGACCGATCAGGCCGGGCACGTCACCTTCAACGTTTACGATCTGGCGGGCCAGTTGACGCAGACCACGACAGCCTACAACACGCCCGATGCGGCGACGACGCAGTACGGCTACGATGCGGCCGGGCGGCGAACGAGCATGATCGATCCGCGCGGCAACACCACGAAATCGGTGTACGACGACGCGGGCCGGCTGGTGCAGACCGTCGACGCCCTGGGCGAGTCGACCACCTACACGCTGGATGCCGCGGGGAGGCAGACCGCGGTGACGGACGCTTTGGGGCGCGTCACGCAGTACGCTTACGACGCGCGGGGGCGGGTGACGCAGGTGACCTACCCGGACGGAACGACTACCAAGTCCACCTACGATGGCACGGGCCACGTGACCTACGCCACGGACCAGGCGGACAAAGTGACGCATTCCGTCTTTGACGAATCGGGGCAGTTGCAGTCGGTGACGGACGCGATGAGCCAGACGACCAGCTACACATACGACACCAACGGGAACCTGTGGACCCGCACCGACGCCAACACCCACACCAGCACGCTGACCTACGACATTATGAACCGCTTGAAAACGCGGACAATTCCGGGCGGCGGGGCGGTGGAGACCTTCGACTACAACCCGACAGGCACCATCGCGGACGTGATCGATTTCAAGAACAAGAAGACGACCTTCACCTACGACCCGCAAATGGACCGCCTGCTGACGCGCACTCCGGACCCCTCGTTCAGCGAACCGGCGGTGAGCTACACCTACTACCCGAACGGGCAGCGCTGGACCATGACGGACGCCAGCGGAACCACCACCTACACCTACGACAACCAGAACCGCCTGAAGACCAAGGCGACGCCCGAGGGCACGCTATCGTACACTTACGACCAGGCCGGGAACCGGCGGACGGTATCGTCGTCTAATACGAATGGGACGAGCGCGGTGTACACCTACGACAATCTGAACCGCCTGCAAACGGTGACGGACAACAACGCGCCGGCGGGGTTGAAGGTGACCTCGTACACTTACGACCCGGTGGGCAACCTGGGCTCGACGGCGCTGCCGAACGGGGTGGTGGTGACGCCCAGCGTGGACCTGATGAACCGGGTGCAAGGGATGGCGGCGACGAGCCAGCCGGCGGCGGCGTACAACTACCTGTACGGGAAGGTGGGGAACCGGACGTACGCGGAGGGGTCGGTGGGCGGGCCGGTGCTGAGCAGCAGTTACGTGTACGACGGGGTATTCCGGCTGACGCAGGAGAGCATCGCGGGGGCGGCGCCGCAGCAGGTGAGCGGGGTGCTGAGCTACGGGTTGGATGCGGTGGGGAACCGGAAGACGCTGGCATCGACGGTGGCAGGGATCGGCGCGCAGGCGGCAAGCTACGATAACAACGACCGGGTGGTGGGAATCAGTTACGACGCCAACGGGAACCTGCTGGGGGCGAGCGGGGCGGCGAACGTGTACGATTCGCAGGACCGGCTGAAGAGCTTCAACAACGGCGCGGTGACGATGGTGTACGACGGCGATGGGAACCGGGTGTCGAAGACGGCGGGTGGGGTGACGACGGTGTACCTGGTGGACGAGGGGAACCCGAAGGGGCTGCCGCAGGTAGTGGAAGAGGTTTCAGGGACGACGGCGCAGAAGACGTACTTGTACGGGCTGGCGCGGATCAGCCAGACGAAGGTGGCGACGGCGACGGTGAGTTACTACGGATATGACGGGCACGGGGACGTGCGGTACCTGACAGATTTGACGGGGGCGGTGACGGACACCTACGATTACGACGCGTTCGGGAACGTGGTGGGGACGACGGGTGGGACGGCGAACGTGTACCGGTATCAGGGGGAGGCGTTCGATGCGGAGACGGGGCTGTACTATTTGAGGGCGAGGTACTACGATCCGGTGGCGGGGCGGTTTTTGAGCGTGGACCCGAAGGCGGATCAGGGGCAGCACCCGTATGCGTACGCGGGGGCGGATCCGGTCAATGGGCATGATCCGACGGGGACGCAGGATGTGATCGAGTACAGCACGGCGGTGGCGATGATCCTGCCGCCGCCGGGGGTCTTGGCGGGGATGGCGAATGACATCAAGTGCATCTGGGGTCTGACGGCGTCGGCACTGGCGAATCCGGGGTTTATGATCGGGAGGGTGGCGGGGTGCATGCTGGCGGCCTCTGTCGGCCACGGAAGAGGCGGAGGCCCTCCTCCGTTCGGAGGCGGCGGGCCCTGCGGGAAGTGCTCCTGCAGCGCCTATCCGGTGTACAATCCCAGCCTGTGGAACGCGCCCGGCATGGTGAACCACAACAACTGCTATACCTATGGATGGGGTGTTCCTAAGGTATTCCCGGACGCATCCCTAAATCCAGGTGGTCGGACGGGGCATGTCGAATACCTGGTTGGGGACCATAGGACGACCTTTACTTGCGACGATGTGAAGGTCGCAGCCCACTACGACGGCTATGAGTGGAACGACGGTAAATCATGCTGTCCAAAGGGCTACCATCCCGTGATCCTGGTCGTCGGCGACGTCATAAAGAAGGCCGTATTCCCTCACCCGCCAGAGACTATACACGACTACCACTGGTACCGTCAAGACAGCAACGGTCTCTGGTCGTCAAAGCACGGGGGACTGAAAGTGGGTGAGCAAGTTCAGGACCCATTCGCGGACGGCGACATGTGGGGGTATAAGTCGCATTGCGGGCGGATGGTATCCGTCAGAGCAACCCCACACTGTACGCGGAATGGGATTGATGGTTCAGTGGAGGGATGAGCGAAGAACGGGTAAGCGCGGCGCCTCGGCGGCGAACGCCGGCCGAGGCCGGCCAACTGGTAGCGGAGTTCGAGGCAAGCGGGCTGAGCCGAAGGGAGTTCAGCCAGAGCCGCGGTTTGAACATCTCGACTCTGGACGCCTATCGAAAACGGCGGCGGCAGGCGCGATCCGAGAAGGGTGGCACACCGCGCTGGGTGGCGGTGGAAGTCCAAGGCCCCAAGGGGCTGCGTAGGGACGCGGCGGGGAGCGGGCTGGCGTTGCGGCTGGCCAGGGGACGGAGGATCGAAGTGGAGAGGGGGTTCGACGCCGCGACACTCGATCGGTTGCTGAGCGTGCTGGAGCGCGGCTGAGGTATGTTCGGTTGGGGGCCGGCGACGCGGATCTACCTGGCGGCAGGGGCTACCGACATGCGCAAGGGATTCGAGGGACTCTACGGTCTGGCGCGGGACCGGCTGGCGGCCGACCCGTTGAGCGGGCACGTGTTCGTTTTCGCGAACGCGCGGCGCAACCGGCTGAAGCTTTTGTTCTTTGACGGAACCGGACTATGGGTGTGCGCGAAGCGTTTGGAGAAAGGGTGTTTCGGCTGGCCGGAGGCCGCGGGCCAGGAGGCGCGAGTGACGCTGAGCCACGAGGAGCTGGCGCTGCTGGTGGGCGGGATCGACCTAAGCGCCACCCGGAAGCGGAGATGGTACCGCAAGGCAGTTACTGCCGAAGAACGGAGATGTAAGTCCGAGAATGCTCTTGCCGGCTAAAACAATCCGAGTTATAGTTGTGGATACGATGCTTCCCCCGTCCGGTTTTCCGGTTCCTCTCCGAAAAGTGTAATTAGCGCACGACCGGCAGAGGGAGACGCGCGCAGCAATGGTAGATGGCCGCGATGAAGTTCTCAGCCGTTCGGAATCCGAACGAACGATGACTGATTGACTTGATCTTGTTGTTCATACCTTCGACGGCTCCGTTCGACAGCCGGATCGTGGTCCAGGGGAGAATGCCGTCGAGATGGGTTCGCAGCATCCGCGCGAAGTTCTTGAACGGCTCCAGTTTCGATCGCATCGCCGAGCGAATCCACTTGCTCAGATGCTGCTCGGCCCTCCATGGCTGCTTGTAGGTCCAAAACAATTGGAAGGCTTCCTTCAGATACCAGGCGCGGACCAGCGGCGTGTTCCAGCGGACCAGCGTAGAGAGGCGCTCCTGTTGGCTATCTTTGAGGTTCCAGGGGTTCTTCAAGAGCAGCCAGCGCGTCCCCTTGAAGGGCACCCGCTGCTTGGCCGTGAGCCGCCGCCACTGTTCGCGGCGGACCGCATCCACCGCCTCATTGAGATGCTTGACGATGTGAAACCGATCGAACAGGATCTGCGCGTTGGGCGCGTGTTCCCGTACCAGCTTGGCGTATGTCGCCCACATATCCATGCACACCACCCGCAGTGTCCGGCAGCGCCGAGGGCCCATTTCCTGGGTGAAAAACGGCCTCACCGTCTCTTCGATCCGGTCGTCGCCGACCCACAGCAGAACCCGCCGTTCCAGATCGTAGACCACCGTGAGATAAACCTGACCCTTCCGGCGACTCACTTCGTCGATGCCAATCACGTGGACTGGTGGGCGCTTCCGGTGGCGCAGGCCGTAAGCCACGGCGCGCTTCACTATCGTGGCCACGCTCTTCCAGTTCAGCCCGTAGTGGCGCGCCGTGCCCTGCCAACTCAACTCGCGCGCCAGCACGGCCACGGCGTTGGACAGCGCCATGGTCACGCGCGCCCACGGTTCGGCCCACGGGAAGTCCTCCACCCGAACCCCGCACCGGGGACACTCCACGCGACGCGGGCGGTAGCGCAGTTTCAAGGGAAGAGTCCGCATCGACAGATCGCGCCATTCCCGTTCTGGCCGCACGCTGTGCACTTGCCGACATCGATGACGGCACACTCCACAACGCAACAGACGATGGCCGAGATGGTCGAGGTAAATCACCATCGCGCCTTCTCGTTCCACCACCTTAGTCACACCTGAGCTATGCGCCCCTGCGGCATGCGGTATGAGGGCGGAAGCGTAGTGTACCATTTGGGGACCCCGTAAAGATCGGGGTAAAACAGAAGTTTGCGAAATTGGCGCTTCGCAAAACCGACCCCAAGGAGGTCACCCAAATGGTTACCGACAGAAAAAAGGATAGCGATAAAACCCCCGTAAAACAAGGCCCGGCCAGGGTCTCATCGGAACCCAATAAAATCAATGCTTCCACGCCCTACGACTTCAATGGGAAGAATCTGACTCCCTACGGCGGACTGCTGCCGGTGATCACCATGCTGGAAAAACTCGACTTCCAGACCCTGGTGGAACAGACGGTGACCTCGAAGCGCATTCCCCGTGCCCTGGACCTGTACCGGTTCGTGTTGGGAATCGTGTTGGGGCTCTACATCGGTTTCCCGCGCCTGAACCAGTTGCGCTTCATCGCTCGCGACCCGATTCTGACGGGCATTCTCAAAGTCACCAAGCTGCCGGTGCAATCCACCTTCTGGAGATTCGTGAACGCGCTGCACCTCAATGTCTCCCGGCAGATTCTGACCATTATGCGAATCATGCGCGAACGAGTCTGGGCGGCGGCCAATGTGAAACTGGCGGTCGTCACCATCGACACCGACACGACCGTGCACACGCTGTATGGCCAACAGATGGGCGGACGCAAGAGCTACAACCCCAAGAACAAAGGCAAGAAGAGCTACCAACCGATGCTGACGTTCATCCACGAGACGCGGGAGTATATCTGGGGGGAATTGCGCAACGGCGATCGGCCCACCGGCAAACAGATAGGCGATCACATTCGGGATGTGTGCGCGGCGCTGCCGCCGTGCGTGAAGCAGATTTACGGCCGGGCCGATTCCGGGTTCTACTGCCGGCAAGCAGTCGAGGCTTACGAAGAATGCACTGCCCGGTTCGTGATCTCAGCACGCAAGACGTCGCGACTGGTCGAGTTGCTACGCCAAGCCGAGTGGAAGCCGTCGAAGAAGACGGATGCCAGGTGGGAGTGTGAATTCAGCTATCAGCCGGACGGGTGGAAGAAGAAATACCGGTTCGTGGCTCTGCGCTATGAAAAAACGCGTGAGGAGGTCGAGGCGGAGAAGACCGAGCAGTACCAGTTGTTCGAGACCAGCCAGTACAAGTACCGGGTCTTCGTGACCGACTTCGGCGATCCCATCTACTTCGTGGTCTGGTTTTACAACCAGCGCGGCGGCGCGGAAAACCTGATCAAGGAGGCGAACAACGATGCCGGACTGGCGGCGCACCCCTCAGGCCGCTTCGATGTGAACGGGAATCATTTCCAGTTGGCGATGCTGGCCTACAACCTGAACTGCTGGCTGATGCTGTTCAACCGCGAACCGCAGGCCGACGCCACGGCGCTACAACACACGACGCTGGCGACCGCGCGACTGCGCTTCCTGTTCGTGGCCGCCAAGATCTGGCGCCACGCCGGGCGCACCGGGGTGAGCTACAGCGATCACTACGAGGAGAAGGGCGTGTTCGAGCGACTGATGGACCGCCTGCGAAAGATCGCGCCGCGCGGAGCAGGCTACGCGCCGGTCATGCTGCCGGCATTGCGCTGATTGCACGCCCCCGCAGGCCCTTCGGCTGGTGTGCATAGAAAATTATGCGCGGCCGACAAGCGCAACGAAGTAAGAGACTTCGGCGCGGGGTTTGGCGAGAACGGACTCTCAGGAGGGCGATGCAACAGCAAAAACCGAACTGACTCACTCAACTACGGGCGGCATCAGCCGAGCGAAACCGGCGCTCGGAACACCGGAGCTGTGCATAATTCAGGTCACAGTATGGACTTTCAATCGCAGTTGCTTTCTGATAAATGTCTGGATGAGCACCTTGAATCCGATCCCTTCGTTGTTGGGCCTGAAGAACACAACAACGAGATCGGCCAGAGGTGCTCATTTCACCACGCCCCACCTGCAACTTCATGCATCCGCGGAGCTTCGACCTCAATTACACTTTTCGGAGAGGAACCGGTTTTCCCGATGCCGCGCGAGTCACGGAGCGGAAAACCGGAGTCATAACGTCCGGAATTCTCTTGTAAGTCGGAACGCTTCGAGCTATATTTGTTCTTGCCTTTCACCTACCAGCCGCCCTCCAGGTCGCTTCCCGAATCGGAGCAGATTGCGCAGCTTAAACAGCTTCTGGAGATGGCGAATCTGAAGATCCAGCTTCTGGAAGAACGGGCGCGTCTGGAGCGTATCCGGAAGTACGGTCCGGCCGGCGAGAAGCTGAGCGACGCGCAGTTGAACCTGTTGGATCTGGAGCCGGGCGTGAGCAACGTCGAGGTCCAGGCGGAGAGCGAGCGCGAGCCGGTGTCGGCGCGGAAAGCGAAGCCGGAGCGGCGGCCGCATCCGGGACGGCAGGAACTCCCGGCGAACCTGCCGCGCGTCGAGCGCGTGATTGCCTGCCCGCCGGAACAGTGCACCTGCAAGCAGTGCGGCCAGCCCACGGCGGTGATCGGCTACGACTCGAGCGAACAGTTGGACGTGGAGCCGGCCAAGTACTTCGTGACGGTGACCCGGCGCGAGAAGCGGGCGTGCAAGAAATGCGAGACGGCGGGCGTGGCGGTGGCCCCGGCGCCGGCGCGGATCGTGGAGAAGAGCCTGGTGAGCGACCGGGTGATCCTGGACACGGTGGTGGCGAAATACGGCGATCATCTTCCGCTGTACCGGCAGAGCGCGATTCTGGAGCGGGAGACGGGGATCGGGATTCACCGGGCCACGCTGGACGGCTGGGTGATGCGGGTGGGCGAGTTGCTGGTTCCGGTGGCGGCGGCGATGCGGGCTGAGTTACTGCGGGGAAGTTACATCCAGGCGGATGAAACTCCAGTCGATGTGCAGATGCACGATGGAGGGGGTAAGAATCATCAGGCTTACTTATGGCAGTACGGGCATCCGGGTGGGAACGTGGTGTTCGACTTCCGGATGGGGCGGGGGCGGGACGGACCGAAGGAGTTTCTGGGGAACTTCGAGGGACTGTTACAAACTGACGCCTACATTGCCTATGAAAAGGTGGGTGGGCCGAAACTGGTGCATGCGGGGTGCTGGTCGCACGCGCGGCGGCATTTTCATGACGCGATCAAGCTGAACCCGGGCGACGCGGCGGCGACGCGCGTGGTGGTGGCCATCGACGAGCTGTTCGCGATCGACGCGGAGGCGCGGGAGCGTGGGCTGGATCCGGAGGCGCGGCAGGCGCTGCGGCTGGAACAGGCGCCGGCGCTGCTGGAGAGCGTCGAGCAGCGGGTAAAGGTGGCGCAGGCGCGGGCTCTGCCGGCGAGCGCGCTGGGGAAGGCGGCGAGGTACACGCTGGCGCTGTGGCCGCGGTTGACGCGGTTCCTGGAGTATCCGGAACAGGAGCTGAGCAACAACCTGGCGGAGAACTCGATGCGCGGGGTGGCGCTCGGCCGGAAGAACTGGATCCATGTGGGGAGCCGGGAGGCGGGGCCGAAGGTGGCGGCGATTCTGTCGGTGATGGAAACGTGCCGGCGCAAGGGGATCGCGGCGCGCGAGTATCTGGGCGCGGTGTTGCCGGGGTTGGGCGCGGTTTCGATTCAGAGGATCGCGGAGTTCACCCCGGCGGCCTGGGCGGCTAGCGGGAGTTTACTGCCAACTCCAGGCGCATAACCCCGGCCCTCGATTAACGTATTGAAAAACCACGACTTGTGCGGACCCTCGCGCGCAACCTGCGTATTACCCTAGTCAAGAGCTGTTTGCTGCTTTCATGCTTCATGCCTATTGATCCAGGAAAGGAGGTGTCGTATAGTTGTATTACCCTATATGGCAAGCCTCATCGCGAAGAAGAAGGGCAACCAGCTCTACTACTACGTCGTCGAGTGCGCCCGCGTCGACGGCCAGCCCCGAATCGTCCATCAGACCTACCTCGGTTCCGCGGACAAGGTCGCCGCCTTGGTTCGCGACCACTCCGCTCCGGTACCTTTGTCCGCCACCATGCGGGATTTCGGCCTGCCCGGCGCCCTTTGGTTGGCTGCCCAACAAACCGGCGTCTTCGAACTGCTTCAGCAACTTTGGCCCCAGCCTCGTTCCGGGCCCTCGGCCGTCCACTACCTGCTCCTGGCCGCCATTCATCGCATCTGCCAGCCAGGCCCCAAGACCGAAGTTGCCGATTGGT
Organism: uncultured Solibacteraceae bacterium; assembly: GCA_963807205.1. Taxonomy (GTDB): domain Bacteria; phylum Acidobacteriota; class Terriglobia; order Bryobacterales; family Bryobacteraceae; genus CAWCVR01. The sequence continues at coordinate 123,642 of CAWEAQ010000001.1, read as the reverse complement.
ACGACCGCTCGATCCTGCAGCCGCTCTGGGGCTTTGCCTCGGAACGATTCTCCTCCCAAGCCTTCTGGGATTGCTTCGACACCCTGGCCCCGGAGCGGCCATCCCAGGGAGCCTGCGACGAACTGGAGCAGGCTCAACTGCGTCTGGTTGGGTTATGGAAGCAGAAGCAGATCCTCAGCCGGCGCTTGCTGGGCTACGACACCACCAACTTCTACACCTACGTGGCCAGCACCAACACGCAGAACCATCTGGCGCAGCGGGGCCACAATAAGCAGGGCCGGCACAACTTGCGCCAGGTGGGACTCAGCTACGTGTTGGATGGCGAGCATGGCCTGAGTTTGTGTCACCACGTCTATGCCGGCGACATACCGGATGTGGAGGAGTTCTCGGTCTCGTTGGCGCGCATGTTGGACATGCTGGATCAAAATCGGATCGCACGGGACACGGTCACTCTGGTGTTTGACAAGGGCTCGGCGGCCTTGGCCAATACGGTGGAGTTGGAGCAGTCGCAAGTGGGATGGATCGCGGCGCTGCCTTGGAATCAGGCCCCCGAGGAGTTGCGCGAACGGCCGCTGGATCGGCTTCCCACCTGCAACAGCGATCAACCCGGCGTACATGCGGCGGGCGAAAAGACGCTGGTGCACGGCAAAGAGTACTTTTGCGTGGTGAAGTACTCGGCTTCCTTCGCGGGCGAACAGCTACAGAGTGTGACCACCGGCGTCAGCAAGGTCCTGCAATACCTGCGGCGTTTGTCCGTGGATCTGAGTAAGCCCAGGGCGCGTTGGACCGAAACCCAGATTCGCAACAAGATTCAGCGCTGGCTGTCGGCGCAATTCATGGCTGAGCTAATTCACTACCAACTGGAGTCGAAGAACGGGCAGTGGCATCTGCAATTCGATTTTGATCACGCCGCATGGCTGCGCCTGTTGGCCCACCGGTTGGGTCGAACGGTATTGCTCACCAACCGCGTGGACTGGAGCGCGGAGGAGATCGCCGCTGCCTACGCTGGCCAGCAACAAGTCGAGCAGGTATTTCGCGGTCTCAAAGATGGGGAGTGGCTGGGCTGGGGTCCCATGCATCACTGGACCGACAGCAAGATCCGGGTGCACGCGTTCTATTGCATGCTGGGCATCTCTCTGCTTCAATACGTGCACCACCAGGCACAGGCGGCATGGGCTGGCATCTCCACCGAGCAATTATTGCAGGAGTTGCGCCAAATCCAGGAATTCGTACTCCTCTACCCGCCGCAAGGCGAAAAGGGGCCGAACCGAATCGCCACTGTACTCTCCAAGCAGACTCTGCCGCAACTGGCACTGGCGAAAACGCTGGGCTTGGAACAACTCCGTATTACCCCGCGTGGGTAATACGCGGGCCTGCTCGTAACCCGTTCCGGAAACAACTGCTTATACCTTTGTTCCGGCCATTCCCAGTAAACTCCCGCTAGGCGGAGGGACCGCCCGCGAAAACACTCTGTGCTCCGCCGCCGCGTGGACGGAGCCGTCTGTCCCCTGGTGTTTTCGCCCCGTCCGGGGACTTCCGGCGTTTAGGGTGTGAGATATCGCGGTTAGGCTTCAGCCTTTGACCGAGTAGCGGCGCTCCTCCGCCTCGGCCTTGGTAGACGTGACCGCAAGCCCCATCTTCTTGCCCAGGGCGCCGGACAGGAACCCACGAACCGAGTGCGCCTGCCAGCCGGTGGCCTTCATGAGTTCCTTCAGGGTGGCGCCGCCGCTGCGCTTCACCAGGTCGAGGACCTTGGCGGCCTTGGTTCCCTGGCGGGCGCCAGTTGCCCTCTTGGGCGACCTGGCCGACTTGGCGCCTTTGTTGGCCTTCTTCGGCTGCGTGGCCTTCTTGCCCGACTTGGCCCTGGACGGCGAAACGTGGGCCTTCTGTGCCGCAGACCGCGGCTTTTGGGCGGGAGTTGGCTGCTCGGCCGGGGCAGCGGCCCAGGTGTTGGCGGTTTCTATTGGAATGCCGTTCATCGTCCGTTCTCCTTTGGCGGTGACTGCCGCGATCACATGGATCACTCGGGTTCGCCTGAATTGCAAGCAGATTCCGATGGGAGGCCACATGGGCAGGGGACCGGCACCGAGGGCCCGCTCGGCCCCCAGATGGGGGCAGATGGTGGCAGATGGTGGCAAACGGCGCGGATTTTGCCCCGACAGGGAGCAAGCGGTTGCCGCACGGCTCTCTCACAGGAGCGCGGATGAGGCGGCTCCTGCGGCAACCACAGCTAAAACCAGCCCCAAACCGTAGTCCATTTCGCCAAACCAGCCCGAACATCACGGCCAGGACGCGCGGAAAACCCAAAAACCGTACAGAAGACCGCCCGAAGAACCGTTTAAAGGTTGAATAAAAGCACGAATTTCCGTATGTTCGACACGTATGCAACCGCTTTTCTATTCGACTGGCCAAGTGGCGCGGCAGCTTGGCACTACCCTGGCGGCAGTCCGCGTCCTTTGCGAAAACGGTGTCGTTGCGGCCGAAACCACCCCCGGCGGCCACCTGCGCGTGCCCGCCTCGGAAGTCGAGCGCCTCAAACGCGATGGCCTGCCGCCGATTACGCGCCCCTTGCCGACCGAGAGCGCTCCCCCGGCCACCAACGGGACCGGGGTCCGGCACGGTCAACCAACTCGCCTGGCCGAACCATCCGACGCGGTTGTGTCCGCGGCGGATCAAGTGGCCATCACCAGGAGCATGCTCGAAAAGCGCAAGATCGACCGCGAGCTTGAGGAAACCGAAGACTGGTTCCGCGCTCGCGAGCGTCAACATGCCGCCGCGGAAGCGGCGGAACGCCGAAGGATGGAAACCCAGCAGGCCGAGCAGCGGCGTCTGCAATGGGTGCACGAGTGGACAAAATACGCGCTCGATTCTCTGCCCGCCGGCGCTCAACGACAGGTTGAGATGGAGGTCCACACCGCGGTGCAGGAGGCACTTTCCGAACTCCAGCCCAGTCAACCGGAGGCCGTCACCCAGCGCCTGGTAGACGCGGCCGTGGATCGGGCACTCGGGCCATGGTGTCGGAAGCAGGACACCGAACGCGCTCTCCAAGTTGGAATGGACAGGCTGCCGTGGGACGTTCAAATTCACTATGAGTATGCGGCGTTGAAACAGCGCGCTTGGGAGGTGGCGGTTGCAGCCGTCCGGAAGGCGCGCGAGGACGCGACCTACAACGATATGGAGACGGCCGCGGCGCTGGCGGTGCAGCCGGTGATCCGGGAGTATGAGCACCAGCAGGCCTGCCGGCGCATGGTGGGGCGCGTTTACATCGTTGGCGCGACGCGGGAAGAAGAGGCGGCGGCCAAGGAAACGGTGCGGAAGGCGCTGGCGGCGCTGCCCGTCGGAGCCGAGCCAAAGCAGCTTGAGGAGGCCCAGGAAGCCGCGGTAGAGCCGTACGAGGCGGCGGCGGCCAGACGGAGGGAAGAGGCCCGGCTGCAATCCGACAAATGGGCGCGCCGCCAGAGTGCGGGGTGGAAGGCTGATGCTCAACTGGACCACATTGCTTGGTACCTTGAGAAGGAATACGAATTCGAGGGTGGATACTGGGAGATGCGCACCGAGGTAGACCGGCTGCGACCGCTGATCCGGGTAGCTCTGATCGACGAGTTAGTGGAGAATCCGGGCATGAGCGACGACGATATCCGGGAGAGCATCGAGGCGCAGATCGACGACGGCGCTTGACCTGCGGAGGGATTCATTATGGTACTGGCGTCATACTCTTGCTTGAGAAGCCGGATAAACAGGCTCGCGAAGGACGGATCTACTCGTCGCCTGCCGGCCTTTGCCGTATTGCGCCGCGTAGAACGCTGGCTGGGGTAACAGGATGCCCGCAGACGAATCGAATCAGCAGTTCCGTTGTGCCGCTCAAGAAGGCCGAGAGAGATTGGCGCAGCTTGTCAAACGTATCGAGGAATGGCGCAGCAGAGTACTGCTGCCGGCTCGAGGCAAGAAGGAGTCTGAAATGGAGCGGGTGGCAAATCGGCGTTCGCGGGCCGAAGAGAGATTTGGCCATGTGGGCAAGGATCGCTACTTGGACTTCAGTAAGAGAATGCAGAGGGCTAGCGCCGCGTACTCGGCCCGTCAGTCCAGCTACGATAAACTCTGGACCGAGTTCGGACAGCTCATTGGCGAGGCGCGGGCGACGCTGCAGGGACTACGTCCCGTGCTGGGTCCCGATGAAGTGGCACGCCTCACGAAGGAAGTGAACCAGTCAAAAATGTCAAGCATCGACTTTATGCTCGGAGCTGCGAAGCGGGCAGCCGACAGGGTCGAAGAGTTCTTTCAGGCCTGCAGGGAACCGGCGAACTCACGTCGCGGATTTCGGAGCGAGATCAGGCAATGGATGGAAAGAAAACAGCTCGGTAGCGTCAAGGACGCAGCGCGCGAGCTGGGTACGAGTGAGTCCACGCTGAAGTCGATCATGTCCGACAAGGGCGAGAAGAAGTACAGCGACGAGACGCTTAGGCAAGTGCTTGAGAGAATCGGCGAACCAATTCACTCACCGCCGACTCACCACTCGGTATCCAACTGATTCTCTAACCCCGCAATATTTCACCACTGAACTCACCTACTCACCGGCTAGCATCGAGGTGCAGGAGGCGATTTCTTGTTCCGGGAGGTGGCCTGTGACGGGCAGCGGGATTCGGCCACGGCGCAGAACGGTGGGTTTCGCCGCAAGGTTGTTGAGACCACGCAGAATTGCCGTCCGAGGTCCTGGTGCCGCCTCCCTTCAAGAGGCGCGTTTCAGATTCAAATCCGCAGGGAACGCCTCGATGACGGCGCACACGCTGACGGGACTTCTTGCCGAGGCTCTGAGGAAGTGGACTACAGATCCGAACCGGTTTTTTCTGGGCGGTCGCGGGTTGATGCCGCGCTGGAGCTTCCGACCTTTCGAGATTCTCGCTGGCACCTTTCAGCTCTTGGATGCGGCAAAGGCCTCTCGGGCAAACTCATGAGGAATCTGGACATCCAAATCGAGCGCTGGCCGGTTGACCGGCTGATCCCGAGCGACGTTAACCCCCGGACCCACTCTCCCGAGCAGGTGGCGCAGATCGCCGCCTCTATCCGGGAATTCGGCTTCGTCAATCCAATTCTCGTCGGGCCGGACGGCGGGATCATTGCTGGTGAAGGGCGCCTCCGGGCGGCCCGGTCATTGGACGTAGACGAAGTTCCGGTAATTGTCCTGGAGCACCTGTCTGAGGTCCAACGCCGCGCCCTGGCCATCGCCGATAACCAGCTGCCGCTCAATGCAGGCTGGGACGAGCAGATACTCCGCGAGCAATTGGCTGCATTGCGGAACGACAACTTCAACCTGGACGTCCTCGGTTTCGACGACCAAGAATTGGCACTTCGTCTCGCCGAGCAGGATGCCGCCTGGCCCACCGACGAGGACGAAGTTCCGGAGGTTCCCTCAGCCCCGGTCACTAGGCTCGGCGACCTCTGGCTGTTAGGCTCTCGCATAGGTCACCGGCAGCACCGGGTATTGTGCGGAGATGCCACGGCCCGGAACGCAGTTCCGCGGCTATTGGCCGGCCAGCCAGTCCCGATTCTGATGGTGACCGATCCCCCCTATGGCGTCGATCTCGAACCGGAGTGGCGGGAGCAGGCGGGGCTCAACCTGCGGACCCGCCAAGGCGGAAAGGTTGCCAACGACAATCGGATCGACTGGTCGGAGGCTTGGGCGCTGTTTCCCGGTAATGTCGCCTACGTCTGGCATGCGGGAATCCACGCTGCCGAGGTAGCGTTGGGCCTGCAGGCCTGCGGATTCCAGATTCGGTCCCAGATTATCTGGGTGAAGCAGCACTTCGCCATCTCACGCGGCGCGTACCACTGGGGGCATGAGCCGTGCTGGTATGCGGTGCGGAAAGGCCAGACTGCTCACTGGCGCGGTGATCGCAAGCAGTCGACCGTCTGGGAGGTAGCGAACCTGAATCCGTTTGGCGGGGAGGACGCAGCGGAAAACGAACCTACCGGCCACGGCGCCCAGAAGCCGGTTGAGGTCATGCGCCGGCCGATTCTCAACCACACGCGCCCAGGAGAGGCTTGCTACGACCCGTTCCTGGGAAGTGGCAGCAACTTGATCGCAGCCGAGGGCACTGGGCGAATCTGCTACGGCATGGACATCGATGCGAAGTATGTCGACGTGGCAGTGCTCCGTTGGCAGCGGTTCACCGGCCAACCGGCGGTGCTCGACGGCGACGGGCGGACGTTTGAGGAGATCGCACGAGTGCGCCGGAGGGAGGTCGCATGAAACACCTGGGCCGATGGGGTTTGGCTCAGCGTTGGGGCGAGCGTCCCGCCCGAGAAGGCGTGTGCCAAGCAGTGGCGGACTGGCCGGGCGAGCCAAAGCTCCTGGTTGGGGAACGAGGGAAGTAGGACCGCCGAGACGGAACCCCCGACGGCGGTTTCGGCCCCCAGATGGGGGCAGGTGGTGGCAGATGTTAGGGCACGGCGCAAAACTCGGGCGCAAGAAGGAGCAGGCGATTGTAGCGCTGCTCTCTCACCGAAACATTGAGGAGGCGGCGCGCGCGGTGGGGATCAGCGCGACAACACTCCAGCGGTGGACCAAGGACCCGGAGTTTGACGCCGCGTACCGGGAGGCGCGGCGCACGGCCTTTTCGCAATCGCTCGGGCGGCTGCAGCAGGCTTCGAGCGCCGCGGTGACGATCCTATTTAAGATCATGACGGACCCGAATGCCTCGTCCTCAGCTCGGGTGCGAGCTGCCGAGGTTGTCCTGGAGCGCACGGCCAAGGCCATGGAAATCGAAAACATCGACGCACGTGTCGCAGAGTTGGAGCGGGCGCTGGACTCGGCCATTGCGTCGCGAGAGGGTTACGCGATTGTGACTTGCCCAAGCCAGAAGGCTTTGCCCCGCCCACCTACAAACCCCGGCACAGACAACGACGAGTAACACCATGGCACGGAAAGAACAGGCCAGTGCGAACGGGTTGGCAGGGTCGTTTAGCGCCCGCATATCCGTGTCGGAGATCGCCCGCAGACTGAACATCGGTCGCCTGGCGGTCTACTCGATGCTGGAGCAGGGAATAATTCCCAGCATCCGGCTCGGCAGACGGTGGATCATCACCAGGCACGCCTACCTGGCCTGGGAGCGCAACTGCGGCCTTCGCTCGGGCGCTGGACTTCGCCGCCCACCAGAGGTAGTGGTGGTGAACTGATGCCGGTCTTCAAGCGCAAGTACCGTTCCGGGAAAACCGTCTGGCGATACCTGTTTAGCGCGCCGGGCTCCACCGCCCAGGACCGCCGGTTGGTAGCGGAGGTAGGCTTCGCCAGCAAACAGGAGGCGATTAACGCTGAGGCGAAGCGCCGCACAGAGGAGCTGCAGAAGTGCGAGCTGGCGAAGGCCGGCGGCGCCGCCGTTGCCGCGGCGCTCCCCACCACACTTGCCACGTTGTTCCGGGAGTTCTTTCGCCAGCATGCGGAGGAGAAACTGGCTCCCAAGACCATCGAACGGTACCGTGAACTGGCAGCCTATCTCGCGCCGGAGCTGCTGGCAATGCCTTTAAACGAAGTCACCCCACTCCATCTCAGTCGCGAATGGAACCGGCTCCTAAGGAATGGCGGGCATCATCGCAAGACCAAGCAGGCGCGGCCATTGAGCGCGAAGACCGTCCGGAACGTTGCCGGCCTGGTCTCCAGTGCCTTCGCACGGGCGGAGAAATGGGGGCTGGTCACCAGCAACCCCGTCACGCACAGCGAGCCGCCCGTCCCCAAGAAGCACAGGGGCATAGCGCTGACTCCGGCGCAGCAGGTTCTGGTCTTCGAATCGGCAAGCGGACCATGGTGCCTGGCAACCTTCCTGGAAGTCGCCGCCGCCACCGGCGCGCGGCGCGGCGAAGTTCTGGCGCTGCGCTGGTCCGATATTCAGGATGGCCGCGCCATCATCACTCGATCGCTCACCCAGACGAGGGAGGTGTTGGCATTCAAGGGCACGAAAACGGAGAGGCCGCGGGACGTGAAAGTGCCGGTGTCAGCCCTCGCCGCACTGGAGGAGCATCGGAAGCGTCAGGATGAATTCCGCCAGCAGTTCGGACCTGATTTCCGGGCTGACCTGGACCTGATCTTCGCCAACCCGGACGGAACACCGCTGCGTCCGAATTCGGTCTCGTCGGTGGTTTCGCTGCTGTTCCGCAGGCTCGGTCTCCCCAAGGGCGCCAGCCTGCACTCCCTGCGCCACAGCCACGGGTCGCACCTGCTGGCCGACGGCGTGCCTCTGCCGGTGGTGTCGGAGCGTCTGGGGCACTCCTCGGTGCGGACGACGGCGGAGGTTTACGCGCACGCTCTCCGAGGCCAAGACGATGAGGCTGCCCTGCGGTGGGACGAGTTTCAGCGCCGGGGAACCGGGGACCGCCTGGGAAGAAAACTCCAGTGACGATCAGCTTGCGAATTCAGTTCCTCAGAGCCCAGATGCCCAGTCCTATGTAGCCGGCGACCAGCACTGCTTTCAGTAGCTGAGGACTCCAGGCCTCGCCGGTTTCTGCATAGGTGGCAAGGACGTCACAAGTAGCTCGCGCATACGTCAGGCTGCCAACCTGATTCAGCGCACGCGCCGCGCGGTTTTGCTGCTGGGCGAGGGTCAAGCCGACGGAGTCGACGGCCGTCGGAAATCCAGCCGAGAAAACCGGGAACAAAACGGCTCGGGCGCCGGTTTTCGGCATCGTGTCCACTACACGCAGGCAGGCCGTATCTACACATGTCCCCCGGTGCCGGATTCCCAGAACCTTTGGCCGGCTGATGGAAGCCCCGAGAAGCGATTGGCTCAAGTTCACGTACATACCCTATTTTATGCTTTCCAATCTGAAGTGGCAGTATCCTCGCACCGGCCGGTTCGAGCCAGCTCCAGCGCGCACTTGGCCGCCCATTCCGGAATTTGACTTACCTGCACGCCTCGGCGCTTCGGGAAAAACATGGGTGTCACCGCTGCCAAGGAGAGGCGCGTCAGCGCGGGATTTTTGTCGGGCGCCTTGCGCGTGCTGCCCCGTGCTGCCCCGCTGCCCGTAAGTCTATGAGGAATTGGTAGCGCTAACGGGAATCGAACCCGTATTTAAGCCTTGAGAGGGCTCCGTCCTAACCGTTAGACGATAGCGCCGCTGCGAAACTCCCTACAGTTTACCAGATTCCCCGCGGTGATATCCTATCCTTACAAGAGAGGGTTGGATGTTCCCACCGAGCGCCTTCGGGCGGATGCTGTGCGGCCTGGGTCTGCTGGGCGGGCTGTTCGCGTTTCAGCGCCCCTTCCGCGAATTCCCCGGCGTCGAGTACGGCATCGGCGAGATCCCTCTCCCGCCCGATTACCAGCAGAAAGCCGAGTGGGCCTTCGCCCGCCTCATGTACCCTCCCGGCCCTCTCAACGGCTACCGCGGCCGCGATTCCGATTGGCATGACGGAAACTCCCTCTGGACCCAGGATTTCCCGCGCGCCGACCGCCACTTTTCCCTCGCCGTCCGCCGCCTCACCCGCATCCACGTCCGCTCCGTCGAACAGGTCGTCAACCTCGACGATGGCGACGCCTTCGACTGGCCCTGGCTCTACGCCGTCCAGGTCGGCGAATGGGGCCTCACCGACGCCCAGGGCAAGGCCCTCCGCGAGTACTGCCTCCGCGGCGGCTTTTTCATGGCCGACGATTTCCACGGCAACGCCGAATGGAACGAGTTCGCCGCCCGCATCACCAAGGCCTTCCCGGAATACCAGCTCAAGGAACTGGCCAACGACGACCCCATCTTCCACACCGTCTACGATCTCGACGATCGCATTCAGGTGGTCGGCTGGTCGCACCTCCGCGAAGGCTCCAAGAACTCATGGGATGGCGGCAAGGGTGCCCACTGGCGCGCCATCGCCGATGCCCGCGGCCGCGTTCTGGTGGCCGTCTCCTATAACAGCGATATCGGCGATGCCTGGGAATGGGCCGACAACCCCCGTTACCCCGCTCCCATGGCCGATCTGGCCATGCGCCTCGGCGTCAACTATATCGTCTACGCCATGACGCACTGACCCACCGGCCCGCCGCCGCCCATCGGGCCGAAACCAATGCGCGGCGACACCGCTGGCCGTGCCTGGGATTGCGGGCTGAGCTGTTCTTGCGTCGCCATCGTCCTCTCCTTGTCAACCATTCCGGCGAGATCTAAGCTGTTTGCCTGGTCTGAAACCTGGGGAACACTTTGGGTGCGGAGATCGGGTGAAGTTCACGGGCTATGTGCGAAACAGCACAGAAGGGCGGAGGCATTTCAAAGTAACCGGACAAGCAGCTCCTAAATTCAAATTATTGTCACTGCTTCCTATTGCGCGACGGTATCCGCCCGTAGTACGTTCAGAACTTGCGGTACGCATAGCATGCCGAAGTTCAGTAGATTTTCCAAAGCCACTGAAGCGAGGACTCCCGCCGTGAACGCTAGCCGTCTTTTTAAGGTAGCCTCTGTAGTTTCGATACTCGTTGTAGCGGCATCAGCCCAGACGGGCACTCTGAACGTCTATCTGTCCCCACCGGCGGCCCAATCGAGCACGGTCTCCGGCGTCACCACGGAGACCTTTGACGCACTGACGCCAAAAATATACACCGGCACCTATACGTCGGCAGCGGGAATCGGCACGTACTCAGGCACCTTCGCAATCATGGCACCCGACCAATACGGCGGGGCGACGGACAGCACTCACACCTCGCAGACGAACTACCTCGGAGTGGGCGGCGATTCCAAGAGTTCCAACCCCGTAATTCTGAAGCTCGCTAAACCGGTGGCCTATTTTGGGTTCTGGTGGCCGGCGGGCGACGCCAACAATAGAGTTTCTCTATATTCGGGCAGCACGCTCTATGGAACCTTCAGCACTGCGGACCTATTGACCTTCCTGCACAACGGAACCGGCACGATTACGGCAATAAATGGAAGCACCTACCAGACCAGCGCGTACTACGGAAATCCGAACGCCCCTTCGGGCAGAGATACCACGGAACCATTTGCCTACGTCAGTTTTGTGATCACCGGCGCAACGATTGACACAATTTACTGTAAGCGCTACGTAAACCCCAGGTTCCCCGCAGCCAGCGGCGCCTGCTTCGAGAGCCCGTCCGGTGTTGCCGCCCGATTCCGCTTCCATTGATCCGGCAGCCAAGCCGGCAGGTCCCGCACGCGCAGCGACGGCAGGTTGACCAGCAGTTGCGTCAGGTACAATTGCGGGTCGACATCGTTGCGGCGGCAACTGCTCGTCAGACTCGCCAGGATGGCCGCCGTCCGCCCGCCGCGCGCGTTGCCCACAAACAGCGAGTTCTTGCGATTCAGCACCACCCTCTTCATCTCCCGCTCGCTGACATTGTTGTCGATCGGCACATCTCCGTCGGAGCAGAACACGTTGAGTTCTTCCCACTGGCCCAAGGCGTAGTTCACCGCCTCGGCCATGGGGTGCTTGGGCAGTAACTGCTCCTTCCAGCCGAGAAGCTTCTCACGCAAACCGGCCAACACCGGCGCCGACCTTGTCTGGCGCAGCGTCAGCCGCTCGGCCGCCGAGACCTCCTTCGCCTGGCGTTCCACATCGTAGAGTGCGCGCACCAATGCAACCGCTTCCCGCGCGATTTCGGGAGCCGCCTTCTCCGCCTCGATCACCTTCCTCCGGGCGTGCGCCCAGCAGCCCGCGCGCACTATCTCATTGCCGGCCACTACGCCGTTGTACCCGGCATAGGCGTCGGCCAGCAACACTCCACGGTAGTCTCCAAGGAAATACTTCGGACCGTCCCGTCCCCGGTTGAGCGTGAAGTCGAAGACGTTGTACGGATTCCCGCCGTCGCCCACATAGACCCACCCTCGGCGGTCACCCCAAAAGCGGCCATAGAGGGTCACTTCAAAACCGGCCAACGGACCGCAGCCAGGACCTGACGTTGTTGTACCGCGTCGGTGGCCGCCGCGGCAAGAAGTTTTTGATTTGTGTGGCTGAGCCTTGGCATTCCGGCTATACTGGCTTCGCCTGGGCGGAGGATAGTGGCAACGCAGGGATGCGACCCGAGCGCCGACCCAGGTGCCGGAATGGCGGGGCGGCGTCCAGCCGCCCCGGAAGTTAGCCATTCTGGCGCAAAAGCGCTAAATCCCAGGGGTTTGGGGACAGAGTCCCCAACTCGATCGATCAGGGGCTCCTCCTTTTTGATTTCGGTACCCGGCCAACTCCGCGCCAAAGTCGGTGGTCACCGCGTTGGCCGGTTTTGCGCAAGCGGGCGGGCATGGGCTCCGCCGGGCGGCTGTAGCCGCGTCGCGTCCCGGCACGCTCACTGCGCACCACTAGCCGCCGCCACCGCCGTCTTGGTGCGCCAGCTTCGCGGGCCGCACTTGAGCACGTGGCCGTGATGAAGAATGCGGTCGAGCATGGCGGTGACCGCCGCCACGTCACCCAGCAGTTTGCCCCAGTCTTCGACTGGCCGATTTGAAGTCAACAAGGTACTCGCGCGCTCATAGCGACGCATGACAATCTCCAGCAGATCCTCGGCCGCGGTGAGCGGCAGCTTGCGCATTCCGAAGTCGTCAATGATGAGCAGCGGCACGGTGGCCAGCGTCTCCATGAACTGCTTGCGCGTGCCATCCACGACGGCTTCCGACAGATCGTCGAGCAACACATGGGTCTCGCGATAGAGCACGCGGTAGCCCTGCTGGATAGCTGCTTGACCGATGGCTTGCGCCAAGTGGCTCTTGCCAGTGCCACCCGGGCCAAGAAACAATGCGTCTTCGCGCTTGCCGATGAAGGCGCACGTGGCCAGGTCGAAGACCAGGCTGCGATTCATCTTCGGATTGAAGTTGAAGTCGAAGTGGTCGAGCGTCTTCTGCGGATCGCGGAAGGCGGCCTGTTTGCGCCGCCTCTCCAGCAGGCGGTCGCCGCGCCGGGTCAGCTCGTCGGCGACCAGGCACGAGATCAGATCGATCGGCGCCATGGCCTCGGCCTGCGCTTGGTGCAAGCGCGTTTCCAGCACGGTGGCGATGCCGCCCAGCCGCAGTTGTCGTAGAGCGTGTTGTAGTTCGATGAGGTTCACGGTTTACTCTCCTTTGGTTTTGTTTTCGATGAGGTCCCGATATTCGGCCAGTTGGCGGATCAGCGGATCGACTTGGTGCAGGCTCAGCGGCAGTTGCGGCTGGCGCTCCAGGTAGCGGCGCACGAAGCGGTACTCATAGGAGCCTACTTCCAGCGCGGCGGCGCAGGCATCGTCGACGCTGGCAACGCCGTATTTCTTGGCCAACGACAACACACCCAGAATGCGGCGCACCGCCGTCTCACCTTGCTCTCGGTGCATGCCGCGGCAGAGCGCGCCGATCTGCTCGCCGGCGAAGTCGGCGCGGCACAGCAGTTGCTGCGTGCCCAGCGGCGTATGCTTAGGGCGGTCCTGGTCTTGGATGCGGTGGCCGCCGCGCGCCTGGCGCAGGTGCTCGCGCAATAGCTGGCCGGTGCTGGGGTTCAGCAGGCGTACATGCCGGAGATCCCACTGCACACTGACGCGGCGGCCGATCCAGCCCGGCGGCGCGCCGTAGTAGGCAGCTTCGACTTCCACACAGCCGTCCAGGTGCACGGTGCGTTCACCGTATTGGTAATAGCGAAAGGGCTCGACGGGCAGCGGCAGCAAGGCCGGGCGCTCCTCGGCGAACATGGCCGCAACCTGCCGCTTGGTGGTGCCGTGGATGCGCGTATCGGCCCAGCGTGCTTCCCAATGGTCCAGGTAGGCCTGCGCCTCCTGGGGGCTTTCGAAACGCATGCCCTTCAACGGTGTCTTCTGCGCATGGCCCACGCCGCTCTCGACCTTCCCCTTGCGGTCCGGATCCGCCACGCGGCAGGGCATCGCGACCACGCCGTAATGCCGCAGCATGTCGGCGTACACAGGGTTGAGCGTGGGATCGTAGATGTCGGGCTTAAGCACGCCCTCGCCAAGGTTGTCGAGGACTACGACTCGCGTGCAGCCACCCAGTCGCCGGAAGGCCTGCTCATGCAACTCGGCCCAGGTCTGCGTGCTGGATTGGAACACCAGGAGGCGGACCGACTTGCGGCTGTAGCCGAGGGTCAGCACGAAGAGGCGCATGCGGCGGTACTTGCCGCTGTGCGGATCGCGGACCATGGGGCCGGTGCCGTAATCAACTTGGGCTTCCTCACCGACCGCGGTTTCGATCACAGCGCAAGCTTCCTTGGACGGACCGCCGACCAACTTGCGCACGAAGCGCTTGACGCTCTGATAGCCGCCGGTGAAGCCGCGGGTGTCGACCAGATCCTGCCAGATGGCCATGGCGTTGCGGCCGCGGGAGAGTCCCAGCTCGATGGCGTCCCGATGCACCGCGCACGCGCTGGCCGACGGCGGCGGCAGCGCCGGTTTTGCAACCGGATCTACGCCAAAGTCGGTGGTTACCTCTATGGCCGGTTTTGCGGGAGGTGGGTCGACGACGGCCGCGCGGACGGCGTCGGCAGGCGCCGCGCCGGTAGTCACCTGGGCATCGGGACGGGCCTCGTGGGAAGCCACCGGTGCGGCCAACTCCGCGCCAAAGTCGGTGGTCACCCCTATGGCCGGTTTTGCGGGAAGAGGCCCGCCATCGGCGCCAATAGCGTTGGCCGCTTCATTGGCTGGGGTTGCCGACGCACGTCCCCACAAACCTGGTGGTCGTAGCCCGACCCCAGCCTCTCTCAGATAGGTGGCCGCCGTTTCCCGGCGGACGCCCGTGGCCTTCTGAATGCGACGCAGCGACCATCCCAGCCGCCCAAGCGCGATGATTTGTTGTTTCTTTTGCTCGTTCAAGACGTTGCTCACATCGACGCAGGGTAATCGCCCTCGCGCCTGAGTTAACGTCCTGGTTTAGCGGTTTATCGTTGGCCGGTTTTGAAGTGACCCTCTATGGCCGAATTTGGGTGACCCCCGAGGCCCACATCCGCGCCTTTGCCGCCTTGCCCTTGCTCAGCATCGGCATGATGGTGTCGTCGGTCGCCACCACGTGCGACGCCCGCACCCGCTCCGCCATCAGTTCGTAGAGCGGCTCGGCCAGGTTCGCCACATCGCCGCACCAGACCGACTGCGTGGCCCGCGAGATCTCGAATCCCTGCCGCGCGAAGATATCTTCCAAACGGTAGAGCGGCAAGTAATCGGAGAACTTACTGGTCACGATGTAAGCTAGCAACCCCGGCCCGGCCAGACCCTTGTCTATCGCCGCTTCCGCCTTGGCCGCCGTTTCGATGCACGGGGCGCCGCCGTTGCTCTCGCAGGCCGCGCAGGCGTACTTCTTGCGCAGGTGTTGGATGCGCTCGAAGTGGCCGGGGAAGTACTCGACCTGCCAGCTCTCCTCCGCTCCGATCTCTTTGCGTTCGGCCCCGCAGCACGGGCAGGCGCGTTCTTCCGCGCTCAGCTCGTGGACGTGAGTCGTGACCGGGAGGTTTTCGAAGTTGGCCAGGTTGCGCCGGCCCTTGCGCCGCCGCATGCGCCGCAGTTCGGAGGCCGGTTCCGCCGCGGGCGGAACGTCGTCCGGGTGAACCGGCTTGCGGTCCAACTCTCCGGCGAAGTCGAGCAGCATCTGTGCCACATCGCCGCTCGATTGCAGCCGGTCCGCGCGCGGGCCGTAGTACCACTTCTTGTACCGCTCCAATTCCAGTTGCAGACGCAGCATCTCGACGCGGAGTTCTTCGGCCCGCCGCTTCTCGCTGTCGCGCTCCAGAAGCAGCGAGCGCACAACCGCTTTTAGCGATTCGCTGTCCTCCGGTAACCCGACTAACTCGATGCCGCCAACGGTCACATAGCGTATGACGCGAGTAACTGATTCGAAGTTACTCGCCAACGCGTATTTTCGTGTCTTTTTGACTGGCGTCCGGGCCGCGCTCGTAACGCGGAACGCGCTTCAGCCGCGACATGTCGATGCCGTCCAGAACCATCGCCAGTTCGCTGGCCCGCAACTCCACCGAGCGCGCCCCGGCTTCCACCCGCGGCAGCTTGAACACGCCCGCCTCCAAGCGCTTGTACCACAGCACGAAGCCGTCACGATCCCAAACCAGAATCTTCAGCCGGTCTCCCCGGCGCGAGCGAAACACGAACAAATGGCCACCCTGCGGATCCTGCCCGATGACAGCCCTCACCCGCTCGGCCAGGCGATCGAAGCCGCAGCGCATGTCGGCGGCTTCGGCTGCCAGCCAGATCCGCGTGCCTTGGGCGCGATCCAGCGCGTGAAGGCTCGGCAGACCGGTCAAGGCCGAGGCTCCAGAGCGGTCACCACAGCGCGCAGATGGTCCGCGTCGAAGCCCGGCTCGACGAAGATGCTGCGTTTGCCGCCGAGCCGGATCTCAATGGCCCGGCTGTGCGCCTCGACCTCTTGGAATGACCTTCCGGCTTCCACTACCTGAACCTCGACGAACCGCCCCGCCGCGGCATGGCGCAACCGCTTCTTCCAGGCGAAGAACTGCGAAGTGCAAAGGTCGCGCTGCCGGAAGAAGGCCGCGACGCTCTGACCGCTCCGGCCCTGTTCCGATACCAGTCCTCTCCACTTCGCCCACGCTTCCCGTCCGCGCTGTCGCATAGGTCAACTGTGAGACATCGCGCGGAGGGTTACAAGATGGGGTTGGCGTAGCGCTCACGATATGGTTTTCAGGAGTGAGCCTCATGCCGAGTTGTTACCATTGCCGTGCCGAAGTCTTCCCAGGGAGTGGTTTTTGCAGCAATTGCGGCCGACCGGCGCCGCCGGCTGCGGCAACCGTTAGTCGGGACACTTCCGGCGAAGGTGCCCGTTTCCTCGCCAAGAACGCCGGCATTGTTGCCGGCATTTTGGTTTTGATCGGATTCGTGCTGCCATGGGCAAGCTGGATGCGCAATACCGAGAGAGGGTTTGAATTTGCGTGCGAGACGAGAATGTCCTTCCTGTGGCTGGTCCCGCTCGGCGTGATTGCCTCTCTCATCATGACGACTGCCAAGAGCACTACCTTCCAGCAAGTGAAGATGGGCGCAGTCACCATGTTGATCTCGGGATCCGTGAACATCCTTGCGATCTACTATGTTTACAGAACCTACCTGTCGGGCCGGCATGAGCTATTGGGGATATTGGAGTATTACGTGACACTCGAATCCGGCGTGTATCTGTCGTTCCTCGGATCGTTAGTTATGGGCTTGGCTGGCGGCTGGTACCTGATGTCGGTCGGGGCATTCGCTCCGGTCCCCCGCAGGCCCGCTTGAGCGGATATGTAAGTCCGCCGCCGCTCCGGTTGTGACCGGCTCTGCCATTCGTACCGCAGCACTTCGGCGGGCTCGATGCGGGTGGCACGGCTGGATACGGCGTCGCCACGAAGCTCGCCGGGATGTACAGGTGTGACTAGAGTCGCGCGGCTTGCCTATGCGACCCATGTGTATTCAATGTGCGCCCGCGTATCACCGCGGTCTTGAGGTCATTAACGGCAGTACTGGAAGGCTGAGCATCTCCGTGGCCCGTTCTGGAGCATCCCGGCTATACCAGTTCGACGTGTTTGCGTAGACTCAGACCAGGGATAGCAGCCACAACGCTTCGCCCTCGCGGCCAATCTGCGCCGGCGGCTGCGATCCGCGGTCATGAAGCTTGGAACGGGCTCTTCGGCCGCGCTCTCTGGTGCAACCGCCCGGGCTAGCCGCGCGACGGGTAGATTCCCTGCAACGAGATACAGAAATTCATTGTCAGGTAGGGTTGCAGGTTGTTGTGTGGTTGATTGCCGCCCGCGGGGGCAAGAGCGTTGGGACTCATTGCCACGGTGGTGGAGTTCCCGGCGGCGTAGAGAGTGCCGTGGCCCTTCAAAGCTTCGCCCCAGGAGTTGCCGATCGGGCTGGGCTCGCCGCTGGACGCGGCGCCCATCGCGGGGTGCGAGTGCGCCGGGATTTCCGTTTGCAGCAGGGTGACCGTTTCCGACCCGCCTGTCTCGCCAAGATCGTGCAGGCTGAGCCCGGGGCCTTGTCCCGGATGCATGGGCGAAATCCCCTGGAAGTTCGGAAGCGCGAAGTTGCTCTTGCCGTCGCCGCCATAG
This sequence comes from uncultured Solibacteraceae bacterium, assembly GCA_963807205.1. Taxonomy (GTDB): domain Bacteria; phylum Acidobacteriota; class Terriglobia; order Bryobacterales; family Bryobacteraceae; genus CAWCVR01. The sequence continues at coordinate 105,662 of CAWEAQ010000001.1, read as the reverse complement.
GTGGTTCCTAGAAGCGAGAAGAGCGCGGTGTTCTGGCTGAGCGGCAGAATCTGTCCGTCGCAGAAGGCCCATCCGGTGGGAGCGAAGTTGAATGGGAAGATTCGAATTTCAGCTACAAATTGGTCTGCCATTTCGTCGGGTCCTTTCTCGTCAACTCTGACTTGGGAATATGCCCTGCAACGAAATGCAGAAGCTCAACGTCAGGTACGGCGCCATGTTCTCATGTGGCTGGCTGCCGCCTGTCTGGCCGATGGATTGCGGGCTCATGGCCCCGTTGCTGGTTGCATTGAACGGCGACGCGGCATTCGAGCACCACAACGCGCCGGATGGGCTCCCGGAACTCGTCGCCGCGGTGGTTCCGTTCGGTGTGTGCGTATGCGAGGGTATCTCGGTGAAGATCAGCGTGTGCGCTGCCTCGCCGGCGACCTCGCCGATAACGAACCCGCCGCCCATGTGATTGGGCACGCGCCCTTGTAGATTGGGCAAAGCGAAGGTATTTCGCCCATCTCCGCCGTAGGTTGTGCCCAAGAGCGAGAAAAGGGCGGCATTCTGATTGATGGGCAGGATTTGCCCGTTGCAGAGCGCCCAACCCTTGGGCGGAAAACCGAACGACATGATTCTGATCTCGGACAAAAACGGTTGCGCCATTGTGTCTCTCTCCCTAAGTTTGTGAGGGGAATACGCCAAACAACGAAATGATGAAATCAACGCACAGATACGGGATTAGGTTGTCGTGAGGCTGCGACCCGCCGGTCGAACCGACCGCGGCGGTAGCCATGGTAAGGGTAGGCGCAGCGTTTGAAAACTGGTTGAGCCCGGATTGCGCCCAGAAGTTTCCCCCGGGGGCCCCCTGCAAGCCGTTCGAGCCGTAAGCCTGCGGCACGTGAGAATGGGCGGGTATCTGGGATACCGTAAGGGTCACGTTCTCGACACCGCCGTTCTCGGCCAATGTGTAACCGTTACCTTGGTGAATGGGCACGCGACCCCGCAAATCGGGTAGCGCGAACGTGCTCTGCCCGTCGCCTCCGTAAGTCGTTCCGATTAAGTTAAACAATGTTTCGTATTCGCTGATGGGTATAAGCTGACCCTCGCAAAACATCCAACCGGCGGGCGCGAAATTACCCCCGAACATTCGAATCTCCCCGACATAGGGCTGGGACATTGACCGTTCCTCCTCATTTCAGCAACCGCTCCGCGTGAAGTTACTCGTACACCCGCGACGGTCGCAGCCAGTATATCACCGGCTTGTCAAATTACTCAAGAGTTTTTGGCTGGCCAATTGTTTAACAGTGCGGTAATTGCTGCGGTGCGCGCTCCAGCCGAAGCAGGAAGCTGTCCTGCCCCGCTACGCGGAACCCCAGCCGCTCAAACAACCGCCGCGAGGAGTTGAAATCTTCAACAAATATGCCGACAGTTCTGCCCGTCCGGTCAGCTTCGCCCAGGAGTTCGCCTAACACTGCGGAGCCAATACCTAAGTTCCGGAAAGCCGGGGCTACGGTGATATCAAGGATATGGATCTCCCGCTCGCAGCGATCCAGGTAGATGCGGCCGTAAGGTTTGCCGCCCGCCAGGATGATCTGCTGCGTTCCAGCGGGGTGGGTTTCGGCGTAACTGCTCAACTGGGCGGCGAACTGCATTTCGACGAACGCCCGTTTCTGCTCCTCAGTCCAGGGGACCGTGGCCATCTCGGCCTCGCGTGTAGCGGCGTAGAGATCCAGCAGGAACGGCCGGTCGGCGCCGCCAGCGTCGCGTAGGCTAATGTCGTTCGGGCTCATTGCCTGGCGCGCTTGACGCGATTGAAGATCACCTCGTACAACATGCCCTCGCCGTCCCGCCCAATGGGAACGGCGAACAAATCTTGAGAGCCCATCGCGTGATGCTCGAAGCGCCAGATGCGCTGATCGAGGGCAGGCTCGCGTGGACCGCGAAAGGTCAGGGAGAACTGTTCATGTCCCGGCGATTCACGCTTTTCGTTTACACCTATCAATTTTAGAGCTATAGGAGATCCCGAAGCGCCGCGCACCTCGAAAACGCCGTTCAGTAACTCGCGGAAACTCTGGCAGGTCAGATCATCCAAGTTTGGCATGGTGCTCCATTTCAATATACACGCTGTCCGCGGAAACCTCGGCGAAGCCGAGGCGTTGGTACAGGCGGATCGCCGGATTTCCGCGGTGAACGCTAAGGCGCACAGGCACCGAGCAGGCGCCGCTTTCTCGAATCAGGCCGAGGATCGCCTCGGTACCCAACCCGCGTCCCAAATACTCCGGCAGAAAGGCGATATCCACCAGGCGGGTCTCGGACGGGCCGCGTGCCACGATCATGATACCAGCCGGGACGCCATCGGCCAGCAGCACCGAATGTTCGGCCTGCCCGTAAGCGGCGGCGTAGGATTGGCACCGCGCGCGATACTGCATTTTCAGGAAGGCCTCCTGTTGCGCGGGCGGCCATCCGAACGCCGCGACTTCCCGCTCGCGTGTGCTGGCGTAGACTCTCCACAGGAAGTCCTCGTCCTCCGGCGTTACCGGGCGAGCGGAACGTTGAACCGGCTCTGACATGGCGATCTACGAGGTTACCAAGCCGGCGGGCTGCAGGCAAACGCCGCGAAATCCGTCTACAATCGGGCTGCATGGAGAAACCGCTTCTACAGTTCCCGGTGCTGGGACGGCCGGTCTCGGTCGCGATCAGATCGCTGCCGACCATGGCTCGTCTGGATGACGCGCTGCCCCTGCTGAGGGCGCTCGACGACCAGTTGATGGCGATTGCCATCGAGGCAAACGGCCGGCCCGTATCCTGTGCCCGCGGATGCGCCGCGTGCTGCCGCGTTCAGCCGGTGCCGGTGACTCCCGCCGAGTCCTACGGTCTGCTTCGATTAGTTGAGAGCCTGCCCGAGCCCAGCCGGGGCCGGGTTCTCGCGCAATTTTCCGACCGACAGGCGCGACTCGCTTCCGCTGGCTTGGCGAGCGGGTACCTCGAAGGCCGCAGACCCGAGAGCGAAATGCAGGGCCGCGCGGATGCGAAAGCCTACCTCGATCTTCGCCTCGCCTGCCCCTTTCTCGAAGACGACGATTCGTGCGGGATATATCGGGAACGCCCCTTCGCCTGCCGCGAATACTGCGTAACCTCGAATAAAGAGTACTGCAACGATCCGCTGGAGGCGCCCGTGGAGACCGTGCCCATGCCGGCTTCGCTTTCCGAGGCGAGTATGGAAGCGGCTGCCGCAATCTCGGGGACGCGCGGCTTCACCATACCGCTCACGCTCGCCCTGGTATTTGCCACCCGGCATCGTGAGGAACTCGAGCGTACTTACCCTGGGACTGAGATTCTTACTCGATCCATTCGATCCGCAATGGTCGAGTTGCATCGCTGGACACCGCCGGTTTAGGCCCTCGACCCGGATGAGGGATGCTCCCCGCGACATTGGGGACCCTGCGCGGAAGCCTTGCTCGCGGGTCCCGCCGCCGCGCCAGGGTTGGCGGACCTGAAGCAGCCATCGGCGGCAGCCCAGGCTCCGTCTTTCTGAATGTGCAATGGCGCACGCCGGGATGGCCGCAATCGCGGCCGGCACTCTCTCGCTTTACATATGTAACCATTCGTAACTACTGTTACCTACTCCCGGTGCGAGTGATAGATCTCTCGGTTGCACAAGAATCAATCGCTTGCTAGCGCCTCTATGCCTGGCAAGCTGGAGGCGGCGGTCTCCCGTGCGACAGCTACTCGTAAATTTACGAGTGGGACAATTGCGGAAGATAGCGTGGGATGTATAATCGAGCACTGGACCAACCTCACAAAGTAGAAACCATAGGTCCAGTTTCGATATCAGTAACTTGGTTCGGGAATGCCGGTTGCAGTTCCGCCGGCGAGTGTGAATCGGGGGAGACGTGCTTTTGGACGCGCGCCAGTGCGTGGTTTTCGGTGCCCACCGCAGTTATCCCCTGACAGCCTGATCGGAGTGATGCCATGATGAATTCTGACGTCTCCCGGAGCGCAAGAGGCGCTCTCACCAGGACCTGGCTGCGCAAACTTGCGCCGCTGCTTATGTTGGCGCCGTTGAGCGTATGGCTGATGGTCCGCCATGCTCCGCGGGTTTTCGCTCAAGACGAGCAGGCGAAGCTGTTTCTAGCTCACGAGAGGCGCATGGACACGCACTATCTTGGTGGCTTGTCCCGCCAGGCGGCGCCTCTCTCACTGGCCTCCGAGGATTTCGACGGCGACGGCATTCAGGATCTGGCGGTCGGGCTGACGGCCCCAACGGGCGGGATGGTCGCGATCCATCGCGGCAACGTGGACGCGTTCGCCCCGCAGAGCGAAGCCAGCTTCTGGGCGATCACTCGTGGCGAGTTTCCGAACCCGTATCTGCCCGATGCGCAACTGGTCAAGATCCCGGCCCGGCCGGACTTCCTGGCCGCCGGGGACTTCATCGGACTGAATGGCGCCGGTGTGGCCGCGGCGGCGCGGGGCGGATCGGGATTGTATGTCCTGGCGCGCGGCGCTTCGAACGGCGTCGAACTGCTGCAATCCATCGACGTGGGTGGCTCCATTACCGCGCTCGCAGCGCACCGGCTTCAAGATGGGAAGTACAGCGACCTGCTGGTCGGCGCGCACACGGATGACGGGCCGCAACTGTTCGTGTATCGGGGATCGCCGGCCGGGCTTTCGCAGGTTGCGTCCTATCCCTTGAGCGCCGACGCGACGGCCTTCGCATTCGAAGATTTGGATGGCGGCGGGCTTCCCGATGCGTTGATTGTCGCGGGCGGCAAGGTGTCTATTCTGCACACCGCCAGCCGCACCATCGATCCGGTGGAGGTGCCCTACAGCGTGGCTACGGCGGACACAGGCAGGTTCGTTTTCGACCGCGATCCCCTGCCCCAGATCGCTCTGCTGGCAACCGACGGCAGTTTGCACGTGCTGGCGCACGGCCTACCCGATCAGCGGCCTTATACGGCGGACGAAATTCGCGCCAAGCGGCTGGCAAACCTCCACGGTCCGCGGACTCCGCGCGTGCAGCGCACTATCGCCTGGCAGGAAATCGAAAGTTACTCGCGGGTTGGAGCCTCCGCGACCGGCGGCCGCGCTCCGCTTATGTTCCGCACGCGCATTTCGAGCAACGGCTCGGACGACGTGATGCTGCTCGACTCGGCGCGCATGTCGGTGGTGCTGCACTCGGATATTAATCCGGCGAACGGCCTGGTGCTCGGCCGCAGCGATCTGGCGGCCGATGCCGTGGCCGCTCTGCCATTGCGGGTGAATATCGACGGGCGGCCCGGAGTGGTGTTCCTGGCGCGCGGCGACACCATGCCGCACGTGATGATGCCACTGCCCGATCCAACGTTCGTAGTCAATACCACTAGCGATTTTGTTTCGGCCAACGCACATGCCTGCTTGAATGCAGTGGCCGGACAGTGCAGCCTGCGCCAAGCCGTTATCGAAGCCAACGCCACTGCCGGAACGGACACCATCTCGATCCCGGCGGGCACCTATACGTTGACGATTGCGCGCGCGGCCAATCCGCTTTACGACGCCAGAACCGGAACTCTCGACATTACCGATTCGGTGAACATAGTCGGCGCCAGCCAGGCAAGTACGATTATTCAGGGCGGAACCGTAGGAGCCAGCGGTACCCCCAACGGCGTGGACAAGGTATTCTCCTTCAATCAGGACGTTGCCTCGATGACCGACGCCACCGTGAGCGTCTCCAACCTGACGATCCAGAACGGGTTCAACCGCGGCAACACCAGCATTGAGGACGGTTGGGGCGGAGCGTTCGATTTCGACACCGGAACCTCCGGCAACGACACCCTTTCGTTGACCAGCGTTACTTTGAACAACAACACCCTGACGGATGGCGAAGGCGGCGGGTTCGCCACCTTCAACACCAACGCCGGATCGGGCTCGGCAACCTTCACCGCTTGTACCATCCAGAATAATGTGTCCACCCCCGGCGTGTCTGGCGATGCGGGCAACGGCGGCGCCGGTTTTGTGGGGTACCCCTCAGTCGCCGTGCTAAACAGTTCGCAAGTAACCGGCAACCAGGCTAAAGCCGGTCATTCGAGCAATCCGGTTGGCGGCGCATTCGAGGTGGATGGCAATCTGCAACTGCACACCACCACCGTTTCCGGGAACACCGCGGCCGGGGAAGGCGGCGCCATCTGGTTCGAAAGCGGCGGCTCAGGCGCCGGCCTTACGCTCGACCTCGGTGCGGCACTCCTAAACAACACATCCAGCGACGTGGGCGGCGGGATCTTTTTTGCGGGAGGGAGTGGCTCCAGCGCGACACTGTCCGAGGTTACGATTACGGGAAACAGCGCCACGGACGGCGGTGGCGTCTACATCAGCGGTGGCAACCAGGCCCCGTTTACCATGCATTTCAGCCGCATCGCGAACAACATCGCGACCAGCTCGTTAGGCAGCAATTACACCCAGCCAACGCCGACAGTAGGTTCGCCGGGAGCGATTAACGTCACCGACAACTGGTGGGGCACCAACTCGCCTCTCTCCAGGTTCAATCTTGGTAGTGGCAACACCACCACATACGATCCGTACATCGTCCTGACGCTCACCGCCAGTCCACTGAAGATCCAAATCCATCAAAGCAGCACCCTCACCGCCGACATGAGCAAGGACAATCACGGCAGCGGGTCGGCTCTGTTGGGTCACCTACTCGAAATCGTCGGGTTGGACGCGACGTTCGGCAACGCGGTGCTGGGTTCCATTCCGCAATCGCAGCCGGAAACCCTCGACTCCGGCGCGCAGGCAACGGCGACGTTCACTGCCGGCGCCACCGCCGGGGCCGGCTCGGCCGACGTGACGGTGGATCAGGCCGTGGTTGCGGTGACAGGCATCACTATTCTGCAGCCGCCATCGATCGTCAAGAGCTTCAGTCCGGCCACGGTGCTGCCGGGCGTTGCGAGCACCGTTACGTTCAGCATCACCAACGGAAGCACGGTTGCCATCGACGCCAGCTTCGCCGACACCTTGCCCAGCGGGCTGGTGGTGGCCACGTCGCCCAGCGTGGTTAACGGCTGCGGAGGGGCGGTTACGGCATCTGCCGCAAGCGGCAGCATAGGCTTCAGCAATACTTCGCTGGCCGTGGGCACCTGCAGCATACAAGTGAATGTGCAGAGCGCAACCGACAACACTTACTTGAACAGCGTCACCATCGATTCGACGGACGCGGGCAACGGCAATACCTCGTCGGCGACCCTGACCGTTATCAGGCCGCCGGCGATTAGCAAGATCTTCGGCGCATCGACAATTCCGCTCAATGGGACCACCAGTCTGTCCATCACGGTCTCCAGTCCGAACTCGAATCTGAGCCTGACTGGGCTAGCCTTTGCGGATTCTCTTCCCTCCGGCCTGATCGTGGCCACCACGAACAGTCTGAGCAGCACCTGCGCCGGGACGGCGACAGGCAACGATGGATCTTCCTCGGTTAGCCTGTCCGGGGCGACACTTGCTCCGGGCGCCACGTGCACGGTTTCCGTTAACGTGCAAGGCACGACGGCGGGCGCGAAGAGCAACAGCGTGTCGGTCTCTTCGACCAATGGCGGCACCGGCAACACTTCGACCGCAAACATCACGGTAGCCTCGCCCCCAACCATTAGTAAGACATTCGGTGCGTCTAGCATCGCGGTTGGCGGCTCCACAACCCTGAGCTTCACGCTGCAAAACCCGAACGGCGCCGCGACGCTGGCCGGCGTCGCCTTCACCGATCTGCTTCCGGCTGGCCTCGCGGTATCTTCGCCCAGCAACGGGTTGACGGGCTCCTGTGGCGGCGGCACGATCTCAGCCACCGCTGGAGGGGGTTCGGTCGGCCTTTCCGGCGCGTCGCTGGCGGCCGGCGCAGGTTGCACATTCTCTGTCAGCGTCACCGGCACCGCGGCCGGATCGCAGACCAACGTCACCGGCGCGGTAACATCCACCAACGGCGGCACGGGCTCGCCGGCGTCGGCCAGCATTAACGTGGAAGCGCCCCCGTCGATCGCGAAGGCCTTCGGCGCAGGCACCATAGCGCTGAACGCAACCACCAGTCTGACGTTCACCATCACCAACCCGGCCGGCAATTCCGCGGCACTCGCCGGAGTGGCCTTCACCGACACGCTGCCCACCGGGCTGACCGTGACCAGCGCGAGCAGCTCGCAGTGTGGCGGCACTTTGACGGTGACCGCACCGGTTACCATTTCGCTCGCGGGCGCGACCATCGCAACGGGTGGTACGTGCACGTTCAGCGTCACGGTTACCGGCGCCACGGCGGGCAGTTACACCAACACCACCGGGAACGTGACTTCCACTAATGGCGGCACGGGAAACACGGCCTCGGCGCCCTTGGCAGTAGGCGGTCCGCCATCAATCACCAAGAGCTTCAACCCGGCTTCGATTGCGGTTGGCGGCACCAGCACCCTGACGCTCAACATCACCAACCCCAACTCCAGTGCGGCCCTGAGCGCAGTGGCATTCACGGATACCTTGCCGATTGGCATGACCGTGGCATCTACCCCCGGAACGACCAACACCTGCGGCGGCAGCGTTACGGCTAATCCTGGCGCTGGTTCGCTGAGCCTCTCGGGCGGTGCGATTGCAGCCAGCTCATCCTGCGCCGTTTCCGTCAGTGTGCAAGGCAACACCGCCGGCACGCTGACCAACAGCGTGACGGTTACTTCCTCGGCCGGCACCGGGAACACCGCGTTTGCGAGCCTGACGGTTGACGCGCCGCCGGTGATTTCGAAATCGTTCGGCGCCGGCAGCATCGCGCTGAACGCAACTCTTAGCCTGACATTCACTATCACCAACCCGGCCGGCAATCCAGCTCCGTTAACCGGAGTGGGCTTCACCGACACGCTGCCCACCGGGTTGACGGTGACCAGCTCCACCACTGCGATGTGCGGCGGCTTCCTGACGGTGACCGCACCGGTCACCATTTCGCTCGCCGGCGCGAATGTCGCAGTCGGCTCTCCGTGCACGTTTGGCCTGACAGTAACCGGCGCCGTAGCGGGCAGCTATACCAACGTCACAGGCAACGTGACTTCCACCAATGGGGGAACCGGCAACATCGCGTCGGCGCCCCTGATCGTGGTCGCTCCGCCGTCTATCGCCAAGGCCTTCAACCCCGGCACCATCGCGCTGAACGGAACTACCGGCCTAACGTTTACCATCACTAATCCGGTCGGCAATACCGTATCCCTGACCGGGGTCGGCTTCACCGACACGCTGCCCACCGGGTTGACGGTGACCAGCTCCACCACTGCGATGTGCGGCGGCACCTTGACGGTGACCGCGCCACGCACGATTCAACTAACTGGCGCGGCCGTCGCGACCGGCACGCCGTGTACTTTCAGCGTCACGGTGACCGGCGCCGCGGGGGGCAGCTACACCAACACCACCGGTAACGTTACCTCTACCAACGGCGGAACCGGCAACACGGCGTCCGCAGGCTTGACAGTAGGTTCGGCGGCGGCAACCGTCGTCAACGTGTCGTCAACCGCCGCTAATGGAACTTACGGCGCCGGAGCCGTAATCCCGATCACGGTGACGTTCAGCGGGGTTGTGAATGTGACCGGAACTCCGCTGCTATCGCTCAATTCGGGCGGGACCGCGAGTTACGCCTCCGGTAGTGGAACCACTACTTTGACGTTCCAATACACGGTGGGCGCGGGAGACGGCACCCCGCATCTGGATGCCACTTCGAGCTCGGCTCTCACCTTGAACGGAGGGACGATCCTGGATGCCAGCGCGAACAACGCCATCCTGACGCTGCCCGTCCCAGGCGGCGCCGGTTCGCTGGGCGCCAACACGAATATCGTTATCGACACGGTTTCGCCGGCGGTGGTATCTTACTCGGTGCTGTGGGGCAGCCAGAGTTACAACGTGATCGGCACGCCGCGCAACCGGTTGCCGTGGCAGATCTCGGGGATTCAGGTGGTCTTCTCGAAGCCGATCGCGGCTGGGAACCAGAACAGCCTGACCGGGCTTCCAACGACCGGGTTCGCGGGACTGGGCACCAATACGCTTACCTGGACAATAACGCCGCAGGCCATCGGCGCCTTCACGACCCAATTGGCGGGCGGCGGGGCTAATATACTGACGGACGCCGGCGGCAATCCGCTCGGTGGCGGCGCGGGATTCTCGCAGAATCTGAAGATTCTGTGGGGCGATTATAACGACGATGGGGCAGTGACTTCGGCGGACCTGCTGCTGGTCACTAGATTGATCGGCCAGCCGTACAATATCTTCGCGGACTTGAACGGCGATGGAGTGGTAGATATCTCGGATGCGCAGATTGTCCGTTCGCACCTAGGACAGACGCTGCCGTGACGGGACGTGATGAATTAGTTCGGAGAACTTAGGAGGAATCATGAGCCACATAGGCTTGAGCAAGAATTGCGTTCTTTTGGCTTGTTTGGGGCTTTGCCTGATGGCCGCGCTGCCCGCTCACGGCGGCGTGATCATCGCGGCAAGTTCGGTAACGGTCGGCGCGGGAACCACCGGCGATTCGTTCGATGTGCTGCTGACCAACACTGGTCCGAGCGCGATTACTGTTGGGAGCTTCTCGTTCAACATCAGCACGGCGGACACGGACATCAGTTTCACGGATGTCACCACTGGGACGCTCGCCGCACCGTACATTTTCGTCTTGTCATCGCTTTTCGGACCGGATCTGACCGGCCCCAATAGCGGCCAGACCTTCACGTCATTCCCGTCCGACGTCAGCTTCCCCGCAGACGTATCGATTGGCGCGAGCTCTACGGTCGGGCTCGGGCACGTGCTATTCGATGTGGCGGGTGGAGCAATGCCCGGTACCTTCGCTGTAACGCTTGTCCAGGATTCGTCCGTCACGAATCTCTCAAACGCGAATGGCAACATCCCCATCAACACGTTTACCGACGGCGACATCACCATCTCCACACCCGAACCCGCGACCGTTCCGCTGGCCGGCCTGGCATTCCTGATCGCCGCGGCCGCCAGACGCAAACTGCGAGCGCGACTATAGCTCGTTACCCCAGGGGGACATGTGAAACCGGATCGAAATACCTCGCGCAGGAGCTTCCTCAATCTGGGAGCCGGTGCTTTTGCAGCCGCTGGCCTCCCGGGAGCCTTGTCCCCGGCCGCGCTGGCCTCGTCCCGCAACCGTAACGTCGTCTGCATTTACATGATCGGCGGCAACGATAGCAATAACATGATCGTGCCGCTCGATTCTCCCGCCTACGATGCCTACGCGCGAAACCGCGGGCCTCTGGCGCTCTCCCGCGGTGCTCTGCTGCCGGTGCGTAGCGGCTCCGCAAACTACGGTTTCCACCCCAACCTTCCGGCGCTGCGCGATCTCTACAACCAGAACGTGCTCGCCGTGGTGGCCAACGTGGGCCGCGTGGCCCCGGACCACCAGATCACCCTGGATGCCGGTGACTACACCCGGGAAATGCAGCTCCGCTTTGCTCCCGGCGGACGCCTGGCGATTCCCTGGGCGGCTACCAGCGCCCGCACTCCCATGCTCAAGCTGCCGCATGGCGTGACCGCGGTTTCCCAATCCGCCAGCCGCTCCAGCGCCGCGGCTCCGGCCCAGCCCCTCGGCCGGTTCCCGTCCAGCCAGATCGCGCTTCAGTTGGGCTTGGTGCTTGCCGCGCTCAAGGCCGGCGCACCCGGCCAGAGCGCCTTTCTGGTCCCGCAAGCCGGGTATCAGAACGGCAGTTCCCAGCAGTCCGCCCTCTTCGCGGAACTCGACGATGCCCTGTCGGCCTTCTATCAGGGCCTGAAAGATCTCGGCATCGCCGAGAACACGCTCGTCTACACCGACACGGAGTTCAACCGGTCGCTCGCTCCCAACAAGCTTGGCGGCGCCGATCATGCCTGGGGCGGCCACCAACTGGTATTGAGCATGTCCGCGCTGGGAGGGCAGATCTACGGCCAGTTCCCGTCCATGCAGGTGGGCGGCGTCGATGACGCCGTCGGCAACGGCACCTGGACGCCATCCATATCCAGCGCGCAGTATGCCGCCACGGTGGCCTATTGGTACGGCAAGCAGGACTTCTCGGACGTTCCGGAATACGCTGCGTCTCCGGACGCCATGCAAAGCCGGCTCAGCTTCCTGGTGCCTTAGTTCGATTGCCGCTCAGTTACTGGAAAGCACCAGCACGAACCCGTCGCTCGATCCGCCACCGTAGGTGTTCTGCCAGGAAGGGTTCAGATTAGAGTTGCCCGCTACCGGCCACAACCCTTCGGTGTAGCCGACCACATAGACGATGCCATCCGACGTCACTGACAGCCCGAGCCCCACGTTGACGTTTTGACCGCCAAGGTAAGTCGAGTACTGTAAACCCGCGGCGCCGGCAACGCCGCGCTTCAGCTTGCTCACAAACACGTCGATTCCCTGCCCCCACTGTTGCTGCGGCGCGTTGACCGTAGTAGGGAAATCCGCCGAGAGGGTATAGCCGGTAACGTAGAGGTAGCCGGCCGCGTCGCAGGCGATGCCATAACCCACGTCGCCATCGCTGCCGCCCAGGTAAGTGGAATAGAGCACGAAGCCCAAGGCGGCGGGGTTCACCACGGAAACGAACGCGTCGCCGTTGCCGCCATACACGCTCTGCACCGAGTCGCCCGTCACCGGGAAGTCGCTCGACATCGTGTAACCCGTCACCAGCAGGTTCCCCTGGGCATCGACGCCGATCGCCCGCACTTCGTCCAGATCCGACCCTCCGAAGTAGGTGGCATACACCAGCGAGTTGACTCCGGTCTGGGTCAAGTCCATCAGCCCAAGAACCGGGTCCACCGCGCCCGAAAGCGTATTGTGATAGGAGTATCCAGCCATGGGGAAATCCACCGACTGGGTATTGAAAGCCACATACACCAGGCCGGGACGTCCCGCCAAGACAATAGCCTGGCCAGTGTCATCGCCCTGCCCGCCGATGTAAGTCGAGTAAAGCAGGCTGGAACTCGTCGGGTTCAGCTCGGTCACGAAGGCGTCCTGGGATCCGTATTGGCTTGTCGCGAATCCCGAACCGGTAACCGGAAAATCGGTCGATCTGGCGGTGCCAATCAGGTAGATGTTGCCCGCCGGGTCTATCGTCAGCCCGCTAAGGGTGTCATTGCCGGTCGTGCCGCCGAGATAGGTGGAGTAGAGCAGCGCACTGGCGCCATAGATCGCCGGATTCAGTTCCAGAACGAAAGGCGCCGTATAGGAACCAACCGGCGGCGAGGTCTGGAAGGAATTGCCCGCCAGGGGAAAGGCGGCGGAAGTGGTGGTCCCACCCACATAAATATTACCGTTGGCGTCGGCCGCCAGACAGGTCGCAATGTCGGTGCCGGCGCCGCCAATGTAGCTCGAGTAAACCAGCGTATAGCTGCCCGCGGTAGTGTCGATGACAGCCACGAAGGCATCGATTCCACCGGCGTTGACGGTGTTGTAGGCGTTATTGGTGACCGGGAAGCCGATGCTGGTGGTCTGGCTCGCGGCGTCGGTGGTCGTGGTCTGCCCGGCAACATAAAGGAGGCCGCTGGAGGACAACTGCACCGCGTTGATCTGCTCGGAGCCCGTTCCGCCCAGATAAGTGGAGTAGACGATGATAGGGTCGATGACCAGCTTCCGCTTGCGGTCGTACCGGTCCAGCCGGACGCCCACCGTATTGCCTGCGAGCAGTACGTAACGGCCGGAAACGGCCTGCCGTGCGCCGCTAGCCGGGTCGTCCTGGTAGATCGCCGGGCTCTGCTGGATCATGGTTCCCGCGGCGGTTTCGACGGCCAGGTCGCCCCCTGCCGTGATTCGGAGGCGGTCCGCACCGTGAAACTCCAGGCGGATGGCGCGCGGATCGGCGCCCGGTTCCAGCACGAAATCGTATTCCAGCCGGTTGGCGTTACCGTAGTAAATCACGTCCACGCCGGGGTACACGCCGCGATAGCGGACGCGAGCGTAGTTGGCGATCCCCGTGTGCCAGTCCTGGCGCGCCCCGATGAAGTAATCGGTGCGGGCGCCCACCCGATCCAGCCCTTCAATCGCCGCGGCCGGATTGGAACCCGCCAGCGAAATCGCGAGATCGGGGGCGTTGGCGAAGGCGGCAACCGGGCCGGAAGGCGTCAGCGACAGGTTCAATCCGCCGGAGCGTGCCCGGAAGCGGACGGAGGAATCCCACTGCCCCTGGTTGGCTTCGAAACGCAACGGCAGACGGGCCAGCGCGGCTTGCCCCCGCGCCACCGGCACGGACGATGTGGAGACCTGCGGACGGCCGACCGCCCACATGGACGTGGCGGCGATTAAGAGACACCCAATACGCGAAAGTCGAACCATATGATCTGGATACGCGAAGAGTCGGTAAACATCCATTAAACCACGCACCGCCCTCCCACCGCTGGGCCGAGCCGATTCTTCACAGGAGGGTCCCGGCAGCCACAAGCCGCCGCCTCCAAACCGGCCATTTTCCGTTCATCCGGCGAGCGCGCCATCGGATGAGCACGGCAGCCGCCAAACCGCGGCGTAGCGCCACTCTACAGTTGACTCGCGCATCCGCCGATGTGTGTTGGTGATGAACCTTCTCGCGAAGTACTGGCGCCCCATGGTGCTACGGCTGAGTCTGGCTGGGAAGATCTGGCTCAGCATCGGGATCTTCGTCCTGGGCTTCGCCTTCATCACGGCTGTGGACCAGGCCCAAGGCATGCAGGCGGAACGCCAACTGCGCGTCGCCTCGGAGGTGTTGTTCCCCGCGGCGCTTCGGGGCCAGCGCTCGGAAGCCGCGTTCCAGCGGACCGCCAGGGCGTTCAGTGACGCCGTAATCATGCTGGACCCTTCCGGGCTGGACCGTGCCATGATCGAGGGCCGATTGACGGAGGAAAACCTGCAAGCCCTGGCGGCCATACCTGGCCTGCCTCGTCCATACAAGTATGAAGCCGGACGATTACGAAACGAGGTCGAGCGGTTTCTCTCCGATTGCAGAACACCCTACCTGGCGCTTGCCGGGGATCCACACGGCGCGGCCGCTTCCAGCCAGACGGAACTTGGCAATCTCGCTTTCCGAAGCGTCTCCATCCGGGGATCTCTACAGCGCCTGAAGGACCACCTGACGGGAGACCTCCAGCAGCAGTTGGGCTTTCTCCAGACCCGGTCCGCAAGGCAGCGGCGGCTGGACCTGGCGGTCCTGCTTCTCACCCTGGCAGTTGCCGGTGCGCTCGTCAACCTGACCATACGGCACGCCATTACGCGCCCCCTGATGAAGGCACAGGAAGAACTGGCCCATGAGCGCGACCTGTTGCGCGTCCTGCTCGACAACGTGCCGGATTCCATCTACTTTAAGGACCCGGAAAGCCGCTTCATCCGAGTCAACCGTGCGCAATGCGATCTGCTTGGCGTCCGAACGGAGGCCGAGGCTGTCGGCCGCACCGACTTCGACTTCTTCGACGAGTCTCATGCACGGGCGGCGTATGAGGACGAACGGGAAATCGTCCGGTCGGGAACGCCCATGGTGTCCAAAGTCGAGCGAGTGGCTGCCGAGGGGAACGTAAGGTGGATGACCTCCACCAAGGTGCCAGTGAAGGACGCTTCCGGCTCGGTGCACTTGATCGTGGGCGTGTCGCGGGATTGCACGGATTGGAAAGAGGCCGAGGAAGCCTTGCAGAAGAGCGAGGAGTCTCTCCGCTGCATGTTCGCGGCGATTCCGCTGGCCGTCTGGGTGTACGACTCCCGCACGCTCGAGATTCTGGAAGTCAATCCGGCGGCTGTCGGCCGGTACGGCTACTCGGCCGAGGAGTTCCTCGCTCTGAAGATGCCCGCAATTTACGCCGATGAGGAGCTAACCCGCCTGGCGCAGGCCCTCGAATCCGAGAACCCCGAGGTCCAAACCCGCAGCGCGTGGAAGCACAAGACCAAGGACGGGCGCGTACTGGACGTGGAAATCGGCGCCCACGCGCTCGAATTCCGCGGACGGAACGCGGTCGTGGTGGCGGCCCAGGACGTTACCGAACGGAAGCAGTTGGAAATGGAACTCCACCACGCCCAGAGGCTCGAATCGGTTGGACAACTGGCGGCCGGTATCGCCCACGAGATTAACACGCCAATCCAGTACGTAGGGGACAATCTGCGGTTCATGGCCGACTCGTTCCAGGCGAGGACCGCGGTGTTTGGGAAGTACGAGCAACTCCGTCAGGCGGCGGAATGCGGGGAGGTCACCCCGGAGATGCTCGCCGGCCTCAGACAGGCCATCGAAGACGCCGACATCGAATACATGAACCAGGAGGTGCCCAAGGCAATCGCGCAATCGCTCGACGGCGTGCAGCGCGTCGCCACCATCGTCCGGGCGATGAAGGAATTCGCGCATCCGGGTCAAAAGGAGAAGGCCGCGGCGGATATCAACGAGGCGCTTCGGAGCACTCTGCTGGTGGCCCGCAACGAGTACAAGTACGTGGCCGAAGTTCAAACCGCTTACGGCAGCCTGCCCCCGGTGGTGTGCCTCATCGCCGACATGAACCAGGTGTTCCTGAACCTGGTAATCAACGCCGCGCACGCCATCGGCGATGTGATGAAGCAGACCAAGCAGAAGGGAACGATATCCATCGCTACCTGGAAAGACGGCGACACGGCCGTCATCGCCATCGGCGACACCGGGTGTGGGATCCCGGACAAGATCCGCACCAGGGTCTTCGAGCCCTTCTTCACCACCAAACCGGTGGGAACGGGCACTGGACAGGGTTTGGCAATTGCGCGGTCGATCGTGGTCGAAAAGCACGGAGGCACTCTCCGCTTCGAACCGAACCGGCCGCAGGGGACGGTTTTCTACATCTCCATTCCGCTCAACCCGCCGCAGGCTGCGAACGGGCTCGCGGCCAGCCCAGGTGTGGAGGACGCTCCGGAGGAAGCAAGTGAAACGGATTCTGTTCGTAGACGATGAACCGAATTTGCTGGAGGGTCTGCAGCGGCTGCTGCGCCCGCGGCGGAAGCAATGGGAAATGACCTTCGCATCGAGCGGCCAGGAGGCTCTCGCGATACTGGAGTCAAGCCAGTTCGACATGATCGTGACCGATATGCGCATGCCAGGAATGGACGGCGCCGAGCTTCTGGAGCAAGTGCAGCAGCGGTTTCCCGCCGTGATCCGCGTAGTGCTCTCTGGGTACATGGAGAAAGACGCCGCGCTCCGGGCGGTGCCGGTGGCGCATCAGTTCCTCTCCAAACCCTGCGATCCCGAGGTGCTCGCGGCGGCGCTGGAGCGCTCGTGTTCGTTGACGTCTGCCCTGCCCGACGATACCACCCGGCAGGTTGTGGGGGCCATAGGCAAGCTGCCATCCCTTCCCAGCACCTACGCTACCCTGATGTCCGCCCTACGGGATCCCGAGGTCTCGCTCCACGAGATCGGCGGGATCATCGAACGCGATGTCGCCATGACGGCCAAGGTGCTGCAACTCGTGAATTCCGCGTTCTTCGGCCTGGTTCGCGAAGTCAGCACCGTCCGTGGGGCGGTCGGCATACTGGGATTGGATACGTTGCAGCACCTGGTGCTGTCGGCAGCGGTGTTTCACACGTTCAAGTTGGGACGCGCCATCCCTGAATTCAGCCTGGAAGCCTTCGAGCGCCACTCCCATTTGGCCGCGCGCATCGCCGCCGCGTTGCCGGCGCCGAAACCGGTTTCCTCCGTCGCGATCGTAGCCGCCTTGCTCCATGACACCGGCCAGCTCGTCCTAGCCTCCCGGCTTCCCGGCCAGTTCGAACTCGCGTTGCGCACGTCTCGAAAGGAGAACCGGCCCCTCTTTGCGGTCGAGAAGGACCTGAGCGGCGTCGGCCATGCCGAAATCGGGGCATACCTGCTCGGACTGTGGGGCCTGCCCCCGACCATCGTAAATGCCGTGCACGCGCACCACCAACCGCCGCTCCCCGAGCAGCCCGGGAAGACACTCGACGCATTGGCAATCACCCACATCGCGGACGCCCTGGCGTTCGAAACCGAATGGGAGCGCTCCAATGGTGAACCGCCACCATACCGTCTCCTGAACGCCGAGTATGTCGAGTCCCTGGGAGTGACCGGCAAGCTTCCCGATTGGAAAGCCCTGGCCACCCAGGCTTGTAATGGTAATGGGGGCACGAGCGAATAAATATGCAGCCTCCTTCAAAACCCCGCATTCTGTTCGTGGACGACGAGCCCGATCTGCTCGCGGCCATCGCGCGCAACCTGCGCTCGGAGCACTTCACAGTTGCCACCGCGTCTTCCGCTGCCGAGGCCCTGGATATGTTGGCAAAGGCTGGGCCCTTCGCCGTTATCGTCTCCGACTTGCGGATGCCCGGCATGGACGGCATCGGCCTGCTCCGCACCGCGCGCGAACTCTATCCCGACACTGTCCGGGTGCTATTCACCGGCCAACCCGACCTCGACAATGCCGTCGCGGCGGTCAACGAGGGCGCCATCTTCCGCTTCATCAACAAACCCTGTTCCCGCGTGACCCTGGCTCTGACAGTGAAGGGCGCCGTGGAGCAGCACCGCCTGATCATGGCCGAGCGTGAACTGCTGCAAGAGACCCTGCGCGGCAGCATCAAAGCCCTGACGGACGTGCTCGCGCTGGCCAGCCCTCTGGCGTTCGGCCGGGCCACGCGCGTTCGCCAATCGATGGCCGCCCTGGCGGCGTCTTTGAAGGTCACCGAGAGCTGGCACATCGAGGTTGCGGCCATGCTGTCGCAAATCGGCAGCGTAATCCTCCCCACCGCCATCTTGGAAAAGGCGTATCAGGGGCAGGAGATGACGGAGCCGGAATTGGAGATGGTGCGGCGTGTCCCGTCGGTGACCGAGCAGGTTCTGGCCAACATCCCCAGGCTGGAACCGGTGGTGGAGATCCTCCGCTGCCAGGAGAAGCGCTTCGATGGGACGGGCACTCCGGACGACATCCGCGGCGGCTCTGCCATTCCCTGGGGCGCCCGCGCCTTGAAGGCGGTCATCGACCTCGATACGCTGGAGGCCGGCGGCCTGCCGCCCTCGATGGCGGTCGACACGCTGCGCTGCCGCTACGGCTGGTACGACCCGGCAATCCTCGACGCATTGGCCGAGACCCGCCAAAGCGACCGCCATTCGACCGTGCGCGAACTGCCCCTCAATGGGCTGGCCGCCGGAATGGTGCTGGCGCAGGATGTCCGCACCACCAAGGGCATGCTCTTCGTCGCCCGCGGGCAGGAAGTCACCGCCGGCCTCATCGAGAAGTTCCACAACTCCCACCCTGGCATGTTCGGCACCGATCCCATCCTGGTCGTTCTGCCGGAGGTCGACGAGGACGGTTTGGCCGGCTGACAAAGCGGCCCCCCTACCCCCACCCGCACAGCTTCTCCAGCGCCGCTGCCGACCCATCCCGCAACCACGCATCGAGTTGCGCCGGCTCCTTCAACTGCTGGCCGCGGACCCGCGGCACGGCCACGTAGCGGCACTCCAGGCCGGCCAGCGCGGTCATGTCGCCCCATAGCTTCTCGAACTGGGCCACCGGGAAAATGTCCTCCTGCCCCTTGCCCCACCGCTTCTTCACGTCTTTCAGCGTGATGTACGTCGGCATATGCCCCGCCATGCGGCGCGCGGCTTCGGCCAGCGTGGCATCGTCCGCCAGCGCGGCGCGGTCCAACCCAAACGCCTCCAGCACGCGGTCGATATCCATCCAATACGTGGCGCTGTTGTAATAGGAAAGCTGCGATTCCACTTCCTCGTTGGGCAGCGCCATGCCTTCCACCAGGCGCAAGCGTCCGTCCACGCGCGCCAACCCGCCGCCGCGGTCCTCGACGTGCCGCGCCACCACCTCGGTGGTCAGCGCCGCGCCCTGCTCCATGTGCCAGCCCAGCAACGCCGGGTCCAGATCCGCGCCCACGGTGTCGATGTTATGCACCATGAGGTAATTCAAACGCGGGCTGGCCTCCAGCAGCCTTCGCAGCGTGCCGTTGCGGAGCAGGTTGGGAATCTCGTACCAGTGCCCCACGGGGTGCAGGCACTGCAACGGCAGGTTGTCGGTATAGTCGTTGCCCTCGCCGGCCTGCCGCGCCCAGTCGATGAGCGTCGCGCGCAGGCTCTCGCGCACCTTCTGCGCCCGCTCGTCGAGCAGTTGCTGCGGCATCTCCTCCCAGGCGAAGCGCAGGTCGCGCTCGGCGGGGATTATGCGCAGGCCTATGCTGCGGCCCGCCGAGAGCGCCACCGGACCGGGGTAGCCGTAATTGCCGCACGCCGCCAGGTGCTCTTCTATAGCGCGATGCGTCAGGTAGCTAGTGGTGAAAACGTGCGGCGGCAGCACGCCCGCCGTTCGCCCGGCGCGCAGGCTCTTGGCCAGGTGCACCTCGACGAAGCTGCGGTGCCGCCCGCCAAGCTGGCAGAACGGGTTGAGGGCCTTCACCACGCCCGCGCCCTTCGTCCAGCGGCTGCCCACGCCGCCCGCGAAAGTAACCACGGCGACGCGCCCGGCAGCCAGCGCCTCAACGCCGGCGCGGCGGCAGCTCTCGGGCAGCGCGGCCGAATCGGCCAGGTCGCCGGGGCGGACGTCTTCGATGACCGTATTAACCGGCAGCCGGTTCTGCGCCAGTCCAATGCGGCCGGCGCGCATGTCGGCCTGGATCTGGGCGTGCTGCACGGCGTCAAAACCGTGCTGCCGCAGCATGGTCTCGAGCGTGTGGGGCGCGTCGGCGCCGCGCTCCTGGCTGCGCGGCAGCAGGTGGTCGAACATCTGCTGCACCATGCCTGCGAAATCGGGCTGATTGCGGCAGGCGGCGGCGAATTGGTCGAGTTCCGCGCGGCGCGCCGGCGAGAGCAGCCGCGCCTCGGTGCGCACTAGCGGCGGCACGGCCAGCGTATAGTAAGCCGCGGGCATCAGCGCGTGTTCGCCGCGCAGCAGCGTGGCTTCCGTCCCGCGTTCGTTGATGGCGAAATCGTAAACCACCGGCTCCATGGCGAAAGGCACAGCGTGCTCCAGCCGCCGCTTGGTCTGGCTCATGATGGCCTGCATCCGCTGCTGCGCCTCGGCCTTGCGGCGCGGATGGAAGAGGAATCCCATGCCGCCGCCGCTCATGCCGCCCAGCATCCAGAAGCCCCAGAAATCCTCGCCGAACTCGGCCCGCGCGCTTTCGATCAGCGTGTGCGTATAAAGGTTCCCGGCCCACGGAATAATGGTCTGTATGGGCCCGTCGAAGTTGCGCCCAGTGCAATCGCCGATGCCGTGGATATCGCCCTGGCGCAGGCGGTCCATCACCTCGTCCAGAATGCCGATGGCTTGGCGCCGCGCCTGCCATTCCCGCTCGCCGCGCAGCAGGTAGCGCTCGGTCACCATTTCGAGGATCGGCCCCACGTCCTGCGCCATGCCGCCGTGCACCAGCACCAGGCTGTCTTCGAGCAGTTTGCGCGTGGCCCGCGGCACTTCCTCGTTATTGAAAACGCGGTGGCGCGGCAACAGGCACCCGCGGCTGATGCCGAACTCCGCATCGCCGTCTGCGGCGACGACCCCGTGAATGAGCTTGATGCCCGGCCAAACGCCGCCCGAATCCTGCCAGCCACCGCCCGATCCGCCGATCCACTCGCCCAGAATGGCGCGCGCCGCCACCAGCCGCCGGTCGGATTCCTCCAGGCCGCCCTCCAGCGCGTGGATCTGCCCCGTGGCCCGCATGCAGGCCGCGATCAGGCACGCCAGCAGGTTCGTCGAAACGGCCAGGCGGCTGCCCTTGGGAATGTCGTTGACCTTGGAAACGACTTCGATGCCCAGCCCCGGCGCGCCCGTGAGCCGCCTCAGCAACTCAGAAAGCGGCTGCGTGGCGCCTTCCATTCCCGGCGGCACCAGACCGCTTGCGATCACCGCGGCTTTCAGCAGCCCCAGGTAATCGCGCGCAAAATCGAATACCTCGGCAACACTCGATATCTCCGCGGTAGCGCCCAGGTCCACGCTCACCAGGCGCAGCACCGGCCGGTCGATGACGCGCAGCCACGCCTCCACGGGCGGTTTCGGAGCGGTTGCGCCCGACCCTCCGCGCACCGCCAGATCGATCGAAATGTTGAGAACCCGCGCGCCCTCGGGAAAATCCATGCCGAGGAAGAAAATGTCGCTCCAGCCGCTGTGGCTGAGGTCCATGCGCACCGGCGTGCACTCGCGCAGCACGGGGTACAGCCCGGCGTCCGGTTGCAGCAACTCGGGCCGCAGGCGCAGCGGATAATCGGCGGGATGCCCCGCGCGGAACATCCACTGGTTGCCGCGCACCGAGCGCACGCTGCGGCGCACCTGGTCGGCGAGCGTCTGGAAGCCCAGGCCGCGGTAGGCGGCGGCGAGTGCGCTCGAAATCACCGCGCCCGTTCCGTGCGCCCTCTCGGCGGCCAGGAACAAGTCGATGGCCTCCTCGAACCGGCGCTTCAGCAAATGCGTGTAGCCGTCGTAGGGGATCCGCGCGGGCGCGCCCGCGCGCTCGCGCAGTGGCACGTGGAAGCGGTGGATGGCATAGAGGAAGAACAGCGCGCGCACCCGTTCATAAAGGTTGTCGCTGGAGCGGCGGAAGCGGTCGAGCGCGGCGCACTCGGCCTGCAGTTCCGCCAGAGACAGATCGCGGCAAACCGCGTCGAGCGAGCGGTCGCGCACGGCGGCATCGCTCGCAGTAATGATAGCAACCAGGCGGCTCACTGCCGGCTTCCCGCCGCCAGTTCGCGGTCCGCCAGCAGTTCGAGGAGTTGCGCCAGCACGTCGGCGCGGTCGCTGCCGCTCAGTGCCAGCGCCAGTTGCGAGGTGAGCAGCCCGTAGCGCGTGCCCAGGTTGTAGCGCCGCCCGCTATCCTCTGCGGCCAGGTATTGCTCGCGGCGCGCCAACTCGGCCAGCACCGAAGTGAACGCCACGCGTTCGCTGCCCGCGCCGCCCGCGCCCTCGATGGCCGCGCCGAGCAAGTCCATGACGGTTGGCGTGAAGGCGTGAATGCCGAAGAAGCAGAGGTAGTAGCCCGCGCGCAGACCGGGGACCACCAACCGCCGTTCGGCCTCGGTGGGCGTGGGCTTCTCGATGACGGTATCGATGCGGTAGAGCCCATCGTGGGCAGCCAACCGCCGCCCGGTGACGGCGCCGTAGAGCCCGAGCAAGTGCTCGCGCGTGGGCTGCACGCCGGACACCGAGCACCCCTCGGCCTGGGCGATGGCGGCGACGCGCTCGGCACTGGCCTGCGCGGAGCTTACATAAAGGTGGTCGCCGACCATGTGAAGGAACGGGTCGCGGCCCACGAAATCGCGGGCGCAGTAGATGGCGTGAGCGTAGCCCAGCGGCGCCGGTTGCGCCACCAGCCGCACGGCTCCCGAGTGCTCGCCGGCGGCTTGCAGGTAGCGCGCTTCGTCGCCCGGCCAGACCACCACGCAGATCTCTTCCACCTTAGCGGCGAAGGCCTGTTCAATGAGGATGCCGAGTACGGTCTTCTCCCGCCCGTCGCGGTCGATAAGCGTCTGAAGCGGCAGAGCCCGCTGGTCGGGACCGGCGGCGGTGATGACCGCCTTTCGAATTCGCAAGTAAGTGCTCCTTCGAAGAAGTGTAACCGAAAGCGGGGGGATGGCGGGCGGGTTGGACCAAGTTGATCCAACCCGCCGTCCGCAAGTACTTGATTCCATGAAGCAGGCCCGGGCGAATTGGACCGACTTGATCCAACCCCGAAGCCACTGCGGAAACCGGATTCAAGCCGCCCCCCGGTGTCGCGCGCAGGAAACGGGCGTCTCGCGTCAGGCCGCCGCAGCCCGGACTTCAAGGGAGTAACCCTCGGCGACCGGGGTCGGATCCCCCACCCCGTGCAGTCTCACGGCGGAGGAAGTGCCCGCTATCAGGCCAGCAGCTTGCGCACTTCACCTTCCGGATCGTCTGTCATCCGGCAGTTATTATCGAGAACCATCGTCTGGCCCCGCGCCGGATCGAACGGCTCCCACTTCAAACCGGGCTGGCTGGGATTGCCCGTCCTGGCGAAATTGGCCCAGGCTGTGGCCATCTTCTTCGCCAGTGCCTGAGCTTCCGGCCCGTTGCCGGTCCCTTGCTCGGCGCGCTTGGTATTGTCGAAGCAGAAAGCCAGCTCCGCCGTGTGCCAGGCGCCTGCGTCTTCCAGCATCGGCGATTGCCAGGTGAAATACCATGCGTAGGCGGCCGCGGCCTTCTGGTTGTACTTCATGGTGGCCATGCGCGTGACGTTGTTGCGCATGGCGAGACCGTTCAACCCGCCGCCGCTGCACATATAGGAGAGAGTGCGAATGCTCTTCTCCGGATGCGCTTTCTTCAAGCCCGCCACCAGCGCCTGGGCCTTGGCCTCACCGTAATTCCTGGTGAGAGTGGCCAGCCACTCGGCTTCCGTGGGCCGGGAAAGCATGGAGTTCCCTTCCTCGCTCACCGAGCCGAACAACAGCGGCACGTTCCTGGAAATCTCCGGCGCGGCATCGAAGAAGGACCGCATGGTAATCAGGCGGCCGTCGACGGTCGGCCCCGGACCCACGCGTGGTTTCGCCGTGCCAGGCGCTGGGGTCGGCCCACCGGGGCCCCCCGGCGGGTTCATCCTGGCCGCGACGGCATTGCTAACCTCATTCAACTTAGCCCATTCCATCTTTTGGAGTGCGGCGATGTCCTTGACGCCGAGTTCGGCGATCACCTGCTTGCCGTATTCTCTCGACTCCTCGGCTCCGGGAGGATTGCCACCGCCGCCCGACTGGGCCGAAGCGCGGTGGATCAGTCCCTCCGCCGAGGGCATCCCGAGTAGCGTGGTCACTTTGGAGCCCCCGCCCGACTGGCCGTAAATCATGACGCAGCCCGGATCGCCGCCGAAGTTGGCGATGTTCTCATGAACCCAGCGAAGCGCCGCCACCAGGTCGGTCATCCCGACGTTGATCGAATCGGCATATCCCGGCCCGCCGATCGAGGACACATCGAGAAATCCGAGAACATTGAGGCGGTGATTGACCGTCACCGACACGACATCGTGATGCCGGGCCATCTGCGCGCCGTCCTGCGAGGCGAGTTCATAGGCCGAACCGAACGAGAACCCGCCGCCATGGATGTAGAACATCACGGGGCGTTTGCCGGTGAGGCTGGGCGTCCAGATGTTCACCTTGAGCATGTCTTCGCTCTGCCAGCCGTCGGTCCACTGCTGAAGGAACGTCTGTTCGCTCGACCAGTTGTGGAGGCGTTGCGGGCAATTGGCGCCATAGGTCAGGGCCGGGTACTCACCGTCCCATGGCGTGGCCGGCTTGGCTGGGAGCCACCGGTTCTCGCCCCCGGTATTGGCGCCGTATGGGACGCCTTTGAAGGTCAGCACGCCGTCCTCGACATAGCCGCGCACCTTCCCGTATTGGGTCTTCGCAACCGCCGAGCGCGGCGTACTGCAGCTAGCCCCCGCGGCATGGACAGCACTGGCGTCCGCGCCGCGCGCCGTTCCTGCCAGCGAGGCCACACCCGCCGTTGCCGACAACAGCGCCTGGCGACGATTGAAACCGAGACTACTTTCCGAATTCGACTTGGACATTTTCTCTCCTCTCAGGCCGCATCCGGCCCGTTCGCTGTGATCGAGCTCGACCCTTGACACAACGGAAGTCAGGCGATGTCTCCACAGCCCAGCGCCGCCGTGGCCGACAAGTGAGACTAGCCGGGCGTTTCCATGTAAGCTTCCCGGAACGGCTCAGTATACAACGAATCGCAGTGGCGCATTCCGAATCGGACCTCGGCCGTCCTCGCGTCCATCTACGGCTCCGCGGACGGCCGTGGCGCTACCGGAAACTGGCCGGATTGCTGACGGATCATGCGCCGCACGGCCGGCTATTTCCTCGTAAGTCGTACCCGTGCGAATGCCTTAATCTTCCCGCCCGTCTCGTTGTCGATCAACCACTGCCAAGCGTCGGCATCCTTGTTGTAGGAGAAAGTTGTGTTGACGCTGCTGCCGTCATTGCTCCCGAACCGGAATGTGACGGCGTCGCCGCTTCGCTTCGCGTGACCGATCGCCTGGGATGTGAAGTCCCAAGGGCCAGTATTGTCAAGCCACAGACAGGTGTACTGGCTCGACTGCGGATCCCAGCCGATAAAGACAATCGCTTCATACGCCGGCTGGTTCCTGGCGTCCTTCTCTCGGGACACTTCCAGGATTCGCATATATTGATGACCCAGCACCCACTCCGACACGATGTCGTGCGTCGTATCCCTCCCGGCGATGGTGCCCTGGAGCACCCACTTTCCGATCATGTGATCGAGCAAGGGATCCTGAAGCGCCGACGGTTGCGCCAATGCGGAGAATGAAATCAGTAAACCTAAGGCGAAGGAGCGATACGTTGTGCGCAATTCGACACCTCCAGTCGTAATGATCTCTTGAGCATGCGGTCGATGGCAAGAACAAAGGGAGGCTCTTGACGACTTCGCACCGCCGCGAATTTGCGTCTCCTGATCTCGGCACTAAACTGCCCTTCGGACCGGATGATTTTTTGGACCGGGGCAGGCACCGCGTGGACCCGCTCACTCGGGTTAGTTTTGCTTTTTGGTCTGATGGCGCAGAATCGGCGGGCCAGGATCGTCGTCGGTCGCGTCCTTGGGCCGTGCGTCCGTCGATGCGGGCGCCCCACTCTCGATCGATGAGAGAATCTGCTGCAGCCGCTTCTGTTCGTCAAGCCTCAGCGGGCATTTGCCGGCCTCCCCGGCGTATTGCTTCGCCTGTGCCGCCTGCCCGGTGGCCAGCGCGGCACTTGCCATGGTGAGATGCAGCGTTCCCGCGTTCTGCGCGGCAACTTCCTTGACCTCTTTCAATTCCGTCAGCGCTTCGGCAGGTTCTCCGGCCGCCAGCAGAAGGTTGCCCAACAGGATTCGCGCCACCGCCAGATCCGGTTGGGCTTTCACGACCTTTCGCAGGGCATCCATCTCCGCGGCGCGGTTAGCGCCCCCGGCATGGAGCACTCGCGCATAATCCCACCAGGCTCTCCAGCCAACTTCCTGGCGGCCTAGAATCGACTGGAAGTGCTCCATCGCCTTATCCACTTCGCCGATCCGCCACTCCAGCAAAGCCGCCGCTTCCGCGATGTCCACGTTGTCCTTGTGCGTTGTGGCAAGGAGGTGCAGGCGGGCCATACCTTCCGACGGCCGCCCGGTCAGCGTCAGAATCCGCGCCAGCGTCAGACCGATCTCGACGTCCGAAGCTGCCACCCTGGGGCCCGTGGAAGCCCGGTGAGTCTCCGCGTGGAAAGCAGCCGTGCCCATGGCGGGCGCCAGAAAGTAGCTCTGCATGTCGCGCTCGATCTCGATCGGCGACTTGCCGTAAACCTGGGCGAAGGCCGTCTGCTCGGAACCCGAGGTCGAGATCGTCTCCAGGAACGTCGAGAACTTGGCCGCGTATCCGTCACCCAGCATCAGCATATGCGCCAGGAGGCAGCTCTGGGCGTAGAACAGCCCGACTGGGTCCCGTTCGTTAAGCTCGGGCGATTTCGGGCCGATCCTGGTGAGGTCGGCAAGCTTCATCCAATGCAGGCTGCGAAGCGTGTCGGCGCGATCGCGTGGAATCTCGCCCAGCAGCACCATTCCGTCGCGGGCCTCCATTCCGGAGTAGACTTCCGCCAGACCTTCGTTCAGCCACGACGGAAGCCGGAGACCGGAATGCCGAACGACGGAGTGCACGTATTCGTGAACCGCTACCCGTTTCGCCAGTCTTCCGACATCGCTCATGACGATGTAATCGTCCTCATCATCTCCCATGAAATAGGCCCGGACAAATGGCCCGACCGTGTAAGACCGGTACTCACTTTCGCTGCCGAAATCCACCAGGGTGAACGGCAGTTGCGAGGTGACCGCGAACGCCTTCACCTGTTGGAAGAAACTGCGAGTCTGTTCAAATGTCTCCAGCGTCCGCCGCGCATCGTCTTCCTCATGCGTGCTGTAGAGAGTGAAGTTCGCAGACCGGACCTTGATCCAATCGGCGGCGTTGAGACACGGAATTGCCGCAGCGAGGAGAAAAAGATACCGCCATCTCATAAGGCACATCATAGCGCGACGCCGCGCCGGCCATTAGCCCGCCTCCGGGAAGTCGATGCCAACCGCCCCGTCCATAATACGCGCCACTCGTACAGATCTCCGCCAACCCCATTATCGGAGTGTAATGAAGCTCGCTTCGTCAGGATTCGGAATCGCGGGATCGCGCAGGTTTCAACGGCCACCGTGATTTGATTCCCGCCGCGAACCTACCAATGCAATGAGAATCCGGACGGCAAAGCTGCCTCAAGATCGATTTGTTCTCCGGTGATTGGGTGGCGGAATTTCAGAAATTGAGCGTGCAGGAAATAACCTCCATCGCCGGGGAGGCCGGGGAGATTTTCAAGGGGCTGGCCGGTTAAGCCGTACAGAGGATCGCCTACCAGGGGATGACCGATGGATGCCAGATGGATTCTGATTTGATGAGGGCGGCCCGAATCTAGGCTCACCTCAAATGTTGTGGTGCTGGTGGTGCGTGAGATCACCTTGGCCAATGACTTCGACGGTTTGCCACTTGGGTTGGCGGCCCACACGGAACCGATGAGCGGGTGCGGTACGAGGCCGATGGGTGTGAGGATTTCGTAGGCGTCCTGCTGCGCAACGTTTCGAGCCAGCGCCCGGTAGATTTTTCGAATCTTGGGTGTGTTCCAGTTTGCGAATAGATTAGAGGCCGCCTGCGGGGTTTTGGCGAAGAGGACGATGCCGGTGGTGCCCCGGCCCAACCGGTGGACGGGGTTTGCGTCGGGCGTTTGCCTTCGCACCAAACGCAGGAGGGTGTTTTCCATGAAGCCGCCGCCGGGGAGGGTGGGCAGCCCGCTGGGCTTGTTGACGGCCAGCAGATGGGAGTCTTCAAACAGGACTTCGAAGTGCCGAGGGGATTCTGGTTCGATCCAGGGCGGACGGTTCCAGACAAGGGTTTGGCCTGAAGTGACCGATTCGCTTCCGGAGGCGGTGACGCCGTTGAGGGTGACTTCGCCGTTGTTCAGTTTCTGTTGCCAGGCTTGCGGGGTTGAGTGGGTGTAAAGGCTTGCCAAGTGGGAGAGCAGGGCTTGTCCATGGTGTTTGCTGCCGATGATTGTGGTGTAGGCGTAGCCCCGGTTGAGCATGTAGTTTGAGTGTAAGCTATGGCATCTGTGCGCGGCGGCAACGCCGGTGCCCAGCCCCGCTCACTTCCCCGGCAACTCCTTCAGATAAGCGATGATGTCGGCGCGGTCGGCCTTATTGTTTAGGCGGAAAGCCATTTCGTTGCCTGGTATGAGGCCGTCGGTATCGGTGAGCCAGCGGTCCAACGTGGAATCGTTCCAGATGACCGAGGCGTTTTTCACCGCCTCCGAGTATGGGAACCGCGGGTCCGCCCCGGCCTTGCGGCCGTAGACGCCGCGCAGGGGTGGCCCCAATTTTATGTTGTCGAGCGTGTGGCAGCCCGTGCAGCGCTTCTCGAACTCCTCGCGGCCGGCGCTGGCGGATGAGTCCGCAACCGCGAAGGCAGCGAACACGGTAGCGGCAAGGGCGCCAAGAGCCGCGGTCAGTTTCAGAACCCTCGATTGGTTCGGCATGTGTGCCTCGTTTCTACGCCGCGCTCAGCGGCGAATCGACCACCGCCAGGTGATTCTCTCCGGCCACGATATTCACGCTGCGAATCCCCAGCACGTCGCGCAGCTTGTCCGCCGGCACCTTCATCGGCCCGGCGGCCGGCGCGCTTCCCGGCGCAGGCTGGGGAAAGGCCGTGGACATGGCGGAGTGGAACGTCACGTTGCCTTCCACCTTCTGCATCACCTGATGAATGTGCCCGTTGAGCACGGTCACTGAGCCGAAGCGCTGCAGCAGGCCAAGCGCTTGCGCGCTGTCCCTGGTAGCCCAGCCCCACTCGGGGTACGCGGCCCACAGAGGGATGTGCGCGAACACCACGATGGGAGTGCTGGCCGCCAGCCGGCTTACGTCGCCCTTCAGCCACGCCATCTGCTCGTCTCCGATCACGCCCAGGCCTTCGAGCTGCGCGGCGTTGTTCAGGCCGATGAAGTGCACGCCCTTGTGGTCGAAGCTCTGCCACCCGCGTCCCGTGGCGCTTTTGCCGAACCGCTCGAAGTACTGCTTGCCATCGTCGCCCAGCAGGTCGTGCTCCCCGGGGACAAAGAACACCTGCTTCTGCCGCAAGCCTCGGAGAAGCTGGTCCAGGGTGTCGAACTCCGCGGCCTTGGCAAGGTGGGACAGGTCACCGGTGTGCAGGATGAAATCGGGCTGCTTGTCCAATGCGTTGATCTTGTCCACCGCGCGTTGCAGGGTTCCGTTGACATCGGGGTTAGCGGCCTTGTCGAAGCCGATGTGGCTGTCGCTGATCTGCACGAAGGCGAAGTCCTCCGCGCGCGCCGCGGCCCGTGGTGCGCCCAGCAGCCGGGACACCGGCACACCGCCGGCGAAGCTCCACACCACGCCGGTTCCAGCCCACTGCATGCACTTCAGGAAGCCGCGCCTGTCGATATCGCGGCCGAGGTTGCTTGTCGTCTTTTGCATTGGGTCCGCCTTTCCGTTTCCACTGAGGAGACGCGCTCGCCGGCGAGTTTATTCCCGGCGGACTGGCGGGAATAAACCGCATCGCCGCAGCGTCCTTATGGAATGGCGGCTTCGTCATGGGGGCTTGGAATACGCGACACTGGAGGGGATCTCCATCTAAGAGAGGACGGCGTGGACACCAAGGTCCGCTACTTCGAATCGACCCTGTGGCCGCATTTGCGAGCCGCCTACAACCTGGCGCGCTGGATGGTGCGCAACGACCACGACGCCGAGGACGTCGTGCAGGAGTCCTTTCTGAAGGCCTTCAAAGCGCAGGAGAGCTTCCGCGGCGAACAGGCCAGAACCTGGATGTTAGCGATCATCCGGAACACCGCGCTGGATTTCCTACGGCGGCACCAGGCAAGCGCCGCCATACCGTTGGGCGAAGGCCTCGATCCGGCGGACCGCTCACCCGGTCCGGAGCGCCAGTTGCTCGATCAATCGCGCCGCGAGAGGTTGCGGCGCGCCATCTCGAGTTTGCCGGAGGAGTTCCGCGAGGCCATCGTGTTGCGCGAGATCGAAGGCCTGTCCTATAAGGAGATCGCAGCCGTGCTGGGCGTCCCCATGGGCACCGTGATGTCGCGGCTGTCGCGGGCCCGCGGTTTGCTCCTGAAGGAGGTGCAGCATGACTTGCAGTGAAGCTGGAGGGCTGCTCGACGCCCGCCTGGATGACGAACTGGATATGGCCGGCGCTGCCAGCATCGATCTCCATCTCTCCGAGTGCCCGGCCTGCGCGGCCCGGTACGCGGCGCTGCGCAGCCTGCACCAGCAAATCGCCGCGGCGGACTTAGCTTGTGTGCCGGGTCCCGCGCTGGAACGCAAGCTCGCGGCCCGCTTCCCGCGGGCGAGGAAGCCGCTATTCGCCGGCTGGCTGCGCATCGGGGCACTGGCGGCCGCGGCAGTAGGTGCGGTGGTCCTGATCGTCGCGATCCCCACCGTGCGCAACAGCGCTGAGACCAATGCCATCGCGGCCGAGGTCCTCGACAATCACCTGCGCGCCCTGCTCCCGATGCACCCGGTGGACGTGCCCAGTTCGGACCAGCACACCGTGAAGCCATGGTTTCAGGGCAAGACGGGTTTCTCGCCGCCAGTTCCCGATCTGAGCGCGGAGGGCTTCGTCCTCACCGGTGGCCGCCTCGAAGTGATCGACCGGCAACCGGCCGCGGCCATTGTCTACCGGCGCAGGGAGCACGTCATCAGCTTGTACGTGTCGCCCTCACCGGAAGCGGATATCGGAACGCGGCTTCTCGACCTGGGCGGCTACCATCTGCTCCACTGGACGCAGAATGGCCTGAGCTACTGGGCGGTCTCGGACGTGGCCTCGGCCGACCTGCGGGCGTTTGCCGATCGGATTGGCGGAAGATGACGATTCCGGCGGGCGCGCCACGAACATGACCGTCGCGGAAGTCTAGCCGCTAGCTCTTGAGTACAGAGGCTCGCTTCCGGTGTCCAATAGATCATGGACAGTATCGACCAGGCCAACCGCGGTGTGAAACCGGCCGTAGCCGGCGCCGCCGTCTTCCTCTGCACAGGGATAAGCGTAGCGTCCATATTTCTGATTTCGCCGCGTGATATCGGCCTTTTCATGAATTGGTATCCCGGGGCCGCCATCTTGACTCTCATTAGTCCACTCCTCTTTCTATGCGCCTGTATCCTAGTCTTCTTCAGGCCCAGTTTCGGCTATGGCCTCGGCGGGATTGCGGGAGTGCTTGCGCTTCCCTGGTTTGATCTGACCGAATCGTCGGTCTTGGTAAGTTCCTGGTACTGCCTGAATGGTCCCGCCCCATTTCCAGAGCAGGTACCGCTCGCCAGACTGAAGATCCTATCCGTGGCGCTGCTCGCAACGGCGGTCACGTACTCTATTCTGCGCCTGCTTCCGCCCGCCCTGCTGCGGAAAGCTCACCTCTCCGGCCGCACTTGGCCCGCGATCGCAGTCGGCGTTGTCGTGACGTTCGTGTGGCTATGCCACTCCGCCATGCCTTGGATGCTTCCCGGAGCCGTCGACGTGAAATCGTCATACGACCTGCGCATCCTACACGTAGTAAAACGTGGCCTGCAGTTTCACGAGACTAGCGTTGCCACCTCGAGGCGCGGGCAATACGGGGTCAGCCGGTGCGACCGAAGACAATTTCAGTATCGTTTTCAGGGCCTCGATAGCGGAGGGGTGATGCCCGAGACGACGTGCCAACGCGCCAACGACCTCACTAATTCCCCGACATTGCGGAACCTGCGCACCGCGCCGGCGATAGCCCTCCGATCCTGGAACGCGGAAGGTTGGTACGTTGTCACACCGCGCTACGATATCCTCGCGTTTACGAGCGAGTACGGAACGAGTCCGCCGAGAGAGGTCAGAGATTTGTTCGAACAGATCGAGAAACTGCCGGCGGAAAGAACGTCTCAACCATTCGAGATCCAGGATGTGTGCCTGGGATTCTGCTACGACCCCGTGGCAGGGTTGGGGTTCATTTACTCCAATCACCGCTGCATGGAGCTTCCAGGTGGAATCACCCGGTGCTTTTAGGTAGCAATCGCAAAAGGCCATCTGCAGGCCCCAGGCACTTATCGGTGAGAGCGGACAAACGTGGAGTATTCCGAAATGCTCACTAGACGTTGGGAAGCACGAGCACCTTGCCGTGGGAGCCGGACTCCAGCAATCTATAGGCGTCTGCTACGAGGTCGAGCGGGAAGCGGCCAGCGATGCCGCAGATGACGGCGGGGCGACGCGCGGCTAGGGCCAGTCCATCCGAAATGAGACCGGCGAACTCATGGAGTCCTTCAACCCAACGCATGCCGTTGTACTTGGTAACGAAAATGGACCCGGGAAAGAGTTTGCGGAGGTCGATAGCGGGCACGGGGCCCGATAACTCACCATAGCTGATCAGGCAACCCCCCGGCGCGAGCAATTGAAGGCTGGTTTCGTATGTCAGAGCGCCTATCGGGTCAAATACGGCGGCCACACCGCGACCGCTAGTGTATGTGCGAACGCCGTCCCGCACATCCTCGGTGGTCCGGTCGATGACGTGGTTGGCCCCGGCAGCGCGAACGCCGTCCACCCGATTGCCGCTGGCGATGCCGATAACATCGGCTCCCTGATCGGCCAGCCTGGCCACAAGCATTCGACCCACTGCGCCAGCGGCGCCCCACACCACGGCTGAGCGTCCTTTCAGCGGCCAGACACGGGCCAGGCCACCGGTGGTGAGCCCCGCAACTGCCAGGCTCGCGCCGTCCTCGAAGCTGAGGCTGTCGGGAATAGGCACCAACATTGAAGCCTGGGCCGCGACAAAAGTTGCGCACGATCCGAGAACCGCTCCCCAGCAGACGCGGGTGCCGACGGAAATAATTACCTCTGGCCCGGTCGCAACGACGGTGCCCGATCCTTCTCCGCCCACCGCGTGCGGGAAAGGCAGACGAACGGTGTAATTACCTGAACGAATCAAGGTTTCGGCATGATTGAGACCAGCCGCCTCGACCCGCACGAGGACCTCGCCTGCGCTCAGAGGAGCCACTTCATCAACGCCCACCTGAATCACCTCCGGACCGCCAGCACGGAGTGCGCGGGCAACCCGGCGGTAAGTAACATGGCTCATTTTTACAACCATATCATCAAGCCCCTGTGATGCGCGAATATGAGGTTCAGGGCTTGTCATGGAATAGCCACTCCACTCGCAGACCTTCGCTCCCTCACGGTCGCGGCTCCGAACGCGCACCAGAGCCGCGACGGGTGCCCCCTGGGCCAGGAGCGGTCGGCACGGTTGTTTCGGGGAGTGCCCGCCAGCTGATGCTGAAGCCGCCGCTCTGCCCCACCTTCGAAGCCACGCTACAATGGAGCCGCTGATGAGATCGCTGCTCCTCCGCAAACTCGAGTTTGCCATGGCCTTGCTGGCCGCGTCCGCGGCGGCGCAGACCGCGCCCGGCAGCTTCTACATCCACGACAAAGACTCCCTCGTCTTCTACGGCGACAGCATCACCGAGCAGCGCCTCTACACCACTTTCGTCGAGACCTTCATTCTTACGCGCTACCCGCGGCTCCACGTGAAGTTCGTCAACGCGGGGTGGAGCGGCGAGTTCGCTCCGGGCGGTAATGGCGGCAGCGCCGACGTGCGCCTCGCGCGCGATGTCATCCCCTACAAACCCACCGTCATGACCGCGATGCTGGGGATGAACGACGGCGGCTACCTGGCCTTCAACGACGAGCGCTTCGACGCCTATCGGGCCGGCATGGAGCACATATTGGAGGTCATGAAGGCGGCCGTGCCGGATCTGCAGGTCACGCTGCTCCAGCCGTCTCCTTACGACGATGTCACGAAGCCGCCGCTGTTCCCGGGCGGATACAACTCGGTGTTGGTGCGCTACGGCCGGTTCGTGAAGGAACTGGCGGAGCGCAACGGCATGTTAGTGGCCGACCTGAACGGCCCCGTGGTGGCGATGTTGAAGAAGGCCAGGGTGCGCGACCCGGCGGGCGCCAGGAACCTGATCCCCGGCCGCATCCACCCGTCGGCCGGTGCGCACCTTATCATGGTGGAATCGCTGCTGAAAGCCTGGGGCGCGTCGCCCATCGTGTCGGCGGTGGAGATCGACGCGGCGTCGAAGGAAGTGACCCGGAGCGAGAACACCACGGTCTCGGAACTTAGCGTGGGCCGCACCATAACCTGGTCGCAATTGGATGGCGCCCTGCCGATGTTAGTAAGCCTGCACGACCCCGCATTGCCCTACGGCGCACGGCACGCCGCCGCCACGGTGGATCTGGCGCTTGAGTGCTCCGATTTCCTGGAGGCGCTCAACCGGCAGACGCTGCGGGTCCGCGGCCTGGAAGCGGCCCGGTACACATTGAAGATCGATGGGGACGAGGTGGGCTCGTTCCCCCGCGAGCAACTGGCGAAGGGCATTAACCTGGCGGCGCTCGCGACCCCCATGGCGAAGCAGGCGGCCGCCGTCCATGCGCTCACACTGAAGCGCGGCGACCTGCACGAGACGCGGTGGAAGCAACTCCAGGTGGGCCTGGAGAGCGACGGCCTCGCCGCCCTGCCGGCAACGCTGGCGGGACTGGATGCTATCGACGAGGAGCTCGTCGCGCGCCAGCGGGCCGCGTCGCAGCCGGTTGCCCGCTTTTACGAGTTGAGCCCGGAGTAAGTGCTCTCCGCGCCGCTTACTCCCGCACCTCGAAATCCATCCACTGTGAGGTAGCGGCGTACTCCCCTTCGGCCAACTTGTCGGTCACGATCAGTTGCAGCACGTAGTCGCCGGGCTTTATCTTGTCCCCCAGGCGGAATTCTCCGGCGGCGACCAGGTGCGTGGGATCTGCCTGCGCCAGCGCCTCCGCGGGGTGCGGCTTGCTCTCGTTGATCTGCACGCCGTCGCGGAAGATGCGCGCCTCCATCTCCAGTTGCGGCTTCTTGTCGGCGCCCGAGCGCGCGTTCATGACCTGCAGGGCATACAGCACCGGTTCTCCCGGAACGAAGCTGCGGTCCGCAACCGAGCCCAGAGGATTGTCGGGGCCGCTCTGGCCCTCGGGAAGTCCGCCTGCCGCGACGGCGTCCCGCAGGGTAATGGACGAGAGCGTTAACCTGCCCTTGGACACATCCGGCACTTCGATAAACTGGCTGGCCGAGCCGATCTGCAGGGAACTCGAATCGCGCACCGCGATGCGCACCTGATAGCCGCCCGGCTTCTTCACCGCGTGAAACCGCCGGTAGGTGAATCCGCTGCGCAACGCCTGCTGGTAACGCTCTTCCTTCAGCGTGATGGTGTAGACGTTCGATTGCGGGTCCTCCACCTTTTCGTTCTCGTTGAAGGTGGCGCTGAGCACTTCGATCACGGCCTTGTGCGAGCCGTCGGGCAGGTCCTCGAACTGCAGGTCCTTGGCGTCGATATGCAGCAGCGCGGTGATCGCGCTCCCCTCCTTGGCGCTATTGCCGAACAGCGCGGTCATGCGGATATGCAGGCCGCGCGAGCCGAACGGAGAGGAAAGGGCGTGAATCAGCTCGGCCTGCGGCGTGAGGTCGCGGACGCGCTGCGGGGCGTCGGGAGTACCCAGGAAGCCGGTGCGCGAGCGCACCTCCAGACCGGGGCGCTTCACGCGCACGGAGATGTTGTGGAAGCGGAACTGGCCGGTCTTCGGGTCGAAGGTGCTGGCCGCCGGGTGGTAGCCGATGAGGTAGTAGCCGTTGGAGTCTTCCACCACGCGGTGGACGGCGCCGGTAATGTCGTTGTTGTCGTGGGCAAATGTGCCGCCCGTGGCCTTGGCCAGCATCACCATGCCCTCCTGCGAGTTGAACATCCGCACGGCGCGCTGCATGGGGATGGAACCCGCGCGGCCGGGGTTCCGGGGACTGTCCGCGGCGGTCAGCGCCAGCGTCTGCAAGCCGCGCGGATCGACGCTCGATATCACCACCGCGGCGCGGCTGGAGGCATCGGTCAGCCGGTTCAATTCGCTCTGCGCGCGCGGATCGATGTTGCCGCCGGACATGATCCGCAAACTCTCGCTGAACAGGATCACGGTCTTGCGGCCGGGCAGTTCCCGCAGCCCGTTCACCACGCTGGTAATGGCCCGGATGCTGGCGGCGTTGAGCTGGCTGTTTCTCTCGGCCATCGCCTGCCCGCTCATGGCGCGGCCGCCTCCGCCTCCGAAACTGCTGATCCCCACCCGCCCGAAGGCGTTGTAGCGGATGCGGTTGATGGCCATGTGGAGCACGCGCTTATCGGTGGTGAACTGTTCGAGCGCCCCCATCCCCGAGCCGGTGCGGATGACGGCGGCCAGGTCGCCGGTCTGCATGTCATTGTCGACGAACTTATCGAGAGCGGAACGCACCGCGGGAACGTTTTCGGCCGCCAAGGCAAGATCGTCAACCACCATGGCGAACGTGCGGCGCGCCTGGCTCGAGCGCAGCGGCACCGGCGGAGGAGCACCCGGGTTGTTGGCGGGCTTCTTGCCGCGCGCCGGCGGCGGGGCGGGTAGCGCCGCGAGTTGGCCGGGCCGCGTGTCGATATAGGAGAAGTTGGTGATCACTTGCGGCTTGCCGTCCTGGCGAATCTCGAAATCCGATTTCTCCAGGTTCCCGACCAGCTTGCCCTGCGCGTCGACCACGATCGCATCCACCTGCACCAGGTTGACGTTGATGCGGATGACGTCTTCCGTCTGCGGCGCCGAAGCGGCCTGCGGCCGGGCTGCCGGGTTCTGCGCTAGAGCCAGCGCCATAACCGCGAGGAGCGAAACAGAAGGTACCAACCGCCTGATCATTGCCGGGATACACTCCTTGAGCATTTAGTTTAGCGTGCAAGCGGTATGCCATCGAACCGAGACGCCTCTGCCGCCATCCCTATTAAGAAACCAGCCGGGTCGAAGATGTTCCGGGCCGAGGCGGCAATGACAAGACTGGTGTGACGAACACACCCGTAACTCGCTGATACTAAGCAGCTTCCTAAGAACCCCGACAAGCACGCTTTTCATTGGCGCCATGCCGTTCTTCAGGAAGCGGCCAAATGATCGGACAGTGGCCTCCCCGGATCGTCGGGCACTTCACACGGAACCGCGAGGGTCACCGAGCGGCCCGAGCGCGTAGTGTGCTGCCCTCGGGCCGCTCGGTGACCCTCGCGGTTCCGTGGCTGCCTGCGCGGCAGCGCCGCAAACTCCCGGGCTGTTCCCTGATTCCTAAGTAAGGCGGGTCAGCTATGGGCCGCCGCGGATTTATAAATCCGTTCGATCCATTCCATGTCTTTTAATCCTTCCTCGCCGGAAGGACCAGGTTGCCGGTCTTCGTGAACGCAGCCTGCGAAGTGATCTGTTTCGCGGGTGAACTCGTCTGGGAAAGGCGCTTTGTCCAGATCATCCACCCGTTCCTCCCCGATCTGTCCCACCAGGTGTATCCCAAGGTAGGAAAACGCGGGCTCTACCGTGACGGCGCCCTTCGATCCGTGGATTCGGTAGAATCCCTCCATGTCGGCGCCATAACTGGTGCTGCACGTGGCTACCGTTCCGCCAGGGAATTTCATGGTCCATGCAATCGTCTCTTCGACCTGGTCGAAACGTCCGTCGCGATCGACGACGGAACTGAAGGCCGAAACGCGCGAGGGCTCCTCGCCCAGCAGGAAGCGGCAGGCATTCA
Organism: uncultured Solibacteraceae bacterium; assembly: GCA_963807205.1. Classification (GTDB taxonomy): domain Bacteria; phylum Acidobacteriota; class Terriglobia; order Bryobacterales; family Bryobacteraceae; genus CAWCVR01. The sequence continues at coordinate 67,113 of CAWEAQ010000001.1, read as the reverse complement.
GGGAGTAAATACCGACGTCCAGGAGAGGCCCACCGCCGGCCAGCTTTCGATTGAGCCGCCACTCCCCTGCAGGCGTGTTGAATCCGTTAGCGCTCTCGATCGAATGGATCTTCCCAAGCTTGCCGCTCTTAATGAGTTGTTTCACACCTGAATTATGCACAGCTCCGGTGTTCCGAGCGCCGGTTTCGCTCGGCTGATGCCGCCCGTAGTTGAGTGAGTCAGTTCGGTTTTTGCTGTTGCATCGCCCTCCTGAGAGTCCGTTCTCGCCAAACCCCGCGCCGAAGTCTCTTACTTCGTTGCGCTTGTCGGCCGCGCATAATTTTCTATGCACACCAGCCGAAGGGCCTGCGGGGGCGTGCAATCAGCGCAATGCCGGCAGCATGACCGGCGCGTAGCCTGCTCCGCGCGGCGCGATCTTTCGCAGGCGGTCCATCAGTCGCTCGAACACGCCCTTCTCCTCGTAGTGATCGCTGTAGCTCACCCCGGTGCGCCCGGCGTGGCGCCAGATCTTGGCGGCCACGAACAGGAAGCGCAGTCGCGCGGTCGCCAGCGTCGTGTGTTGTAGCGCCGTGGCGTCGGCCTGCGGTTCGCGGTTGAACAGCATCAGCCAGCAGTTCAGGTTGTAGGCCAGCATCGCCAACTGGAAATGATTCCCGTTCACATCGAAGCGGCCTGAGGGGTGCGCCGCCAGTCCGGCATCGTTGTTCGCCTCCTTGATCAGGTTTTCCGCGCCGCCGCGCTGGTTGTAAAACCAGACCACGAAGTAGATGGGATCGCCGAAGTCGGTCACGAAGACCCGGTACTTGTACTGGCTGGTCTCGAACAACTGGTACTGCTCGGTCTTCTCCGCCTCGACCTCCTCACGCGTTTTTTCATAGCGCAGAGCCACGAACCGGTATTTCTTCTTCCACCCGTCCGGCTGATAGCTGAATTCACACTCCCACCTGGCATCCGTCTTCTTCGACGGCTTCCACTCGGCTTGGCGTAGCAACTCGACCAGTCGCGACGTCTTGCGTGCTGAGATCACGAACCGGGCAGTGCATTCTTCGTAAGCCTCGACTGCTTGCCGGCAGTAGAACCCGGAATCGGCCCGGCCGTAAATCTGCTTCACGCACGGCGGCAGCGCCGCGCACACATCCCGAATGTGATCGCCTATCTGTTTGCCGGTGGGCCGATCGCCGTTGCGCAATTCCCCCCAGATATACTCCCGCGTCTCGTGGATGAACGTCAGCATCGGTTGGTAGCTCTTCTTGCCTTTGTTCTTGGGGTTGTAGCTCTTGCGTCCGCCCATCTGTTGGCCATACAGCGTGTGCACGGTCGTGTCGGTGTCGATGGTGACGACCGCCAGTTTCACATTGGCCGCCGCCCAGACTCGTTCGCGCATGATTCGCATAATGGTCAGAATCTGCCGGGAGACATTGAGGTGCAGCGCGTTCACGAATCTCCAGAAGGTGGATTGCACCGGCAGCTTGGTGACTTTGAGAATGCCCGTCAGAATCGGGTCGCGAGCGATGAAGCGCAACTGGTTCAGGCGCGGGAAACCGATGTAGAGCCCCAACACGATTCCCAACACGAACCGGTACAGGTCCAGGGCACGGGGAATGCGCTTCGAGGTCACCGTCTGTTCCACCAGGGTCTGGAAGTCGAGTTTTTCCAGCATGGTGATCACCGGCAGCAGTCCGCCGTAGGGAGTCAGATTCTTCCCATTGAAGTCGTAGGGCGTGGAAGCATTGATTTTATTGGGTTCCGATGAGACCCTGGCCGGGCCTTGTTTTACGGGGGTTTTATCGCTATCCTTTTTTCTGTCGGTAACCATTTGGGTGACCTCCTTGGGGTCGGTTTTGCGAAGCGCCAATTTCGCAAACTTCTGTTTTACCCCGATCTTTACGGGGTCCCCAAATGGTACACTACGCTTCCGCCCTCATACCGCATGCCGCAGGGGCGCATAGCTCAGGTCACATGAAGCGTCGTAGGCTCCAGTTGACACCGGTACCCGATCATCAGCTTCCGGCGCGCTTGTTTGCAGGCGGCGATCATCGCCTTTGCTTCCTCTACCTTAGCCGCCATTGGCTTCTCGCAGAGAACGTGCTTTCCGGCGCGCGCCGCCCGGATGGCGTATTCCGCATGCATCCCGTTTGGGAGAGCGATGTAAACCGCGTCAACTTCCGGATTCTCACGAATGCGGTCGAATTGATCGTAAGAGTAGATGGAGTTTCCAGGCACGCCATATTCGGAGGCCACGCGTCTGGCCTTTTCGGGCGTTCCGCTCACCAGGGCTGTGATGGCCGAGGTGGAAGATGCCTTAATGGCGGGCATGAAGCAGTTCATGGAGATGCGCCCTAGTCCGACAATCGCGTAGCGAAGGCGACGGTCCGGAGACTGTGCGGATGCGCCGGAAATGAGGCCGGTGGCGGCTGATGTAATGGCCAGGCGGTTGAAGTTTCGTCTTGTAAAATTCACTTACTCCTCATTCAACTGCGGTCGAAGGAAGCAGGATGTACGCCGCCCGCGGGGCTAAAGATCCCTATCTGGAAGGAACTTCTCCGTGCGGCTCGTCGCGTCGATCCAAAATGGCCCGGCAAGTCGAATAGAGGAAAACTCAGGCCGCTACGCCCGTTTCCAAGCCGAAAACGTTCCGCCCAAATAGATCCGCGCCGTTGCTGGTCAGCCGCATGGTGCACTGGGCCTGCGGAACAGAACGACGGAACGGGCCTTCCACCAGGCAGGTTTCCGCTCCGTCCGGGGCCGGCAACAAAGCACGGAGGCCGTCGTCAGTACATGCCGCTCCAGTTCAGGATGGGAATCGTGGTGAAGGTACCCGAAGGAGCGAAGCGAAGCCCCACGGCGGAGAGCCATCCCGAACTCGATTGGACATAAAGGTTGCCAGCCAGATTCCTCAACGCGGGATACCAGCTGGCCAGGGTGAACGCGGTATGTCCGTACGGCGGAAGCGTTATGCCGTCGTTGACAACCATCTTGCCATTCTCGTCCATGGCCTGAATGACGATGTAGGTACTCGATGACGACGGGTTTGCCAGTGCGATGCCGGTATTGTAGCCTCCGTTATTAAAGAACGGAAGATAGAGCAAGGAGTCCGTGCCGCTGACCGGGACGGTCGCCTCGCTGACCACCTGTCCTGCGTTGGACAAGCCCTGAAAGACCGCAAACCCGCCGATGTAGCCTAGTGAATGGTCGTAGCTCAGGATTGCCTGCCCGGTCTGGGTGTTTGAATTGATGTTCAGAGCGGTGAAGTTGATCCCTCCAAACGGGGCGAGAGTTGCCTGGCCCGCCGACATCCAGCTATAGCCGCCGCCCGGCTGCGCGATTGGCACGCTTAGAGCCACGCCATTGTCGTCGGAAAAGGACAGCACGAATTTGATTGAGTTTGGAGACATGTTCACTAGGAAGAACTGGGTCATCCAGGGGCCGCCGACCGCGATGTGAGCGAAGGAAACATCTCCCGGCATCAAGTAGTTCCTTGGAGAGTCCTTCAGCCCAATCAGCGGCGCCTGCGAAGCCAGAGACAATGCGTTCGTCTGCTGAGCAAACACGGCTCCGCCCAGCAGGAACAAAGATGCGAAGATCTGAAGTGAAGCTTTTCTCATAGCGGTTCAATCATATACTAATATAATTCAATGTCAATCACTAATTATATAATGTTCCGACAAATAGTTCTAGTACTCACGTACCATTTTCTCGTGAGGCTGCTGCCCGCCTGCCAAGCAAGCTCGCGCCGTCAAGCGCGACTAAAGTCTATCGGGACAACAGCCGATGTCTTTTAGCGTGGCCGAGGTTGTAATCCCGGCAACAGGAGGCAGATCCTTGAAGCTAATCGAACGAATTGTATTGATTCTCACGCTGGCGGCGGGCATGCGTGGCCAGACCTCAACACCCTTAACCAACCCACCGGGCGGGGCTACGGCTACGCCCGGAGCGTGTGATATCGCGACGAAGTCGCTTCTGGCAGCCTACGGTGCGGCCGTCGAAGAACCGTTTCAGCAGGAAGTCGAATTGTCCATTGGAGCCGCCAACAGTGCGGCATATGCATCGATCCCGGTACCCGCGGGAAAACGCCTGGTCATCGAATACATGTCGCTCTTCGGGTTTTTGCCCGCCGGGCAGAAGCTGAATCTCTCGGTGGTCACCCTGGTTGCGGGGTTCCGGGCCAGTTACCGCCCGCAGATAACCGCGCAGGACGCCGGCGACGGCACGATCTCCATCTCGGCGAACCAGACGATGCGGGTCTACGCGGAATCGGGGAGTGTCGTGTCGTTTAACGCCATTCGCAACGCCTCATCCGGCGGCACCCAAATCACGGTTTCGGTCTCGGGCCACTACGTTACCCTGCCATGACGGCGGAAAATCCGTTGGGGAGGACCGCCGTGGCGCAGGCGCGCGCATCTTCACGTAGGTCCGGAATCTGGGCTTGAAGCCGGAGCCTCGCGAGCCGCCGTGGACGCGGTATTCACCACTTCGAAATCCATCCACTCCGACACCCGGCCCTTCTTTTTGGGCGCCAGGCCATCGGTAACGGTCACCTGCAGAAGGTATTCCCCCGGAACCAGCGAGGCACCAAACCGCAGTAGGCAGCCGCTGACGAAACGAGTGGGGTCGCCCTCCTGCGGCACCACCTGGTGGAATTCGCCGCCCGTGAACACCAGCTTCCCGTCGCGAAACAAATGGGTCTGCGCGGTAACCCGCGGCTGCTTGGATGCCTTATCGAGTTTCGGGTTAAGAATGGTGAACCCGTAGGCTACGATTTGCCCCGGACGGAAGCGCCGCGTCGCCGGGCCGCCTTCGCTCCATTCCTCGACCGCGCCGGCTTGCGTATTAGCGATCTGCGCCTTGTCGAGCGTCTCCAGAACTTCCTTGGGCGCCAGTCGCACCGTCACGCCGGACATGGCAAACTGCTTCTTGCGGACGTCGGGCACGGTAATCACCTGGCTGGCGGAGCCGATGCGCCGGGAATCCCAATCCCGCACCACCGCGCGGATCAGGAACGACCCCGGCTCCTTCACAGGCGCGTTCATATGGAGCAGGAAGCCTTCCTTCATGGCCCGGCGGTAGGCCGCGTCCGACAGGTGGATCGGCACCACGCGCTGGACCTGCACGATATTCTGATGGAGCCCCCGGTAGGCCACGGCGACCATGTCCACCGTGCCATTCCACGCGCCGTCGGGCGTCGGCTTCAAGGTCATGTCCTTGGCGTCAATGTGCAGCAGGGAGTGTACCACCGGCCCGCCCGCCTTGGTGTCCATGAATAAGGAAGTCAGCCGGACCTTCAGCCCGGTGGCGGCGAAGGGCGACAGCAGCGCTTCGGCCAGTTGCCGTTCGCGCGGCTGGTTTGTGGAGGCCGTTTCCACGCGGAGCGCTTCGTCGCTCACGCCTTCGAACCCGCTCTTCCAGCGCACCTTCAGCCCTGGCCGGTTGACCTTAACCGTCACCTTGTGGAACCTGGCGTTGCGCGGGTTCCTCTCGAAGGTGCCTTCGCCCGGCGAGTAACCCAGCAGATAGTAACCCAACTGGTCGCTCGCGGCGGCGCGGATGGCGCCGGGGATATCGTTGGCGTTGCCGTAGAACAACCCGCCCGTGCGCGCCGCCAGGTAGGAGAGGCCGCTCTGCCAGCCGGAGCCGGCGGGGGGATCGTTGTCGGCGGGATCGGCGCCGCCCAGCGACGGGAAACGCCGCTCCGTCTCGCCGCCCGAGTACACCTGGATGTCATCCGCCGGCATCCGCGCGCCGGTTCGCAACCCACCGGGATCGACGGTGTAGAGCGATACCGCCGAGCGGTTGGCCAGGTCGGTCAGGTGGTCGAGCGCGCCGCTCAACTCGGGCGTCACCCGCAACGAGTCCGAAAGGAACACGATGGATTTTCGCCCCGGGAATCGCTTCATGCCCTGGATCGCTTCCTCCAGTGTGCGTAGCGCGCCGAGGGCGGTCATGGAGAAGTCGTAGTCGAGAGCCTCGGGCGCGGCTTGCGGCGCGTCCTGCCGATCGCCATCACCGCCACCCGCGCCCGATTCCACGGGATTGATGACTCCCGATCCAATGCGGCCGTAGAACTTCCACCGCAGCAGACTGACCGCCTCCAGCAGGATCCGCTTATCGGTGGTGAATTGCTCCAGAATGGCGACGCCGCCGCCGGTGCGCACCAACGCCACCAGGTCGCCGGGCTGCATGTCCTTCTCGATGAACTTGCGCAACGCGTCGCGCGTACGCACCAGGTTCTCGAAGGAAAGCGCCACGTCGTCCACCACCAGGGCGACGGTCCGTTGCACCTGGCCGGGCGCAATGGGGGAAGGCCCTAGCGGCACGGGCACGGGTACGCTCGGCTTTGCGGCCGGAGGCGGTTCGGGGACGTAGGCAAACCAGGTGAGGGGGCGCGGCTGGCCGTCCTGAAGTATCTGAAAATCGTCGCGCGTCAGGCCGGGGACATGGCGGCCGGAGGAGTCCGTGACCACCGCGTCCACCTGCACCAGCGTCACGGTGATGCGCAGAGGCGGCGCCGCCGGCTGGCTTTGCGGCGCCTGCCAGGCCGCCGCAAGCAGGGCGGTGGCGGGCAGCAACCGGAGTGCGCGAAGCGCGGCTGACATGGGTTTCAGTCTCAGTGTACTATCCAATTGGAGACTCCTGAATGGCCCTTTGTAGCCTGTTGCGGCGCGCCGCACTGCCATTGCTGCTGGCATGCGCGGCCGCGGCGCAGGTGGACCTCAACCCTCCGCCGAACCCCGGCGCCATCCGAGTGGATGTCAACCTTGTAAATTTGCTCTGCACGGTGCGCGACAAGCAGGGCGCCTACGTAAACGATCTTTCGAAGGACGACTTTGCAGTCCTGGACGACGGGCGCCGCCAGCCCATCACGCACTTCGCGCGCCAGGTGGATTCGCCCCTCACCGTGGCCCTGCTGCTGGATGTCAGCGGCAGCGTGCAGCCCATCCTGAATATCGAGAAGGCCGCCGCCGGCCAGTTCTTCTCCACTGTGCTTCGTCCGGACGACCGGGCGCTGCTGGTGGGCTTCGCGGGCCACGTGATGGTCTGGCAGAACCTGACCTCGTCGCGCGAGTATCTGCGGGACGCTTTGGACCGCGCGGAGCCGATGGTCGATCTGCCCGGCGGGCCACCGGCGCGCGGCGGCACTCTGCTGTACGACGCTTTGAGCCTGGTCACCGCGCAGAAGCTGAAAGGATTGCAGGGCCGCAAAGCCGCAATCCTGATGACCGATGGCGAGGATGCCGGCAGCCACGCGTTTCTGAGAGAAGCCATCAATGCCGCCCTGAACGCCGACACGGTGATCTACGGCATCCATAACGCGGACCCCGGCAGTTCGCGAGGAGGCGGACTGCAGGTGCTGCGCGCCATGTCGAATGCAACCGGCGGACGCACGTTCCCAGTCACCGGGAAGCGGGACTTCCGGGCGGTCTTCGCCGCCATTGAAGAGGAGATGCGCAACCAGTACGCCATCGGGTACGCGGTGCCGGAACAGGCGGTTAGTGGAGCGTTTCACAAGGTGGAGGTGAAGGCGATGAGGCCGGGGCTCACGGTTCAGGCGCGGACGGGGTATTACGCGGCGGCGAGGTGAGGCTGTGCTATGTCGGGCAGGATGGCATCCTGCGGCGGGTTGGCAACCCGCCTGGGCGGCCTTGTACCGAGGCCGCCCAGGCCGAGTACCACTCGGCCGCAGGATGCCATCCTGCCCCACACAAGACCGGTGTGGCCTACCCAGCCGGCACGTAGAAGCTCAGCACGTTGTCGCCTTGGCGCACGTCGCGCGTGCGCTCCAAGCCCGCGGCTGCGGGCAGTGCAAAATGCACCGAGTGCTGCACGATGGCGAGCGGCGGCGGGCTGGCCCCCAGCTCGGCGAACACTGAGGCGTATTCGCGGTCGAGCGCGTAGGGCGGGTCCACGAAGACGATGTCCGCTTTCCACAGGGCCAGCGTCCGCGCCACCGCACCGGCCACCACCGTCGAGCGCGCTTCGATGCCCAGCGCGGCCAGGTTCTCGCGAATGGCATCCAGGGCGACGCGGTTCTTCTCGAAGAAATACGCGTGCGCGGCGCCGCGGCTGATGGCTTCGATGCCCACGGCGCCCGTGCCCGCGTAGGCGTCGGCAAACGTGGCGCCACGAATGCGCTGGGCCAGAATATCGAATAGCGTCTCGCGCAGACGGTCGGGCGTGGGGCGCGTCGCCTCGCCCGAAACGCTCTTCAACCGCCGCGAACGGAACTCTCCGCCTATCACGCGCATCAGCCCACCGTCACCAGGCCGTAGCGGCGCTGCCAGTGATCGCGAATGTAAGCCACTGCGCGGCGCAGATCCTCCGGCGACGGCGGCCGTGCGACGAAATCCACGGCCTCGCGCCGCGCCACTTCCAGGATTTCCGTATCGCGCAGAATGCTGGCGATGCGAAACGCGGGCAGGCCGGATTGTTTCGTGCCGAAAAACTCGCCGGGGCCGCGGAGCCGCAGGTCCATTTCGGCAATGTGGAATCCGTCGGTCGAATCCTTCAGAGTTCGGATGCGTTCTTTGGCGGCGTCGTTCATCTTCTCGGTAACCAGGATACAGTAGCTCTGCTCGGCGCCGCGGCCAACCCGTCCGCGAAGCTGGTGCAACTGCGCCAGGCCGAAGCGCTCGGCCTGCTCCACTACCATGACGCTGGCGTTCGGCACGTCCACGCCCACTTCGATCACGGTTGTCGAAACCAGGATCTTGATGGCGCCCTCCTTGAAAAGCTGCATCACCCGTTCCTTCTCGTCCGCGCCCAGGCGGCCGTGCATCAGGCCCACGGGGATGGTGGGGAAGACCTCTTCCGAGAGGTGCTCGTACATTTTCTTGGCCGCCTTCATGGCCTGCGTTTCGGACTCCTCAATGACGGGGTAGACCACGTAAGCCTGGCGGCCCTCGTCGATCTGCCGTTTGAGGAAGCTGTAGACGCGCTCCACCTGGTCGGCGGTGGCGTGACTGGTTTTGATGGGCTTGCGGCCGGGCGGCAACTCGTCGATCACGGAGGTGTCGAGGTCGCCGTAGACCGTCATGGCGAGGGTGCGCGGAATGGGCGTGGCGGTCATCACCAGCACGTCCGGCGTGACGCCCTTGCGCACCAGGCCGAGGCGCTGCAGCACGCCGAAGCGGTGCTGCTCGTCGACGATGGCGAGGCCCAGCTTATGAAACTCGACGTCCTCTTCCAGCAGCGCGTGCGTGCCGACGATGACGTGCGCCAGGCCCTCGGCAATCAGCTTCTTGAGCTGCGACTTTTCGCGCGCGGAGAAGGAACCGGTGAGCAGCAGCGTGACGTAACCCAGCTTCGCGAAGAGCCTCTTAAAGTACAGGTTGTGCTGCGTGGCCAGGATTTCGGTGGGCGCGAGCACGGCCACCTGGTAGCCGTTTTCGATGGCGATGACGGCGGCTTCGGCGGCCACGATGGTCTTGCCCGAGCCCACGTCGCCCTGCAACAGGCGGTTCATTGGCCGCGGCTGCTTCATATCGTCGGCGATTTCCTGGATGACGCGCTTCTGCGCCCCGGTGGGCTTGAAGGGCAGCATGTCCTTGATGCGCTCGCGCACGCGCGCGTCGATGCGGAACTCGATCCCCGGCACCGTGCGCGCCTTCGAGCGTTTCAGCGCTACGCCGCACTCCAGCCAGAAGAACTCCTCGAAGATGAGGCGGAACTGCGCCTGCGAGCGGAAGGCGTTGAGCAGGCGCAGGTCGGAATCGGGCGGCGGAAAATGCACGTCGCGGATAGCCGTCCAGCGGTCCGGCAGCTTGAGCCGGGCGCAGAGGTGCGGCGGGAGGTTGTCCTCCACCGGCTCGATGGATTCGATAATACGGTGCGTGATCGTGCGCAGCACGCGCGTGGTCATCTTGCCGGCGCCTTCGTAAATGGGCACCACGCGGCCCACGTGCAGGGCGGAGTCGCCATCCTCGTCGCCGGAAAAGATCTCGTACTCGGGGTGCAGCATGCTGAGCTCGCCCGAATATTGATCAAACTCCACCTTGCCGAACAGGGCTACGCGCATGCCCGGCGAGAACACGTCCGCCAGGTAGCCGCCGTGGAACCATTTGGCAACCAGGACGGCGCGCGAGGAATCCGTGTAGCGCGCCTCGAACATTCCCAGGCTGCGGCGCTTGAAGCCCGACATTTTGACCGAGGCCACCTCGCACATCACCGTGGCCATTTCGCCGGGGGCGAGTTGCGCGATAGGCTTGAGGTTGCTGCGGTCCTCGTAGCGGAAGGGCACGTAGGCCAGCAGGTCCTCGACGGTTTCGAGGCCCTTCGCCTGGAGCATGGCGGCGCGCGCGGGGCCGATTCCTTTTACGTAAGAGAGCGATGTGGTGAGGTCCATTTCAGCGCAGACGTTCCCCTAACCCGGGTTTCTCGAAGCCGCGCAGCACCCAGATATCGCCGCCCGGGCGGCTGAAGGAAGTGGCGAAGGACGCGCCATCGGCCGCCATGCTGAAGCCATGCACCTCGGCGGCCGCGGGAAGTTGCAGATCGCCGATGGTCTTTTCGACGCGCTTCTCCGGGTCCACCGACGCCACCACGCGGCGGCCGCCGGGCAGGCGCTTGATGCCGTAGAGTACCTTGCCATCTAGGCCCCATCCGTAGACCAGCCACTCGCCGGGGCTCACGAGGTTGGACTGTTTGCCATCGTCGGAAATCAGAGTCAGCCCCTCGGCGGTGGTGACGGCGATCCAGTTGCCGTGGTGGTTCCACTTGGGATGCGTGGGCGTGCAGCCACGGTGCAACACCACGGGCTGGTCGCCGCCGCCGGAGCGGGCCTTCACCAGGGTCCAGCGGCCGTTGACGTTTTGCAGGAATGCGATCCAGGCGCCATCGCCGCTCCAGGTGGCGGAGCGCTCGTCGGTGGGATCGGGCGACAGGCGCACCGGCTTGCCGCCGGCCACGGCGGAGACGTAGATCGAGTGGCCGTTGGCGGCCGCCACGGTGAAGGCGATGCGGCGGCCATCGGGCGAAAATTGCGGCTCGCGAAAATCGGCGATCCAATCGCGACCGAAGTCCTTTTCGGTGACCAGAGGCCGTTCCCAGCCCTCGCGGGCGCTCCACATCCAGATTTGCGGCACGCCGGTGCGGTCGGTGACGAAGACCAGTTGCTCGCCTTTGGGCGGCGCCCACGAGGGGTCGAATTCATTGCGCAGGGTGAAGATCATGCTCCGCGGCGCCGCGCCATCGATCGGAACCGAGGCGATTTCGAAATGGTCCTCGGCGGCCTGAAACGCGATGGACTTGCCGTCGGGCGAAACCGCGGGTTGATTGGTGTCGCGCGTGAGAGCGGAGATCCGGTGCATCGCGCCCGAACGGACATCGGCCAGGAAAAGGTCCGCGCCAACGGAACCGGGCTGCACTGCACCGAAGACAACGCGCCGGCCGTCGGGCATCCAACTGAACGGGAGCGCGCCCAGCGCCATCGAGAAGGCCAGCCGCGGTTCGCCGTCCGGATACGGCAGCGCCCAGAAATCGGACGCGCCATCCCAGCGCGTCAGCCATGCGCCCAGGGTCCCGCCATCGGGTGAGAAGCGCAGGTAGCCGGATTGGTACTTCCCGGACGCGAACGGCGCGGCGCGGGAGGCGCGCGGCTCGCCGCCCGCGCGCGCCGCGAAGTACAGCGCCAGCGGCTTGTCCGCGGTTGCGCCGGCGCGCATAAACGCCAGCGTCTTGCCATCGGGCGTGAGCGCCGCAGCCGACGCGCCCGCCTGCACAAGTTCCGGCGATCCGCCCGTCGAGCCCACCATCCACACGCCCGGAACGCCATCCGCCGTTGACAGGTAGTAAATCCTGGCGCCATCCGGCGACCAGAACGGCGCGCTGCAATCGGCCGCCGAGTTAGTCACCTGCGCCGCCATGGGCGAAGCGAGATCGCGCGCGAACACCTGGCGGATGCCGCCCACCTCGCCGGTGTAGGCCATATTGCGGCCATCGGGCGACCATGCCGGGTCGCCTTCGTGCGCGCCGGTGCTGATGAGCGGCTGGATCTTGTACGAGCGCAGGTCCACCATGGTCTTCGGCACCAGGAACGCTTCCCAGGCCAGGCAGCCCACCACCAGCGCGCCCACCGCCAGCAGCTTCGGCCACCACCGCCGCGCCTTGCGCACGGGCGCGGCGGCCAGCGCCGGTTGGCGCGCGGAAGACGAGAACTCGTCGAGGTGGGCGCGAATGGTCTGCAACTCGCGCTGCAGGTCGCCGGTCGAGTGGTAGCGGTCCTCGCGGTCCTTGGCCAGGCAGCGGTCCAGGCACCAGCGCAGCGGCGCGGGGACGGCGGGGTTGATATCGGTGACGGGCTTGGCCTCCTCCTCGACAATCGCCGCCATGGTGCTCATGGCGCTGGAGCGCGCAAAGGCGGGCTTGCCGGCGAGCATTTCGTAGATCACCAGGCCGAAGGAGAACTGGTCGGTGCGGTGGTCCAGCTCGCCGCCGCGCACCTGCTCGGGGCTCATGTAAGTGGCCGTGCCCACGATGAAGCCGGGCTGCGTGGGACCCTGCGGCATAGCGGCCGGCGAATCCTTGGCCGCGATGTGCTTGGCCAAACCGAAATCCAGGATCTTGGCGAAGCCGTCGCGCGTCACCATAATGTTGGCGGGCTTGAGGTCGCGGTGGACGATGCCAGCCTGGTGCGCGGCGGCGAGTCCCGCGGCCACCTGCACGGCGATATCGAGCGTCTTCTTCAGGGGCAGCGGCCCCTTGCTGATGAGCGCGCTCAACGCCACGCCATCCACCAGTTCCGAAACAATGTAGGGGATGCCGCCCTCCATGCCGACGTCGTGAACGGTCAGGATGTTGGGGTGGTTCAGGCCGCTGGCGGCACGGGCCTCCAGGGCGAAGCGGCGCTGCTGGTCGGGATCCACCTGTTGGTCGGCGCGCAGGACCTTGATAGCCACGTCGCGCGCGAGGCGCGTGTCGCGGGCGCGGTAGACTTCGCCCATGCCCCCGGAACCCAGCACTTCGACGATCCGGTAGGGTCCCAGACTGCTTCCCAAATTCAGGGCCATGCGCCCTAGTTTAAACTAAGGTATCCATGTCTAAACTGCTGGAGGGCAAATTTGCTCTCATACTGGGTATTGCAAATCGCTGGAGCTTAGCCTACGCCATCGCTCAAGCGTTCTCACGGGAGGGCGCCACGCTGGCTTTGACGTACCTGGGCGACCGCCAGAAAGAGTCCATCGGGAAACTTTCGGAGGAGCTGAACGTGGCCGCCACTCTGCCCTGCGACGTGACCCACGACGACGAACTGGCGGCGCTAACGGAGGGCCTGCGCGCGCTCGGCCGGCCGCTGCACGCCGTGGTCCACAGCCTGGCCTTCGCCAGCCCCGAGGACCTTTCGCGCCCGTTCCTGGAAACCGGCCGCGCGGGGTTCGCCCTGGCCAACGACGTGAGCGCCTACTCGCTGGTGGCCGTTTCCCGCGCCGCGGCGCCGCTCATGACCGAGGGCGGTTCGGTGAGCACCTTGACTTACCTCGGCTCCACGCGGGTGATTCCCAACTACAATGTGATGGGAGTGGCCAAGGCCGCCCTCGAGGCAAGCGTGCGCTATCTGGCCAGTGAGTTGGGAGAACGCAAGGTCCGCGTCAACGCCATTTCGGCGGGGCCGGTGAAGACCGCGGCGGCGCGGGGGATCAAGGGTTTCTCGTCGATACTCGAAAACTCCGACCGCGCTCCGCTGCGCCGCAATACCGATCCCGCCGAAGTGGCCGACACCGCGGTATTCCTGGCCAGCGACCTGGCGCGCGGCGTGACCGGCAACACCATTTTCGTAGACGCTGGTATGCACGTCATGGGGTTCTAATGAAAGTCGAAGTCGTACTTACTGAAGCCGATATCACGCAGGAGTTCGCCGAAGCCGTAGAGGCTCGCGATCTGCCGGAGAAGTTTTTCTACTGGCATCCCCGCAGCGCCGAAGAATGGACCGCCCTGATGGAAAACGCCGAGTTATACGGCGGCCTGTGGCTGAGTTGGAAGGAGCTGGCGGCCGAGAGCCCCTCGCTGGCGCAGCACTTCGGCCCGAAGACCCCGGTGATCAGCTTCGGCGTGGGCGACGGCAAGCGCGACCGCCTGCTGATGAAGGCCCTGCGCGCGGCCGGGAGCGAGTGCAGCTACTTCCCGGTGGACGCCAGCCAGTCCATGCTGGAGATGGCGTGCGCCGAGGCGGAGGACGAGGATTTCGAGACCGTGGGCATCAAGGCCGACATATCGAGCCCCGTGCACCTTGTATACTGCGCCGACGCCGCCGAGCCGCCGCGCCTGTTCATCCTCTCCGGAAATACCATGGGCGCGTTCGATCCGCTGGCCGAGATCCGCTACATCGCGCAGTGCATGAAGCCGGCCGACCGCCTGATTATCGACGGCGAACTCCACGACGCCGACCGGACCATGGCGCGGCGCGACAATGCCGCCTCGCGAAGGTTCCTGTGGTCGCTGCTGAACAGCGTAGGGATCAGCGGCGAGGAAGGCGAGATCCGCTTCACGCAGCGGCGCGACGACCGGCACAACGGCCTGCACCTGATCACGCGCCACTTCCGCGCCGAGCAGGACATTTCGGCGACGGTGGCCAGCCGCGAGATTCCCATGCAGCGCGGGGAACATATAGGGCTGAACTTCCAGTACACTTACACGCCGGACGCGTTCCGGTGGCTGCTAAGGGACCAGGGCGGGCTGGAGATTGTAAGGGAGTATGAGAGTGCGGATGCCAGGTTTTTGACGGCGATTTGTAGGAAGTAGGGGGGGCGGCCGGCCAGACGGCCCCGGCAATCGGCCTCAGCGACCCATGTAAAAAGGCTCCGGAGGCGGGTCCCCGGACCCAAGCCCGTCTATTCTCACCCAATGCGCTGGTATGGCGCGAGCAGCGGGAAATCGGCGGCTTGGGCGTTTTTGGTCGCGTTGGCGCGGAACAGGTCCAAGGTCCGGCCTGGGCTGCCGGATTTTCCGACCGTCGAATCGGTCTTGGCCCTCTGGCTCAATTCTGCGGTTCGACAATCGGCAAGCGGCTTTGGAATCCGACCAGCAAGGACCAGAAACCGGACACCGCCTTGGCGTCTCCAGTTATGACAATGGCGCCCTCTTGCATGGCGTCAGTAAGTGTTCGTTGGCCCAGAATGACGCTTTCAAAGGCGCTTCGGGTTATGGTTACCGTCGCCGCGGCGTTCGGATCTGTCTTCCCGGTGATCGAAGTCAGCGCGCCGTGCTGACAAGTGGACGCAAGCGATTCGTGAGTGTCGGAGAATTTCCAGTTGATGACAATTCTCGCCGTTGCCCGAGGGCCGTCAACCCGTGTGCCGAGGTAGTCGAACGTTTGTTCGATGGTCATGGCGCGCAACACCGACGCGCCGATAGCAGGCACAGCCTCTGCCGTCCCGCGCACACCGTCTCGCAGTTCCTGTGCTCCCAGCAAGTAGGCGTTTCGCCAGGGCGCCGTTTCGGCCAGGTATCCCATTTGTTCAAGTGCGTCCGCCTCAAGATTCCGCGCGTCCTGGTTCAATGGATCCGCGAAGACCACCTGGCTCATCACATCGGCGACCCAGCGATAATTGCCACTTTTGAAGTCGTCCCGTGCACGGGCGACCACCGCGTCCGCGCCGCCCATGTACTCGACGGACTTCCGGGCTGTTTCGACGCGCGGCATGCGATTGAGATTCGCTGGATTTCCGTCGTACCAGCCGACATAGCGCTGGTATACGGCCTTCGCGCCATGCGATAGCGAGCCGTAGTACTCGCGTACCGCCCACACGTTTTCAAGCCCGGGCGGCATCTTCAGAGCCTCGGCAATCTCCGTCGGCCCCATTCCCTGATTCATCATGCGAACGGTCTGGTCGTGCAAATACTTATACCTGAATTATGCACAGCTCCGGTGTTCCGAGCGCCGGTTTCGCTCGGCTGATGCCGCCCGTAGTTGAGTGAGTCAGTTCGGTTTTTGCTGTTGCATCGCCCTCCTGAGAGTCCGTTCTCGCCAAACCCCGCGCCGAAGTCTCTTACTTCGTTGCGCTTGTCGGCCGCGCATAATTTTCTATGCACACCAGCCGAAGGGCCTGCGGGGGCGTGCAATCAGCGCAATGCCGGCAGCATGACCGGCGCGTAGCCTGCTCCGCGCGGCGCGATCTTTCGCAGGCGGTCCATCAGTCGCTCGAACACGCCCTTCTCCTCGTAGTGATCGCTGTAGCTCACCCCGGTGCGCCCGGCGTGGCGCCAGATCTTGGCGGCCACGAACAGGAAGCGCAGTCGCGCGGTCGCCAGCGTCGTGTGTTGTAGCGCCGTGGCGTCGGCCTGCGGTTCGCGGTTGAACAGCATCAGCCAGCAGTTCAGGTTGTAGGCCAGCATCGCCAACTGGAAATGATTCCCGTTCACATCGAAGCGGCCTGAGGGGTGCGCCGCCAGTCCGGCATCGTTGTTCGCCTCCTTGATCAGGTTTTCCGCGCCGCCGCGCTGGTTGTAAAACCAGACCACGAAGTAGATGGGATCGCCGAAGTCGGTCACGAAGACCCGGTACTTGTACTGGCTGGTCTCGAACAACTGGTACTGCTCGGTCTTCTCCGCCTCGACCTCCTCACGCGTTTTTTCATAGCGCAGAGCCACGAACCGGTATTTCTTCTTCCACCCGTCCGGCTGATAGCTGAATTCACACTCCCACCTGGCATCCGTCTTCTTCGACGGCTTCCACTCGGCTTGGCGTAGCAACTCGACCAGTCGCGACGTCTTGCGTGCTGAGATCACGAACCGGGCAGTGCATTCTTCGTAAGCCTCGACTGCTTGCCGGCAGTAGAACCCGGAATCGGCCCGGCCGTAAATCTGCTTCACGCACGGCGGCAGCGCCGCGCACACATCCCGAATGTGATCGCCTATCTGTTTGCCGGTGGGCCGATCGCCGTTGCGCAATTCCCCCCAGATATACTCCCGCGTCTCGTGGATGAACGTCAGCATCGGTTGGTAGCTCTTCTTGCCTTTGTTCTTGGGGTTGTAGCTCTTGCGTCCGCCCATCTGTTGGCCATACAGCGTGTGCACGGTCGTGTCGGTGTCGATGGTGACGACCGCCAGTTTCACATTGGCCGCCGCCCAGACTCGTTCGCGCATGATTCGCATAATGGTCAGAATCTGCCGGGAGACATTGAGGTGCAGCGCGTTCACGAATCTCCAGAAGGTGGATTGCACCGGCAGCTTGGTGACTTTGAGAATGCCCGTCAGAATCGGGTCGCGAGCGATGAAGCGCAACTGGTTCAGGCGCGGGAAACCGATGTAGAGCCCCAACACGATTCCCAACACGAACCGGTACAGGTCCAGGGCACGGGGAATGCGCTTCGAGGTCACCGTCTGTTCCACCAGGGTCTGGAAGTCGAGTTTTTCCAGCATGGTGATCAC
Source organism: uncultured Solibacteraceae bacterium (assembly GCA_963807205.1). Classification (GTDB taxonomy): domain Bacteria; phylum Acidobacteriota; class Terriglobia; order Bryobacterales; family Bryobacteraceae; genus CAWCVR01. The sequence continues at coordinate 49,758 of CAWEAQ010000001.1, read as the reverse complement.
CGGCAGCAGTCCGCCGTAGGGAGTCAGATTCTTCCCATTGAAGTCGTAGGGCGTGGAAGCATTGATTTTATTGGGTTCCGATGAGACCCTGGCCGGGCCTTGTTTTACGGGGGTTTTATCGCTATCCTTTTTTCTGTCGGTAACCATTTGGGTGACCTCCTTGGGGTCGGTTTTGCGAAGCGCCAATTTCGCAAACTTCTGTTTTACCCCGATCTTTACGGGGTCCCCAAATGGTACACTACGCTTCCGCCCTCATACCGCATGCCGCAGGGGCGCATAGCTCAGGTTATACAGATCGCGGAAGTTGGCCAGTTTCGCTCGAACACGGTCGCTGCCCCAGACAGGCCACTGATGCTGGTCGATCATTACTTGTGCATCGCCGCCGAATTCTTCCAGGACGTCATTCAGGTGATGCGACCAGCGATTTGCATCTCGCACGATTGTGCCTCGAATTGGTAGCAGATTGTGGAGCGTGTGTGTGACCTCCTCGGCGACATCCAGGACATGGAATTGCGGCAGGTACACGAACATCTCGGAAGGCGCCTCCGTATTGGGCGCGAGCCGGAAGAGAAGGGTGACTCCGTCGACGGTGCGGGTTTCCTTCGGCTCCCGAATGGTGTCGTTTGGGGGAATGATGGGTCCGCCGCCCGGGGCGCCGCGAGACACCAGCTTGCCTTCCCCGTAATCCACGGTCCCCCGTTCGCCGACCGGCAGCGAGCCTCCAAACTGAAACTCCGCCCTGCGCGCTGTCAGGTTTGCGGCGACGGCGGCCTCCTCGATAAGGGCATCCATGAAGCCCGCCGGCCCGATGACAGCGACTTTCCGGGCCATGGCATCGGCCGATGAAACGATCGCGCTTGCACCGCCGAAGTGGTCCGAGTGGCAATGAGTAACGATAAGAGCCACGATCAGCTTGCGAGGGCGGTGCGCGAAGTAGAGGTCGAGAGCGGCACGCGCTGATCCGGGTGTCGAGAGTGCGTCGATGACAATGATGCCGGTCTTCCCTTCGACGATGGTCATGCTCGAACCGGAGAAGCCTCGAACCTGGTAAACACGATCCGTGACCTTGAACAGCCCGTTCGGAACGTTCAGTTGGGCCTGACGCCAAAGGCTCGGATTGACCGTAGGCGGCGCATCGTGCTCCAGAAACGCATACAGGGCGGGCCCCTCCGGGTCGGGCGTCGTAGCGATAAACCCCCGCCTCGCATCCTCGAAGTCCTGGCGATCGTCAAAAGGCAAGTGCGACTGCACAAATCGATTCGCCGCAATGACCGTCGGCTCTGCCGGCTTGCTTGGCTGAGATTGTGCGCCGGCAATGGCAGCCGCGATCAGGAAGGAGCAGACCGTCCAACTTGCCCGCTGCGAGTGTAAGCACATGTCTGTCACTACCGATATTGTCGCATCTGATCGTGCCTGGCGCCGAAGTGACCGGCAGCCATTTCGTCCGGGTCGTCGGCGAACAGCAAGCATCCATATGAACGGGACGTCGCCTATGTTGATAACTGCCGATTCTGGGATTACTACTCGCAAGCCGGCTGGCCTCCGCCCGACTGTCTACAAGTCGGCAATAGTCGCCCCGCGCGCCACGCCCTTGTGGGCGGCGACGGCGCGGAGGACTGAACTGAAAGTGCCGAGCCGGAGGGGGTGGTGGTCCGGGATCGCGATCCGGTGGTGAGCCGGTTCGGAGGTTTCCAGGATGATGTGGCTGCCTACCTGATGCACCTTAGTGTACTGCCATCGGCGGCACAAGAAATCGGCGAGGCGCGCGCCCGAGACGTCGCGAGGGAGCTTCATGCCACCAGTACGATCTCGTCGCGGACCAGATGGAGACGGATTCGTTCGGGGCGCGGGCGGTCGAAGTAGAACGCCGAGGTCGCTTCAAGCACGTTCCTACGCAACTCGTCCCATGTGCCGGCTTCGGTGAAGATGCTCTCGGTAAGGCATTCGGCGCAATAGCCGCCGTCCGGATCCTGGACGACCTCGAACACCAATTCAGCCATACGACCATGATACGGCATGAACGCGAATCGGCGGGAGGGATGAGCATCACGCGCACCGGTGCACGCAAGTCCCAGCGATTGCGCTGTGAGGTAGATTCCCGTACAATGCCGTTAGGAGGGTTCCAGCCGTGCCTCAGCAAGCAAGCCGCACAGCACGTATCGAAGCCCGCATTGCACCCGATGCTCTTCGGGTCGTCAGGCGCGCCGCGGAACTGCAGGGGCGCAGTGTCAGCGATTTTGTGGTGGCCGCCGCCCAGGAGGCCGCAAACAGGACAATTGACGAAGCCCAGGTTATTCGCCTTTCCATCGAAGACCAGCGGCGCTTTGTGGAGTTGCTTCTGAATCCGCCGGTTCTTGCGCCTGCCTTGAAGCGTGCCAGGAAGGCCCACGCCCATTTGATCGCATCCTCGCGATGACCGCGCCGTTCCTCGTCGAGCCGCTTGGGCCAAGCCATGATCGGACGGCGTTTGCGTGTGGGGTGGATCCGCTCGATCTCTATTTTCGGGAAACTGCCGGCCAGCATGGGCGCCGCCGCATCACGGCTTGTTTCGTGGCCCGTGAGATCGCGACCAATCGGATTGCCGGGTTCTACACTTTGGCCTCGGCCGGGATTCTGCTGGCTCAGATGCCGGTCCGGCTCGCCAAGCGTCTGCCACGCTATCCCGTCGTACCCGTCGCGCGCCTGGGGTGCCTGGCCGTCGCTCTCGCCTATCACGGACGCAAACTCGGCGGCGCCTTATTGTGGGATGCGGTAGAGCGTGCGAGCCGGTCCGAGGTTGCCGTTTACGCGCTTGCCGTTGACGCCAAGGACGAACAGGCTGAGAGGTTCTATCTGCACCATGGTTTCTTTCCGTTCGGCGACACGCCGAGAACCCTTATGCTGCCCCTGCCGAAAAGGGCGTGAGTCCGTCTCGCGAGATCCCGATTCGGAGCGGCGAGCACATCGGGATGAACTTCCAGCTAACTTACACGCCGGACGTGTTCCGGTGGCTGCCGCGGGACCAGGGGGGCTGGAGATTGCAAGGGAGTATGAGAGCCCTGACGCGTGGTCTATGACGGCGATTTGTAGGAAGTAGGGGGGCGGGGTGCCGGGATGCGCGGCCCTCGGTCGAACCGTTGAACGCCGGCCGCCAGTCGGCCCCGAAAGAAGCTCCCAGGCCGAACTTTGCGTACCCGATGTTGGGCCGTGAACCACGCTATCCCGTCAGATGCTTCGTCGCCGGATGAGGGCCGCGACAGCCAGACCGAGTCCCGCAAGACCAAAACCGGCGGGCTCCGGAACCGCGTCCGCGGCTGTGAAGGTGCCCGAGGACGTCCAACCCGAGAAGACCAGCGCCCCGCCGGTGGTCTGCGCGGAGTTCAATCCCGAGTCGATGCTGGCTGACGAGGTGGCAATGGGGCCGATCGGCGTGCTCAGATACCAGTTTTCGAAGTAGAGCGGCGCGGTCGCCTGATACAAACCGAATACTCCGTTATCGTTGATGCCGACGCGACCCGAAGAGGTGTTCACAAACAGGTTGACCGGGTCATTAACCGTAACCGCACCCATACCACTTATGGCAACGGAAATCGAGTCGACCAGCACCGAATAGAGCGTGGGACTGCGCTGAGTGATGTCCGCGGTATCATAGGTGCCTGTGATCGTCAGAGGCGTGGCGGAAGAGAAGTTGACGCCAGCCAGACTCCCGGGAGCGCTTCCCGTGAACGTGAATCCCATAACACTTGCCATGGCTCCGGCTGCACACAGAGCCGCCAACGTACCGATCTTTACCAGTCGCAAAGTAGATTCTCCGAAACCGTCTCAAATGAAACGGTCGAGCAAGCCGGCGCCCACACCATCCGCGCCGTACTCGCGATTCTACCATAATCGGATCTCCGACTATTCTTCTTGTATCCATCCTCTTCCGCCTAAAGGTTCTGAAAGCGGCTTTCCAGGAAGTTGAGAGCGGATGGCGGGCCACCCTTCCGAAACGCGCAAGCGGAAGCACGGCGCCTCATGCGGAGGGAGTTCCTCGAAAGGTGTCCTGGTGGCGGGGCAACTGTGAACAATCTAACATCGGCTTCGCACGCGGCCGACTGACCCGCCAATCGACACAGTATACTGGTCGCAGATGAACCAGAAATCGGCTCGCTTCACCCTCCGGATCGCGCGACTGGCCATCCTGTCGGCGCTTCCAGCCATCGCCGCGGCCTCCAGCCCAACCAGCACTGTGGCACACCTACCCGGCGTGCAGATTAACGCCGCCAAGGTGGACGCTTCGGGCAACATCTACCTTGCGGGCCAGACCACCACGAATGCCGGTTCGGGCGCGGCTTACATCGCGAGGCTGAGTCCGAGTGGAGCGTCCGTCTACGCGGTCACCATCGGCGGCAGCGGCTCCAGCACCAGCGCCGCCACGGCTCTGGATATCGATTCGGCGGGGGCCGTTTACGTCGTCGGAACCACCACGGCCAGCGACTTTCCGGTCAGCGCCGGAGCCGTTCAATCCGCCGGAGCCACGGCCTTCGCGGTCAAACTGGACCAGAAGGGGAGCACCGTTTACTCCGCGCTGATCGCCGGAAATGCGCAGACGCAACCGCGCTCGGTGGTGGTGAATAGCAAGAAAGAGATGGTGGTCTCCGGGCAGTTAACCACGAGCTCCGGTTCGTCGGTGACTTTGGCGCTCTTCCTCCTGAAGCTGAGCGCGGACGGGACCCAGGTCGTGGCGGGGCCACAAGGTGTAGGCGGGCTGGTGGCGGCCGACGCGCAGGATAACATCTACGTCTCCGGGTCCGAGCCCGGCGGATCGAAGGAGCCTGCGGCCACGCCGGGAGCGTTCCAGGGAGTGCCGGCAGCTTCGTTCTGCGGCTGCCCGCTTTTTGGCTTTTACTGCGGAGGCGACCAATTCGTGGCAAGCCTCACTCCGGATTTGAGTGGAACCCGCTTCCTGACGTATCTCACCGCGAAGTACGGCGCCGCGCCCGCCTACATGACCGTCGATGCCCAGGGCAACATCTTGATCGCGGGCACGACCAGTGCGCCCGCCTATCCGACCACTTCCGGTTCTTACCAACCAGGTTATACGGCCGCAAACGGGATCGTAAATACCTGTGGCCCGCCGATCCCCTTGGAGTACACCTCTCCCAGTGGCTATGTCACCCTGCTCAAGCCGGATGGTTCGGGACTGGTCTTTTCGACGTTCTTCAGTGGCACCAAGACTGACAGCGTCAGTTTCGCCGCTTTGAGCAAGACGGGGATCTATCTTGCAGGGCAGGCCGGTTCCGTCGACTTACCCGGCTTCGACGGCGCGGTCCCGCCTCCATGCGCTCCGGTCGGCTTCGTGACTCGCATGACCCTGGATGGCTCGGCCATTTCCGAGAGCCGCACGCCGCCCGGAACTCCCCTGGCATACGATTCCACGAGCGGAACGCTGCTGCTCGCCTCCGGCAACGACCTGATTCGCTTCGATCCGTCGCAGCCAACCCCGGTCGCCTGTATGCTTGACGCGGCCGATCTCGGTCCCGTAACCGCGATCGCGCCTGGGGAGCTTCTGTCGATGTTTGGCCGATTCCAGTATTTCGGGATTAGCCCGTTTCCGTCCGCGGCAAGCTACTTAACCGGGCTATTTCCCGTAATGTCCCAAAGCCTTGAGATCGTGGCCAACCAGACTCCCGCCCCGTTACTCTACGTCTCCGAGCAGCAAGTCAACTTCCAGGTGCCCTATGAAATTGCGGGGAGCGCGCAGGCCAACCTGGCTGTGACGTACTCCGACGTCAATGGGAACAGTGTCTCCAACTCCAGAACGTTCCCAGTGGCCGCAATCAATCCGGTTGCGTTTCTCTCGCAGCCCTCATACGAGAATCAGACTTTTCCTCTAACTCTCAATGCGGACGGAACCGTCAATTCCCAAACCAATCCGGCGGCCGCCGGGTCTGTCGTCACCATCTTCCTCGACGGCCTGGGCGTCACCAGCCCTCCGCCTGTAACTGGCTTAGTCAACACAAGTCCTCCGGCTCCGCTGACCTTACCTGTAGTGGTCACACCTAATTGCGCCGGCATATACTGTAGCCCCGCGCCTACGTTTGTCTCCGCGGGCTCGGCGGCCGGCTCGATTTCCGGCGTGACACAGGTTCAATTGCGTGCTCCGTCGAACCCGAGTCCCGGGTTCGAGCTCCAGGCCATATTCTCGCTGACCGCCGGGCCTGCTACCGTTCGGGACACGAATCTCACGTTCTGGGTAAGATGACTCACCGGGCCGATTCACTCCCGGCCCGTCGCCCTGGAACTCCACCAGATCTACCCGCGGGATGGCCTCCGCTCGATGGTGAGAGATCGAGGCCTGCTGGCAGTCATGCACGAGCATCAGTGACGGGACGCACGGTTCTTAGCGGCCGTATGTGGGAAGCAGTACGTAGCGCGGCAACGAAGCCCTTGGCAAAGCGAGAACCCGTGAGATACTGTCTCTAACCGGCGGCCGTCCAAACCATTGGGGCCGGGTCTCCAAGAGACGGGACGCCGTTCGTGAGGGGACGAATGCAAAGACGATTTCATCGGCTATTGCTGGCGGCAACTCTTGTTACGATTTCGTTGCACGCCGGCGTGATTACGTATGGCACCGAGGACTGTCTGACGACGGGCTGCTATGGCACGGCAGATCCCACCGCCGGTGCGACCTTGCAGGGCCTGGCTCCTAACGCAGTAACCCTTGCCAGCACTGCTTTCGGCCATAGCTTTCCTTTCAGTCCCACCGTTGGGGACTTTCCCGGCACGGATCAAATCTATGTGGGATCCACTCAGACTGGGGCCGACGACGGGTACTCATCATCCGGCCAACGCATACCTGGCCCGGATGTGATGACGATGGATTACAGTTCGCTGATAGGTCCAGGCCAGTCTCTGCAATCTCTGACCTTGGGAATTGCAGCCGACGACTTCCAGTTCCCGGCGTTAGGACAGCCGTTCATCGTGACGGTGAATGGCTTACCCGACCCCGCGCTAACCGGCGAATTGGAGAGCCTCGATGAGACCGGCCCGATGGTTCAATTCTTCACCATTGGTCTCGACCCGTCGATAGATACCGGCAGCCACGTGCTCACGCTTTCGATCGACGAAGGCGGCAACGGTGGCGATGGCTGGGCGGTGGATTTTCTCACTGTCGGAGCCACCACTACATCTAGCGCTGCACCCGAACCAACCAGCGTGGCGCTGTTGGCGCTGGGCCTTGGCGGCCTGACGGCCGCGGCACGGCGGCGAGTTCGCCGCGGTTGAGCGGGTGTTGCCGTGGACGGCCCGGAAGAGGACCGTCCGCGCTCGGGCTGGCGCGGCTTCCCAGGCTCGGGTGGCCATCGCGCTACAATTCGTTGGATGAAGCATGGCGACAACCTCACTCCATACACGGCGTTGGAGTACGACACCTGTGTGGAGCAGACCATTCCGTACATTGCGAGCTTCCATGAAGAGACCGTGCATCTGGTCCGCGCGGCGCTGGGCGATCCGCAGCGATGGCTCGACACGGGCTGTGGCACGGGGACCCTGGTAATGAAAGCGTTGGCCGGTTTCCCGGCTACGGAATTCTTCCTGGCGGATCCGTCGGCGGGCATGTTGGAGCAGGCGCGCGTCAAGCTCCAGTCCGGCGACCTATCGCGGGTTCACTTCCTTCCTGCCACAGGCTCTCAGGATCTGGGCCGGGAACTTGACTCCAGCTTCGACGTAGTTACCGCGATCCAATGCCATCATTACCTGGACCGGGCGAGGCGGCGGGCAGCGGTGGGCGCATGTTATCGGGTGTTGAAGCCGGGAGGGCTCTTTCTTGCATTCGAGAATATCAAGCCCCGCTCGGAACGAAGCGTCGAAATCGGAAAGCGGAATTGGGAGGCTTTCCAGATTCGGCAGGGCAAGGCGCCGCAAGAGGCCGCGGATCACCTGCAACGGTTAGACCGGGGGTTCTTTCCGGTAACTGTGCGGGAGCACTTCGACTTACTAGAGGAAGCGGGGTTCGTGACCGCGGATCTGTTCTGGTACTCCTATATGCAAGCCGGTTTCCTGGCGATCAAATAGAGTCGGCGGAGCCCGGTCACCCGCGTCCGCGGCGCCGGATCGTCGATGGGTGTTAGGATTGGTGGCGCGAGGAAAGTATGCCTGAAGAGCGTCAGGTAACGGTCGAGACCCACGGACGGGGCGGCACGATCTGGTACTGCGAAGGTCCGCTCCGCATCGGCTTCGATTGGGAATTCGGCGGCTCGTGCCTGGCATTGATCTGGGGCGGCTCCCTGCGGCAGATGCGGGATGCCGGTTCCGTTACTGCCGATCGCGCCCGCGAGATCCTCGACTTTGTGGCGCGGCAGGTGATCGCGCAGAAAGCCAGCGGATACTCCTTCAAGATAGACGAAGCCAGTTGCGAGATCACCGTCGGGTGAGGCTCTCGGCGGCGAGCACATCGGCTTACGCCGGGCGCTATACTCTCAGGCGGCCCGGTACGCACCAACGGTTGGGCCAAACGCATCGCCGCCGCGAGGCTGCGGATTGGAAAGGAATCATGTCCCCATTTAGAAACTCTTGCGCAATCTCCTGGCTCGCGCTGGCGCTGGCCGCCGCGCAGACACCGGGCGCTCCCGAGAAGCGAATCAGCGTCACCGTGGACGCCGCCACAACGTCCGCGCCCGTGTCGCCCTACCTGTATGGCCAATTCATCGAGCATATCGGCGACACCGTCAATCGCAGCGTGTGGGCCGAAATGATCGACGACCGGAAGTTCTACTACACGGTGGATTCGAAGACCGCCGCGCCGCCCCCCTCGCGAGGCCGGCGCCCCAACCCCTGGCGCCCCATCGGCCCCGACGAATCCGTCACCATGGACCGCGAGCGCGCCTACACCGGCGAGCACAGCCCGCTCGTCAAGCTGGATGGCGCCGCACCGCGCGGCATCGCACAGGCGGGCATCATGCTGCGCAAGGGCCGGGCCTACAGCGGACGCGTTGTGCTGGCGGGCGATCCCGGAGCAAACGTCACCGTAAGCCTGGTCTGGGGCCCCGGCCCGAATGACCGCCAGAGCGTTCCCATCAAGAGCCTGCTGGCCGCCTACGGCAAGTTTCCGCTGAAGTTCACGGCAGGAGCGGAGACCGACAGCGGCCGGATCGAGATCGCCGGCACGGGCAAAGGCGCTTTCCACGTCGGAGCCGTGTCGTTGATGCCCGCCGACAATATCCGCGGCTTCCGCGCCGACACCACCGCCCTGCTGAAGCAGCAGCGCTCCGGCATGTACCGTTGGCCCGGCGGCAACTTCCTCTCCGCCCACGAATGGCGCGACGCCATCGGTGACATAGACAAGCGTCCTCCCCGCTGGGACCCGGTTTGGAATGCGCTGCAGCCGAACGACGTGGGCACCGACGAGTTCCTATTCATGGCCGATCTGCTCGGCGTGGATTCGTTCCTCAGCGTGAACGCCGGCTTCGGCGACGCGCACTCGGCCGCCGAGCTGGTGGAATACGTCACCGGCTCCGTCAATACGCCCATGGGCAAATTGCGCGCGGCCAACGGCCATCCGGCGCCCTACAAGGTGAAGTGGTGGGGCATCGGCAACGAGATGTACGGCGACTGGCAATTCGGCCACATGGCGCTGAAGTATTACGTCTTCAAGCACAACTTGTTCGGCGAGGCGATGCGCAAGGTGAACCCGAAGATCACTCTGCTCGCTACCGGCGACACGCCCAGAATGAGCCAGATCGGGACGGACTCCGATTGGAGCGGCGGCCTGCTCACCAGTTGCCTGCCCTACATCGACGTGATGAGCGAACACTACTACGTCTACGAAGGCGGCCGGCAGCCCAATGCGGCGCAGACGGCGAACCCGCCGGTGGAGGAATCGGTGATCGACGCGGTCCACCGCACGGCGAACTCGGTGCGCTCGAAGGTCGAGGTCTACGACGAGTACTACCGCCGGATGCCCGCCGTGAAGGCCAAGAAGGTGCCTATCGCGATTGACGAGTGGGCCTATTCGCGCCTTCCCGCGAACATGAAGCAGACCCTCGGCAACGCCCTGGCCTTCCACGAAATGTTCCGCCACACGGATCTCATTCAGATGGCCGGCCACACCATGGCAACCTCCGTGCTCGATTTCAACCCGAACGGCGCCGCGCTCAACGCCACCGGCCTGGTGTTCAAGCTCTATCGCGATCACATGGGCACGGTGCCCGTGGCGGTGGACGGCAACTCCCCTGCCCTCGCGCCCACTCGCCCGCCCATCGGCGGCGCGCAGCCAAGGCCGAACGCCGGCAGCCCCACCTGGCCGCTCGATGTCAGCGCCGCCCTGAGCGCGGACGGCAAGCTGCTGACCATCGCCATCGTCAACCCCACCGAAACGGCGCAGGAATTCGACCTCGCGATCCAGGGCGCGCGACTCGGCAAGGGCCGGATGTGGCGCCTCACCGGTCCCAGTCTGACTGCCATGACGGGCTTGGAACGCAAGGAGGTTCAAGTGACGGAAACGCCGGTGAACGAACTGCCCAGGACGCTGCGGGCCGCGCCGATCAGCATCGAGATGTACGAGTTCGAAGAGGCGCCATAGACGGCGATTGCGGACACGCCTGCCGTTCGTGGGGGAATCGCTAGCCGCTCAAGTATCTCAAGCCCTGGCCGATAAGTAAGTCAGTGCCCCTTGTCGCACCCCGGCTCCGCGTGTGGGTTATCGCCCTGGCAGCAACCTCTGCCACCTACTGGAATCTCTCCGCCCAAGAGGCCCAGGGATGGCGCTTCTGGGGGGCGCGGGACGGGCTTCCGGAATCGTTCGTGAGCTCAGTTGCGGTCGATCCGGCGGGCGCCGTCTGGTCGATCCACGGCAGTTCGGGGATGAGCCGCATGGACGGCTATTCGGTGGACACCCACTATCCGTCGCTGCGTTTTCCCAGGAACCTGCTACAGATGCCGGATGGCGTGTGGGTACTCGACATTGGGGGATTGCAGAGGCTGCGCGGACGCCAGTGGGAGTTCTTCCCGCTGGACCAACTCAAAGCCATCGATCCGATGGCCCCACCCAGGCTCAGGGCGCTGGGCCCGAAGCAATTGCTGATTGCCGCCCGCGATTGGGTGGGGGTGTTCGATCTTTCCACGCGCCAGCTCACCAAGGTTCTGGATACCGCCCGGACCGGTGTCGGCGATATAGGAGATGCCGCGACCACCCCGGGCGGGAAGGTCCTGGTGAGCGGCGGCAACGGGCTGGCGCTATGCACCGCCGCGGGAAGCCCCGTTGGCTTCTCCTGCCTGGAGTACGGATACAAAGAACTCGGCCTCAAGCTCTTCCACGATCCACAAGCGGATGGCGCCGACGGATTTCTGGTGGCGGGCCAGACGTTGGACAAGGGGGAGCAGAGCCTGATCGGCTTCGATGGCAAAGGTTGGCGAACCCTCTGGCGGGGCGGCAGAGCGCGGATCCGCGGGTGGTCCGGAGGAGACGGAACCATCTGGCTGCAGAGAAGCGACGACCTCTTCCTGTTGCGGCAGGGCCGCCTGGAGCCGGTCCCGAGGAAGGGAGCCTTGCAGGGAACCATCAACTGGGTGGAGCCGGTCAAGGGAGGAGTCGTGTTGGTGGGGACCAGGCAGGGCCTGGCGCGGTATGCGCCGCCGTTGTGGCAGACGCCGGCCGCGCTGGCGGACCTTGGTTCGACGGCGGTCGCCGCCATCGAAGACGTCAAAGGGCGGCTGTGGCTATGTTACCTGGATCGTTTGGTGCGCTTCGATCGCGGAGTGGCGCGCCAGTATCCGGTGCCGACGGAAGACACGCTCACCGAGATGCATACTCCGGTCCTGCTGGCCAACGGAGACCTGTTGTTTCTGCCCGCGGACCGGCGGTTCCTCCTTTCGTTCAATCCGAAATCGGGCGCGTTCCGCCAGATCCCGCATCCCGGTGGCGGCCGCTTCGTGGCCCTCGGACCCCATGCCGGCGGAAAGGCATGGGTGCAGGTGAGCGGAACGGACACGGAGCGATTCCGGCTCGACGTCTTCGACGGACGGAGCTTCAGCCCCGCCGTCGACATTCAGGCCAACTTCCCCGTTGAATACGTCAAGTTCATTCGTGAAGACCGGTCTGGAACGCTGTGGTTCGGCGCGCCCACCGGGATGGTGCGCTACCGCGACGGAATTGGCGCCGTCGTAGGCGCCAGGGAGGGCTACACCGCCGCCGGTGGCTATGGATTCGCGGAATTGACGGGCGGCCGGTTGATGGCGGGAGGGAAGGACAAACTCCTGGAGTTCGACGGCCATGCCTGGAAGGTGGCCGTCGACAGACTGGACCGGGTGCGCACCATCCTCCCCGTCCGCGACGGCACCGTTTGGGTAGCCACCGCGGCGGGCGTCTTCCGCCTTCGCGACGGAATAGCGATCCTTCACGCGGCCGAGGAGGGGCTGGCATCGCCGGTGGTGAACTCCGTGTTCGAGGATCGCCAGGGCACCATCTGGGCCGCCACCAACTGCGGCTTCTCGACGTATCACCCGGAATCCGACACCGATCCGCCCCGCACACTGATCCCGGAGAAGGACAATGTGCGCCAAACGGCCCCTAATGGCGACTACCGCCTGGTGTTCGGCGGCATCGACCGCTGGAAGCAGACTCCGCTCGACCGGTTGTTGTACTCCTACCGCGTGGATGGCGGTGCCTGGAGCCCCTTCACCGAAGAGCGCTGGGCCAGTTTCCGGGCCCTGGGCGCGGGCGCCCACCGCTTCCAGGTTCGCGCCATGGACCGCAACGGAAATGTCGATCCCAACCCGCCGCTGTTCGCCATGTCCGTTCCTTTGCCTTGGTACCGTGAAGCCGGGTTCCTGTGCATCCTCGCTCTCGGCGCGCTGACCGTTGCCGGGCTGGTGTGGCTCCTGGTGCTGCACTATCGCCAGCTCCGCGCCGCCAAAATCGCGGCCGAGGCGGCCAGCCTCAGCAAGAGCGCTTTCCTGGCCAACATGAGCCACGAAATCCGCACCCCCATGAACGGCATCATGGGCATGACGGACCTGGCGCTCGATACGGACCTCACGGCCGAACAGAGGGACCTGCTATCCACGGCCAAGACGTCGGCGGATCAACTGCTCACGCTGCTGAACGAGATTCTGGATTTCTCCAAGATCGAAGCCGGCAAGCTGGAAAGCTCACCGGAGGACTTTCCGTTGCGCGACTGCATCGCCGATTCCCTCCACACGCTGACGGCGCGGGCCGACGGCAAGGGCCTGACCTTGCTGTGCCGCGTGGCGCCGGATGTGCCCGACGCAGTGGTGGGCGATCACGGCCGGCTGCGCCAGATTCTCATCAACCTGGTAGGCAACGCCATCAAGTTCACCGGGCGCGGCGAGGTCTCCGTCGAGGTCACCCTCGCATCCGGCGCCGGGGAATCCGTGGCGTTGCACTTCCGGGTAGCCGACACCGGCATCGGAATTCCCGCGGACAAGCAGAGTGCCGTGTTCGAGCCCTTCGAGCAGGCGGACGCCTCGACCACCCGGAAGTCTGGCGGCACGGGCCTCGGCCTAACCATTTCCCGCAAACTTGTGGAACTCATGGGCGGGCGCATTTGGGTGGAGAGCCCGCGCGCGGATCTTCCACCCGGATCCCCCGGACCGGGCTGCGTCTTCCACTTCACTGTGGCGATGGCCCTGGGCAAGACTCCGCCCGAAGTTCCCGCCGGACTGCTGGAAGGCCTGCCAGCGCTGATTGCGGATGGCAACCCGGCCAGCCGCGCCATTCTGGTGGAGATGCTGCGCTCGCAGGGGATGGAACCCGTGGGAGTTGAGAACGGCGAGACGGCCATCGCCAGGCTCGAGGAGGCGCACGCCGCGGGCTGCCCGTTCCCGGTCGCCATCCTGGACCACGGGTCCCCCGGCTTGGACGGCTTCACTCTGGCCGCGCGCATCCGGGAACATGCGGATCTCGGCGCCATGCATCTGTTCATGCTGACCTCGGCGGGGCAGCGGAGCGGTGCCGCGCGCGCAAAGGACACCGGCATCGTAGTCTGCCTGATGAAGCCGGTCAAACCATCGGCACTGTGCCGCGCTATCGCCCGCGCTTCCGGGCGAACGGCGGCGCCGGACATTGCGCCGCTGGCCCGCCAATCGCAGGACGGCCCCAAGCTGCGCGTGCTGCTGGCCGAGGACAACCCCATCAACCGCAAGCTGGCCATCCGGCTGTTGGAGAAGCAGGGACACACGGTCACGGTAGCGTGCGATGGCCGGGAAGCGGTGGAGGCAGTGGCGCGCGGCGGCTTCGACATAGTCCTGATGGATGTGCAGATGCCCAATATGAGTGGACTGGATGCGGCCGCGGCCATCCGCGCGATGGAGCGTGGCTCGGGAAGGCACGTACCCATCGTGGCCCTGACGGCGCACGCCATGAAGGGCGACCAGGAGCGGTGCCTGGAAGCCGGCATGGATGGCTACATTACCAAACCGATCCAGCCGGAGCAAATGGTGGAGGCCATCGCCCGCGCCACGGCAGACCGCTCTCCCGCGTCCTAGCGAAGGCCCCAAGCCGCGATGGAATGGATGCTGGCGGAGTGCACGCCGGGAGTGTCCCAGTTCTGCACCACCAGAAGGCCCACATTGCGGAGATCGGCTACGGGGATCTCGATGGATTGCGTCCCCCCGGATTCCGCAACGGGGGCGCGCCACAGGAATTCGCTCCCCGCGGGATTCAGCACGCCGATGCCAACGGGGCCGCGGTCTACCCGGATGTCCAAGCGGATCAGGCCCGGCCCATGGCGCGCGGCCGGGATGCCCAGCGAGAATTCCGAAGCGTACGCCCAGGCCTCGGGAGCGGTCTCGATGGCGCACTCGCCAGTGGCGGGATCCGCCAACGCGCATCCGCGGCGGATGTTGCTGGCTTTGGCATCGAAGCCGGCCGCCACGCGCTGGATCAGTTCGGCGGGGATGCGCGACGGCGGCGGGGCGGGACGTTGCTTCCAAAACCTGGACAGTGCGGCGAAACCCGCGGCCAGGCCTGGCCGCGGCAAGGTTGCGCATCCGTGGAGCCGAATCTGGATGGTCAGCTCGTCTTCGAAACGCAAGGGGTGGTGGGCGAAGCCGGATTGATCGGCGTGGCCGCATTCGTACACGGCGGTTGCGGCGTAGGAGAACTTGGGATCCACCTGCGCCAGTAGCGACAGGATCAGGTAGGTATCCTCGGCCGTGGCAAGTTGCGGGTCTTCCAGCAGCGCCGGGTTCAAAAGGCTCGTCGATGCCACGAAACAGTTCGGGGTGAAGGCGCCGGAGATGGCGAAAAGGTCCTCGGCCGAAGCGATGCCGAAGTGGGCGAGACGGCGGTTGTCGCAGCCGCCCCCTGGGATTGGAAGCGGTTCGGATTCGGAGACGATCACCCCGCTGTAGGCAAAGAAGCGCGCTGGAGGCGGGCTGGCGGCGGCCCGGAACAGAGCCTCGAAATGATTCGAGAACACCCAGTCGTCGTCGTCGAGAACCGCGAAGTACTCGCCTTTGACCGCCCGAAGGCCGGCCCACAGACTGGTGCTGTGCTTGCCGGGTGGGGCATCGATCACGCGGATGGCCTCGACATTCGGAAACGCGAGGCTGACAATCGCCGAAAGGTCCATGTCGCTGTGGCGCACCAGGATGACTTCGAAGCGGCCGTATGTCTGGCGGGCGATGGACTCGACGGCGCGGCGCACCGTCTCGACCGGGCGCGATCCGCAACGCACGATCACGCCGATGAGAGGAGCGTGCGCGGCGGCGGCGGCCAACGCGGCCCGGCGCTGGCCGCAAATGCCGTGGTGGTGAGCCACGGCGTTCTCGAGCAGAACCTCGGCGGCGAATTGCCGTTCAAAGATCTCGCGGGCGCGGCGGGCCTTCTCCATGGCGGCCTGCGGATCGCGGTAGATCTCCTCGCGGCGCAGCAGAATCTGCCGCACCAGATAGGGGACGGGCAGCGATTGATCGACGTAGTAAAGCGCATCGCCAAAGTGCCGGCGCAGCCAGGGAATGTCGGCGCTGATGGCGATAGCGCCGGCGGAGGCAACCTCAAAAACCCGGTTGCTGACGACATCGTCGCGGCAGTGATCCTCCGATAGCAGGCATAGGCCAATGCCGCTTGCGGCGTACTTCCGCTGCACGGATTCGCCATCGAAAGGCAGCGCACCGCCGTAGGACTTGGCCTCGAGGCCGGCCCACGACTCTTCGGGGCCGAACACCTGGATGCCATCGTGGCGTCCGAGCATGCGGACTATCCCGGCGCGCTGCGCGTCCCAGTTGGTGCCGCAGTAAGCGATCTTGAGGCTCGCCGAGGCGATCAGGGCGGCCAGGTCGGCCCGCAGGTCCGAGCGCTGGCACGTGAGATAGAAAAAGCCGGCCTCCCGAGGGCGTCCGGCTGCGAAGGTGAGATCGCGGACGAAGCGCGCCAGCGAATCGGAGATGGTGAGGTAGCCGTCGCAGGAGAGGATATTGTCGTAGTGGGGGCGAAGCGTGAGATAGAGATCCCGGAACGTGTGGATGGCCGCGTAAGTGGGAACGTCGTTCAGCTTGGGCTGGAGCGAGGAACACGCCAGGACGAAATCGGGTGCCTGCGCCTCGACCTCCATGCTATTGGCGCAGTGCACCATTTCGTGCCCGATCCGGGTGGCGGCGACAGCCAGCGATTGGTAGATCTGGTTTTCCGCCTTGTCCCGCCAGGGATTGAGATAGCCGATCTTCATAGCGATCTTTCATTGTGGCGCATGGCGGCGCCGGGCGGGCTACGGCTGGAGCGCGGCGGCGTGGTCCGCCAATTCCGCGGGGGCCACAGTGACCAGGTCCTTCTCGAGGTCCTCGCCCGTCTCCACCACGCGCATCAGATGAAGGGCCGCCAGGCGGCAGCACCAGGGGTCGTCCATGGGCCGGCCGGTTTCGCGGCTGATGCGCAGCAGGTCGGGGTGCGGCAGGGCGATGGTCTTTTCCGTGCGCGCGCCACTCGGGTCCACCAGAATGAACTTCACGTCCACGGTGTCGGAGTGCCGCAGGGAGATAGCGGTCTGCATCCACTTGAACAGCACCTGGTATTTGCGGCCGAAAGGATCGGGGCCCGCTTCGAACTCGCGGAAGTTCAGCATCTACGGCTATTCTACAATGGTGATCGGGACCCCATGCTGACAGCCGAACTGATTGCCCCGCGGGAATTCCGCATCGTGGAACGGACACTGGAGGCTCCCGCGCCGGGAGAGGTGCAGGTGCGGGTGCATTCGGTGGGGATCTGCGGCAGCGATCTGCACGCCGCCACCGAGGGCGCCATAGGAGACATGCCGAACCTGTACCCCATGGTGCTGGGCCACGAGCCTTCGGGCACGGTGGAAGCCGTGGGCGAGGGCGTCACCGGATGGTCGCGGGGAGACCGCGCGGCGCTGGAGCCGGCGCTCTACTGCTATCACTGCGAATACTGCCGCTCGGGGCGCCACAACATTTGCGCCAGGATACGTTTCCTTAGCAACCCGGGCCTGCCGGGTTTCTTCCGTGATCGCGTGAACCTGCCCGCCACCAACTTGGTTGGTGTGCCGGAGGGGCTGGCGCTGGAAGCCGCCACGCTGGTTGAGCCGCTGGCAATAGCCATGCACTCCCTGAAGATCGCGGCCATGCGGATGGGCGAAACCGCCGCGGTGTTTGGCGCCGGGCCCATTGGGCTGCTCACCATCGCCTGCCTGAAAGTGGCCGGCGCGAGCCGCATCTTCGCCGTGGAACCCCTGGCCACCCGCCGCGATATGGCGCTCCGGATGGGTGCGGACGAGGCGCTCGATCCGGGCGAGAGCGGCGCGGCAGCCGCAATCCAGGCGGCTACCGGCGGCCGCGGCGTGGATTGCGCCCTGGATTGCGCGGCCAAAGCCGACACCACCAACCAGGCCATCCGCGCCGCGTGCAACGGCGGACGGGTGACGCTC
The DNA here is from genome assembly GCA_963807205.1 of uncultured Solibacteraceae bacterium. Lineage (GTDB taxonomy): Bacteria > Acidobacteriota > Terriglobia > Bryobacterales > Bryobacteraceae > CAWCVR01. The sequence continues at coordinate 31,897 of CAWEAQ010000001.1, read as the reverse complement.
ACCGGCATTCATTCCGCGGCCCTCGTGCCGTTCGAGGTTTCTCCCATGCGGCGCAAGGAACTGGCCATCCTCAACGTGCGCCGCTCCAACCACGAATCGCACGATGCGCTCCGCCTGCTGGTGGAGCGCATCGCGTGGTTCGCGCCGCTGGTAACCCATACCCGCCCGATCGGCCGCATCGCCGAGGCCTTCCGCCTGAACGAAGGCTACGAAGACGGCGTGGGCAAACTGGTAATCCACCCGGGCGAGTAGCGCGCGGGCGCGCTCAGTAAACCGGGTAGGGGTTCACATAGCACGGAGCCGGGTGCCAGTAGCCGTATCCGTCATAGAAGCCGCAGCCGCGGCGCGAGTAGTAGCCATAGCCGAACGGAACGCCGATCCCGACGCCAAAATAGGGACGCGCCCAGAAGCGCCCGCCGTAGTAATAGCCGTGGCCAGCGTAGAACCGGCCCGCGACATAGCCGCCTCCGCCACGGTAGTATCCGCCGCCGGCATAACCGGGGCGGAAGTTGGGAGCGGAGTAACTGCGCGCACCGCCCGAATAGCCATGGCCGCCGCCGGAATACGAACGGCCGGAATAGCCGCCGCCCACGTGTCCGCCGCGAACCGCGCCGCCCCGCTGGGCCAGCGCGGCCGTGGGGCCGAGTAACATCAGGGCCGCACCCAGCGCCAGCGCCGGTATAGCGGGTTTAAACCACCTCGTCTTGATTGTCCGAATCATATGAACCTCCGATACTTACGGCTGGGTAAGTGCAAATCACGTGCCAATCGCAAGCGCTGGGAATCAGGAGAGTTATGCGATGGTGGGCGGAACGACCATGGTTGAAAACCACCGCGGGGGTGGACGTCGGCCAGGGGATGCGCGCCGATCAGGCACTCTTCGCGGGTTGCCTTGCTTCGGACGCGGTGCCGGGAGGAAAGTGCTACTGTGAAGGTGAAGCGCCTCTCATGTCTACCCAACCCAAGACCCTGCTGACCGAAGAGCAGTACCTGGAGATCGAGCGCGCGGCCGAAACCAAGAGCGAGTTCTTCCAGGGTGAGATGTTCGCTATGGCCGGCGCGGGGGCGGCGCATAACCGGTTGGTCTGGAACCTGATTGTGCAGTTAGGCCCTCGCCTTGGCTCAGGCCCTTGCCAGGGCTTCCCAAGCGACATGCGGGTTCGGGTGCCGTCATCCGGCCTGTACACGTATCCGGACGTTGTGGTGGTCTGCGGAGAGCCCCAATTCCTCGATGGCCGGCGGGACACGCTGCTAAACCCGAGCTTGATCGTCGAGGTGCTTTCCCCGTCCACCGAGGCCCATGATCGGGGCCGCAAGTTCGAGCACTACGCATCCGTCCCCTCGCTCAACGAATACCTTCTGGTGGCTTCGGACCGGATCCACCTGGACTTGTATGCCCGGCAAGCCACGGGACAGTGGCTCCTCACATCCACCAGCGGACCGGATGGCGCGCTGGACATCGCGAGCGTGGGATGCCGCCTGAACGCCTCGTCCCTCTACCGGGATGTCGCTATCGGCTAGTGCCGTAAGTGCGAGATGCGGTTCCTTCGCCGCGGGCCGGGCCCTTCTACCATACGTGGACGTCCATCACTTGTGGCGGCCCAACCGTGTTTTCCATGACTTTGGCCGTGATGACGATTTGCACGTTCTCCCGGTTCCAGCCGCGGGGGGCTCGCTTGACGGCCTCCGCGAAGTACTCCGGGGTGGTCAGAAACTCCCCGGCGGCCTGAGTTCCCAGTTGCGTGATGCCGGCGACCACTAGCACCATTTGCTCCGTGGTGGCATCGCGGAACCGCGAGATGATCGCAAAATCGGACTGGAGCTTCCGATTGCCCGGAGGTTCCACAACCTTCCAGTCCACTTTGCCGGGATTCTGGCGGTCGTGAACCCGGCCCAGGCCGGTCTTAGGATCGTTTTCGAAGTAAAAGCGCAAATGCGCGGTCAGATCCGGAGTCCACCGGTTGCTGGAAGCCCCAAGCAGGACGGCCGGTTTTCCGCGCAGATCGGTGAGCGAAAACGAATTTCCGCCGCGGACCAGGAGTCGCTTGCCTTTTAGCGCCAGGAGCCCGGAGATCCGCCCCAGTGCCTGGGCATTTCCCACCCCGGTATACCAGTTCCAACCCGGCACCACCTCCGGCAACGGAATGGCGGCGAAATCCGGAGCAGGTTCGCGCGCCTCGCCGGGATTCTCGAACCCATCGACAAGGGTATCCCCGGTGGCCGCGAAAGGAGTGTATGCCCTGGGCTGTCCAAGACAAACAAGCAAGGGCCCATGCCCTTCCAGCAGCGGGGCCCAGAACCGGTCCAGACCGGACTGGTTGAATTTCTCGAAGCCACTGGCCGCCACCACAACAAGGGCGCAGGCAACCGCGGCAATCCACCACTGGCGGCGCCGTGGAACGCGTGGAGGCAGGGGCACGGCAAGGAGCACCGGCTTGGCTCTCTCCGCCGGCAGGCGTACTTCTGGCATGTAGGACCCGGTGGGGACGCCGAACCGCAGTTCGTCAACGTGAGCGGGATCGAGATAATACTGCGCCAGGCGCTTACGAACTTCACCGGCGGTGCTGCGGACAATGGGGTCCTGGTTGGTGTCGTATAGCGGGTCGCGGTCGAAAACCGCAATCCCCAGGGTGCGCTCCTTCAGGCAATCCAGGCGGTTCTCGACAGCCTGCTCGACGACATGGCGGAGGAACAGGGAACAGCGCTTGCTGGAGCGGAACTGGGGGCTACCGAGGACCCTGGCGAGTTGCGCGAATACGGCGCGTTTGGGCACGTCCGACCACCCTCCGGCGAGACCCAAATCGCCGGTATCGCAACTCTTGCGAGACAAAGCCACCAGTGGTTCGAATTCTATCACACACAAGATCGGGAGGATTCGAAAGTTTTGCCGTTCAGCGCACCCTACTGTTCGCGGATGAACTCGTAGCGCTCCAAGGTGGCAGCCACCTGGTAAGCCGGTGCGGCGCCGGCACCGGGGTCGAAGAGTTCGGCGCGAATCACCTTGCCGATGCAGCGCAGGTTGACGGTCTGCGGGCAGTCGCGGTTGAGGGTGATTATATACTCGATGGGACAGGCCAGATCCGGCTGCCTCTCCGTGGTGAAAAGAACGCCATTGGAGCTGATGTCATGGGTAAAGCCGGCCGCAGCGGTTCGTTCCGACCCGGTCCGGGTGATCGAGAGCGGGAGCCGTAGTTTGAAGCGCCGGGTTCTTCGCTGTTCCATACTGGGTCTTCTCACTGTATGGGGCGGGGTGGATGCAGGTCAATAGTCCTGGGGGGGGTCCCGGGGCTACCAAGAGTACCAGAATCAGGGGGTTAGTGGTACTGGAGGGATTCCCCTGAGGGGGAAAATGAGGGGGGAAGCGGAGTTCCGCGGGACGGGCTGGCAGGAGGCCGGGCCCGTCCCGCGGAGGGTACTAGCCAACCTTCATCATTACGATTACCAACGTGTAGAGGGCCAGGGACTCGATCAGAGCCAGACCCAAAATGAGAGCGAACCTGATGTTGCCGGCAGCCCCGGGATTGCGCGCCATGGCTTCGGCGCAAGCGGCGATGGCCTTGCCCTGCGCCAGCCCGCAAAGGCCGCTGGCGATGGCCATGGCGAACCCGGCGCCGATATAGATCGCCCATTTGTCCGAAGCGCCCGCCGCGGAAGTGGTTTGGGCACACAGAGCCGAACTGGCGATGAGCATCAGGGCCAGTACGAAGAACACTCTTTTCGTCATACTACTCTCCTTAAGAATCGCTCCCAGGAGGTGGTCCCCGTCATCCTCTTGCAGCCGGGCTCACACTGAAGGAGCGGCATAAAGCCGGTATTAGTGCTCGTGGGCCACGGCGCCGCCCACATATACCATGGTCAGGATCATGAAGATGTACGCCTGCAGAAGGGAAACGAAAACGTGCAGGCCCATGAAAACCACGGGGACGCCCAAGGCGACCAGACCCATGAAGACCATGGTCACCTTTTCGCCGGCGAACATGTTGGCGAACAGACGGATGGTGAGCGAGAGAGGGCGCGCCAGATGGCTGACGATTTCGATGGGAATCATGATGGGCGCCAGCCACCACACCGGCCCGGCGAAGTGCGCGGAGTACTTCAGCGGTCCCAGCGCGACGACACCCATGATGTTGTAGTAAAGGAAAGCTGCGATGGCGCAACCGGCCGGGACCGACGGCGTCATGGTGGGCGATTCGAAGCCGGGAATGATCCCGATGAGGTTCATGAACAGAATGAAGATGAACAGCGTGCCGCAGAACGCCACATGCATGGCCCCGTTGTGTTCGATCTGGTCGTTGGCCGTGGTGCTAATGAAATCGTGAACGAGTTCGAAGATGTGCTGCAGCGCGCCCGGTTTCTCGACATTCATTTGCGAGCGCAGGATGGCGAACAGCACCACGATAATGGCGGCCACCAGAAGCTCCATGGTGACGAAGTTGGCCCAGGGCCGCGCTTCTCCATGTATTCCAACCAGGCCCAGCAAGGAATTGCCCAGGGCGGACAGGTAGTCGTTAAAGATCCGGGTGATCCAGATTTCCTTTTCCATGCAGTAGTTCGAAAACCCCTTCCGAGAGTGCCGCTGCGACGGCCACAAACAGCCCCGCTAGCGCGGCCATCAGACCGATTCTGGAAAACCTAAATATAACATACAGCCCCGCGGCCAACAGCAGATAGCGCATCGCCGCCAGCGCCAGGATGCGCTTGCGTGGCGGGGCGCCGGAGAGCGTGTCCACAAAATGACGCTGCCAGCCGAACATGGTTCGCGAGGCTGCGGCACCCAGTCCAAAGCCAACGCCCGCGCGCCATCCCCAGCCTACCCACGCTACCAGCACACCGGCCAGTGCCAGGTAAAGCATCCAACGCTCCATGCGCTCCATGGCCCGGAGGTAGAAGCGGCCGTCACCTTCTATCATCGGCACCCTTGGCGGCGCGCTGTAGTCTGCGGACGAGTTCGATGACGCCACCGGCACTGCCCAGGGCTCCGAAGACGATCCAGAGGAAGTGGGTGCCGAAACCGCGGTCGAGGAGGTAGCCCAGGCCGCCACCCACCAGGGTCGAGACGGGCAACAGCATGGCCATCGAGGCCACTTCGCCGATCATGGCTCCGGCTGACTGGTCGCTGCGTGGCACAATACCAGTGTAGCGAAAATGGCGTCTGACACCTTTTTTCTTGTGGCGGCACTAACGGCCGGCGCGGCGATGGGGCAGGATAGCGAGCGGCTGAAGGCCGACGTGTCGTACCTGGCGTCGGACGAACTGGAAGGCAGGGGCACGCCTTCCAAGGGGCTGGACCTGGCGGCCGAGTTCATCGCGGCGCAGTTCCGAAGCGCGGGACTGCGGCCGGCGGGCGATGACGGCTACTTCCAGACGGCGTCCTTCGTCAGCGTGACGCCCAACATGAAGGGCATCGAGTTTACGCTGCGGATTGGCGGGCGGACCCTGCGGGCATCGGAGATAAGCGTGCAGGCCGCCGCGGAACTGAACCTGGTTGACGCCAGGGCGATCAAGATCGTGCCTTCGGACACAGCGCCGGTAGATGACTTTCTCGCGCTGCCCGCGGGTGAGGTGAACTGCAAGGTGCTGCTGGTTGAGCCGCCGGCCGCGGACGAGCCAATCGATGAGCGGATGACGCGGGTGTACGGCGATCCCAAAGTGGCGCTGGTGGTGATGCTCGGCGCGGCGCCGTTCCCGGGCCGAAACCCGCAATTGCGCGACGCCTCCGATGCCTCGCCGCCCATGATCACGGTGACGGACGAAGCGATCGGCAATGCCGTGGCAGCGGAGCCGGCGGGGCCGCTCGATGCCACGGTTTCCGCGCATCTGGAAGCGCCCGCGGTAACTCCCGTGAAGCTGCGCAACGTGGTGGGCGTGCTGCCAGGCTCGGACCCGCTATTGAAGGACACGTACGTGCTGCTCACGGCGCATTACGATCACCTTGGCATTTGCGGAGCGGGAGAGCGGGACCGCGTCTGCCACGGCGCCAACGACGACGCCAGCGGGACGGCGTCGGTGATCGAGATCGCGGCAACGCTCGGCGCCATGGCCACCCGGCCGAAACGGAGCATCGTTTTCATGGCGCTTTTCGGCGAGGAACTGGGCCTGCTCGGGTCGCGTTACTACGCGCGGCATCCGCTGTTCCCGTTGGCGAAGACCATTGTGGATCTCAACCTGGAGCAACTGGGGCGAACCGACGAAACCGGCGAGGGGAAGAAGCTCGGGCGGATTAATCTGACGGGGTTCGATTTCACCAACCTGGCGGAGTTGTTGCGGCCCTACGCCAAGCGGGCGGGCGTGAAAGTGGTGAAGGACGAAGCCCGCAGCGACCCTTTCTTCCTGCGCAGCGACAACGCCGCGTTCGCGGAAGCGGGCGTGCCCTCGACCTCGGTCACGGTGACGTACGTCTTCTCCGACTACCACCAGCCGGGCGACGAATGGCCCAAGCTGGATTACGGGAACATGGCGCGGGTGGACCGGGCCATTGCGCTGGCGGCATATGGGTTGGCGGATAGCATCGAGGCGCCACGGTGGAACGCCAGGAACGGCAAGACCGAGGCGTACCGCAAGGCGCGGGAGGGGTTGGGCGGCGCGGGGGGACGGTGAAGAGAGAGACACTACGGGCGTGACATTCGGAGTAACTGAGGCGTTGCGGGCGGCAATGACGGCTATCCGATCACCAGGGGATGTTATAGAACCGGTTCTAAGATCTCCCCGTCGGCGCCATACTATATAGGTGCCCGCCGCGAAGGCTTTCACAGCCACCGGGAAGTTCAGCTCCACCTTAGCTGCAACGCATGCTGGCCAGCACGAAACCGCGAAGGGCGCCAAGGTGTGTACCGCGCCTTCTGATTGGAAGGTAGCACACGGGGGAGCGAGTTCCGGGCGGGGGCGGCGGTAAGTGATAGAAACGGAACGGAAGAAAAAGCACAGAAAGATGTGAACGCCCTTGACGGCGCCGCGAAATCCCTGAGCATCCGCACTCACCGGCACTATCAGGGACGTAACATCGGCTAGGCCTACCCACGCAGGCTGGGGAGTCAGGCAATTGATTAAGTTAAAAGTTCTCTCTTCGCGGCCAAACGAATTTATGTGATCGAAATTGTTGCAACGTTTCTTCGCGAGCTCCATCCTTTGATCTTGGAATGGCGTCAGGGGGCCTTGGAGTATCTTTGCGGATGAATCAAGTGGAATAGCCGTGTAACGGTTGTCAACTGGCTTCGACCGGTCTCCGCCGTTCGAACACGGGCTAGAGGTCGGGGCGCTCAGGCCGCACAGGGAAACCCGGTTCGGAGGAACGAGCGACCTATGAGAAACATGGTGACGGGATCGCTGGGTGGCATGGCGCTACTTGCGGTGGTCCTACACACACTGCTTCCGGCCGGAAGCGAGGCACCGGCTCCGCGGTACAGACCGACGGCTGCGACAGGCGCGACGCAAGACACCGGCGGAGGCTCAAAGGAAGAAGAGGGCACGGGCGAGAATGTCGTCAGCAAGGACCAGTTCCTACTGGAAGGGCCGTGGATCGCGACCCGCGCTTACTTCCATCAGCCTGTCAAACCGCGCGACCCGAACCTCCGGTTCATTCCTTGGGAACTGGCGACGCGCGAACACGTAGAGAAACCGGACGTGCTTTGTGGCTTGCTGGGAGTAGCTGTCAAGCGCAGCGATGCACCGGAAATCTGGAGCATCGTCGCCACGGTTCCCGACCCGCAGCACACCCGGCTTACCCTGGCTCTGGATGGGCATCTGGAAGCCATCATGCGGTCGCTGGACGCGGCCGGCTGGCACTTCGCCGGGCAATGGCTGCCGTGGATGGACCGCCCACAGAAGGACGAGACCGATCTGGCAAAGGTGCACGCGCAGAACGCCCTGAAGCGCGCGCAGGAGCAGATGCCGGGCGTGCTGATTTTCCGCTCCGGGCCGCCGTTCTACCCTCGGCGCACACTGCTGGTTTTCGTGGTGGGCGAGACGGTGACGGGCGGCATAAGGGCGGCTCCGTTCTTCGCGAGCCTGCACATGGCCGCGGCGGTGTCGGGCCAACACGAAATCGGTTTGCTGACGCCGTGCTTCTCTGGGTCGTTTCCATCGTTGGCGCAGATTCTGGTGGAGTGGAACAGCGTAAGTGGACGCGAAGGGCGGCTGCACCACACGATCTATAGCGGGCAGTCGTCGGATCAGGTCTCCGCGAGGGAACTCGCTGGTGAGACGGGGTTCGAAGTGAGGGGCGGCGAATTCAATGCGGACGATTCCAGGCGCGCCATCGAAGGTGCCCTCAGGGAGTTCGGCATCGCGAAAGGGGACGCGGCGTTCCTGGTAGAGGACAACTCAGGTTACTCGGCCGCGATTAGACGCAATAACTCGGCGCAAGGCAAGCAGGCGGCAGCAACGGCTCCAGGCGAGTTCCCGACATACTACTTCCCGCGCGACATCTCGCATTTGCGCAATGCGTCTCCGGAGAACGTCGCCGCCACTAGCAGCGAACCGTATCTGGAGCAATCGCCGCGCGTCGGCCTAACGCTGAAAGACCCGAACATCGGAGAGGATAGCGTACCAAAGTTCTCGGGGGTGCAGGAGGTTCTGGCGCAGCAGGCGATCCTGGATACGATCACCGCCGATTTGAGACAGCGGCACACGCGGATGGTCTACATCGCGGCGACCAACAGTCTGGACTCGCTGTTTCTGGCGCGCGTGCTGCACCGCGATTCCCCCGACACACGCGCGCTGATCGACCGTCCGCACGTGCTGTTCGAGCCGGCGGCCACCGCCGAAGGCCTGTCGGGCACGTTATTTCTTTCCACGTATCCTATATTTCCGGAAGGCGAACGCTGGCTGGCCGGCGGCGTAAATCACTATTTTGCGGACGCCAACGACCAGGGGTGGTTCAACGTCACCCAATTGCTGCTCGACGAACTCGATACTTGGCCGGGCCCAAGGCAACCATTGTCGTTGCGGGGGTATCGAGGACTTCGTTCCGGCGCGGCGCAGCCCGAAATGTGGCTGCTCACGTTGTCGCGAGCGGGATTCCAACCGCTCGACCTGATCGATCCAGGCAGTTCCGGGGAGGCTTGGTTCAAACCGGATCCCTCCCGCGGGTCCGGAACCGGATACCCGCCCGGGTTCGCGCTGCCAACGGGATGGGGAATCACGGTCATGGCGTTCCGGCTTGCCGTGCTGATTGCTTGCATTGCATTTCTGCTTGCCCGCGGGGACACGCGCGAGTGGTTCCCGTTATGGCTGTTCATGGGCAAGGCGAGCGAGGCTCGGACTGAGGCGTTTGTGGGAATCGCACTGTCCTTGATCGCGCTGGAGTGGCTGCTAGTCCTGCCGGCAGCTTCGCTGGGGCTTGCATGGAACGCGGCTGCGCCGTGGCCGCCGGTGAGCGTGGTCCCGGCCGGGTCTGTCCTGCTTGCTCTGGTAGTGCTGCTGCCGGGTTTCCTCTTCGCTCCCGCAATGCGCGAGGTGTTCCGCCATGGCAGCAAGACCTGGTACCAGTGCCTGGGCAGCGTGGCGTCAGTCTTCGCCGTGCCCGGGCTCGTGTTCGGCGCCATCGTGGGTTTCTGGGCGGCTACTTGCGGCGGCGAGCCCGCGGCATTCCTGTTTCGATACCGCGCGGTGAACCTGTACTGGGGATTGTCGCCAGTGTGGCCTCCGGTGCTTCTGTGCCTGCTGCTGCTGTACTATTCCTATCAGCAGTTCCGGCGCCGCGGATCGGCGGAGATAGACAGCCCACGGCTGGGGTTGCTCCCTGCACCCAACCAAACGGACGCGACCGCGCTGGAAGTCTCGGCATGGCAGAAACTCGACCGCCGCTACCGCGACCTGAACGATTCGATCGAGCCGCGGGCGTTCGACGGGGCATGGTGGCTCCGGTTCGGGATCAGCCTGCTGGCCGCGTCCTTGGCGTCGCTGCTGTTGATACGGCCCGCTCAGGCGCTCGAAGTGCAACAGTACTATAACTGGGTTCTCCGCGTGGAGTTGGGCGCGGTGTTCTTCTTCCTGAGCATGGCGCTTTCCGACGTCTGGATGATGGGCGGCCGTATCGCGGAGTTCCTGAACCGATGTGAACTGATGCCGCTCGGTACCGCGCTGCGGCGCGTCGCGCGGGAGTGGCCGCGTCAATCGATCTGGGCGTTTCGCCTCCGGAAGGACGCTTCGCGGCTGCGCATACGAAAGCAGATGCTGGCGGCGCTTATGCAGCGCAAGCAGGCTCAGAACCTCGTAGCACCGGGACCGGCGGGAGATCAGCTTGAACGGCTTCGCGGCGCGATGTTCACCACCGATCTGCCACAAGCCGAGCGGGTTCAGGCGCTCGAGAAATTTCAAAACGAAACGACGAATCTGTCCCGTGAAATCCTATGGGACGATTTGGCGTCCTCCTGGAGGCTAACACCCAACTACGACGGCGAATCGGCGCCACCCACGGGCGCGCAGACCGCGGGGCTGGAGCCGGCACGCGGCAGTTCGGAATTCGTGGCGCTGCAATTCTGCCGGTACATCCTCTATGCGGTGGAGCAACTGGAGCGCCAGGCGAAATGTGTGCTGATGAGCTTCCTGATTCTGCTGGTTTTCTTCAATTGCTATAACCTCCAGGCGCCGCAATTTGCGGCCAGGACGCTGGCCGTCATGCTGCTCGTAATCGGGGTGGTGGTGGTGCGGGCGTTCGTGCCGGTGGAGCGCAACTCAATGGTGAGCTTGATCTCCCGCACGACCCCCGGCAAGCTCAATTACGAGTTCTGGATGCGGCTGGGCTTTTTGGGCGGCTTACCGCTGCTGGGGATCGTCGCCCATCTGTTCCCCGAGATCTCCGAGTTTCTGACGCGGTGGGTCGCGCCGGGCATCGGTGCGGTGAAGTGATACCGCTCAAGGCTGCGTCTCAGGGAGTTTCGGGAACGCCGCCCAGCACGCGGAGGAGATCTTTCACGCGGCGGCGGCTGACTTCCAGGCGTGCGCCGCCGGATAGCAACACGTCCGCCACTCCACCAGTAAGCGGCAACACCTCGGTCACGGCGTTCAGGTTCACGATGGCCGCGCGCGAGATGCGGAAGAAACAGGCGGGGTCCAGGCGCTCCTCGAGTTCGTTGAGCGTGGGATCGACCACGTACTCGCGCTCGCGGGTGTGCAGGGTGGTCAGCCGGTCGCCGGAGGAAAAGTAGACGGCGTCGGAGAGCGGGATCACGCGGTAGCGGTCGCTGACGCGAGCCAGCAGGCGCAGGGTGGTGGGCCGCACGGCCTGCAGGGCGCGGTCGACGCCGCTCGCGGTTTCGGCGCGCGCCCGGCCGATGGCGTGGGCCAGGCGGATGCGGTTCACGGGTTTGAGCAGGTAATCGACGGCGTGCAACTCGAAGGCATCCACGGCGTACTGGTCGAAGGCCGTACAGAAGACGATTTTGGGACGGGGGCTGGGCAGCGACGCAACCACCTCCAGGCCGCTGCAACCGGGCATCTGGATATCCATGAGCACCAGGTCGGGACGCAGTTCGGCGATGCGGGCGATGGCCTGCTCACCGTCGGCGGCCTCGCCCGCCACTTCGACGCCGGGGACCAGATCGAGCAGATGCCGCAGGCGTTCGCGGGCGGTCTGCTCGTCATCCACTATCAGGACGCGGATCACGAGGCGTGCACCGCCGCACGGGGCATCTCAATGCTGACCACGGTCAAGCCGAGCACGTCGTCTCGGCCGATGGTGAGAGACGCGGCGTCGCCGAAGTGGCCGCGGAGACGCTCGCGCACGTTGTGCAGTCCGTAGCCGCCTTCGCGCAACGGCGCGGGAGATGCGGTGCCGTTGCGAAAGCCGGGACCGTTGTCGCGGACTTCGATGCGCAGCGTGTCGCCGCAAGCCGATGCCAGGACCTCGATGACGCCGGGCTTGGCAATGGCGCCGACGCCGTGCCGGGTGGCGTTCTCCACCAGGGTCTGCACCACCATGGCGGGAATGCGGGCATCGCGGAGATCGTCGCCCGCGCACTCCATGCGAACCTGCAAGGCGTCGCGGAAGCGGGACTGCTCGACGTCCAGGTACGCGCGCACGGCGTCGAGCTCGTCCTCCAGGCGCACCCACTCGCGTTCGGAGCCGCGCAGGGTATAGCGGAAGACTTCGGCCAGTTGCTCGATGGTTTGCTCGGCGCGGTCGGGGTCGCGGGGGATCAGCCCGGCGATGGCGTTGAGGGCGTTGAAGAGGAAGTGGGGATTCACCTGGGCGCGCAGAGCCTTCAACTCGGAGCGGCTGGCGTTGAGCTGCAGTTCCCGCTCGCGCTGCTCGTCGAGGAAGCGGCGCTCGCGAAGCTGAAGATTCTCGAGCAGGAAGGCGAAGGCTTCGGCAAGGGAGGAGAGCAGGGCGATATCCTCGCTGAGAAAGCGCGGGCTCTGGGGACGCGGGCCGACACGAATCCAGCCCGCCGGCGCGCCGCGGAGCAGAATGGGAGCGCTGAGGGAAACGGCGGCGGCGGGGCCGGCGTCGCCCGCGGCGGGAGCGAGCGAGATGCCGACTTCCGCCTGGAAGATGGTCCGCAGGCGCGCGGCGGCAAGGGAACGCAATTCGTCGATGCCGGTGGCGCCCTGCAAGCCGGAGAGGAAGTAGCGGGTGGCCTGGGCGGAAGTGAAACGGCGGCCCAGCCACTTGCGGTCCAGCCAGGCGGACAGCTTGCGATAGCCCCAGGGAGCCAGCAGCAGCATGGGCCAGACCGAGAGCGCCCAGAACAGCGTGGAGATCCAGCCGCGCATGTGCAGCGCCCAGATCCACGGCGTCACGAACGCCATGTAGAGCGTAATCAGGAGGAGCGAGATGGAGCCGAAGGCGGCCTTCTTGAGCAGAACGTCGAAGAAAGTGAGCCGCTCGGTATGCCAGGTGACCAGGAAGACGAGGCAGAACGGGCAGGCGTCCTTGAGAGCCTCCGCCCAGTGCGCATCCGACAGCGCCCAGGTCGCCACGATGCCCACCCAGGCGCAGAAAAGGAGCGCCGTCCAGCGGCGCAGTTTGCGGTCGAGAGTCCATGGAACGGGCGAGTACCAGAGGGTTCCCACGACGCCTACAAAGGACAGTCCGATGGGAATGAGCATCACCCATCTCCCGGTCAGCGAGGTGTGGAACATGCCCAGGATATAAGCGATTCCCCCAAGCGCGATGGCGATCGACGCGGTCCAGTTGACCGCCAGAAGCGCCTGCCAGAGTCGGCGGCGGGACAGGTGGGGCCGCTCGTTGTGGTAGATGACCTGGAACACCAGCGGCGCTATCAACAGGCTGGAGACGCCGCCGAGGATCGTCAGAAGCGGAAACTCGCGGCCCAGGGTCACGCCGGTCCATTCCTCGACCAACAGGTCCAGGTACAGCGCGGCCCAGAAGGCCAGCAGGACGGAGTAGGAATAGCCGCCCCAGCTCGTCCGCTGCCCGCGGCCGCGGCGCAGACACAGCACCCACGCCAGAACCAGCGCGATGGCGCTGAAGCTTCGAATCAACAGCAGCAATAGTGGATAGTAGATGCCCACGTTTCAGAACTCGACGGTCACGCCCGCGAAGGGAAGAACCGGCAACATCTTATCGCATATCAACCAGGCCTGCCCGGTGGAGAAGTTGTATTGGCCGATACCGAAATAGCGCCAGTTGCGGTGGTCGAGCAGGTTGTCGATCTCGCCGAATAGCGTTATGCGCGAGCGTTTGTAGTTGTAGACTTTGTTCACGCGGAAATCCAGGCGGCTGTAGGCGGGCACGCGCAATTGGTTGCGCTGGCTGGAGAGCGTGATGACTTCCGGGTCCGAGTCGTCGTTCTGGCCAAGGTGTCCCTGGAAGAAACCGACGACGGGAAAGTTACTTTCGTAGTGGTATTTCGAGCTCAGGTTCACGGTCTTGGTGACGCGGTAACTGGCGAACATGCAGACGGTGTGGCGCTGGTCGTAGTCGCCATCGAAGGAGATGCCGGAGGCGGCATCGTGGTAGCGGGCGTGGCCGTAGCTGTAGGAGAGCCAGCCGGACAGGCGGTTGGCGCTGACGCGCTGCAGGGACACCTCGACGCCGCGCGAGTAGCCGCGCAGCGAGTTGGCCAGCACGTTGCCGTAGACCGGGCCGGTGGCGACACCGTCCACCAGGCGCCACTCGGTCTGGACGGAGAACGGAACCTGGCGGTCTTCGCGGTCGTACACTTCGGCCTTGAAGCGGACGCGTTCGCCAATGCGCCGGTCGAGGCCCACGGTGGCATGGGTGGAACGCTGCGCGAGCAAGGCCGGGTTGCGGAACTCGCCGAGCAACTCGGGCAGGTTGGGGAACTGCGAGTACTGGCCCCAAGCCGCCGTGATGCGAGTTGCCGGCGTGATGCCCAGGGCCGCGCCGGCGCGCGGCGACCAGACGCTCTGGCCGGTTAAACTGAGGTGGTCGAAGCGTCCGCCTGCGTTCAGAGTGAGGCGTCCGCCGGCGGGATTCCAGGTGTTCTGGATGTAGGCGCCGTAGCGCCAGCCGTGGGTCAAAAACTGCGCCAGAGGCTGGAAGGCCTGCTCGGGCATCCAGTTCACGACATCCCATTGGTAGTAGTTGGCGTAATCCTCGCGGATGCGGCGGGCCTCGGCGCCGATTTCCAGCGTGTCGCGATGCCCGAGAGTGAGCGAGGCATCGTGGCGGGCGGCCATTTCCCGGGCGTCGGAGCGTCCCAGCAGCACGGTCTTCTGCAGGTCGCTACGGTCCGTTTCGCGGGTGAAGTCGATGGCCGTGCGCAGCAGCGCGGAAGCGGAGGGCGTGTACTGCCAGGCGGCCTGGACCACGTCTTCGCGGGTGAAGCTGCGTTCCAGAACCTGCTCGGCGGTGTAGGTGCCGCTGGCGTTCATGGGTCCGTCGATCACCAGCAGGCTCAGGCGGTGGTGCGGCGCGGCGTCCCAGTTGAGTTTCCCCTCGAGATCGTAGAAACCGAGCGACAGGCCCGAGTTACCGATGCGGTCCATCAGGTATTGGAAGAAGCTCTCGCGGACGGCCACCATCCAGGATGCCTTCTTCTTGCGGTCCAGCGGGCCTTCGAGCGTGAGCGACTCGCCCATGAGATCGGCGTTGGCGCGCGCCGAGACCCTGTCGCGGCCGGGTTCGCGCGTATCGACGGTCAGGACCGCGCCGGAGGGGTCGCCGTACTTGGCCGGAAAAGCGCCGGGCAGGAGGGTGACCGAATCGACGATGTCGCCGTTGAGGATGGAGAGCGAGCCGAGATCGGTAATCTGCTGCAACTCGTGGAACGGGTCGCGCATCAGGACGCCGTCGAGGTAGAAGCCGATATTGTCGATACCCGCGCCGCGGACGGCGAAGTTGGCGTAGTAGTCGTCGCTCGAGGCCACGCCGGGAAGGCTCTGCACGCTGCGAAGGGCGTCGGCGAACATGCCCGAGAGGTCCTTGAGGTCGGCGGTTTGGAGGGCGTGCTCCTGGGGAGCGGTGGGCTCGGCGGCGTCGAAGGGCCCGGCGGTGACGGTGATGTGCTCGCTGTGCTTAACTGCGCCCTGGCCGAGATCGATTTCGAGCTGCATATCGGCGCCGGGCGGGACCTCGACGGACTGTTTCAGGAGGCCGTAGTTCACGGTACTAACGAACAGTTCGACCGTGCCGGGCTGGACGCCGGCGAGTTCGAAGCGGCCGTCATCGCCGGTGGTGGCATCTAGCGAGGTCTTCGACCTCAAACCGACAAGACGCTAAACCCCGTGGCTTCACTGGTCTTCTTGGCGTCCTTGCGGCTTCGCGTGAGACTCTTCTTCCAGTCCATTGACGATCCGGGAAATGCCGTCCTTGATCAGCGCCGCGTTGAAGTTGATCAGCAGGCCAAGCCGCTTGTCGGCCAACCGCAGATACGTCAGAAGTTGCTTCCGGTGGACCGGCGCGAGGACCTCGACCGACTTGATCTCGACGATCACCCGATCCTCGACAATCAGGTCCGCGCGAAACCCGATGTCGATCCGAATCGTTCCGTAGACCACCGGGATTGCCTGCTGGCTGACCGTTCGGAGTCCACGCTGAGCGAGCTCATAGGCGAGCACGGCGTGGTAGACCGATTCCAGTAAGCCCGGTCCGAGGGTGGTGTGGACGCGAAAGGCGGCGTCCACGATCTCTTTGGCGATGGCATTTTCCGTCATGGCGGCTTTCTATAGTCTCTCGCCAAGCCGCCAAGACGCCAAGAACGCAACGCGGGTCCGGGCATAAAATCGAGGACATGGCGAGCATCCCGGAACTGCTGGATGGACATGTGACGTTGGAAGTGGAATGCCTGGACCGGTTGTACCTGAACGGTTACATCGGACCGCTGGCAACGTCGGGCGGGTTGGTGACCTTTATGCGGGAGCAACTGGGCAAACCCATTCCTTCGCCGGCCGTGCTGGGGCAGGTGACGGAGAAGTTCCGCGAGGCCGTGAAGACAATGGCGGAACGGGAGCGCATTCCCCTCTATCGGTTCGACCACAAAGAACGTAAGGATGACGTCGCCAACGATTTCCGGCGGAGGCGTGGGACCCGCGACGGGGTGGTTTTCGTGGGCGTGGCGCAGGAGAAGGCGCAGGCCTTCCAAGGCAAGAAGATCGACGGGCAGTTCCGGTTCACGCGCGATAAGACGGTCTACGTCAATCACTACTACTTCTACATTGACGATGCCGAATTCGGCCCGCTGTTCCTCAAAGTGTGCAGCTACGCGCCCTGGTCCACCAAGCTGTGTCTGAACGGGCACGAATGGGCCAAGCGCCAACTGGAGAGGAAGGGGATCGCCTATGAGGCCCTGGATAATGGCTTCTTATCGTGCGCCGAGCCGGAACGGTTGCAGCAGATCTGCGATTCGCTGGGGCCGGAGGACATCGATCGGGTGTTCCGAAAATGGCTGGCGCGGGTTCCGTTGCCGTTGCGGGGGGAAGATCGAGAGGCCGGCTTCGATTGGAACTTATCCATCTGGCAGATGGAAGTGAGCCTTACGCAAATCTTCGATCGGCCCCTACGGGGGCGCGAGTTCTTCGAAGAAATTATCCGCGACAACCTGGATCTGGGCCGGCCGGACCGGGTGCAGTTGGTGTTCGATCGGGTGGTGACCAAGAAAACACCCGGAGAATTCCGCACGCGCGTGATTCAGGACGGCGTACATCCGAGCCTGCATATCAACTACAAGAACTTCGATCTGAAGCAGTATTTCAAAGAAGGCCGCGGTTGCCGGACGGAGGGGACCTTCCGCAACCCGAAGGACTTCGATGTGAACAAGGGGTTATCCAACCTGCCCTATCTACAAAAGATCGGCCGTGAGATCAACCGGCGCTTGCTGGATGTCGAACGCGTCAGCCATAACAGCGGCTTGAGCGGCGACAGCATCCAACGCGTGGTGCAACCGACCGTTACCGAAAGCGGTGAGAAGGCGCCGGCACTGAAGTTCGGCCAACCCCGAGTCATGGCGTTGCTCCTGGCCTTGACCCTGTTTCAGCACTTGATCGACGGCTTCCATAATCGCGACCTGCGCGGCCTGGTCGCCGACCTTCTCGGCGTTACCATCGCCGAATACACCGGCGCTCAGATGACCTACGACCTGCGCCGTCTGCGGCTCAAGGGCCTCATTTTCCGGCCGCCCCGCACCCACCGCTATTTCGTCACACCCTACGGCTGGAAGGTCGCGCGGCTGTTCTCGCGTCTGGAGGCGAGGGTCTTCCGACCCGCCGTGGCGATGTTCACCGGCAACGATGCCGTCTTGCCGTTCCCGCTCCGCGCCTCTCTGGATCGCCTGGATGCACAACTCGATGAACTGATCTATCAGGCTTTCCCGCGGATAAAGGCTGCCTGAAACCCGCAAAATCCTGCTACATTCATTAAGATCTGATTTAGATCAGACGGCTAGATGCTGGCTGCGAATGGAGACGAGGGCCTTGCCGAGGGGCTCGCGGGTTTTGGAATCCACGACGGTGCCGTGGATGGTGACGGCCTGGGCGGCGAGCGCGGCCGTGAAGAGCAGAACGAGTTTGCGCATCGAGAGTCGAGTTTACGCGGGGGCGGCGCTAGGGGCCAACGGATTTCGGAAGGGTGGCTGGAGGTGTGGATGAGTGGCGGGGGGCGGCGCGTGGGCGGCGGCGGGTTCGGCTGTTTTCAATCCGCGTTCATCGGCGTTCATCAGCGGCCAGCAATTAACCCTAGACCTAATTGCGCTGGGCGACACAAAAATATGGGCCGCTGATGAACGCGGATGAACGCGGATTTTGGATTCTCTCATGGAGCGCGTGCTAGGGGCGGTCTTTGAGGTGTCAAACACCCTTGGCAGTGGATTCCTTGAGAAGGTCTATGCGCGCGCCCTCGTGACCGAGCTTGGCCTGCGTGGCCTCCACGCGACGCCTCAGGCTTCATTCAAGGTGACTTACAAGGGCCGCTGCGTCGGGGCGGACGCTTGCCCTTTCAAGAACCCGTGCAGGTCTTCGAACGAAATGGCCCACACGGGGCGCGGGGAATCGTAGCCTTTTAACTCCACTTCGCGGCGCACGAACGGGGAATCGCCGGAGAGGCGCAGCTCGGAGTAGGTGCGTTCGCCAAGCGCAACGCCCAGGCCCAGTTGCTTGGTGGCGCTCTCCAGGCGGAAGGCGGCGTTGACCGTTTCGCCCAGCGCGGTACTATCGCCGCCGCCGACGATGGCCGTGCCGGTGTTGATGCCGGCGCCCATGCGCAGCGGCGCGGGGAGCGGCAACTGGAGATGAATGGCGGCGGTGGCGGCTTGGATCTCGGCGGCCGCGCGCAGGACGCGGGCGATATCGGCGGCGAGGCGGGCCGGGTCGTCGTGCAGCCAAACGGCCATGACGGCGTCGCCGATGTATTTCCGCGCCCAGCTTCCGTGGCGCTGGGCGATCTGTCCGGCGTGCAGGAACCACGTGCCCACGGTCTGCGCCAGCACGGCCTCGGGCACGGAGCGGGCGAGGCGGGAGAAATCGCGCAGATCGACTACCAGGATCGTTGCCAGGCTCTTCACGTTCATGGCCGCGGTGGTCTCCTCGCGGATGGAGTCGCCGGGAAGCGCGGTTTCGAGAGGCCTACGGCGGGCGGCGCGAAATAGCAACTGCTGATCGCCGAAGGCGAGGCGGTCGCCATCGCCGAGAATGCGGGGCAGGCTGACGCGCTGGCCATTCACGAAGCAGCCGTTGCGGCTGCCGAGATCCACGAGAGAATAGTCGCCGGCCTCGCGCCGTTGAATGAGGGCGTGGAGACGGGACACGGAGCGGCTCTCCAGCATGACGGCGCAGCCATCGCCGCGGCCGATGGCCCAGGATGTACCGGGGTGCAGCGGGAAGCGGCGGGCTGCGCCCTCCAACAACAGGAAGGCCTCTGGCTCGGTGGGGATCACCGACACTTAATGTAGCAGACGCGGGGCGGGTGGGTCCTCATTCCCCCAGCTACTCGATCACCAGCAGCAACTCCTTGGCCTCGACCTGCCGGCCGGGCTGAACCAGCAACTCCTTCACCTTACCCGTAACCGGCGAGTAGATGGTGCTCTGCATCTTCATAGCTTCCATCACCAGCAGCCGGTCGTCCTTGTGCACGGTCTGGCCAAGCTCCGCGGCCACGATGGAGACAACGCCGGGAATGGGCGCGCCGATTTCGCCGGGCTTGGAGGGGTCGGCCATGCGCCGCGCCTTCACCTTTACCTCAAGGCCGCGGTCGCGCACGGAGACTTCCCGCGGCTGGCCGTTCAGCTCGAAAAAGACCGTGCGCGTGCCGTCGGGGTGCGGCTCGCCCACCGTCTGAAACTTGATGGCCAGCGCCTTGCCCGGTTCGATCGCGACCGAGATGTCCTGGCCGCGCTCCATGCCGTAATAGAACTGCGGCGTGGGGAGCCGGTCGACATCGCCGAAGGCCTGGCGAGCCTTGGCGAATTTGAGGAACACGTCGGGGTACATCAGGTAGCTGAGCACCTCGTCGTCCGACGGATGGCGCCCGATCTTCTTCTCGATGACCGCGGCCACCTCTTCGAAATCGGCCTTCGGAAGCTGCGCGCCGGGGCGCCCGCGGTTGGGCTTCGCGCCGCGCAGCACGATCTCCTGGATCTTCTTCGGCCAGCCGCCATCGGGCTCTCCCAGCGAACCCATGAACATGTCGATCACGGACGCGGGCAGGGTGAGCGTGTGGCCGGGACCCAGGCGCGCGAACTGCTCCATGGTCATGTCGTGGGTGAGCAGGAAGATGGCCATGTCGCCCACTACCTTGCTGGAGGGCGTCACCTTCACGATGTCCCCGAACGCCATGTTGACGTCGGCGTAGGTGCGGGCCAGTTCGTGCCAGCGGTCGCCCAGGCCCATGGATTCGGCCTGCGCCTTGAAGTTGGTGTACTGGCCGCCGGGCATTTCGTGGATGTAGACCTCGGCGGTGCCGGCGCTGGGAGCGGTGTCGAAGGGGGCGTAGTATTCGCGCACCACTTCCCAGTAATTGGCGTATTCGTTGAGCGCCTCGAGTCGAGAGGCCGCTGGAGCGCCGGCCATGATCGAGAGCGGCCACGATGGAGTTGAGGTTGGGCTGGCTGGTCTGCCCGCTCATGGAAGCCGCCGCAGCGTCGGCCACGTGGACTCCGGCGTCGCAGGCCTTCAGAATGCTGGCGGCGTTGATGCCGCTGGTGTCGTGGGTGTGGAAGTGAATCGGGATGCCGACTTCCTGCCGCAGCGTCTTCACCAGCTTTTCGGCGGCGTAAGGCTTGCACAAGCCCGCCATATCCTTGATGGCCAGAATGTGGGCGCCCATGCGCTCCAGTTCCTTGGCCATGCGCACGTAGTAAGTCAGCGGGTACTTATCGCGGCGCGGATCGAGTATGTCGCCGGTGTAACAGACGGCCGCTTCGCAGACGCTGTTGGTGCGGCGCACGGCTTCCATCGAGACCTTCATGTTGGGCAGCCAGTTGAGGGAATCGAAGATGCGGAAAATGTCGATGCCCTGCGCCGCGGCCTCCTGGATGAAAGCCGCCACCACGTTGTCGGGATACGCCGTATAGCCCACGGCGTTGGAGGCGCGCAGCAGCATCTGGAAACAGATATTGGGGATGGCCTCGCGCAGTTGGCGCAGCCGCGCGAAGGGGTCTTCGTGCAGGAAGCGCATCGCGACGTCGAAGGTGGCGCCGCCCCACATCTCCAGGCTGTATAGGTTGTGCAGACGGTGGGCCACGAAGTTGGCGATGCCCAGCATGTCGTAGGTGCGGACGCGCGTGGCCAGCAGGGATTGGTGCGCGTCGCGGAAGGTGGTGTCGGTGAGCAGCAGGCCCTTCTGGCGCAGGGTCCACTCGGCGAAGCCCTCGGCGCCGAGGGATAGCAGGAGCTGCCGCGTGCCATCGGGCGGCGCGGAGCCATCGTGCGGCGCGACGGGCGCGGGAGCGGTGCGGCGCGGCTTGGGCTTGCCGGCGACGGCGGGGTTGCCGTTGACGATTACGTCGCCCAGGTAGCTGAGCAGGCGCGTGGCGCGGTCGCGGCGGGCGGCGAAGCGGAACAGCGCGGGAGTTTCGCCCAGCCAGCGAGTGGTCACGCGGCCTGCCTGGAAATCGGGGTGGTTGACCACGTTCTCCAGGAACGGAATGTTGGTCTTCACGCCGCGTATGCGGAACTCGCGCAGGCTACGGTCCATGCGCTGGCAGGCGTGGCGGAACTCGCGCCCCCAGGCGGTGGCCTTCACCAGCAGCGAGTCGTAGTAGGGCGTGATGACCGCGCCGGAGTAGGCCGACGCCGTCCAGCCGAATGCCGAAGCCCGCGGGCGAGCGATAGGTGGAGAGCTTGCCGTAATCCGGCACGAAGTTGTTCGACGGATCCTCGGTGGTGATGCGGCATTGCAGGGCGTAACCGTAGAGCGGAATCTTGTCCTGCGGCGGCAGATTCATTTCCGGGCCGTGCAGGGCCAGGCCCTGGGCCACCTGGATCTGGCAGCGCACCAGGTCGATGCCGGTGACCACTTCGGTGACGGTGTGTTCCACCTGGATGCGCGGGTTGACCTCGATGAAGTACCACTCGCCGGTGTCGGCGTCCACCAGGAACTCGACCGTGCCGGCGTTGTAATAACCCGCCTCGCGGGCGATGGCAACGGCAGCTTCGGCGAGCGCGGAGCGGATGGCCGGATCGAGCCCCACGGCGGGCGCCACTTCGACCACCTTCTGATGGCGCCGCTGCACCGAGCAATCGCGCTCGTGGAGGTGCAGAATTTCGCCGTGCTGGTCGCCCAGGATCTGCACTTCGATGTGGCGCGCGCGGCGCACGAAGCGCTCCAGGAAGACCGCGCCGTTGCCGAACGCGGCGGCGGCTTCGCGGCTGGCTTCATCGAACAGGCCGCGGAACTCGGCGGCATTCTGCACCACTCGCATACCGCGTCCACCGCCGCCGAAGGCCGCCTTGACGATCAGCGGGAAGCCGGTCTCTCGCGTAGCTTTCTCGGCCTGCCGCATATTGGCGATCGGCTGTTCGCCGCCGGGCACCACCGGAATCCCGGCCTTCCGCGCCAGGCGGCGTGCGGCGGTCTTGTCGCCCAGAAGTTCGAGGATGCGCGGAGACGGTCCGATGAAGGTGATGCCGGCGCGTTCGCAGGCTTCAGGCAGCGCGGGGTTCTCGGCCAGGAAGCCGTAGCCCGGATGGATGGCGTCGACTCCCTTTTCGACCGCCAGCGCGACGATGCCCTCGATATCGAGATAGGCTTCGACGGGGCCCTTGCCTTCGCCCACCAGGTAGGCCTCGTCGGCCTTGAAGCGGTGCAGGGAGAGGCGGTCCTCCTGTGAGTAGATGGCCACCGTCCGCAGGCCCAGTTCATCGGCCGCGCGTAGGATGCGGATGGCGATTTCGCTGCGATTGAGAGCTAGGAGTTTTTTCATGGGTGCAAAAGGAAATACTGTTTTCCAGGATATCAGGACGGGCGGGGGGCGTTCCGAGGGGGGCGAACACGGGTGTGAACGCGGCGCCGGGTGGGCGCGGGCCAGTTAGATGAAGAGATCGATTGTGACCTTGAACAGCGACGCGAGCTTCCTGGCCTGCTCCTTGCTGATGGAACGCTTCCCGTTCAATACCTCCGAGACCCGGCCGCGCGTGCCTAGAATCGGCAACAGGTCCTTGGCGGTCCGTCCGCTCCTTTCCATTAGGTAGGCCAGTGTTTCGTTGGGAGCAGCCGAAGGCAGAGGATGATAGCGATCGTCGTAAGCCCGGACCAAGATCGCCATGGTTTCCAGCAGAGCCGATTCCTCGGGGGACAAGCGGACCTCGCCCTTGTCCATCAAGTGTTCCACGGCGGCGACCATGTGGTCGTATTCTTCCTCGGATTCGATGGCTTTGACGACCACCCGGTTCGCGAGCCGGGCGTACTTTTTGGGATCGACGGTTAGTGTAACGCTCACGATCTCCATGCTCCCTTCTCATACTCCTGGTGCGTTACGATGCAGCGGATGAACAACACTCTTCTTGCGAAGTTCATCTCCGCGATGAGCCGGTATTTGCTGCCACCGATATCGAAGACCACGTAAGGTGCCACAAAATCCGCGGTGTTGAAGGTCTGTCTTACCTCCGCGAAGCTGGACCAGACCGCCCGCTTTGCCACTCGATACCAACGGTCCATGGCGCCGCGGGCCGCTCAAGCCTGTTTGATTATCGCGATCAGGCGGTCCACAACTTCGATTAGCTTGGCCTCGGAAATGCGGCCGGCGCGGTAGGCCACGATGCCCACATCGGCCGTGAAAAGACGATTCGGACGCAGTTGGCTGCTCTGGTTTAGTCCGCCCGAGACGAAGTCGGCCTGATCGAGCCGGATCGCATACTCATCGGTTCGAACCTGACTGGTTACCTGGCATAGGATAAGGTCATTGCCCTTGAGCTCTACGAGAACGAGCGCCGGCCGCCGCTTGGTCTGACTGAGGTCCGAGAAGGGAAAGTCGAGGACTACGATGTCGCCTCTTACAAATTGGCCCAGGCCGAATCCTCCTCGGGCGTAAGCCAGTCCTTGGCCAGTGAAGACCCGGAGGCCAGCGCCGGCATTGCAGCCTCGGCATGCGCGTCCTTAAGCCATCGCAGGAACGCCAGCAACTTGTCGAGATCCTGCTCCGGCATTCGATCCAACTCGCGAGCAATCAGTTCCCGTTTGCTCATTTCGGCTCCTATTTCATGGTACGGCATCTTGGCTCGCTCGGAAGGAGCGCGGCCAGCCCGTAATCCGTCCGAAGGCCCGCTGCCGTCGAGTCCGCCCCCTCACGCTCGCAGCCCCGTTTCGGCGTGGCCGGAACCGCGATCGTCAGGGGGCGGGCGCACCTACTCGGTGCTGACTGCGGCGAGCGGGCGCACGGCTGGCCGGGCGGTTCATTGCGGGCCGGATCGCTGACACACGAATTACTGTGGGGTGCGAAAACAAGTGTGAACGCGGGACCGGGTTCAGTGGTAGACGATGTTTGTCGAAGCCTCAAAGTGGCGGTGATTCTTGTACTCCACATCCGCCCGCGACCAATAGCCGTCCGCATTGCGGCTCATGATTTCCACTCGAACCGGCAACAAGCGGGTAGCGTCTCCGATCTTCACGTAATCCCGCCATTCCACCACGGTGTGCCGGTCGGCCCCCCATCCTCCGGGAACCTCGCCTCTTCTTCGTAGCGGATCATATTACCTCCAGGATTGTCGACGAAGAACTGTCCCGTTCGCGCGGGACTGCACCGGACGCATTCCTTGTAGAAAACGCGAAAGCACGCGGCAGCCGGAGAATCGCAGTTGCCTCTATATATGCTGTGTGCCAGCATAGGCTCATGCTGAGGTTGATCTGCGCCACCCGAAGTGTCCTGGCCTCATCCTTGTTGATGATGTTCTGCGCTTGGCCTTCGACCATCGCTGCTGCAACGCGCACGTTCGATGCGAAATCCGCCGAACTCATTAGCGGCGCATCCAAGGTGAACGATACTGCGGCTTCGGGCGGCTCTCTGGTCGCTCTGGCCGAGCCTGGCCAGGGCGTCAAGTTCGCCGGCCTACCCGCGGCCAGCAGATTGGCGATTCGCTATGCCTCGGTGAAAGCGGGCACGATCAGTGTCGCTGTCAACGACCAACCGGCACGCAAGGTGAACGTTCACTCGTCGGGAGCGCTCACCAATTCCTTTCTCCACGCGATCATTGACCTGTCGATTCCCGCCAACGCCACACTGACCATCGGCCTGGCAACCAATGATGTCGCGGTGAATCTCGACAAGATCATTGTCGGCGACGGCGACCTCGGTTTGCCGCCGGACATTTGGAATTTGCCGCCACTGCCGGTGGCCGCCGGGCCTTATTCCTCCGACTGGAAGGCGATCGGCCAGCTTTACGTCACGCCAGAGTGGTGGCGCGACGCCAAGTTCGGCGCGTGGGCACATTGGGATCCGCAGTCCATGCCCGAGGATGGCGATTGGTATGCTCGCGGCATGTATCAGGAGGGCAGTGCGCAATACAAATACCATCTCGAACACTTCGGCCATCCGTCGGAATACGGTTACAAGGACATCGCACACAACTGGGTGATTGACCGGTGGAATCCGAACGAGCTGATGGATTTGTATGTCGAGATGGGCGCGCGTTACTTCATGGCCATGGGCGTTCACCACGACAACTTCGACTGCTGGGATTCGGCCTACCAACCGTGGAACTCGGTGCGCGTCGGCCCCAAGGTGGACATCGTAGGCGCCTGGGAAAAGATCGCGCGCCAGCGCGGGCTGCATTTCGGCATCGGCTTCCATAACTCGCCGGGGAGGACCTGGGGCCAATTCATGCCGGTGCGTTACACCAGCGACAAGCAAGGTCCGAAGCAAGGCGTGCCTAAGGACGCGCTACAGACCGTTTTGGACGGAAAAGGTAAGTGGTGGGAAGGTCTGGATCCGGTGGACCTCTACGGACCCCCGCACACCATCGCGAGGGGGCCGCGCAGTCCGGACAACGATCCGTTGCTCTCCCCTTTTGCCAACCAGTTCATGTGGCGGGTGGATGACGCCATCACCAAGTATCATCCCGATGCGATCTACTTCGACGAGCACGCCGGCGACTCGCAAGTGGATGTTGGCGTTCACATGGGATTGGGATTTCTTGCGCCGCAATTGGCCGCGAATTACTACAACAAGTCGTTGCGGTGGAACCATGGAAAGATGGAGGCAGTGCTCAATCTGAAGGGCGTGGGCGGGCGTTACAACAGCTTCCAAAACAGTCCCGAACTGCTTCCTTTCGTTGACCATTCGCTGGTCAAGAGCACGGAGGCCGTTATCGAACCTGAGATCATGGCCTATTCATTCCAGACCGAAACCACCATCGCCGATTGGCACTACAAATCCGGACAAAAGTACTTGGATGCCAGGAAACTAGTCGGCTTGTTAATGCAAAACGTCTCCCGGAATGGAACCATGTTACTCAACCTTACCCAACACGGCCGCGGCGATCTGGACCTTGAAGTGATTCGCATTGCCAAAGACGTCGGCGCGTGGCTGAAGGTGAATGGCGAAGCCGTTTATGCCTCGCGCCCGTTTGAAGTGGCTGGCGATAGTTCAGTTAATTACACGCGCAACGGGGGCAAGGTCTATGCCACTCTGCTCGATTGGACCGGGGGGCCGGTAACTCTCAAGGCGCTGCGCGCTGGCGGAGCAACGTTGGGCAAAGTGTCCAAAGTCGAACTGGTCGGCTCTGACGTGGCGCTGACATTTGTTCAAGGCGATCAGGGGCTTCTGGTGACGCCAACGGGATCGGCGCAGCCGCTGCCGGGGATCGCCGATCAATCGCTGGCAACTGCCATCCGCGTTCTGCGCATTACCCATGACAAAGGCTGGATTAACGACGACGACCCGGGCGTGGTGGCTCCGGGGTGGATGCGCCGCTCCAACCTGGGCACCGGCGACTTCAACAACGACCTCACCATCAGCCAAACGCCCGGCGATGTGTGGAGTTCTTCGTTCACCGGCAGCGGCGTCTCGGTTATCGCGCCGAAGGAAGCCGGAGCCGGGAGAATTGAAGTTCAAATTGACGGCCGAACCCGCGCCACAGCGGATGAGTCCACCAGCGGCCCGCGTCTGGCCCAGCAGCCGGCGTGTAAAGTAACCGGCCTGACTCCCGGCAAACATTCCATCAAAATTATCAATCGCGGCTCCGGGCCAGTGGCCGTGGATGCCCTGGTGGTCCAATGAAAAGCAAACCCTATCCGATGAGCCTCACATTTCGCCGCAAAGCTGCGCTAACTGCGCTGGCGTTTCTCGCCGCTGCATCCGTTGCGATAACGGTTTCGGCGCAAAGTGCCAGGCCTGAATTTCGCTTTTACGACTTTGCCCCAACGCCTCCCATTGGCTGGAATAGTTACGACGCTTTCGGCGACACCGTCACCGAAGCCGAGGTGCTGGCCAACGCCCAATACGTTAAGGAGAAGCTTCTGCCCCACGGCTGGAACTACATTGTCATTGACTTCCGCTGGTATGACCCTGAGCCGCCGGGCAACGACCACCTCCTCAACCAACTGCGCACCGGAGCCAAGCTTCCCGCTGACGCCTTCGGCCGATTGCTCCCGGCCGAGAACCGTTTTCCCTCGAGCGCCGGCGGCAAAGGCTTCAAGCCCCTCGCCGACATGCTCCACAAGATGGGCCTCAGGTTCGGCGTGCATTATATGCGCGGCATCCCGCGGCAGGCGGTGCTGGCCAGGACTCCCATAGCCGATTCCGAATTCACCGCTGCCGACGCCGGCGACCCCAGCCGGCCTGGCGAATGGTGCCCGGATATGTTTGGCGTTCGCAGCAATGCCGCTGGTCAGGCGTGGTATGACTCCTTGTTCAAGCTCTATGCCGCTTGGGGCGTTGACTTTGTCAAGGTTGATGACATCAGCCCCAACTACCGCGCCGGCGAAAGCGAGATGATCCGCCGCGCTATTGACAGGTGCGGCCGGGCGATCGTCTATTCGATTTCCGCCGGCCCCCCGGCCCAGCGCGACGGCCAGCACGTTCTAACCCATGTCAACATGTGGCGCATCTCCGCCGACTTCTGGGACAGGTGGAGTAGCCTCGACCGCCAGTTCGATCTCGTGTATCCCTGGCACGATCTCACCGGCCCCGGTCATTATCCCGATGCCGACATGATCCCGTTTGGACACATTTGCATCCGTTCCAAAGCCGGCGGCGGCGACCGCGTGTGCAGCTTTTCCCACGACGAGCAGATTATGCTCATGTCATTCTGGTGCCTCGCGCCCTCGCCGTTAATGCTCGGAGGAAATTTGCCCGACAACACCCCGTGGGACCTGGGCCTCATCTCCAACGACGAGGTGCTCGCCGTGAATCAGGACTCGCTGGTGAAACCCGCCACCCGCGTCAGTCAGCAAGGCCCGGCGAACTCGCGCACCGAGGTTTGGATCCGCGAGTTGAAGGATGGCAACCGGGCGGCCGGGTTGTTCAACCGCGGCGGCAACGCCACGGAAGTGACTCTCAACTGGGATGAAGCCGCGCTTTCGGGCAACTGGATCGCCCGCGATCTCTGGCAGCACAAGAACCTGGGAAAATGCGACACAAAACTCGCGCTGCAAGTTCCGGCGCACGGGGCGGTGTTGCTGAAGCTCAGCCCGGCATCCAAGGGAAGAGAATGATGATTGGGCATCCACTCCTAATCCCAATGCCGGTCCGGAGTTCCATCTAAAATCTCGTTGTTTCACTATCGGCCCAGCCGGCCTCGTCGCGATCGGCTGGTTCTTGAACTTTGGGCCATTCTTTCAACCTTCCGGCCCCGGCGGGAAATGGCAGAAGGTGAATGGCATTTGAGAGACATGGGCAGTCGCATCGCGCGATCGAGAAACCACATGCGAGCACCGTCGAACCGCTAGGGGGTACCCCCAGAGTTCCCGGTTCGAGTCCGGGCTGGGGAGCCAAATTCCCATATCGCGTCCTGACCCGCCGTTTTCCTTTTCTTTTCTATAACTTTCCTGGTTCGAATGGCGCAAGATCTCGAACGGTTCGAACAGGGTCGTTCGCAACGCGCCGTCCTGCCACGCCGCCTTTTCAACAACCACCTGGAGCAATCGGCGTTGCTCGGCGGCGGTCTGCTGCAGGAATAACTCGCTCGCCCGGCTCGTCAGGCGCAGCATGTCGAGTGCCTGATCGATTGGGGCCGGCGTGGCCTTCAGGGTCTCTTGGATCTTGCGCTGCAGCCCGTCCTGTTCGGAGCGCCAAGTCGCCGATTGCTTGTCGAAAAACTCCTGCGTGATCCGCCCATCGAGCTTGTCCATGTACATCGTCTCGATGCGTGCCTGGATTTGCTCGTGCCGGGCCTGCAACTTCTTGATCGCCTGCGCGCGGGCCGCCTGCTCGGTCTGGTCGGAGGTGAGCACATCGCTACCGAGCCATTCGAGGATGGCTTGCGGAATGACCAGCTCCTGCAGAATTTCGGCGAACTCCCGTGCGAGAATTTCCTGACGGGTGTATGGCTCCTCGCATTTTCCCCGGTTGCCAGTGCAGTGGTAGTACACGTACTTCCGCTTCTTCAGCTCGCCGACAAACAGGCAGCCGCAATGGCCGCAGTGGACCAGTCCGGTGTACGCGAAGTCGTGCTTCACTTTCCGGGTCCTGTTCTCGGCGCGAGCATCCAGCAACGTCTGAACACGCTGCCAACATTCGCGAGTGACCAGAGGCTCGTGAGAGCCCGTGTACGTAGTGCCGTCCCAATCAAAATCGCCGGTGTACAACCGCTTCCTCAGGATCTGGTGAACGACACTGCTGTAGAGCTTGCGACCGCGCAGCTTGAGACCTTCACCGTTAGCTTCCTTCACGAGTGCCTTCAGCGAATATCGGCCGCTGGCGAACCGGCCGAACAATTCGGTTATTGTCGGCGCAACCTCCGGGTCCGAGATAATCACACGCTTGCCGTTGGGACCGTCCGCATTCCGATATCCAACCGGGGCGCAGCTTGGGTAGATGCCAGCACACGCTTTCTCGGTCATCCCCTTCACGGTCTCCTCACCCAAGTTCTGGCTGTAATTGCGGGCCATCAAGACCTTTATCCCGTGCACGAACTGTTCGTTCGACCGTGATGAGCGGCTGATGATTTCGTTCTCTTTGACGAAGTGGACCTCAACGTCGAACTCGTCTACGGTCGCGTAATCCTTGATGTTCCGGTAAAGGCGATCAGTCTTCTCCACCAGGATCGTCCGGCACTTGGTCTGGTGCTTTTTCAGATACAGCATCATTTCGTTGAAGTTCGTTCGACCGCTCGCCTTGGCGGTTTCAACGTCGGTGAACTCCTGCGCAATCACAAAGCCTTTGTTCGTGGCGTAATCTCGCAGGAGACGTAGTTGCGCTGGGATGCTGAAGCCCTCCTTCTCCTGATCTTTGCTAGACACCCTGGCATACAGCACGACTTGGATGGCACGCGCCGCCGTCCCGTTCTTGGAGGCTGGCGTCAATGTTAAGGTTCTGGCTGGCATAGCACCTCAACATTACCTCGCCGCGACGCCGTCGTCTTTCGGTCCCAACCGCGCAGAATACCCGCGAACTCCAGGAGCCTGGCGCGCGCCGCCGCCCATTCGGCATCGGTGAGCGCCCGGCCCGCGCGCAGTTCGATTGCGGCGCGCGCGGCAGCATCTATCTGCCCTCGACTTCGGTCGGCGCAATTGCTCTGTGCGTGCATAGCGGTTGGAAAAAGAAGTTCGCGTGGCCAGCGGCTAATCCTAGCGGGCTGCGCTCCTTGGTTCAGCATGGAAAATGCGTGCGGCCTCTCGATGTTGCGTCGGCGCTTCTTGCCCCGAAGAGAGATACCCGCCGGTCGCC
Source organism: uncultured Solibacteraceae bacterium (assembly GCA_963807205.1). GTDB lineage: Bacteria > Acidobacteriota > Terriglobia > Bryobacterales > Bryobacteraceae > CAWCVR01. The sequence continues at coordinate 1,217 of CAWEAQ010000001.1, read as the reverse complement.
AGCCATTGCTCCACCCAGCGCACATCGATTCGGTGCCGGCGTCCGACGGCAACAGACGGAATCTGGCCTGTCCCAACCAGGTGAAGACAGAGCCGGTACGGCAGGCCTGTGGCTTCCGCGAATTTCGGAATGGTAATCAACTTGGTCATCATTTACTCCAAGCAGGCCGGTGTTCCCGGACCAGCGGATGAGCGATGTTTTGTTCGGCCTCGCCTTTCAGTCGCTGCGTTGTATGGCTTCCGGCGTTTAGTGTGAACTTCCGGGTGCGCCAGCGGAGAAATCGAATGCGGCGCCGGTTTCCGATGCCCACGAAAAGGTCCAGATCCAAAGAGAGCGCCTCAGCACTGGAAAGAATCCGGCAACAGCGGCCATACTCATTGCGAAGCTCTATCACGTCCGGAGTGCGGTCGATAATATCGCGTAGTTCTGCACCATCAAACAGCATGTTTGGGGACTCCTCCGGCCTTTGCTCTCCCGATGACCCCAGGGCGAGGGGAGAAACCCGAATTGCAGTTTCTGATTGGATTTTGGAGCTTTATGTAGAAAACGTCGAGTTGTGGAGTGGTGCCCGATCTGGGCCGACCCAGCAAGCCGCTTATTTACAGCGACTTACGGGAGTGCTGGAGTAATTACCCAGAGTAGTTACTGCAACTACTTCTTCGGGCCTCGCGGCAAAGATGGCAAGTCTAACTCTGCCCACCGTTTTGAAAGCCACGCACGGGCGGCTGGTGCGTCCCGCTTGAACCCAGGCATCCATCCGCGGGCGGTCACGAAGGGTTCGGCAGGAGGAGTCACCACTCGGCGTCCATCGAGCGACTGCAAAATCTCCTCTTGCGAACTGGGCCGGCTCTCTGCGATCTCTTGGAGTGCTTTGTCGATCACTTCATACTTTGGGTTCCGCCTCACGCGTTTCTTCGGCTTGCCGAATTCCTTAGGCACGTGTGCATCGGGCTTAGCGACAGCGTCGCGTGCAGGCTCCGATTTTCGTGATGCGCCCGTGCCGTTGTTCGCATCGGCAGACTTGCCCAACGCACAGACGGACTGCCAATGAGCCTGTCTATCTTCGAGGTACGGCTTGATGGCCATCGCGAGGTTGTGGCGCTCATTCAGTCCGACGTACTGCCACCATTCCACGTTCGACAGATTGATGCCCGGTGGCTCCCCTGGGATGGGTGCGGGCAGCACGGCATGAAACCGGTAACGATACTTGATCGCGT